>JBMOKQ010000049.1:46894-64332 GCA_049324295.1 Bacteroidota bacterium
GTGCAGCTGTTTCAAATATCACAACAAGTGGAACATACTCAGTAACGGTTACAGATGGTAATGGATGTCAGAATACATCAGCTCCAACTACAATAACGGTAAATGCTTTACCTACAGCTACCATTACCCCAAGTGGTGCAACAACCTTTTGTGCAGGAGGTTCTGTAAATCTTACATCGAGTGCCAGTAATAGTTATTTGTGGAGCAATGCTTCAACTAGTGCAGCTGTTTCAAATATCACAACAAGTGGAACATACTCAGTAACGGTTACAGATGGTAATGGTTGTCAGAATACATCAGCTCCAACTATCGTTACTGTTAATTCATTACCAATACCAGTTGTTAACGCAAGCGGCCCCTTAACTTTTTGTGCGGGCAACTCGGTAAATCTTACAGCCAGTGGCGGAATAAGCTATGTGTGGAACAATAATTCTACCAATGCATCCATCACTAATATCACTGCTTCCGGCGCCTATTCTGTTACTGTTACCAATGCCAATAACTGTTCTGCTACATCGTCAGCTGTAACAATAACCGTTAACCCATTACCAACAGTTACCATCACTAACCCTGCAGCCATCTGTTCACCTGGAACAGTTGATCTTACCGCCGCATCCATCACCACGGGTAGTACAGCAGGACTAAATTATTCTTACTGGACCAGCGCCGCGGCAACCCAAACACTCAATACGCCATTTGCCATTGCCAATGCAGGCGCTTATTATATACGTGGCACCAATACGGTAACCAATTGCTCGGTTATACAACCTGTTACGGTAAACATCAATCCGCAGGCAGTGATGCAGATCAACACACCGGCTCCTGTTTGTTCACCACAAACAGTTGACCTTACTGCTGCGGCTATTACCAATGGCAGTGCCGCCGGACTCAGCTTTACTTATTTTACCAATGCCGCTGCTACCGGTACACTCAGTAATCCCAATACGGTAAACACATCGGGTATATATTATATCAAAGGAACACCTGCTTCGGGTTGCAGTGCTGTGGTGCCGGTAACGGTTACCATTAATCCATTGCCAACACTGGTCATCACTAACCCTGCAGCCGTCTGTTCACCACAAACCATCAACCTCACCACGCCTGCCATCACATCGGGCAGTAGTGCGGGTTTAAGTTTTGCCTATTTCTCCAATGCCGCATTAACCACACCGGTTACCAATGCACAGTCTGTAAGTGGTTCCGGTATATTTTATATCAGGGCAACTGATGCCACAACAGGTTGTGCCAGTTCGGGCGCTGTAACGGTGAAGGTTAATGCGGCGCCACAAGGGGTATTACAAACGCCTGCTACCAGTATTATCTGCGAAAACAGTTCACTCACACTCAACGCATCCGGTGGTAATAGTTACCAGTGGCTGTTAAATCAGCAACCCATTACAGGCGCCAACCTATCAACCTATAATGCAACTGTTGCAGGTAATTATGCTGTTCGTTTTATTTCGGCACAGAATTGCGCAGCAGTATCATCAAATACCGTTCAGCTCGAATTACTGAATAAACCTACCGTTCAGTTTACCCTTACCAATGCCTGTGCGGGTGTGTCAACCAGTTTCAACAACACTTCTGTAACCAGCGCCAGTGGCGGCATTAACTGGTTATGGGATTTTGGTGATGGCAGCAGCTCTAACCAGTTTGCACCCACCCATATTTACAATAGCGCCGGTACCTATGCTGTTCAACTAACCGCTACCAGCCCTGTTTGTACAGGCTTTACTGAAACATCGCTGGTAACTTACCAGGTGCAGTCGGCATTGGCTGCTGTGCGTTATAAAGATGTAGATGTGTTAAAAGATGTTGCCGTAACCATTACTGCCAGGGCTATTGGTAACAGGTATTTATGGCAGCCTGCGGCAGGTGTAAATAATATTACTGCCGCATCGCCCAGCATCCGGGTAAACACTACCACAGAATACACGGTTGCTATTACCAACGATATAAATTGTACCACTACCGATACGGTATTGGTGAAAGTAATTCCGGGGGTAGATATTTATGTGCCGGAAGGGTTTACCCCAAACAACGACGCACAAAATGATCGCTTATACCCGATACTGGTAGGTATGCGTCAATTAAATTATTTCAGGGTGTTCAACCGATGGGGTCATATGATTTTCAGTACCAAAGAAAGCAGCGTACAATCAGGTTGGAACGGTCTGTACCTGGGTGTAATGCAACCGATGGGCACTTATACCTGGATAGCAGAAGCGGTGGATCTGCAGGGCAATCTTGTGCGGAAAACGGGAACGGTGTTGTTGCTGCAGTGAGAGGGTTGATAGTCCATGGCAGGGAGTATCTGTATTTTACTATGGACTATGGACTATAATCTATGGACTAAAAAAAATGAACTTAAAATCAATCATACTATTTCTACTCATCTGCATCAGCAAAACACTGTATGCACAGGATCCGTATTTTTCTCAATACTATAGTTCACCGCTTACCTTCAATCCTGCCTTAACGGGTTATTTTAACGGGGCGCACCGGCTGGCTGTTAACTATCGAAACCAGTGGGCCAATATCAGTTCGCCCTATCAAACAGGTGCTGTTTCTTTTGATACCCGTATCCTGCAAAATAAAATGGCCGCCAATAATAAATGGGGTCTTGGTGTACAGGCCATGTATGATCAGGCGGGGGCAGGTGTTTATAAAAACAGTTATATAGCGCTGTCAACCGGTTTTAATAAAGGATTGGATGCAGATGGTTATCAGTCTATCGGTATTGGTATACAGGCTGCTTATGCAAGACATGTGGTTGACTTCAGCAAAGTAAGTTTTGCCAACCAGTTTACCAGCAGTGGTTTCGATTTATCGGTACCCAGTGGTGAAACCATCAATAACCGTTCAATCAGTTATGCCGATCTGAATATTGGCATGTTATATAACTATGGTGATGAGGATGGGAATAATTTTAATGTAGGTGCTTCAGTATATCATTTGCTGAGTCCGTCGCTGGGTTTTTTCAGTGCGCAGAACAACAGGCTGGCACGACGTTATGCTGTTCATGCAAGTGGTCTCTTACAGGTAAACCAGAGAGACCAGCTTTTTTTTAGTGCCAATCTTATGCAGCAGGCAAGAAATAACCAGACGGTTGTGGGTATGGCTTATGGCTGGGGTGTTACCGATACAGATGCGCATTTATATGCAGGAGCATGGCTAAGGGTAAAAGATGCAGTTTATCCCTATATCGGGCTAAGAACCAATAATTACCAGATAGGCATCAGTTACGACATCACTCATTCCGATCTCAAAAAAGCCAATGGTTTTACCGGCAGCAGTGAATTGTCTTTTATTTATTTCTTTAATCGGAAAGATAAACGCAGGAGTATTCCTTGTTTTTTTTAGGGAGTCCGGGTCTTTCCAACTCCTAACTTTCCAACTTCCTTAACCCTTCAAATAACATTGCAACCGCACTATCTTTTGTATAATCACCCAATACCATATTATCCACTGCAGTAACGGGAATAATACGTTTGGTGGAGCTGGAAATAAAAGCTTCTCTGGCGTTACGTATATCATGCAGTGTCAGGTTTCTTTCTTCCACCGGCATCAGTTCTCCGGCCACTGCTATAATATTCGCCCTGGTAATGCCTTTAAGCATACCAATGGCAGGCGTAACAAGGGTATTGTTTTGTGTGACAATAAAAAAATTGGCGCGTGGACATTCTGTAATATTGTTCTCCCAATGATAGAGTACATCCTGTGCCTGCTGCTCCCTGATCCAGGGTTGTAACCAGATGGCCATGAGATAGTCGGTAGTTTTTACCTCGGGTATCTGGCGGCGATATGCATGGGTAACTAATTTAAAAGCTCCTGTTGGTAATTCGTCCGGAGGTACAGCTATGGGTTGTTGAACAATGATGATATGGGGTTCAACCGGGGTATAACCATCCGGCGAAGCACCACCTGTTACCGTAATGCGTATGCCGGAATGTTCAAGCTGATTTTTATGGATTAATTCGGCAATACTATTTTTTAACTGCTCTTTTGAAAAAGAAAGCTGTAACCTCATTAACTCAAGTGAGCGATACAGGCGATTGATATGCGCATCTACAAACAGTGGTTGCTGACCCTTTACCCTTAAAAAATCAAACACAGCATAACCACGTTGTAAACCCAGATCGCTGACAGGGATGACGGCATGTTGCTGTTCAATAAATGCTCCATTTACAAAACTATGCATATGAATGAGATTGAGGGTTGGGGTGTTAGCTGCTGGCTGTTAGCTCTTAGCTGTTAGCCATTAGCTATTAGCAGTTAGCAATGAGTATTGAAAGGCGTTCTCCCTATTTATTGCTAACGGCTAACCCCTAACTGCTAATAGCTAATAGCTAATGGCTAACAGCTAACTCCTCCCGACAAGATAACCATTTTACCCATTAACCGATTTCCCGCTTCACTCATCAATCTCTCTGCAAAACTTAGATCATCTTTCTTAAATTACCGATTCATCAAATACTGTTATGAGAAAACTATCACTTGCACTGCTTTCCATAGCTGCTTATATGCAGTTGAATGCGCAAAGCGATCCCAACTGGATGCGTTATCCGGCTATCTCTCCCGATGGTAAAACCATTGCCTTCACCTATAAAGGCGATATTTATAAAGTATCCAGTTTAGGTGGAGCGGCTATGCCTCTTACCTTTCATGAGGCCAATGACCTGATGCCCATCTGGAGCAAAGACGGTAAACAGATTGCTTTTGCCAGCGACCGGTTTGGCGATTTTGATGTACTCGTTATTCCTGCCGTAGGTGGCGAGGCCAAAAGAATTACCTGGCACTCTGCACCGGAATATCCTTACAGTTTCACCACAGATAATAAGTCAGTAATATTTGGTTCCACCCGTATGGATGTGGCGGGTAACCGTACATTCCCTACCGGCTCACAACCCGAACTGTATAAAGCAGGACTGAACGGCGCACGTGTAGAGCAGGTATTATCAACCCCGGCAGAATGGGTAAGTTTTAGCAATAATGGACAGTACATGTTGTACCAGGATAAAAAAGGCGGAGAGAACCAGTGGCGCAAACACCATACATCGTCTATCGCCAGAGATATCTGGATCTATGATAGCAATGCCAAAACACATAAAAAAATTACCGGCTTTACCGGTGAGGACCGCAACCCTGTTTTCACAGATGCCGATAAAGCATTTTATTATTTAAGTGAAGAAAGCGGCTCCTTCAACGTACATAAAATGGCGATTGAAGGTGGTAAGTCGCAACAACTAACCAGCTTTAAAAAACATCCTGTACGATTTTTAAGTCTGGCCAATGATGGTACACTCTGTTTTGGTTATGATGGTGAACTCTATACCATGAAAGGCAATAGCCGTATGCAGAAAGTAAATGTGAGTATAGTGGCCGATGCACGTACCAATAATACAAAAATAGTACCTGTAAGTGCTGCTGTAAGAGATATGGCCGTTTCTCCCAACGGAAAAGAAGTGGCTTATATTTTTCGCGGTGAAGTATTCGTAAGCAGTGTAGAAGGTGGTATAACCAAACGTATTACCAATACACCCGAACAGGAGAGACTGGTAAGTTTTTCACCCGATGGAAAAACATTACTCTACACATCGGAAAGAGGCAATAGCTGGAAAATATTCGAAACAAAAAAACAAAGAGCAGAAGAACCTTATTTCTATGCATCAACAGTATTGAATGAAACAGCGGTAATCAGTAACAGCAATGAAAACTATCAGCCTTCTTATTCTCCCGACGGAAAAGAAATGGCGTATGTAGAGAACAGGATGACTTTGAAAGTGTACAATATGGCCAGCAAACAATCGCGCACCATTCTTACCGACAAGGAAATGTTCTCGATGGGTGATAATGACCAGTATTTCCAGTGGAGCCCCGATGGCAAATGGTTCCTTTTCGATTATGCCGTACCCGGAATTTCTCCCGGTGAAGTTGGACTGGTTTCAGCAGATGGTAAGGGTAAAGTAATGAACCTTACCGAGAGTGGTTTTAACGACAGCCGAGCCAAATGGATCATGGGTGGTAAAGCCATGATGTGGTTCAGTAACCGCGATGGTCTGAAGTCGGTGGCACAAAGTGGCGGCGCACAGGCCGATGCATATGCCATGTTTTTTACACAGGAAGCCTTCGATAAATTTAAACTGAGTAAAGAAGATGCGGTACTGGCCAAAGAAATAGAAGACAATAAAGCAAAAGCAGATACCAGTAAAAAACCAGCGGCTAAAAAAGACAGTGTTGTTTTTGACTGGAATGGATTAACCACGCGTAAATCGAAACTCACCATACACTCTTCTCAAATGAGTGATGCACTGGTAAGTAAAGACGGAGAGAACCTGTATTACCTCACCCGCTTTGAAAAAGGTACCAATCTGTGGACCACCAACCTGCGTACCCGTGAAACCAAAATGCTGCTACCATTAAATGCACAGGGCGGAAGTATGGTTTGGGACAAGGATCAGAAAAATATATTCCTGTCTGCCGGTGGAAGTATTTCAAAAATTGATCCTGCCAGTGGGAAGAGACAAATGGTAAATGTTGGAGGCGAAATGACATTAGATGTAGCAGCCGAACGCCGGTATATGTTTGAACATGTATGGCGCCGAACCAAAGAAACTTTTTATACCAGGACCATGCATGGTGTTAACTGGGATAGTTACAAACCCGATTACGAGCGTCACCTGGCACATATAGGGAACAATTTTGAGTTCTCTGAATTGTTAAGTGAAATGCTGGGTGAGCTGAATGTGAGCCATAGTGGTTCATCATATAATTCATTTGTAGCCGGTGGCGATGCTACTGCTGCGCTGGGTGCATTCTACGACCAGAACTATAAAGGCATAGGTTATAAAATTGAAGAAGTAATAAAAGATGGTCCGCTTGATAAAGCCGGTCTGAACATTAAAGCAGGAATGATCATTGAAGCCATTGATGGTGCAACCATTTCAGCAGAAACCGATCTTCCGCAATACCTCAACAGGAAAGCAGGCAAGAATACATTGCTTTTAGTTGCTGATGGTGCTACCAAACGGGAGATCATTGTAAAACCTGTTTCAACCGGTGAAGAAAATGGATTGCTGTATAAAAGATGGATCAGGAAAAACCAGGATGAAGTAGATCGTTTGAGTAATGGTCAGCTGGGTTATGTACATATACCCGGTATGAATGATGGTGCTTACAGAACTACTTATGAAGAGATCATGGGTAAATATGTAAACAGGAAAGGTATTGTGGTAGACACCCGTTTCAATGGCGGTGGCGACCTTGTTGCTGACCTGGCCATGTTCCTGAGCGGTAAAAAGTTCATGGACTATACCACCGATAACCGCAGTGCAGGTTTTGAACCCAATTTCCGCTGGACCAAACCCAGCATCTCTATTGCCAATGAAGCCAATTACAGCGACGGACATTGTTATGCTTATGCGTACAAAGAACTCGGTATTGGTAAACTGGTAGGCATGCCGGTGCCCGGCACCTGTACTTTTGCAGGATGGGAAGCGTTACAGGACAACAGCATCCGCTGGGGTGTACCACCATTGGGTGTAAAAGGACTGAAGAGCCAGTACCTGGAGAATTACCAGACAGATCCGGATATTAAACTGATGAATGAGTACGATATCGTAATTAAAGGCCGCGATCAGCAACTGGAAGCAGCGGTGAATGAATTGATGAAGGAGATTAAGAAATAAGGTCCAAAGGACTCCGTTGGAGAACAGAGGAATAAGAAATAAGGAATAAGAAATAAGGAATAAGAAAGGGAGACCTCCGGTTACGGGGGGTCTTTCTTTTTTTATAAATAATTTATTTATTGCACGTGAAGAAGGATGGAACGCGGATTTTCATGATTGTTTGATTAATCATGATAGATCATAACAATCATGAAAATCTGTGTTCTATTAATACTCGCCCTGAGTAGTTTTTATTCATAGGTGGCGACTAATTATGGTAACAATCAACAAAGAAATAACTTTCACATTCCTTATTGCTCTGTTTCCTCTTCTACTTCTCTCCTGGATGATAAGTCTTCACTTTATTCTTCTCTACATCTTCCTTATAAAAGAAAATGTCTTTAAACTTACCATTCACAAACCCTTCTGCCTGATCAGTAAAATTGGGTGAATTGGGGTCGGTGCTTTGTCCGCCGGTAAGAATGGTTTTGGCTTTTAGTTTTTTACCAAATTCTACTGCGGCAATAAAACTGTTTCCTGATATGCCATATCTTTTATTGTATCCATTACCCGATCTGCTTTCAAATGCAGGCAACGATCCCCAGCGTGAAGAACTCAGCGGAACGGCGATGCTGGGTTTTGCATCATCAAAATGTTGTCCATCTGCCACACGCTGGTAACGGTTGATATCGCCCCAGGGCTGTCGCCAGTTGCCATAGGTTTTGCTCAGCCCATCCAATGCTTTTTTGAGTGATTCCAGTTTTTGTTGAGCAGTGGTATTGGTCATGTTTTCATAACGTTTTATAATATTGGTTCCTTCTTCCATGGTTTCTGCCTGTGGAACAAACTGACCAAGCTGAGTGGCCCAGTCAATCGCAACAGTAGTAGCCACAGAATTTACCGCAGCAGTTTTATCCCAGGCACGTAATATATCAACCGCTTCTTTTAATTCATTCTTTAATGGTCCGTTATAAGCGTCATAATCTTTCGCCAATGCAGGAATAAGGAAATCGAATGCTGCGAGATAGCGGTTATAACCAATCTCAATAATTTTATCGAGCGTAATGTTATTGGCCTTCTCTAATAAACGTGCCGCATTGATACCACGGGCATTTTGTCCATCAGGTGCCATATAAGATGGGTACTTATTTTTATCGGGACTATCTTTTCCTGAAGCAGTAAAAGGAGTGGCATTACAATTCTGAATCCAGCCAACAGATGGATTGTGTACCTGTACTATTTCTTCGAGCTGGTGTGCGCCCTGCCATTCTGTGGCTTTAATGCTGCCATCAACAGGTCTGGTATAATCATAAGATGGATTGCGTTTCGGAATAAAATCGCCGTGCCAGTAGGCAATATTGCCTTTGTCATCGGCATATACCGTGTTGTTGCTGGTGTTTGATAACAAACGCATGGCATCTTTAAACTCAGCCAGGTTATTGGCTTTGGTACTTACCCATGATTGTATCAATGCACTTAAAGAGCGGTTGAATTCTTTCAGTGCCAGCCATTTGCCATTGCGGTTACCCATTACCGGTCCGTGATGTGTATAGAAACCGGTAAACGGAACAGCAACCTGTTGACCATCTTTTAAATATTTTACGGTAATTGGTTTTGTATCGATGCGTTTCATTTCCTTCTCATATTCATAGAGCCAGTTACCGTTGAGTTTAGTTACTTTTTCTTCATACAGATCGGCAACATCGGCATAACCTGTGGTATGCATCCATCCGCAATGCTCATTGAAACCCTGGTACACAAACATCTGACCCCAGGTAACAGCACCATAGGCATTGAGTCCCTCTTCACTCACCATATGCATTTCGGGACGGAAATAAAAAGGTACATGCGGATTGATATACAGGATGGCATTTCCATTAGTCGTGAGTTTGGGCGCAATAGCAAAACCATTGGAACCACTCAGTTCCACATCTTTATTGATGACGGGCCGGTAGGCTGTTGCATTTTTATTGCCACTGTAAAAACTTCTTACTTCCTCTAAAGCAATACCACCTGTTCTGGTAGCTGATACACTTCCATCAGTAAACATCAAATGAAACCAGGGCTCAAAACGGGTAAGCACTTTGGGTTTTGTTTCCGGATGTTTGTAGAGATAATAATTGATGCCATCTGCAAAAGCATCCAGCAGTTTTTTAAACCAGGCCGGACTATTGTTATAATCTTTAATAGCGGCGGCACTGTCTACGATTAAACGCATTTGCAGATCGGCATACAACATGCGTTCTCCATCGGCTTCAGCCCGCCTGCCCAATACTTCGAGGTAGTTTCTCTCCACGCGACTAAAATTTTCTTCGCATTGTGCATAGAGTAAACCAAATACGGCATCAGCATCTGTTTTCCCATAAATATGTGGAATACCCCATTTGTCTTTAATGATGGTAATGGTTTTTGCCTGTGTTTCCCAGCGTTTAATTTCAGCGGGTGTAAAAGATTGTGCAATAGCAAAAGAAGAAAACAACAAACAGCAAAGCAGTAATCGCATGGTATTGATTTTGAGGAATACCAAATATAGAAAACCTTTGCCAACCCTGCCCCGGACTTAAGTCCGGGGCAATGAAGTTTACATAAAAAACTCCTGTAGCTATTGGTCGAAGACCAATAGCTACAGGAGAATAAAGCCGGCAGCTCGTAGCTCAAAGCCCGCAGCCTCCCTAATACCCCCACTGTTTCATCACCGCCAGATCCTGTTTCACACATTCAACAGGATCAATACCCTGGTAAGCTTCCTGTTCAATGATAAAATGTATAGTGCCGCCTTTTGTTTTACAGAGATCGGTAATGGCTTTGGTATTGGCAACACCTTTACCAAGAATGGTGCTTTCAAAAGATTTACCATCAGCAGTTTTGGTTTCATCTTTTACGTGTACAGAAACAAAGCGGCCGGGATAGCTGTTTACAATCTCCAGCGCATTTACACCGGTATGATACAGATTACCCATATCGAGCTGTTGTACCACTAAATTCGGATCGGTATTTTTTAGAATGATATCATAGACTTTTTGTCCATTGAGTGTGGCCGTAAATTCAAAGTCGTGGTTATGGTAACCAAAGCGCATACCTGCCGCTTTACATAGTTCACCACTTTTATTGAATACTTCCATATAAGCCAGCATTTCATCGTAGGTCTTACGCAGGTCGGCATCGAGCCATGGGCTGATCACCAGTTCCTGTCCCATTTCAGCGGCATCTTCAACGGTGTATTTCCAGAGATCAGTGAATTGTTTTTTTGAAGCATCCCAATGAGGTTTACCCATAACGGTATGTCCGCTGGGCATCTGCATACCAAGGTCATTCAGTATTTTTTTAAATTCTTTGGCAGTATAACCATAGAATTTACGGTTTACATAATTGGCATGCTCTACATATTTGTAACCCATTTCGGCCAATACTTTTAATGTACCCAGCGGGTCCTTGCTCATGGCGGTGCGAACGGAATACAATTGTACTCCTGTAAGCATTTTGGCATTGCTCTCTGCAAATAAATCGCGTGGTAATAATGTAGTGGCAGCTAAGGCAAGACTACTGTTCTTTAAAAAAGATCTTCTGGATGAATGCATGGCGTACAATTTGTGTTAAATATAATAATTCTCTCAGCACCGGATTGAAATCCGGTGCAATGTTGAAATATATTATTAGTATCATAATCCCAGCACCAGACTTTAGTCTGGTGTGGAGATGGGCCTTATTTTTTTCGGAAAACAGCAAAGAATATATCTGTACTTATTTCAAATCCTAATTTCTGATAAAGACCAATAGCTGCAGCATTATCCTGTCTAACATGAAGAAAAGGCGTTTTACCTGATTGAATGATCAGTGAACAGAGATGAGACGTAAGTAGTTTTGCATACGATTTACCCAGGTATTCAGGATCGGTACAAATGGCGCTTACTTCCGTATGTGTATGGGTTTGTAGTCTTTGTCCGGCCATAGATACCAGTTTGTCTCCGTCAAAAATGCCATGGTAATTTCCAAATTCAATGGTTCGCCGGTAGAAAGGGCCGGGTTTGGTTTGTTCGGTTAGCTTCAGCATTTGCGGAACATGTTCTTCTGTAAGCGGAACAATAGACTGTGGTGATGTTGCTACCGGATGAAAATTAGTACAGATCATCTGGTATAACGGAATGGCAAATAATACCTCAAAGGTTCCAGGAAATTGAATTTCTTTAGAAAAAGGTACGGAGAAGGTTCTGTCGCCCGGCAGCTTCTCCATTAATGTGTTGAAATCAGTATCATCCCAGTTTTTTACAGCAACAAAAGGACAAATATCTCCGGGAAAATATTTTAGTGTGTTATCTCCCTGGTTGAGGTATGACTGGTGAGTGGAAAGTGCTTCCCATACGGGATTGTTGAAGAAGAAAGGCATGCTGTAAAGATAATAATAGAACAGTCTTTTTTTTCATCAATAAGCTTTAACATTAGCTGTTGAATTTTTGTGTTAAGTACCCCCGTAAGAATTAAATGTAAACAATAGCACAACAGGTACGGATAGCTTGTACTATATTTTTCGAAAAAGAAAGTATAATTTAATTCTTACGGGGTACTTATTTAAAACAATCTTCTCACCCCGTAGGGGTTACACAATGTGGCTCAATGTATGGAGATGATTTTTTATGACCCCGTGTGGGTCACAAACTTTCGCATGACGGATGAATTATTTTGTAAACCGGTATTAATTGAAATGTGTTTTATGCGTGTGTATGTAACCCCTCCGGGGTTAGGGGTGGTTTAATGACGATGTTGTTTATTGGGTTCGTTGACCTGTTATTAAACAGAATCTTCTCACCCCGGAGGGGTTACACAATGTAGCCCAATGTATGGAAGATGATTTTTTATGACCCCGTGTGGGTCACAAACCTTCGCATAAAGGATGAATCATTTTGTAAACCGGTAATAATTGAAATGTGTTTTATGCGTGTGTATGTAACCCCTCCGGGGTAATACATTTCTCCGGGCATTGGGGGGCTACAATATGTAACCCCTCCGGGGTTAGGGGTGGTTTAATGATGATGATGATGTTGTTGTTGTTTATTGATTCGTTAACCTGTTAAGTACCCCGTAAGAATTAAATGTAAACAATAGCACAACAGGTACGGATAGCTCATACTATATTTTTCGAAAAAGAAAGTATAATTTAATTCTTACGGGGTACTTATGATTAAATAACTTTACTGTTAAAATGGAACATATGCATAAGCTGTCCTTTTCAAAAATATTCCTCGTATCCGTTTTTACTTTATATGCCGGCATCCTGTTTGCACAAAACACGGTTATTGAATGGAGCCCCGAGCAACAGGTAGAATTATTTGGCTATTGTGAAAAACCATATTTAATCAAACAGCTGAAAATATCGGAAGCCAATACCGATAAAATCGGACAGATCAATAACTGGGCAAGACTCACCAAAATAAAAATACAGGCCAATGCCAGTGATACATTTGCTACCGAAGGTGAAGTGGAAGAAGCGGTGATTAAAAAATACAAAGCATTGGGTCTGTCCGGCGATCAGTTAAAAACACTTACCGACAGAAGAAAAAAAAGCTTAAGTGAACCCTGTGCCTTGATAACATTAACGGTTAACAAAACATACGATACCATTGCCAAACCTCAGTTACAGTTACAGTTCAGGAATAAGTTCCGCAAAATGTTGATGGATAAACTGGAGGTTAATGGTAAACAGGCCGATATGCTGATTGAAGCAGAAGTATGGAAACAGAAAGAAGCCATTGAGGTTGCCAAAATTCCGGAAACAGATTTTAATCGTATCCGCAAAACCGTGGCCATGTACAACGACCTGGAAAGAAAATATGGTTTTATAGGTATAACAGAACAGCAGAAAGAGGGAGCGAAAACCATTTTTAAAGCCGCGGATTGAGCGCGGGCTTATTTCACTTCCATAATGCTGATGGCACAGCCTCCCCCGCGTGCCATTGTAATGGGCAGAACAGTTGATGCACTTACCTCCCGCTTTTCAATAGTATAGGAAGCAGGATTTTTTTCATAGTCGGCATCCTGTCCGTCTTTATAAATGGTAGCCATGTATTTTTTTCCGGCAGGTAAAAAATTAAAAGTCAATTCAAATGATCTTGCTTTTTCATCGGTAATGGCTCCCAGGAACCAGTTATTCTTTCCCTTTTCTCTTCTTGCAATGATAATATAGTCGCCGGGTTCGGCTTCCAGTATTTTTGTTTCCGACCAGTCTACAGGTACATCTTTAATAAACTGAAATGCATCGAGGTGTTTTTCATAATTCTCCGGAAGATCGGCCGCCATTTGTAAAGGACTATAAATGGTTATGTACAAAGCCAGCTGTTTGGCAAGTGTTGACAATACCCTTTGTTTACGATCGGGTTCAAACTGGTTAAGATTGAAATGAAATAAACCGGGTGTATAATCCATGGGCCCGCCCATTAAACGGGTAAAGGGTAAGATGGTCTGGTGTTCAGGTGGTATACCCAGTGTGGGTGCGTTATTGAATTCAGTACCCCTTGCTGCTTCATTGGCCAGCCAGTTAGGATAGGTTCTGTGTAACCCCGTAGGTCTTGCCGATTCATGTGCCGCCAGCATCAATTGATATTGTGCTGTTGTAGCTGCCACGCGGTTGTAATGATTAATCATCCATTGTCCGTCGTGATGTTCTCCCCTGGGAATAATTTTTCCTACATAACCGGTCTTTACGGTGTTGATGTTATGCTGTTTCATAAAACGATAAGCCGTATCAAGTCTTCTTTCATAGTTGGTAACCGCGCCCGATGTTTCATGATGCATGATCAGCCGTACATTTTTTTCTTTAGCATAGTCAGACAGCCATTTGATGTTATAGTCGGGATAAGGTGTAACAAAATCAAATACATTTTCTTTCCAGTTGCCAAACCAGTCTTCCCATCCTTCATTCCAGCCTTCTACCAGTACAGCATTGAATTGATGTGTGGCCGCAAAATCAATATATCGTTTTACGTTTTCTGTGTTGGCGCCATGTTTACCTGCACGCATGGGCCAGTTGGCTTTGCCAACATGCATCTCCCACCACATACCAATAAATTTCTGTGGTTTAATCCAGTCTGTTTCTTTAATAACAGAGGGCTCATTTAAATTCAGGATCATTTTTGATGCAAGCATATTTCTGGCATCATCACTCACTGTAATTGTTCTCCATGGTGTTTGAAAAGGAGTTTGCAGATAGGCGGCATGTCCAACAGCATCGGGTACCAGTACAGTATGCAGACTAAAATCCTGTTGATTGATTTGTAATTGCATTACAGGATAATTAAGCAAAGCTGCTTCATGAATATTGATGTAAATACCATCTGCCGATTTCAGCATGAGTGGTGTTTGAACCACCTGTTTACCTGCAGGAGCGGTAACGGCAATGTCTTTTTCTTTTGCTGCTGCTGCAAAAGCATCCACTTTTGAAAGTGCTGTTTTATTGTACAGGAATTCATTGGTATCAAAATCGCCGGGTATCCAGAAAGCGGTATGGTCTTTTCGCAGTTTTATGGCTGTGAGTTCCTGTTGTACAATAAAATGTTTGAGGGCTGGCTGATCGGGGAAGGCATAACGAAAACCTATTCCATCTTCAAACAAACGAAAAATAAGATCGAGCCTGATGGCGGAAGCATCGGTTGATACAAGATGAAAACGAATTTCTTTATGATGATCGTTGATCTCATCCTGCTCGCCCCATACGGGCTTCCAGCTGCTGTTGGAAACAGCAGAATCGATACCTGTTATACGAAACCTGTTCAGCCGCAGGGCGGGTTTATACAATTGAAAGCCGATGGAAGAGGGGAATACAATGGTTTTGTTTTTATACCTGACACTGTATTGGAATTGCTGGTTTGAACTGAGTTGTGCCGATAGCTGTATCGGACCAAATGTTGAAACCGTTGTTTGAGAATACAATACAAGACCCAGAAGGGAGAGCAGACAAACAAACAGATTTCTCATGGCAATGGTATTGAGGGGAATAAAGCAATAGACTTCTGTATGAAAGTTAGTATGTTTTTAGTGACAGCAGCGGTAATGTTTAACCGGAAACGTTTGATGTATATTATTTTTTTAAGTGGGTCTTGAATATCATTTATTGATCACAGCCGAATACAGTCCAGACCCGTTTTCCTGAATTTTTTGTTGGTATGGTTCGTATTGAAAAGTGAATATGAGTTTTATCATGGTTCAACAAATACAGTTTGTTTACCTTGCCGGCTTAACCTTAGAACATGAAACTGGAAGAAATTTTATTGAACAGGTCTGGAAACAGCTGTGAGTTATGTGGATCAAAAGAATCATTGCGCATGTATAAAGTGCCACCGCAGGATCATTCTTATGCCGAGAACTGTATCATGATCTGTAATAAATGTGAAATACAAATAGAGAAAAAAGAGCCGCTGGATGATAGCCATTGGAAAAGTTTATCCGAAACCATGTGGAGTGAAGTGCCGGGTGTACAGGTAATGGCCTGGCGCATGTTGAACCGTTTGCGTAAAGAGAGCTGGGCGGTAGATCAGCTGGATATGTTATACCTCAGCGAAGAAAACCTTGCCTGGGCCAAAGCCACCGGTGATCATGAAAACGATGGTGAAGCGGAATTACATACCGATGCCCATGGTAATTTTTTACAGGATGGTGATACGGTGATACTGGTAAAAAACCTGGATGTAAAAGGTACCAGTTTTACCGCCAGACAAGGTACCGTAGTAAAAAATATCCGCCTGGTAAAAGACAATACCGGTCAGATTGAGGGTAAGATAGAGAACCAGGTGATTGTGATATTGACGAAATATGTACGCAGGCAGGGTTAGGTGGGAGCTGTGAGCTATGAGCTGTGAGCCTTGAGCTGCGAGATAGGGATTTTGTAGAAAAACCAGTTCTTCCACGGGCTCTAAAATACTCATAGCTCATAGCTCAAGGCTCACAGCCCATAAACTCAATTAGCTTTCAAAAATTAACTGTAATTCATTATTTTTGCCGCCCAAGAGCAATCTGAAAAGGTTACTCCGGGCCTATAGCTCAGTTGGTTAGCGCATCCCGACTAAAGTCGGGAGGGTCCCAGGATCAAGTCTGGGTAATTTGTTATAGTGAATTATGTATACATTCTATATTCACGACAATTAGACCGGTATTATATCGGTTCCACATCTGACATACAAAGTCGACTCACTAAACATCTTTCGGAGCACTCAGGGTTTACAGGAAAAGCCAAAGATTGGATAATAGTTTGGACAGAATTGCAAGAAAGTAAGACGTCTTCATCAGTTTTTCGGAGTTTTTCGATACTGCTAGTAGGTACATCTGCTGGATGTACTACTTTACAATTTATACCTTTTGCAGCAAATGCTCTTTGTATCCAAAATCCACTAAAACCCGCCTCATATGCCATATGATAGTTTGCATTTTTATAATGGCTAGAGAGGTAGCTATGAAGTTTATCAACGTCTGGAGTCTGACTAAACGACTTCAATTCAAATTCATCACTATAAATATGAATTTTCCAGCTCTTGTGATGGACATCCATACCTACATAAATATTCTGGCCACTAAAATCCGTCAGTTTTGGTGATTCGCTTTTCATAACTTACAATTTTATTTAAGATAGAAATCTTATTTAGCGAATTCAAACATATAAACTGCGATCATTCGCGAGAAACAGATTAAAAAATGGAAGAGTCGCAAAATGATAGAGCAATTAATTGGTAGCAAAAATTAACTGTAATTCATTATTTTTGCCGCCTCAACCGAAAGGTTAGGGCCTAT
>JBMOKQ010000049.1:64432-101891 GCA_049324295.1 Bacteroidota bacterium
AGAATTGCAAGAAAGTAAGACGTCTGCGATCATTCGCGAGAAACAGATTAAAAAATGGAAGAGTCGCAAAATGATAGAGCAATTAATTGGTAGCAAAAATTAACTGTAATTCATTATTTTTGCCGCCTCAACCGAAAGGTTAGGGCCTATAGCTCAGTTGGTTAGCGCATCCCGACTAAAGTCGGGAGGGTCCCAGGATCAAGTCTGGGTAATTTGTTATAGTGAATTATGTATACATTCTATATTCACGACAATTAGACCGGTATTATATCGGTTCCACATCTGACATACAAAGTCGACTCACTAAACATCTTTCGGAGCACTCAGGGTTTACAGGAAAAGCCAAAGATTGGATAATAGTTTGGACAGAATTGCAAGAAAGTAAGACGTCTGCGATCATTCGCGAGAAACAGATTAAAAAATGGAAGAGTCGCAAAATGATAGAGCAATTAATTGGTAGCAAAAATTAACTGTAATTCATTATTTTTGCCGCCCAAGAGCAATCTGAAAAGGTTACTCCGGGCCTATAGCTTCTGCCAGAGGTGGAGTAAGAGCACCGTTAAAAGTGTTTGATAGGCAATAACTTTTTTGAAAACAGCTTTTGTTGTTTTCGGGCCTATAGCTCAGTTGGTTAGAGCACCTGACTCATAATCAGGGGGTCCCAGGATCATGCCCTGGTGGGCCCACAAAATTTCGCGAGAGTGCCGGTTCTTCCGGCACTTTTTCAATTTTATAGATATAGTTGTCTATAATATTTACGGCTGATAGCAAAACCCTTAGGCAGGCCACCGGCAGTGAAGTTGGAACACTTAAGACCGGGGGCAGCGCAATCCGATAGAGGGTAAATTTGGTCAGGCCAGGCCAAGACAAGATACGGGATGGATAGGATCAAGGCAAGATTGAGAGAGACCTCTGAGCGTTGGATTGCCTCTATTATGCTGGTACTAAACCTGGTCAAACTGGCCGGGCAAGCACCTTATTGGCTATTCCGTAACCTAATGATCAGATTGATTGAAAACTATATCATTTTGAGCAATCAGTTACTTATTCAGTAGACCCTACATACGAGTAAATTCAGTCATTTTTCGACTATACTAAATCTGTGAAATAAATTTTAAACAGGCTCTAAGAGAACTTTGTCTATATTTACAGCGTTTGAAAAAAGTAACCGCCATCTTGTTTTTGTTTATATTCCTTTGTGCTAATACGGCATTTGGCGAGCTATTTAAATTGCCGGCGCTTATTCAGCATTATCATTATCATGGGGCTGATACTTCAGACAAAGACCATATCATGAGCTTTTGGGAATTTGTAAAAAAGCATTATAGCGATACAAGCACAAGATCCGGTAATACTAACCACGACCATAAAAACCTGCCATTTAAGAGTGTACACTGTAGTATGGTAAATAATCGTGTTGTATTGCCACAGTATCATAATTGTCAGGCGCCTGTTCTTGTTTTTAACCTTCGGGTAAAGAAATTTGCTTATACCCAGCAAAACTATTCCTCTGCCAGCTTAAGCTCTATTTGGCAGCCTCCCCGTTTTAGCTAATTATTGTTTTTAATTTATGTATAAAGCAATTACTGCTTTATACCCTGTATTATGTTCTGTAAACCCATGCACAATGGGCTATATTTAATGATTAATTAGAAATATTTATGCTCAATAAAATCATTGAGTTTTCTATAAAGAATAAACTCATTATAGGCATTTTCATTATTGCCTTGATAGGCTATGGCGCCTACGAAGTAAAACAGCTGCCGATTGATGCCGTTCCCGATATTACCGACAACCAGGTGCAAGTAATTACCATTGCACCTGCATTGGGCGCCCCCGATGTTGAAAGGCTGATAACATTCCCGATAGAACAAGTAAATAATAACATTCCGGGATTAAAAGAACTTCGCAGTTTTTCCCGTTTCGGTCTTTCTGTAATAACCATAGTGTTTGATGATGCCACTGATGTTTATTGGGCAAGGCAACAAGTTACAGAACGTTTACAGCAGGTACAGGAACAAATTCCAAAGGGTTTCGGCACACCTGTATTAGCACCTGTTACAACAGGTTTGGGTGAAATATACCAATACACAGTACGTCCCAAAAAAGGCTATGAGAGTAAGTACAATGCAATGGACTTAAGAACCATTCAGGATTGGATTGTAAGGCGGCAGTTGTTGAGTGTGCAAGGTGTTGCAGAAGTCAGTAGCTTCGGCGGTTTACTAAAGCAGTATGAAATAGCAGTAGAGCCTTCAAAGCTGATGGCAAACAATATTACTATCAGCGATGTATTTGCCGCACTTGAAAAGAATAATGCTAACACCGGTGGTGCTTACATTGAAAAAGGTCCTACAGTACTTTTTATAAGAAGTGAAGGTTTGGTAGGTAGTACCGATGATATAAAAAATATCGTAGTAAAAAATCTTCCTAACGGAGCGCCTCTATTGATAAGAGATGTAGGCGATGTACGCTTTGGTAGTGCCACACGTTATGGAGCAATGACCTATAACGGCATGGAGCAGGTATCAGGTGCGGTAGTAATGATGTTGAAAGGGGCTAACAGCAACCAGGTAGTAAAGAACATTAAAGATCGCATTGAGCAGATACAAAAAACATTACCGGAAGGCATAATGATAGACCCTTTTTTAGATCGTACAAAAATGGTAAACAGTTCTATCAGCACCGTAACAAATAACCTGATGGAAGGTGCTTTGATTGTAATTTTTGTACTGGTACTTTTTTTAGGCAATCTGCGGGCAGGTTTATTAGTGGCTTCAGTTATTCCTTTGGCAATGCTCTTTGCCATAATATTAATGAATTTTTTTGGAGTGAGCGGCAACCTAATGAGTTTAGGCGCTTTGGACTTTGGGCTTATCGTGGATGGGGCTGTAATTATAGTTGAAGCTGTTATGCATCGGCTAACACACAGTAAACACTTTTCTGCTGTCAATAAATTATCAAGTAAGGAAATGAACATTGAAGTAAAACATGCAGCCTCAAGAATGATGAATAGCGCTGTTTTCGGTCAAATTATTATCCTTATTGTATATCTGCCCATTTTCACATTGCAAGGCATCGAAGGCAAAATGTTCAAACCAATGGCTCAAACCGTTGCTTTTTCCTTGATTGGTGCTTTTATTCTTTCACTGACTTACATTCCTATGATGAGCGCCTTGTTTTTATCCAAAAAAATAACGCATAAAAAAACTTTATCGGATAAAATGATGGGTAATTTAGAAAAGGTTTATCAAAATGTTTTGGAAGGAACATTGAAAATGCCAAAAACAATAATAACCACAGTACTTGTATTATTTGCAGCGGCAGTGTTTGTGTTGTTCCAGTTAGGAGGTGAATTTATCCCATCATTACCAGAAGGTGATTACGCTGTAGAAACAAGAGTGTTGCCGGGCAGCAATCTCAATACTTCAATAGATGCAGTTTCAAAAGGTTCAAGAATAATATTAGACAAATTTCCTGAAGTGGAAAAGGTGGTGGGCAAAACAGGCAGCAGCGAAGTTCCAACAGATCCTATGCCTATTGATGCAACAGATATGATGATTATATTAAAAGACCGTAGCCAATGGACTTCGGCAAACACCTATGAAGAGCTGGAAGCAAAAATGGCAAAAGAACTAAAGGCAGTACCCGGTGTAACATTCGGTTTTCAATATCCCGTAGCTATGCGTTTTAATGAATTGATTTCAGGAGCAAGACAGGATGTGGTATGTAAAATATTTGGTGACAATTTAGATACACTTGCACATTATGCAAATAAATTAGGCAACATCTGCAATACAGTTCAGGGTAGTAGTGGCTTATATGTTGAGGCTGTTACAGGTATGCCGCAAATTGTTATTCAATATAACCGTCCTGTTATTGCACAATATGGTTTAAACATCAGCGACATAAACCGTGCAGTAAATGCAGCATTTGCAGGAGAAAGCAGTGGTACGGTTTATGAAGGAGAAAAACGTTTTAACCTTGTAGTACGTTTAGCAATAGATAAAAGAAAAGACCTTGCCGATGTACAAAACCTTCTTATTGCAACACCGTCAGGCACACAGATACCACTAAATGCAGTTGCAAAAATTGACATTGTAGAAGGCCATAATCAAATACAACGGGAAAACGGGCAACGCAGGATAATTGTTGGTTTCAATGTTCGTGGCAGGGATATACAAACCATGGTAAAAGAGTTGCAACAAAAAGCAGAGCAACAAATGAAACTGCCTCCTGGCTATTACATTACTTATGGTGGTGCATTTGAAAATTTGCAGGCTGCAAAGGACAGGTTAAGCATCGCTGTACCAGTTTCATTGTTACTAATATTCCTGATGCTGTACTTCACTTTTAGTTCAGTTAAGCAAGGCTTGCTTATCTATTCAGCAATCCCATTATCTGCCATTGGTGGCATATTTGCTTTGGCTGTAAGAGGTATGCCGTTCAGTATTTCGGCAGGTGTAGGCTTTATTGCATTGTTTGGGGTAGCAGTATTAAACGGTATTGTTTTAATAGCAGAGTTCAACCGTTTGAAAGAAGAAGGAACAACCGATTTGAAACGAATTGTAACGCAGGGAACTAAAATACGGTTACGTCCTGTTTTAATGACAGCATTTGTAGCATCATTGGGTTTTCTTCCCATGGCATTAAGTACAGGTGAAGGCGCTGAAGTTCAAAAACCTTTGGCAACAGTAGTTATAGGTGGATTGCTGATAGCTACATTCTTGACACTATTTGTTTTACCAATCTTATACATCATGTTCCAGAACGGAATTTCATTCAGTAAAAAAGCAACCCCAATCACCACCATTGTATTGATTGCAATATTTACAACACAGCAGTCTGCAAAAGCACAAACACAAATTACATTACAATCTGCAATAGATACTGCCCTAAAAAATAACCTGTCAGTTAAAAATGAAAGGCTGCGGGAAAAATACAGGCAGAAACTCATACAGTCAGGTAAAACAATTCCTGCAACAAATATAATGGCTGATTATGGGCAAATAAATAGTTACTATTTAGATACTAAAATCGGCATAGCTCAAACAATGAGTTTCCCAAAAGTGTACAACAGCCAAAAAGCATTGCTTACCGAAGAATGGAAAAGCAGTGTACTTATTACAGGAATAAAAGAAGCAGTATTGAAAAAGCAGGTGGCAAACGCTTATGCAGCAATTGTGTATTTGCAGCAAAAGAAACAACTGTTGTTAAAAAATGATAGCCTTTTTGAAGAGTTTTTAAATAAAGCAACACTACGTTTTAACAAAGGGGAAAGCAATGTTTTGGAAAAAACAACTGCTGAAAATCTGCGTGGGCAAATAGCTTTGCAGCTATCACAATTACAGCAGGATATTGAACTGCTGCAATTGCAGTTTCAATTGTTACTCAATAGCACTACTGTTTTTATACCACAGGAGAATACAATAAAACTGAATATTGCCGCAGTTACAGATACATCGCAATTAGTTAACCATCCGGCAATACAATATCTAAAACAACAGCAACAAGTAGCAAGTGCAGCAACACAGGTAGAAAAATCAAAACTGCTGCCCGACCTCACATTCGGCTACAACATCATGGGCTTGAAAGGCATGGGAGCAAACAACAAGGAGTATAACAGTGTGCCACGTTTTCAATCAGTACAGGCAGGATTGGGAATACCCATTTTTACAGGTGGGCAAAAAGCCCGTATAAATGCCGCTAAAGCAAATGAAACCATTGCTGCAAATGAATATAAACTTAGCCTTCAAAACTTTACGAGCGCTTATAAAACAGCTTTTACCGATTATAAGAAATATGATATAACTGTGCGGTATTTTGAAACAACAGGATTAAAGAATGCAGACGTAATTACTTCCACAGCTAACAAACAATTTATAAATGGGGAGATTAATTATTTGGATTGGGTGCTGCTGGTTAACCAGGCTGTAAGCATACAGAGCGACTATGTAGAGGCTATAAAGAACAGAAATAACACAATTGTTGAAATCAATTCTTTCACTTCAAAATAATATTGTGGAAGCAAA
Organism: Bacteroidota bacterium; assembly: GCA_049324295.1. Lineage (GTDB taxonomy): Bacteria > Bacteroidota > Bacteroidia > Chitinophagales > Chitinophagaceae > Sediminibacterium. Next base: position 70,462 of record JBMOKQ010000049.1, read on the forward strand.
AGTGAAAGACAATCGTACGACAATACAGAAATTCACAGAGCCATTTCGGGCACTAAAAAATAAAGTATTTGCAAAGCTTTATATTGCACAAACCATCAGCCTTATAGGTGATGCCTTTACATGGGTTGGTTTGGCATTGCTTGCATACCAATTAGGCAAAGAACGTTCTGCAACTATATTAGCAACAGCCCTAATGCTAAGGGTTACAGCGTTTATTATTTTCTCACCTTTTGCAGGTGTGTTGGCAGATAAAATGCAAAGAAAGAAAATACTATACATCACTCACTTCATAAGAATGGGAATAGTTTGTTGCCTTCCATTCATTTCAGCAGAATGGCAGATATATGTATTGGTTTTTCTGCTTAATATTTTCAATGCATTCTTTACACCAACATACAGGGCAGTAATACCACAGGTTATTGAAGGTAAATATTACAGAGAAGCTATTGGCTTATCTACTGCAACTTATCAGCTAATGGGCATATTAGGTCCCGCACTGGCTGGTGTTGTAGCAGTTTGGTTGGGTGCAAGGGAAATATTTATTGTGGATGGCGTTTCATTCGTTGCAGCCGCATTGCTGATATTGGTAATTCCAGCCAAATCACTCCAGAAAGGCGTAAACGATACAGCAAAACAAACACAAAACACATGGGGAAATGTTTGGAAAGGCATAAGGTTATTGTTTGGTAACAATATTCTTCGTTTCGCATTAAGTATTGAGTTTGTTTCTGCATTAGCTGGTGCAATGATTTTGGTAAATACCATTAAACATATTAAAACCACATTGCAATTGGATGACAAGTATTATGGCTGGGTAATGACAGCATTTGGTATTGGTGCAGCTATCGCAGCATTTATTGCAGGCAGTTTAGATAAAACAAAAACAAGGGCAGTATCATTAGTTGCAGGCGTTTTTATATTAGGTGTTGCCGTCAGCTTTGCAAACTATGTTTCTTACATAGTGCTTCTAATCTTTTGGGCAATGGCAGGCTTGGGGCAAAGCCTTGCAGAAATGCCATCCGAAACATTGATAGGTGAAAACATTGCATCTGAAGACCAAGGAAAGGTATATGGTTCCCACTTTGCCTTTTCGCATTTATGGTGGGCAATAGCTTATCCTATTGCAGGTTTTTTAGGAACAAAGTTTCCGCAAAAAGAATTTATGTACGGCGGCTTGCTTACTATTTGTGCAGCCATCATTGCTATTATCATTTTTAAACCATCACTTAATTTTTTAAACAACTAATCATTATAAAATGAAAAGGACATTATTTTCTATAGCACTACTAAACATCATTGTTTCCTGCGGTATTAAACAAGAAGCAGAAAAAAAAGAAGCAATACAGGTAACAGAAAACACAGTAATACTTACCGATGCACAATATAAAAATGCTGGCATCCAAACAGGCGCTTTAGGTAAACAACAAGTTTCATCAGTATTAAAAGTATCAGGTAAAATAGATGTACCCCCTCAAAACATGGTATCTATCAGTGTGCCATTGGGTGGTTATCTTAAATCAACAAAACTATTGCCCGGTATGCATGTAAGCAAAGGTGAAATATTGGGAGTAATGGAAGACCAGCAGTATATACAGTTACAACAGGATTATCTTTCAGCCAAAGCGGAATTTGGTTATGATGAAGCAGAATACAACAGGCAAAAAGAACTCAACCAAAGCAAAGCAAGCAGCGACAAAGTATTTGAACAGGCAAAATCAGCTTATCAAAAACAAATTGTATTGATAAATGCTTTAGAGCAAAAATTAAAACTGATTGGGTTAAACCCGGCAAGCATAACTGCAGCAAGCATTTCAAAGAGCATCAATATTTATTCGCCTATCAGTGGTTTTGTTTCTGGTGTAAACGTAAACATTGGTAAGTATGTAAACCCTTCTGATGTATTGTTTGAATTGGTAAATCCTGCTGATATACACTTGGCATTAACAGTATTTGAAAAAGATGTAAACAAGCTGTCTATCGGGCAAAAATTATTGGCATATACTAATACCAACCCCGAAAAGAAATATCCCTGTACTATTATTTTAATCAGCAAAAAACTGTCGGATGCAAATGCTATGGTAGTACATTGTCACTTCGTGCAGTACGATAAAAATCTTTTGCCTGGCATGTATATGAATGCAGATATTGAAGTTTCAGGAAATAATACAACTGCTTTGCCGGACGAGGCCATTGTAAGGTTTGAGAACAGGCAATACGCCTTTATTGTAAAAGGAAAGAACCAGTTTGAAATGCAGGAAATACAAACCGGCAATTCAGAAAATGGCTATACCGAAATTATGAGAGCGGATAAGTTTGCAGGGCTGACCTTTGTAATCAAAGGTACATATACCTTACTAATGGCTCTTAAAAATACCAGTGAAGAATGATTTTTGGCAATTTACTTGCTGATACGCCTTAATACAACTCGGATAAATGAAAGATGATTCAGTTTACGCGGTGTAGTATTTTAAAGATGAGCCAGGAAATAATAATTGATAAGATATACATTTAAAAAAATGAAACACCAATAATCCCAGCGTTTATGGTAAAAAGCAAACATTATTATATCCGCAAAACACACCGTTGGCTCGGTGTTATCTTCGGTATCCGGTTTCTACTTTGGACAATCGGTGGTCTTTACTTCAGCTGGAGTAATATGGATGATGTACATGGTGATTTTCAAAAGAGAAATGCATTCATCGCTTTCTTCCAATATTTCATTAGCAAGTCCGAAAATGCTATTAGATAGTATAAAAAAAGTCCACCGGATAGATTCGGTGATATCAATTCAGTTGATTGAAATATTAGGAAAACCATTTTACCGGGTGCGCTGCATAACCGCCATGTATAATGAAGCCGGACATAAGCATGATATACAATCAATGAATCATCTTGCTAACGCTGAAACAGGACAGCTTCGTGGCCCCTTGTTACAGGAAGAAGCAATTGAAGGCATTAAGATACGGTTTAACGGTGAGCCAAAAGTGGCATCAGTAAAATATCTCACTACAACTGCTGGTCATCATGAATATCGGGGAAAGCCCCTTACCTGCTTATGCAATTACATTTGAACATCCATCAAGAACTACGGTGTAGGTGGCCAGTGAATTAGGTACTGTTCAAAAATTTCGTAACAGCAAATGGAGAATAGTTGATTTTCCATGGATGATGCATACAATGGATTATAAAAGCCGAGACCATATTGGTAACTGGCTGCTCCGTGCTTTCTCCATTTTGGATTAGTAACGGTATTAAGTGGGGTTGCTTTGTTTTTTGTCAGTACAAAATGGAGAAGAAAAAAAATCAGCGCTATCAATCTTAGAAAGAATGTTGAAAAGTAGATATGGCAAAGTCTTACCAATGAAAAAAAAGATACAAACAGTGACCAGGGGAAAAATTAACAAAGAAAATAAGCGCTCACGCTATAAACTTATCCGGTATGGTCTTTTGATACTGCTGTGTCTTTTTTTGTTGGCCCTTTTGATTATTGTATCTATTATTCAGAATATCAATCTTAAACACAAATAACCGGTGGATATTAATGAAGGGAAATGAGCATTCGCAAGTGTGACCAGGACACCAGATTTTGAAAGAATGTTGCGCTTTTATATGTACCGAAATCGAAAAAATTTAGTTAATAAACTACTGATTTGCAACAGTATTACTATTTTACGAGGACGCAAAACTGCTTTTTGCAACAAAACATCCTATTTTTGCAAAGGATGAAATTTCCGGCGCTTATATTATCACTTATCGTTCTTGCAATGAGCTGTATGCCCTGTAGGGACGATATTGTTATAAAGCCGGGAAAAAATAGAATTGAATTTGCAAAGTCGTCAAGCAGCCAGCAAGAAAATCATAAAACTGATGTTTGCTCTCCTTTTTGCACCTGTTCCTGCTGTGCTACCATAAATTTTTCTTTCACTCATTTTTTTGTTGATGATATAGTTTTCTATAACACCAAACATATTGCTGCATTCGTACCTTCCCTATTTAGAAAAGTAGCATTGCCAATCTGGCAACCTCCGCAATTAGTGGCTTAATCCTTCTTTCTCGTGTGCTGTGTACACAGTACAATTGGTCTGTCATTTTTCATTTATTGTTTACTGTGGTTATGGCTAAAAAAAGTCAACGACCCGTTATATACCACCTGGCAAAATTTGGAATAAGAAAAAACCACTTTGGATGCGTATTACTAAACTCATAACAGTAATTCTGCTGTCTATCGTATTGCTGATGGCTATTGCTGGTATCACGATTAAATACTATCGTTTTATAAATTATAAATAGGCTATGCTTAATAAAATCATTCAATTTTCGATAAAAAATAAACTGGTAATCGGGTTGTTTACACTGGCCTTGATTATCTGGGGTGTGTACTCGGCAAAAAAACTGCCCATAGATGCTGTACCGGATATTACCAATAACCAGGTACAGATTATTACTTTAAGCCCTTCATTGGCTGCACAGGAAGTGGAACAGTTAATCTCATTTCCCGTAGAACAAACGATGGCTACCATTCCCGAAATAAAAGAAATCCGTTCCATTTCAAGATTCGGATTGTCTGTTGTAACGGTGGTATTTCATGATGATGCCAATATTTACTGGGCAAGACAACAGGTAGGCGAACGACTGGTAGAAGCAAGAAACCAGATACCAGGTAAAATTGGTAACCCGGAAATGGCCCCTATTTCAACAGGCTTAGGTGAAATCTATCAGTACGTCTTACATGCTAAAAAAGGATATGAGGATAAGTATAATGCAATGTCATTAAGAACCATTCAGGATTGGATTGTGAGAAGGCAATTACTTGGCACACCCGGAATAGCAGATGTAAGTAGTTTTGGTGGACTTTTAAAGCAATATGAAATTGCCCTGAACACGGATAAACTAAGAAGCTACAACCTTTCCGTTGCTGACATTTTTAATGCCCTTGAAAAAAATAACCAGAATACGGGCGGCGCCTACATTGATAAGAAGCCCAACGCTTATTTTATACGCAGTGAAGGGTTTATTAAAGCAATTACTGATATAGAAAAGATTGTTGTAACAAGAACAGTGGCCGGAATACCTGTTTTGGTAAGGGATATTGCTACTGTGCAATTAGGCCACGCCACACAGTACGGTGCACTTACCCGTAATGCTGAAGGCGAAGTAGTGGGCGGTATAGTTTTAATGTTGAAAGGCGCTAATTCAAGCATTGTCATCAATAGTGTAAAAGATAAGATAGTGCAGATACAAAAAAGCCTGCCCGAAGGTGTAGTAATTGAACCGTTCCTCGACAGAAGCGCTTTGGTAAGCAGGGCTATTGGTACGGTAAAAACCAACCTTATTGAAGGAGCATTGATTGTAATTTTTGTGCTGGTACTTTTTCTCGGCAATATCCGCTCCGGGTTAATAGTAGCATCAGTTATTCCCCTTGCCATGCTTTTCGCCATTGCATTGATGAATATGTTTGGTGTATCCGGAAACCTGATGAGTTTGGGTGCAATTGATTTTGGTTTGATAGTGGACGGTGCGGTTATTATTGTAGAAGCAACCATGCATCAATTGGGGCATCGAAAGCCGGGCAGGTTGACACAGGAACAATTGGACGATGAAGTATATAAGTCTGCCGGTAAGATGATGAACTCGGCTGCGTTTGGACAAATTATTATTTTAATTGTGTACCTACCGATTCTTGCTCTTGTGGGGATAGAAGGAAAAATGTTTGGCCCAATGGCTCAAACTGTTTCATTTGCTATTCTCGGGGCCTTCTTACTTTCTCTTACCTATGTTCCCATGATGAGTGCCTTGGTATTGAGCAAAAAAATCGACCAAAAGGAAAATCTTTCTGATAAAATGATGAAATTTTTTCAACGGATTTATTCTCCATTGATAAAAGGCGCATTGAAAATGAAACTGCTTGTGGTAGGAATTGCAGTTGGCTTATTTGCCATTAGCCTGATTATTTTTAAAACGCTGGGCGGTGAGTTTATACCTACACTGGAAGAAGGAGACTTTGCTGTGGAAACAAGATTACTCACAGGAAGTTCTCTCAGCCAAACGATCGATAAAATAACACAGGCTTCAGATATGCTGATAAAGAAATTTCCAGAAGTTAAAGAAGTAATTGGGAAGATCGGAGCTTCCGAAATACCTACTGACCCAATGCCTATTGAGGCATGTGATATCACAATATTATTGAAGGATAAAAAGGAATGGACAAGCGCCCATAACCGGGAAGAGTTGGCAGAGTTGATGCAGAAAGAACTGGAGAAAATACCTGGTATTTCTTATGGACTTTCTCAACCCATACAACTTCGTTTCAATGAATTGATTTCGGGGGTACGCCAGGATGTAGGTATAAAAATTTTCGGAGAAGACCTTGATGTGCTGGCTGATTTGGCAAAGAAAATTGGCGTCATTGTGCCTACTGTAAAAGGTGCAGAAGATTTGTATGTAGAACAGGTAACCGGTCTGCCGCAAATTGTCATCAAACTTAACCGTGACAAGATAGCTCAATTTGGATTAAATGTGGAGGATGTAAATCGTACCGTAAGCGCTGCTTTTGCTGGCGAAGCAGCGGGCATTGTTTATGAAGGAGAAAGAAGATTTGATATGGTAGTAAGATTAGAAAAAACCGGTCGCCAAAGCATTGATGATGTAAAAGGATTGTTCATAGCTGCGCCGGATGGCAACCAGATTCCCCTGGAGCAGGTTGCAGAAGTAAGCCTCCAATTAGGCCCCAATCAGATTCAGAGAGAAGATGCCAAACGAAGAATTATTGTTGGGTTTAATACAAGAGGCCGTGATATATCATCGGTGGTAAAAGAAATGAAGGGAAAAATAGATGAACAGATAAAGCTGCCACCAGGATATTTTATTACTTATGGGGGACAATTTAAAAACCTGGAAGAAGCAAATAAAAGATTGTCCGTTGCCGTACCGGTGGCGCTGGGTTTAATTCTCCTTTTGCTCTATTTCACTTTTGGTTCTATCAAATACTCATTGCTCATTTTTACAGCCATTCCCATGAGTGCTATTGGTGGTGTGTTTGCACTTTGGTTCAGAGGTATGCCATTTAGCATTTCTGCCGGAGTAGGTTTTATTGCTTTGTTTGGCGTAGCGGTTTTAAATGGCATTGTACTTATCAGTGAATTCAATCGCTTAAAGAAGGAAGGTATGACAGATATAAATTCAATTATATTAAAAGGAACATCGGTCAGGCTAAGACCTGTACTGATGACTGCCACGGTTGCGTCATTAGGATTTCTGCCAATGGCCCTGTCAACCGGTTCAGGTGCCGAAGTTCAAAAACCACTGGCAACAGTAGTGATTGGAGGTTTAATTACAGCTACATTCCTCACCCTCGTAGTATTACCCGTACTCTATACATGGTTTGAAAAAATAAGACCCAAAGAAAAAAAATCTGCAGTAGCAAAAGGATTGGCTTCTTTGATAATCCTGTTAGCGGTTTCATCGTACTCAACTAATGCTCAAACAAAAGCTGTTGTAAATTTAAATGAGGCAGTTGCTATATCCATAAAAAATAATCCGCTTGTAAAAGTAGGGACACTGGATATTGGCTACCAGCAGCAGTTGAAAAAAACGGTGAAGGATTACGGGAAAGCCAATATTGGGCTTACATATGGTCAGTATAACAGCCGCATTGCTTACGACAATAATTTCACCATTAACCAGGGCATTCCCAATCCTGCGTATTTCAAAAGCCTTATAAGGTTATCGGAGGCCAATATTAAAAGCAGCAGGTTGCAGCTTAAAATATATCAAAATGAACTGGCCGCCAATACCAAAACATCTTATCATCAGTTAATGTTCTGGTTAGAAGAAATTCGGTTGCTGAAAGAATTACTGGCTATATACGAAAATGTATTAAAGGCATCTGCCTTGCGTTATAAAACCGGTGAAACGAATGCGCTGGAAAACTACAACGCCGAAAGCAGGGTGAATGAAATAAAAGTTCAATTACGAAATGCTGAAGAGGATTATCGTATTGAACTAAACCGGCTGAAAGTATTTACTGCCGACAGTTCTATTATGGCTATTGCCGATACATTACTGGTAGAAAAAAATATGACTTTAAAGCTTGACAGCAGTGCCATCGCTTCCAATCCAATATTGGCCTTTATACAGCAACAAATAGATATTGCACAAAAGGAAAAAGGTGTTGAACAATCAAGGCTCAAACCTGATTTTAATGTCGGTTATTTTAACCAGTCGTTAGTGGGCTATCAAACAGTAAATGGAGTTGATAAATATTACGGTGCAGGCCACCGTTTCCAGGGAGTAAACCTCGGTATCAGCATACCCATATTTGCCAGAGCTCAAAAAGAAAGAGTAAAGGCCGCCGAAGTAAACCGTATCAAGCGGGAAGCTGAACTGAACAATTATCATTATAACCTGCAGGCTGAACTGGCAAGATTGTTTGGTGAACTGCAAAAACAAAGAGTGCAGATTAATTATTACCGAAATACGGCAATTCCGCAAGCCAATCTCATCATCAGCCAGTCACAAAAAGCATTTACCGCCGGTGAAATCGGGTATTATGAACTGACGCAATCTCTGAACAATGCAGTTACGGTAAAACAGGAATACACCAAAGTGCAGAATCAATATAACCAAACTATCATCGCCATCGAATTTATTGCTGGCATTAACTAACAAAAAGGAATTAAAATATCATAATTATGAAACATAAAATCTTTAGTTCATTAGCCATACTTTTTATTGCTGCTGTAGTTTTCACTTCTTGTTCATCTAAAGGGAATGCAGAATCAGCGTCGGCGGCGGAGCCAAAAAAAGAGGAAGCTCATATGGTTGACTTATCAGAAGAGCAGTTTAAAACCGTAAATATTAAATACGGGACGGTGGAGGAAAAGAATCTGAGCAGTGTTATCCGTGCTTCGGGTGTACTTGATGTTCCGCCGCAACAATTAGTAACAATTTCATCCCCTTATGGTGGTACATTAAAGACAACTGAATTGTTACAGGGAAAGCCGGTTAAGAAGGGAGAAGTCATTGCTGTATTGGAAAACCCTGAGTTTATTCAGCTTCAGCAGGATTATCTTGATTACAAAAGCCAGCTTGTATTTTTAAAAGAAGAACTGGACAGGCAACAGCAGTTAGCAAAAGAAAACGTAAATGCAAAGAAAACGCTGCAAAAGGCAAGCAGTGAATATATTAGTATGACAGCAAGAGTTCAGGGATTGAAATCTAAACTGCAATTAATCAATATCGACACTGAAAAAATCAACACGGATAATATTTCAGGAAAGGCCAGTATTTACGCTCCCATTTCAGGATACGTAACAAAAGTGCTGGTGAATATTGGAAAGTTTGTAAGTGCCAACCAGGAGCTTTTTGAAATTGTAGATACCCGCCACTTACATGCAGAACTTATAATTTTTGAGAAAGACATACCCAAATTAAAAATAGGTCAAAAAATCAGGTTTGTTCTTAATAATGAAACTAAAGAAAGATTTGCAGAAGTGTATTTGATTGGCCGGGAAATAAGCACCGAAAGGACTGTTCGTGTTCATGGTCATTTATTGCAGGAAGACCAATCGCTTCTTCCGGGAATGTATCTAAAAGCCGTTGTTGAAACGGGAGTAGCTGCTACCACAGCTTTACCTGATAAAGCCATTGTACAATCAGCAGGAAAATCATACATATTTATTGCAGCAGAAAGTGAGAGTAAAGAAAAAAAACCGGCAGACTCAAAAACCGATAAGGCTCCTGTTGAAAAGCACATTCCATTTAAGAGAATAGAGATAACAACCGGTGTTTCTGAAAACGGATATACAGAAGTAATACTGCCAGGAGGGTTTAACAGGACAGCAAAAATTGTAATTAACGGGGCTTATGATTTGCTCTCGAAGATGAATAATGTGGAGGAGGAAGAATAAAGAAAATATGGGTCGGATCCCTGCATATATTACCACGTATTTAAATGGAAAACCTTTGACTGCAGGGTTTCCGAACCCACTAATTGGTCAGAAAAATTAGAGTTATTCATTTAACCAATTAAATGTTTATAAGTACCCAGTCAGAATTAAATTTAACTAATGGCATAACGGGAACATATGGTTCGTATATCACTTTTAAGAAAAATAAGTATAATTTAATTTTAACAGAGTACTTAGTATGAAGAGAATGTTATTAATTCTGATAGCGGCATCTGTGGTTTCATTTATTGTATGTACCAACGGAACAGAGTCAAAACAAAATGGAACAGAACAGCACAATGGAAAAACAGAACATCCTTCAAAAGACAATGTGGCAAAAAAGAAGGATAGCCTGGGGATGCGAATGGCCAGTAACGAACTGGATAGCAAAAGGAATTAATTGACTATCGTAACAATATTTTATTAATCAAAATTAAAATTATGAAACAGTTAATCACTATGCTGATGATCGTTTTATCAGCTTTTGTGTCAAATGCGCAAGATGTTATTACGCTGAAAAGCGGCGAAACCATCAATGCACAGGTTTCTGAAGTTGGCATTAATGAGATTAAATACTATAAAATCGACAATCTGAAAGGCCCTTTATATGTGGCAGCTAAATCGGATGTGGCGCTGGTTGTGTACAAAAACGGAAGCAAAGACGTTTTTACATCTTCCGCTGCAAATAACCCAACTGTAGCGCAGCAGCCAAATACAGTAATTGTGGAACGTCCGGTTAGAAGAAGAAATTATTGGGGAAGTAAATGGTTTTACCCTTTAGTTACAACGCACGTTGACTTGGGGCATCATGGTGGCCGCTATGGAGGACATTATGGTGGCCATCATAGCGATCATGATTAAGATTTAACCAAAGAAAAGTTAATCCGTATTGAGTTTTTTTCTGCTGATAATATAAGTATCAGGTGAGAGAAAATGGTAAACAATGAAAAAAACAATTCTTTTTTTACTGATTGCTGTGACGATGATCATTACTTCCTGCTATACACACCATCACACTGTTAAATGGACACATCAGCGACATGGAAACAGGCATCTTGATATGGGTCACCATTAACATATAATGAATCGGGAAATGGGAACTGGTATATAAAAAGAAATCTCTATGTTACAGATTTTAGACTTAACACAAAAGAATATCATAGCCACGAGGGCAAATGATTTGCTCGGGATAAAGGATTACGAAAAAATCCATCCATTTATACATAACATTATCAATGCCGGCAAAAAAGTCCGGTGGTATTTTGAGATGGACGACAATACTAATTCAGAATCCATAGGGTTTTGGGAAGATGGTGTTATTGAAGTCAATTATGGAAAGATGAATTTTATGCACTCTGATGATTTGGAAAGAATAGCCATAGTAGGCGCTAAGAAATGGGAACAATGGATGCGTTCTGTGATGAAGCCGTTTACAACCGCTCTTATCAACTACTTTGATCTGGCTGACCGGGAGAAAGCGATGGAATGGATTTTAACAGAAAACGAATGGAGTAAAATGGAAATTCAGGACAACAACACATTTTCCTGATCGGCACAAAATAAAAATGGGAATACATGCTGTTGAATAAAAGAATATCTATACTTACATTTATCAAACTTATCCGTTTTGATATTATAGCTATATGCAGCTACGCTATACTTGTAGGCATCCTCGACCAGTACTCCTTTATGTCGAAGATTTCTGTACCGCTTGCTATCACAGCAACAATAGGTACTGCTGTATCACTTTTACTGAGCTTCAGAACAGCCCAATCCTATGAACGGTGGTGGGAAGCCAGGATCATCTGGGGCGCTATTGTAAATGATTCAAGAACATTGATACGTCAGCTTGTACAGTTTATCCCGGATTCTGATAATAAAATGACTGTTGTAAAAAAGTTCGCTGAGCGGCAGATAGTATGGTGTTTTGCTTTGGGCGAGTCGCTACGAAAGGTTGGCTTTTCTGATAAGGTAAAAAATTATTTAGAAGCTGAAAAAATCAATGAGATAAATATCCCTAATGCCCTGCTCAATCAGCATAGTATAGCCTTCGCTGAATCGGGATTAACAGAATATAAGCAGGTGCAGGTAGATGCTACGCTGAGCCGTCTTTGTGATGCGATGGGAAAATGTGAACGAATTAAAAATACTGTGTTTCCCAAGTCTTATAGTTTGCTGGTACATCTTCTTATCTATGTTTTCGCCACCCTGCTTCCCTTTGGTCTTGATGATAAATATATACTTGTGGAAATAATTTTAACAATAATCATCCCGTTGATATTTATTGCCATTGAGCGGACGGCAATTGTAATGCAAGACCCTTTTGAAAATACTCCTATGGACACGCCGATGACAAGTCTTTCAACTACAATTGAGGTTAATTTAAAACAGATGACGGGTGATGACAATTTGCCATCAATGAATAAAGCTGATTCGTATTATATCATGTAAAATGAATAAAAAATGGATATACAGTTTGAATTGGGTATTGTTTTAAAACTGCTTGCTTCCTTTTTGCTGGGGGCATTTATCGGGCTTGACAGGGAAGTGCATGGCAGGGATGCCGGAATAAGAACCTATGCAGCAGTTTGTATAGGAGCTGCTCTTTTTACTTCAGTAGCCGCTCATATAACCAATGACCCTGCTGCTGCTTCTCGGATAATCGCCAACATTGTAACCGGTGTGGGTTTTCTTGGGGCTGGCATTATTTACCGGAACAGCAGCGGCGGTACGTCGCATGGTTTAACAACTGCCGCCACTATATGGGGCACCGCAGCAGTTGGTGTTGCAGTTGGATTAAACATGTATATTATTGCAGTGGCAGCGGCGGCAGCTTTGTATTTTCTTTTATCGTTGCACCATTATAAATGGTATGCAAGATGGAAAGATAGGATGAAGCAGAAGCATAGCGAGGATAAGAGCAATGATTGATTGTTATGCAGAAAATATTTCAAAATTATCAAGATAGATTTTTTTACAACACTATCTGAAATTATGTCATCCTTAAATTCCACATCAGCCGGGGCCAAACACAATAAGTCATTGCAGATTGTATTTGCGATTACAGCAACTTATTTAATCATTGAGGTTGTAGCAGGCATTATTTCCAACAGCCTTGCCCTGCTTTCAGACGCCGCACACATGCTTACTGATGTAGGTGGTCAGGCGCTGGCCTTGTTTGCTATATGGATGTCGTCTAAGCCACGCAATAACCGAAAGACTTATGGGTATTATCGTGTAGAAATTCTTTCAGCTCTCACCAATGCTTTAGTATTGATTTTTATTTCAGCCTATATTTTATTTGAAGCATGGCAACGCTTTAAAAACCCTCCAGCCGTAGCGGGTATCCCCATGCTTATTGTTGCTTTTTGCGGATTAATAATAAATCTTATCGGGATGAAGATACTGAGTGCAGGCTCCAAAGAAAGTATAAATATAAAAGGCGCTTTTCTTGAAGTGGTAAGCGATATGCTCAGTTCAGTAGGTGTAATTATAGCCGGTGTAATTATTCTTGCTACCGGCTGGTTTTATATTGACCCTATTATGAGTGCACTGATTGGCTTATTTATCCTGCCACGAACATTTAAGTTGTTAAAGGAGTCCGTAGATATTTTGTTAGAAGCCGTACCGGCTGATATAGATTATGCAGCGGTAGAAAAATGTATTACGGAAAGACCTGGTGTGCAATCTGTACATGACCTGCATATATGGACTATTACATCAGGTGTAAATGCATTAAGCGTGCATGTAATTATGAGAGAAGAATCCAGGTTTTCTGAAATCGGTGATTTGGTAAGAAGCATTAAGGAGCATTTAGAATCGGAATTCAGGATAATGCATACAACAATAGAAGTGCATATAGAAAAGGAAAAATATATTCCAAATATTGTTTAGAAACAGAGAGTAGTTCATTGTTGTTTAAAATCGGATAAACCATAATTTACTATGACAATATCATTATCAAAACTGAAGTACGATCTTCCTGCGGCCCTTGTTGTATTTCTGGTGGCGCTTCCCTTGTGTTTAGGGATCGCTTTGGCTTCAGGGGCTCCTTTGCTATCGGGTATCATTTCGGGGATTATAGGGGGCATTATAGTTGGTTGCATCAGCGGATCTCATACAAGTGTCAGCGGCCCTGCTGCAGGCCTTGCCGCTGTAGTTCTGGCGTCTATTACCTCGCTGGGCAGCTTTGAACTTTTTTCTGCCGCCTTATTCATTGCAGGGGTTTTTCAATTAGCATTCGGTTTTTTCAAGGGCGGTTTCATTGCTAACTACGTTCCTTCAAATGTAATTAAAGGATTGCTGGCTGCTATCGGCCTCTTACTTATTCTAAAACAAATACCACAGGCATTTGGATATGATTCAACTCACCAGGACGATTTTTCGTTTGTACAGGCAAATGGTGAAAATACTTTCTCTCACTTATTCAATACTTTTTTTCATATCACCCCCGGTGTTGTTTTAATCAGTTTTATATCTGTTGCATTGCTTGTGGTTTGGGAGAAAACACCTCTGAAAAAATTGAAGTTTTTTCCCCCTTCACTTTTTGTTGTATTAATAGGTATCGGAATAAATGAAATCCTCAGCTCTTTTATTCCGGCCATGTATGTCCAAAAGACTCACCTTGTTACCATTCCTTCAATATCAATTGATGACTTGGCTTCTTTTGGTAAGTTTCCGTTGCTAATTGATTTAGCCAATTATAATGTCTGGTTAACAGCCCTGACTATTGCCATTGTTGCTTCGCTTGAAACTTTACTGAATTTGGAAGCTGTAGATAATATTGATCCGCATAAAAGGCAATCACCGTCCAACACGGAACTCGTGGCGCAGGGCATTGGCAATATTATGGCCGGTTTTGTGGGAGGCTTGCCGGTCACTTCGGTTATTGTACGAAGTTCAGTTAATATTAATACCGGGGCCCAAACGAAATTGTCAAGCATTTTACATGGTTTTTTTTTATTGGCCGCAATCCTTGTATTAAGTCCACTTATAAACTTAATTCCGTTTGCTTCATTGGCGGCAATACTGATTGTAACGGGTTATAAGCTGGCTAAAATATCCATCTTTAAAGAAATGTTTGCCAAAGGGATGAACCAGTTTATTCCCTTTATTACTACTATCGTAGCTATTATTTTTACTGATCTGCTGATTGGAATTTTAATTGGTTTGGCAGTCAGTTTGTTTTATCTTCTTAAGAGCAACTACAAAAACCCATTTACTATAGAAAAAATACAGTTATATACCGGTGAAACCATAAGATTAGAATTGCCTAATCAGGTTTCATTTCTCAATAAGGCAAGCATAAAAGATACATTATGGTCTGTGCCGGAAGGATCCAATGTAGTAATTGATGCAAGTTATGCCGACTATATTGATAATGATGTACTGGAAATATTTGTTGACTTTAAGAACGTAATTGCCCCAGAGAAAAATATTAAAGTGAATATTATAGGTGTTAAAGATAAATACCAGTTGCCTGATTATATTCAATTTGTAAATGTCCTTGACAGTCAGGCCCGGGATAAACTTACACCCGGCCAGATTGTAGATATTTTGAGAACCGGCAACGAACGTTTCCGTCAGGGCAAATGGAATGAGAAATATTTCCGCCACCAGGTAAGCGCTACCTCGTCAGGCCAGTATCCCGTTGCGGTTATTGTCGGTTGCATTGATTCGAGGACGTCACCCGAACTTATTTTCGATGCCAGCCTTGGCGACCTGATTTCTATTCGTATAGCAGGAAATGTTATAAGCGAAGAGATTGTAGGAAGTATAGAGCTGGCAATAAAGAAAATTGGAACTAAACTTATTGTTGTTAAAGGCCATTCCAATTGTGGCGCCGTTGGAGTTGCATTACAGCAAATAAGGGAAGGCAAGAGTGATATTATTACCCAAAGAATAAAACCTGCTGCAGATAAAGCTATGAATAGCACCTCTGAAAATGAAAGCCGGACAGAATTTAATGAGCGGGTTACACATTTGAATATAAAGAACTCGGTAAATGAAATACTTGGTAACAGTAGTTATATAAGAGAGCTAATTGAACAGGGAGTAATTGGGATTGTAGCTGCTTACTACAACACCGCTTCAGGCGAGGTAATATTTGATGAAATCATAAATCAAAAAAAACTGCCGGAAGTTTATCAAGGCCATTGAAAACTTTGGAAACTACGGTGAAACACTGATTTACAGCAAAGCAGAGTAATAATGCAAAAGCGAAAATAAGTTTTAAAAGATGTATAGCATCATAGCAGGTACCATATTATTAGCAATTATCCATGCACTCATACCCAATCACTGGTTGCCGCTGGTTGCCGTTGCCAAAGCAGAGAAATGGGATAAATCGGAATTGATACTGGTATCTTCTATTACAGCATCAGCCCATGTACTCGGTACGGTTATTCTCGGAATAATTCTTGGTTTGGTAGGTTCAAAATTGGCCCATCAATATGACGGGTATGTACATGTAATTGCACCCGTATTACTAATTGTACTTGGGTTGATTTATTTCACCGTTAACATGCCCCATCATCACTATACTTCCAAAACAGATGTAGAGCAATACAGAAAATCAAAAAGAAAATGGATAGTCATATTTGTGGTAATGATGTTCTTTTCCCCCTGCCTCGAAGTTGAAAGCCTGTTTCTGGCAGCGGGGGCTTATGGGCTTGATGATATTCTGGTGCTGGTGCTGGTGTATGCAACTATTAGTATCACCGGCATTATAACATTAGTAATGCTTGCTTTCAAAGGTATTCAGGTTTTGAAGATGCAGGTAATCGAACAGAATGAAAAACGAATAACGGGGATTGTATTAATTATAGTAGGTATCGTTACCTTTTTTATTCATTAAATAAATTGATATGGTACATAAACACGATGAAACAAAAATTGCAGAGCAGGAAGGCTGTTGCGATTTAGATGATAAACTCAGTGGAGTGAAGGTAATTCCAATTCACTCCAGTGAAGACGGACATAGTCATGAAAATGAAGGCAAAGGAATCAGGCCCTGGCTGCCTGCGGTCACAAGTTTTATACTGTTGATGGCGGGCATTGCATTGGATAACTGGATAAATCCAACGCCAGCATGGTTTTCCGGCTGGGTTCGTTTAGCCTTGTATATTGCAGCTTATATACCCGTAGGATTGCCGGTGGTAATAAAAGGTATAAAGACTGCCATAAAAGGAGATGTATTTACAGAATTTTTCCTGATGAGTGTGGCAACCATTGGCGCATTCTACATTGGCGAATATCCTGAAGGGGTAGCTGTAATGCTTTTTTATGCAGTAGGTGAACTGTTTCAGGATGCTGCAGTAAACCGTGCCAAAAGAAGTATAAAAGCATTATTGGATGTAAGGCCGGACAGTGCTGATGTATTACGCAATGGTGTTTATGTAAATGTTGACCCTGTTAATGTAAAGGTGGGTGAAACGATACAAATAAAAGCAGGCGAAAAAGTTCCGCTGGATGGAGAAATGCTATCTGCGACAGGTTCATTTAATACCGCTGCGCTAACCGGCGAAAGCAAACCTTCTACTATTACAAAAGGTGAAACTGTACTTGCAGGTATGATTAACCAGGAAAAAGTTATTGAACTGAAGGTGACGAAATTGTTCAACGATAGTTCATTGGCAAGGATTTTAACTTTGGTGCAGGATGCAACAACCCGAAAAGCTAAAACGGAACAGTTTATCAGGCGGTTTGCAAGAATTTACACGCCGATTGTTGTGTTTCTGGCTATTGGTATTGCTCTTTTACCATACTTCCTTGTTAACAACTATGTGTTCAATAATTGGTTGTACAGGGCTTTAATATTTTTAGTGATCAGTTGCCCCTGCGCTTTGGTTATTTCCATTCCGTTGGGATACTTCGGCGGTATTGGTGCGGCTTCCCGTAATGGTATTCTGTTCAAAGGTTCTAATTATCTTGATTTAATGACCAAAATTAATCAGGTAGTAATGGATAAAACGGGTACGCTTACCAAAGCTGTGTTCAAAGTTCAGGAAGTGGAGAGTTACGATGTGCCCAAAGAAGAATGGCTTCCCTTCGCTGCTGCATTGGAGGTTAAGTCCACTCACCCTGTGGCGAAAGCGGTAGTAGAATATGTGGGGAAAACTGATAGCCGAATCCAGGTAAATGCCTTGGAGGAAATCAGTGGTCATGGATTAAAAGGCGAGATAGATGGAAAGGAAGTGCTGGCAGGTAATGTAAAATTAATGGACATGATGAAGGTTGGAATTAATGACGATCTGCGAAAAATTGACGACACCATCGTTATAGTGGCTATTAATAGAAAACTTTCGGGTTATTTAACTATTGCAGATGAAATAAAAGAAGACAGTAAAAATGCTGTTGATGCATTGCACAAGCTGAATGTAAAAACAACAATGCTCAGTGGAGACAAACAGACGGTGGTAGATAAAGTATCCCGTCATTTAGGAATTAATAATGCTTACGGTGATTTATTACCGGAACATAAGGTGCAGCAAGTAGAAGTGATAAAAAAAGATAAAACGAATGTAGTTGCGTTTGTAGGTGATGGTATTAATGATGCTCCTGTGCTGGCGTTAAGCGATGTAGGAATTGCAATGGGCGGGCTGGGTAGCGATGCAGCCATTGAAACAGCCGATGTAATTATACAAACCGACCAGCCTTCTAAAATAGCACAGGCAATTACCATTGGCAAGGCCACCAATAGAATTGTATGGCAGAACATCATTCTTGCAATGGGAGTAAAAATTATTGTGCTGATTTTAGGTGCAGGAGGTATTGCTACCATGTGGGAAGCGGTATTTGCAGATGTGGGTGTTGCGATGCTGGCAATATTAAATGCAGTGCGAATACAAAAAATGAGATTTTAATTGATAGTATTTGATGCCCTGCCTTTAAGAAAACGAATTTCACCCGTAAGATGATAATAAACCAAAATGGATTCAGTCGTTCACGCAACATCCATATATCTACAACGGCTTTTTTATATACAAAAAGCTGGAACTGACTTACCATAATTTGAATTACATCTGTAGCGTGGTTAAGCATGCCAGGGAAATGATTCAATACTACGGTCTTTCCGATGAAGAGAGTAGGATAATCCAGGTTACGGCCTGGTTTCATGATACAGGATACCTGATTTCGGGATCGTATGAACATGAAAGAACCGGTGTTGAAATAATAAAAGGCTTTTTTGGAGGTACTGATACCAGCTCTTTTATTGTTGAGCGAATTTCGGAGTGTATTATGGCAACAAAAATGCCAACTGCTCCAAAAAATCTGCTGGAAGAAATTCTTTGCAAAGCCAACACTTATCATTTAGGTACCTATGCGAATCAAGGGTAGAAAACCTGATTTAAGAAGGCTGCTGCAATTTTTCCAAAGATAGGAACGAGTAGCCCCTTTGTTGATCTTACTCTATGTGCATTTTGTATTTCTGTTTTGACATTGAGCCAGTTAAAGAAAGATTCTATGGGTTGACGGATAGAGGAAACCAGTTTTGAATAGATATCCTCAGCAGCTTTATCAAACTGCTCAAGTCGTCTATTTTTGCCTTTTACGGCTTTTACAGGGGTAAACATTTGACTGTTTTGTTGAACTTGAAAATCAGCGAACCAATCATTATTGTAATATATTTTATCCCCATAAAAATGGTGATTGTTCCATTGACCACAGTTCTCTTTGAAGATGATGAGCTCATTCTCTGCCCCATTACTCACGATAACTGCCTCTGGCCAAGGTATTGTTCCTTTCCGATTCCATCCAATAACATGCAATTTGAGTCCATAATAGAACATACTTTTAGAGGCACAACGACCCTTACAAGTCAATTCCGGAGCCACTTTACCCTCTCGTTTGCCACTACAGGTGATTACAGGCATTGAGTCTATCAGACTTATCTGCTCACTACAATCCTCCGGTATATTCAATGATATGATCTCAGCACTGAGCTGACGAAGAACTTCATTGAGCCGATTTAAACGATGGTTATAAGCCTGATACGATGGAAGATGCGGAAACCAGCTGCGCAAATGCCTACTGGCAAAGCGATGAATATCTTTTATCGTATGACGACCTTCTTCTATCGATACATATAAGTATATCGTCAGAATCTCCTCACCGGTAAAAACTGGTTTATTATTTATTACTATATCGTTGACAATGATATAGTAACTCTTTGTCGTACTTTTCGCAAATGTAAAAGTAGAGAGCTATTAGTTTTGCTTCGAACACATTACTAAAACGCTCTTTGCTTTTACTTCATTATACCTCCTTTGACCATTTTCAACCCTTGATTCGCATTAGTTGTCAAATCATACTTGTTTAATATCATTCCAAATCTTTGTTTTGATGTGTTTCCAGATATCTGTCTAAAGCTTTTTTGCCAAACTGTTTAAACACTACAGGTGTAACAATCATATCAAGTAATGTAGAGCTTACCAAACCTCCTAAAATCACGGTAGCAACAGGATAAAGAATTTCTTTGCCCGGAGCAGTGGCGTCTAACGTGAGTGGAATTAATGCAAGCGCCGCAACCAAAGCCGTCATCAGTACAGGCACCAATCTTTCCAATGAACCTCTTATAATCATCCTGTCATTAAAACTTTCTCCTTCATGCTGTACCAGGTGTATGTAATGGCTAATCATCATAATCCCGTTTCTTGATGCAATACCCGTAAGTGTAATAAAGCCAACCATAGTGGCAATAGAAAATACTCCGCCAGTAAGTATTACTGCTATCACACTTCCAATAAGGGCCAGTGGTATGTTCAGCATAATTTGAAGTGTTATGCGGCTGCTCTTAAAATGGCTGTATAGTACCAGGAAGATACCGGCAATAGAAAATATACTGAGTATAGTAATTAATTTAGAGGCTGATTGCTGGCTTTCAAACTGGCCACCCCATTGTAAAAAATAACCTTGCGGAAGCTGGAGTTGCTCATTTACTTTTTGCTGCATTTCTTTTACCGTACTGCCAAGGTCTCGGCCTTGTACATTGGCAGAAACAACAATACGCCGCAACGTATTTTCATGATAAACGGAGTTGACACCGCTTTCCAATTCAATTTTTGCAATTTGATTTAACGGTATCAGCGAACCATCGGAGGTGGCGATTTGTGTATTACCTATCGCAGCTATATCATTTCGCACACTATCGGATGTACGCAGCATAATGTCAAATGTTTTCTGCCCGTCTAAGATTTGGGTGCTTACTTTTCCATTGTAAAATATTTCAATGTCTTCAGCCACTTTACCCACCTGCAGGCCATAACGTTGCACTGCATTTCTGTCTATCTTAATACTTAGCTGTGGTACTAATACCTGCTTTTCAACCTGCACATCTACTGAGCCGGGTACTGCGCTGATGATATCTTTTAAACGGTTTGCATTACTTCTCAGTTCACCCAAATCGTTCCCAAATATCTTAATGGCTATTTGTGCCCGCACACCGGAAAGTAAATGGTCAAGCCGATGAGAAATGGGCTGGCCGATATTAATTGTTACACCCTTCAAAACAGAAAGTCTCTCTCTTATTCCTGCCTGTATTTTATCCCTGTCTCCAATTTTATCGGGTTGCAGGGCCACTTCAATTTCGGAATTGCTTGGCGGTTCCGCATGTTCATCCAATTCTGCACGGCCGGTACGTCTCGCTGTTAGTTCCACGCCGGGTACTCTTAAAATCTCTTTTTCAGCTATGCTGCCCACTTTATTGGCTTCTTCAAGTGAGGTTCCCGGAGGCATTGACAGGTTAATGGTAAAACTTCCTTCATTGAATGGGGGCAAAAATTCCGTACCGAAGAAGGGGACAATGCTCATAGATGCCACAATCAAAATACCGGCAATACCAATAATTAATTTTGGTCTTTTTAATCCAAACTTTAATAGTTTAATATCTTGCCGTTTTAAAAATTTTACAAAGCCGCTGTCGTCGTGTGAAGAAGCAAGCAATGCTTCTTCTTCCATTGTTTTTGCCTGTGGTTTGTGTGTTTCAGCTTCTTCAAATGTGTCAATATGTTTCTTCTTTTTCCAAAAGGCCAGATTAATATGATTCAAATGTTTCTTCCTGCCGAGCAGATAACTACAGAGTGCAGGTGTTACTGTTAATGACACAGCCAGTGAGGCGATAATAGAGGTTATATAAGCAATTCCTAACGGCGCAAAAATTCTTCCTTCTATGCCCTGTAAAGAAAACAAGGGAATAAAAACAAGCACAACTATTATTGTAGCATATACAATAGAATTTCTTACCTCACTACTGGCTTCATAAATCACCTTTAATAAAGGCCGTGGCTGTGCACTTAACCAGTTTTCTTTTAAGCGGCGGAAAACATTTTCCACATCTACTATAGCATCATCTACCAGTTCTCCGATGGCAATAGCCAGTCCTCCTAATGTCAATGTATTAATTGAAATACCAAACATCTTGAATACAATTGCTGTAATGATGAGTGATAGTGGAATGGCAGTTAATGTTATAATGGTGGTTCGAAAGTTCAGCAGAAATAAAAACAGAATGATAACCACCAGGATAAAACCATCTCTCAGCGCATCTTCTACATTCGTCAATGCATTCTCAATAAAATGTTTTTGCTGAAACACATCCGTATTTATCTTCACATCGGCCGGAACTGATTTCTTTATTTCATCAACAGCCTTTATGATTTCAGAGGTTAACGTAACAGTATTGGCGTTGGGCTGTTTTTCTATACTAAGAATAACAGCGGGTAAGCCGTTAAGGGAACCATCACCCCGTTTAACAGGTCCGCCAAACTCTACATGGGCTACCTGGCGAAGTAGAACCGGCGCCCCGTTGCGGTTAGCCACGACAGTATTTGCGAGGTCTTCAAGCGTACTGGCGCGGGCAATATTCCGAACCAATACCTCAGAACCTTTGTTATCGTTAACAAAACCTCCCGTTGTATTGATGTTCGTAAGCTGCAAGGCTTTATCAACGTCATTTACTGACAGACCATATTGCCGCAATTTTTCCGGTGATATTAACGCTTGGTATTGCATGCGAATACCACCTATCGGAATTACCTGGGCAATTCCTTTTACACTCATCAGCCTTCTTCTGATAACGAAATCACTGAGTGTTCTTAAATCAGCCGGCGAAGTGCTGTCGCCTGTTACAGCTATCATCATAAACTGACCCATTACGGAACTGATGGGCCCCATTACCGGCACAATATTATTGGGAAGTTGAACCGTTTGGATTTTCTCGGCTGTTAACTGTCGGGCACGATAGATGTCTGTATTCCAGTCAAACTCCACGAAAACAAGACCAAGACCTGGTGAAGCTACGGAGCGAACTACTTCTACCCCCGGAGATCCGTTAAGCGAAGTTTCCACCGGCAACAAAACCTGGGCTTCTATTTCTTCAGGTGCCATACCATTAGCTTCTAAAAAAATAGTTACCCGTGGTCTGTTCAAATCAGGCAGCACATCAACGGGAAGCTTTACCAGTGTGAATACTCCATATACCATGAGAAGGGCTGCCAGAGATACTACCAGCAACCTGTTTTTAAGGGAGAAATGAATGAGTCTGTTCAGCATAATTTTTTGTTGTGTTTTATAAACTTAAATTCTTCAGATAAACATATTTATCATCTGCATTTTTATATTGGTGACAGGTGCCTGCTGCCTGAGAACAACTGTATCAGTACTTACGAGAAAGCAGCAGGATACCTGTCATATTAGTTAGAGTTATGTTTTCTTGCTACACATGCTGAGTTTTGTCTTTCATTTTTATAACTAAGGCATCTGAGCCGGGCTCACTTCTCATATACAGATAAAAATAAAATGCTGATAGCCCGATGAACAAGTTCCAAAAGCTATGTGTTTGAAAATAGCTGTTAGGAGAGCACAGAATCTTATACTTGTCAAATTCAAAGAACATCAGCGCAATAAAAACTGAGGCAATACTTAACACGAGATAACTTTTTTGGTGATAATCTGATTTATCAATAGTTGCAAAAAAAGCTAACCACAAAAAAAATTGTATAAGAATAAGCGCTGTCAGACTTTCTTTCCCCCGGGGTACGAGGAGAGAAAGCAGCAAAACAGTCAGAAGATAAACTGAAAAGACTGCAAATGCCCGTTTTCCTTTTTCAAGAAACCGAAGTTTGTCTTTTTTTATAAGCCACCGGCGATGCAAAAGAAATATTATTGGAAACAATGAAAAAGCAAACACAGCTGAATAATCCAGCCTCTGGGCAAGAGGTATAAGTGCAGCATGATAAAAAGAACTGGCAAAAAAAACATAAAGCAGGATGAAAGCAAAAAGAAAGCTGTAAGCTGTACTAAGTGTGATAAGGTCATTTGAATTTTCGTTGTGTCTCTCTTTCCAGGCATTTTTAAAAACAATAATTGAAACAATTAAGTACACAATATTGCTGAATGTATTTATTGGCTGCCGGACGGGATTGCTCACTTCAATTTTTTCACAGAAAGAAAGGGGTATTTTTTTATCCAATGGAAATGTTTCCCAAATATGTTGGGATGAGGATGTGTGGTTTAACCACCAAATAGCAAAACCAAAAGCTACAGCAATGCAAACCAACATAATGGCGGTATTAATACCAAGAGCAATGTCTGGTATTACTGTTTTAGAAATTTTCTTTTGATATGTCTTTATGCTGCCCAACACTATTTTTTTGTTTATTGCCTGCCAATACAGGTTTGTTATTTTTTTGATTTTTTAAGAGGCCTCACAGGATACTGTTTTAAAATAGCATCTACTGCTGGATGGTTACTATTCTGGATATATTGATTGTCGTACACATCGCCTTTAGCAGAGCCTGTCCATATCATTTTATTGGAAACCCTGTCAAATACATTGATGGTGATAGTTGACTCGTTGTATTTCGTCTTTATTACACGACTGCCTATCTGGTATGATGGTCTTATATAATTGTAATTATTGTACCCGTGAGTATTCCAGCGGTAATTATTAGGATTGTAATACCGGTAAGAATTAGGCGGGTAAGGTGAATAAGAAGGCACAGAATAAACAGGGGTTGTGGTGGTGCGTTCTTTCTTTTGATTATTGAGTACCAGCTCAAATAATAAATCGGGTGCAGTTGTATCGGCACTGTAATTCCTGTCACTCAGCTCATGGTCAACATAGTTCTTTATATTGTTTTCTATAATTTCATTATCATAAGGTGTTGGGGCATGGGGAATATGATTGTTTAACCATGCATAGGTTTTATAGTTGCTGAAATTTACCGACCGGTCGTAATCAGAATTGATAATTTGATAAATGCCGCCGCAGCCTGATAGAACGAACCCAGTTGTGAGTGTTATTAGTAATGTACGCATGACATTAGTTTTAAATTGAAACTATTTATCTTCCGCAAGCGATACGAGTTATCAAATCTTTTCGCAAACTGTTTACTTCAACAAGTTTATTAATTCCGGGTGCATATAATTTTTTATATGCACCCGGAGTGGTTTTTTAGTGATGACGACCACCATGGTTGTCTTTTACCTCTTTTTTTGTCAGGTCAAAAGATGCTGATGCTGTTTTACCACTGCTCGTAAAAGTCACAATTGCTTTGTTGTACTTTTTTGATTTGTCTAATGTGTACATAAATCCCTCTTTACCATTGGGAATTAACGTAATGGTGGAAGTTTGCCCGTCAGCAGTTTGAATGAGTGCAGTACCAGTTACACCGGTATTTGTCATCGCTTTTTCTTTTCCATCAAGCAAATAAGCCATCACCA
Organism: Bacteroidota bacterium; assembly: GCA_049324295.1. Classification (GTDB taxonomy): domain Bacteria; phylum Bacteroidota; class Bacteroidia; order Chitinophagales; family Chitinophagaceae; genus Sediminibacterium. The sequence continues at coordinate 96,132 of JBMOKQ010000049.1, forward strand.
TTCCATCTTTTACAGCTACTTCAATATGGAAATCACCGGCTGATTTAACGGTTCCGCCATGTGGTGAGCCATGCTTGTGGTCCTGGGCATTAACACCTAATACTGCCAGCACTGCCAACAGTACTGTGAGATACATCTTTTTCATAATTGTAATTTTTATTGTTAAATAATTAGTGATTTTCATGTTCATCTTTTTTCATGTCTATGGGTTTTCCTTCAGCTACATTCATTACAAAATCGCTAGTATATACATTCCCTTTACTTTGAAATTGTATCCAGCCACGGTAAACACCCGGTTTTTCAAATGTTGTATGTAAATCAAACTTGCCGCCTTCTACACTGGGGTGCACATGTAAATATTTTTTATCGGCAAGGCTTACTACCACCATGTGTGCTTTTGCGCCGAGGTAATCTTCCAGTGTATTTACATCTACCTCTTTACCATTTAGCATCATTACGCCATTAATGTGCATTGGCATATTGGTTAAAAACTTACCGCCTTCGGGGGTAAGTGAAACAGAAAAACCATCACCGGCATTGCCTGTTAATTTATCCGCACCGTAAACTTTTGCAGCCGGTACTGTACCAGCAACAGTTACATTCAGGTAATCAACAGTATGATTAGAGCCGCTTGGCTTGTAATCGGCAAACAAAGTGTACTTGCCAGCCGCAGGGAATTTTTCTTTTACGGTATAAGAACCGTCTGCATTCAATTCAGGATGTATATGGTCAAACCAGCTAAGGTCTTCGCTTACAACAATAAGATGTATCTTTTTTGTATGCTCCACATCCAAAGGCACCTGTTCAGTTGGTTTATCTTTTAATTTTGGCGTCATTGATAAAGTAACTTCTTCATTTGCCTTTGGTGATTCAGGCGTAGCTGTAAACTGCATAGATACATTGCTTGGCCCACCTGCATTATCATTATGCTCCAGTTTCATGCCGCATTTGGGACAGGTATCACCTTCTTTCCCGGTTACTTCTGGATGCATGGGGCAGGCGTAAATATGGTCACCTCCTTCATGTGCCATTTCGGCTTTAGCCGTATCCTTGTCTGTTTTTTTGGTATCTCCGCTACTGTTATTGCAAGCCGCAAAAAATGTAATTGAACTTATAACCAAAGCGGCTATTGAAATTTTAAATCCTCTTTTCAATGTATTTAATTTTTATTGATTAACGAATTAATTATGATTATGACCCTGGTGATTGTCTTTTTTCTTTTTTTGTTCCACCTTTACAAGGCTCATATTACATTTAGGGCACTTGCCTGCTTTATCGTATGTTTTGTTTCCTTCGCATTTCATGGGGCATTGATAGGCCACTGTGTCTGCCGCAACTTTATTGGTTTTTACTTTTATTTGTTGGGCATTTACTATGTTGAAGAAAAACACAGCTACTGCCATTAAAAGGAAAATTTTTACTTGTCTCACTGATATAGTTTTTATGTTTAATTTTTACCTCGCTTTTCTGAATGATGAGTGTGTCTGTACAATTTTCCAACCGTCTTTTGTTTTCTTTAAAACGGAAGTAGCCACGCCTTGGCTTTTTATTTCTTTTCCATCTTTCGCCAGTATAATGGTATAGATGTATGTTTCAGTTGAAAAGGCGTATTCACCTGTTATCGTTATATCAACTTTATAGTCATTAAAAGAGAAAGATTTAAATTCTTTTAATTCAGGACCCAAATGGTGTTCAAGGTAATGACCGAAAGTGCCTTCGTCTTTCGCCTGTTCAAATACTTTAGAATCTTTTACAAAAAGATTTACCACACCGGATGTATCCAGTTTTGCAATTGCTTTTTTGTATTTGTTCAGTACGTTTTTTACGGCTTCTTTCTCGCTAGTTTGTGAAAATGCTGCGACACTTATCGCAAGCATTAGAAGCATCATTAGTAGTTTTCTCATTTTTGATGGTTGTTTTTGTTATTGATTTAAATACATCATTTTCATTTGATACACATTAGCTGTTACCACCCGTTCGCCATCTTCAGTTCCTTTACTGATGACGGTAAACTTGTCATTGCTTTGACCCTTTACTACAAAGCTGATGCTGTATTGTTCAGCTTTATCTTTAATAAAGACAGCAGGTTTCCCATTTACATCTGTGATTGCCTCGTTAGGTACTACCACTTGCCGGATGATATTGCTTCCTGTCATTCGCACATTTACATTCTCTCCAATCTTAAACTGACCATTTGGATTAACAATTTCGAATACAACTTTCTGTGATTGGTTCCCCGCATTTACTGTTTGTGCAGCACTAATCATTTTCAGTTTATACGTTAGCATATCTGTATTGGAAACTGTTGTAAAAGCGGTAGCAGATTTCATGCTTTCAACATCGGCAGCGAAAACCTGCGCTTCTATAAATACCTGATTCAGGTTGGTTATTTCAAACAGCGTTTCGCCGTTGTTTACCACAGATCCGATAGCATAATTGAATGTTCCTACAACACCACTTACCGGAGAAGTAAGGGCTATTAATTTTGAACTGCCTGTATTCTTTCCTGTATTTGCATCGAACAGCGCTTTATTTTTTTTGGCGCTTTCATACCGGGCTTTTGCTTCAGTGATATCTTTCTTTGCAGCTATATCTTCTATAGCTTCCAGTCTTTCATATTGTGCCTTGGCGGCTTCATATTCTGCATTTACACTATTGCTTTGGGAAACAATACTGATTTGTGTCCCTGCATCTAGCTGTTGTTCTATAACAGCAACGACCTGTCCTTTTCCAACCCTTTGACCCGGCGCTACTTTTAGTGAAACAATTTTTCCAACCTGCGGCGATTGTATTACAGCCCGACCTTGCGGAGCGGAGGTTATTGTTCCAAGAAATACAGTTGATTGATTAAAGTTGCCGGTTTCAATTTTTACCGTTCTGATATTGAACAGAAATTGTGTTTCCTTTTCAACTATAAAAGTTGTGGATGAACCACTCGCAGTTTTAGCAGAACCGTCTCCATGGTCTTCACCACCGTGTGCTGAAACAGGATTGTATGTTGCAGTAGGCAAGAGGCAAAAAAGAATGATAGCACCTGCAACCATTTTCCTGTTTCGTCTCTTATTCACAAGAAACATTAATAGTAATCCAATCAAAAGTCCAATCAACCCGTAAAACCAATTGCTGCTGTACCAGTGTGAATGGGTTCCGGTTTCAGTTGTTGCCACAGTCAATTCTTTTCCAGCTTCAATATTGTTTAATTGAATTAAATCAAGACCTGTATAGCTATTAATGTTTACAACAAGGTTATATGCTTTTTTTTCTGGAAAAGTAGCCTTGAGTTCAAACACACCTTTATCAACTCTTACGGCTGTAATCTTTATGTTGGGATTACCAGCTACCGTTATTTCCAGTTTGGCGCTATCGATGGGTTTATTACTGTTATATTCACTTAAATACAACCGAAGCATAGATTCTTTTCCAGGTATGATAGGGCTATATTTCAGCAGCACTTCATAAATTTCAGAAGCTGCTTCTGAAGTAAAATAACTAGTGGGTGATGCTACTGCTTTTTTTGCATCGCCGTGGTCTTCACCACCGTGTGCCCATCCCATTACAGGCAAAAGCCCCAATAAAAATTGAATGATTATTCGTTTCATAACTGACCCATTAAATATTTGTGATTAATAACACTGAGATTATAATTTCTTACTGCTTCCAGGTATTTCTGGTAAACAGTATATGCATCGTTGCTGTTTCTAAGCAGGCTGATATAGTCAATTTCGCCGCTCACAAAAAACCTTTGGGAGGTGGTGATAACTTCCTGAGCTTTTTGCAGCCCGGTTTGCTGATAATATTGGACCGACTGCCAGTTGGTTTGCATTTCACTGCTTGCATTTATTACCTGTGCAGATAACTCCTGTTGCAAACCTTGTTGTTTGCTTTGTATAACCTGTTGTATAGTTTTAGCAGCATTGATGCTGCTTTTATATTGGCCAAACCACAGCGGTATGGTTATCCCCAACCGAAAGCGGTTATGCCACCTGGTTTTCCTTTCTCCCTGGTTAAAATAACCGAAAGCTAAACCGGGCAATGCCTTGCTTTTTTGCAATGCAATATTTTGCTTTGCTACATTTTCTTGTTGCCGTAATAATTGTACGGCGGGGTTTGTAAAAAGCATCGCCGAATCCGGGGTGAGAGAAAATTGCTGTTGAGCAAACGAAATAACCAACGGCTCTACTGCAATGGAATCTTTAATACCAGTGAACCATTGTAGTTGTGATTTTAAAGACCAGGCCCGTGTAAGCAATTGCCGATACTGGTTATGAATTTCCCCATATTGCGTTTCAGCAAATGTTTGCTGTAGGTAATCAATCTGCCCGGCTTTAAACTGACGAATGGCAGACAGCATTATTTTTTCATACAATGTGTCTTGTATATAAAGTTGCCTGCTTAACGAATCTGCATATTGTACTTCGAGGTAAAGCAGCTTAATCCTGTATTTTAATTCTGCTTCTGTTAACTGCTTTTCTTTTTGCGCCACGCCAATTTGCCGTTTTTGCAAACGGTACTGGTTACTGTACACCGTGGGAAACTCTATGGACTGTGTGATACTGCCAGTATAAAAGTTACCTGTGGGACTCTCCCAAAAAAACTCAGGATTGGGAAGATTGATGGCAGATTTGAGTAATTGCTGCTGTTGCTTTACCTGTAAGGAAGCAGCCTGAATATTTTTATTATTGGTCAGAGCTTTGCTTATGGCCTCACTTTCTGTAAGCACCTTTTGCGCTACTGCCTGTAAACTGATAATTCCTGTAAGAAAAACGATAATGCTGTGTCTGAACATAAAAAATGATTACGGTAAAACTAATAGCTTCATTTTGCCAATGGAAAAATGAAGTTGGGTGAAGTAAAACACTTCACCAGTTTTACAGTAATCAAATCTGGAAACGCTGTATAGCTAGTAGTATATCGGCGGGAGGGGGATAATAAAAACGGACTTTGAATTTTGGAGGTATGTCGTTTACAATAGTTATGAAATCAACTCCAAAAAATGCACTGAACACTGCCACAAAAACCTGCGTATTCACAATGTTGTTTGTAGCTTGAGCCAGGTTTTTGTCTACAGATTGAAATTTCAAAACGTCATCACTGCAACATCCACTTTCATCTTTTCCAGCCAAACTTTTTCTTTCCTGGTCTTGTTTTACAGGCACATTATCATCATGCACATGAATTTCTTTTACTTCAGTGACATCGCTGTTATGATGTGAAGAATTGAAGCCCATATCCATACCTAATGCACAGGCAAATCCTACTAATGTATTCAAACTGAATACCAGTAGTAGAAAAAGTGCTTTAAGCTGTATGGATATTTTTCGGTTCATTAACGATTGTAAAAGTAGGGGTATTTTATTGAATAGTAACCATTTGAGGGAGCAAAGATACGCTGGACATCAGTAATAATGTTTGTAAAATTATTGACAATGTTTATAAAATTTTGCTTTTCTTTTCACATCAATTATGCTCATAAGTTATTGTAAAACATACATTTATACCTCATTCTAATAATTTTCTCAGGTTCAAATTTTTAACGCAACAGTTTAACTAAGTTAAATTGTTGTTAAGTACCCTGTTAAAATTAAGCGCCTGTTTAAAAATGTAAAATAAAATTGATAAAGGGCAAAAGTTAAAGCTAGTGTCATGTCAAGATAATATTGTCGGATACAGTTTTTTTAGCTTAACCCTTGCTTTGTCATTGGTAAACTGCCAATTAATTTTGGCTTCTTTATTATTACGATCTTCCTGCCAGGCTGCTAC
>JBMOKQ010000050.1:0-8108 GCA_049324295.1 Bacteroidota bacterium
ATATCAAAAAAAACGGCATGTGGTAGCACTGCTTTTACAAGTTACTTTATCAGGTTTGGAGTTCCTACTGCTAATCACTTGATACAAAGAAAGTAACAAAGAAAAATCAAGGACAACCCGATCGCTCTCCCGACTTAGTCGGGATTTGTCCGGCCAGCGCGCAGGAATGCTCCGAAAATGTGTTGGCTTTGCCAACACGGTTTTTGATCCCCCTGGCGTGTCATCCTGAGGAGCATTCCGATTGCAAATCGGGAATGCGATCGAAGGATCTTTTGACTTTGACACAAAGCAATAATAGCTTGGATTGCTTCATATAGGTAGTTTACTTGTGTCATCAAACACCCTATTTACTTTCTTTGTCTTGATACCCTCCAAAGGCGGACAAGCAAAGAAAGTAACCTGCCTGACAGCAGACAGGCAAAGAAAAGTCAAGGACAACCCATTCGACTACGCTCAGGGTGACGTTCCCGATCGCTCTCCCGACTTAGTCGGGATTTGTCCGGCCAGCGTGCAGAATGCCCCTGGAGTGTGGTATAGTCGTCACCCGTTCGACTGTGCTCAGGGTGACGTTCCCGTTCGACCCGTTCGACTGTGCTCAGGGTGACGTTCCCGATTGCTCTCCCGACTTAGTCGGGATTTGTCCGGACAGCGAACGGGCTGTCTGCCTTTTAGACAATCGTCTAATAATTGATTACCCCAAGCTAATCCCTAAAAGCTAAAAGCTAACAGCTAACCCCTTATTTGGGCATTACATTTAGATTTCTGATATTTGATATTCAAGGTTTTGTATGAAAATGATTTTACGAGGATTGTTTGCGGTGATTTTTGTTGGCTGTCAGCTTTTTGTAGGTGCACAGAGTCTGCCCATTAATATAGAGGGTCTTTCTGATGAACAATTGATTCAACTGGCTACCAGGTATAACCTGATGGGACTTAGTGAAGCTGAATTGGAAGCCAAAGCAAAAGAAGCAGGATTGGGTTCTGATCAGATATTATTGCTCAAAAAGAGAATCGCACTGCTCGATCCTTCTGTTGCCGGCGGACAATTAGTGTACAATAATAAAACGGATAGTTATGTGTTGCGTAATAAGGTTTTGACCAAGGGGCCTTCTATTCGTTCGAAAGACTCAGGTAATGTTTTGTCTGTTTTCGGATCTGAGATTTTTGATAACCTCGATCTGAGTTTTGAACCCAATCTGTCAATAGCCACCCCATCGCAGTATATAATAGGTGTAAATGATCAACTGGTGATTGATGTATATGGTGTGTCGGATGTAACCAAAAAATTGAAGGTAACTACTGAAGGAGATATACGGTTTCCTAACCTGGGTCCGATTAAAGTGGCGGGATTATCAATGGATGATGCCAGGGTAAAAATAAAAAAGGCATTATCCCGTATTTATCCCGGTATCGCCACAGGAGCTGTTGTGGTTCAGGTATCATTAGGGCAGATCAGGAGTATACAGATTACTTTACTGGGTGAGGTGCGCAGACCTGGTACCTATACTATTTCGGCACTGGCCACTTTAATGAATGCTTTGTATGCATCTGGTGGTCCGAATGATATTGGCTCTTTCCGTAAGATAGAGTTGTTGCGTGGAGGGAAAACGGTAACTGAATTTGACCTGTATGATTTTCTATTGAAAGGCGATCTGAGTAAAAACCGTTTATTACAGGATAATGATGTAATAAGGGTGGGTACTTACGATACCCGTGTGGCATTGAAAGGAGCGCTTAAAAAACCCGCCATATTCGATCTGAAACCGGGAGAAACAGCAGCTGATCTGATTCAATATGCCGGTGGTTTTGCGGATATAGCTTTTAAAGAAAGGGTGAGAATAGCCAGGCTTGGTGCTGCACAGCGAGAATTGCTGACCGTTACAGCGGCAGAATTAAAACAATTCAAATTGCTTTCCGGCGATACACTTTCAGTAGATTCATTGCCTTCTTTATATGCCAACCGGGTATGGGTTTCAGGTGCCATCTATTATAATGGTGCATATGGACTTCAGCAGGCTAAAAATCTGCATGAGCTGATTAAACTGGCGAAACTGCGGGAAGATGCTTACCTGGAAAGAGGTATTATCCGCAGACTTAAACCGGATCTTACTCCCTCCCTCATTCCGTTTAATGTAAATGATGTGGTGAAGGGTAGTTTTAATATCAACCTGCAAAGAGAAGATTCCATCCATATTTTCAGAACCACCGATTTACGTGAGCGTTATGTTGTAGCCATTAATGGAGAGGTAAACAAACCGGGTACCTACGATTATTTTGAGAACATGCGGGTACAGGATCTTGTATTGCTGGCCAATGGGTACAAAGAAGGAGCGGCCAGACAAAAGATAGAAGTGTCGCGTCGTTTATCAGCAACCGGTATGGGTTCTGATACGGTTTCCTATGCGGTGATTAAAGAAATTAGTTTAGACAAGTCCGATGATCTTCAGTTTGAATTGCAACCCTTTGATATTGTAGCCATCCGTCGCCTGCCTGTTTACAAGGAGCAGATTACGGTACGTATAGAAGGAGAAGTATTGTATCCGGGTACCTATACATTGTCTGCTAAAAATGAACGCTTATCGGATATCATCAACCGTTCGGGTGGATTAAAATCTTCTGCTTTTGCGGAAGGTGCTGTGCTCATCAGAAATACGTATGTTGGTGTTACTTCTTCTGATGCAGCATTATTAGGCAGTAAGGCCCGGCTGATTAATCAGCAGAGCGGAAAAAATTTGGTGCCTGTAGATGGAGGTGACAGTAGTTTATTAAAAACTTTATCGGCCCAGCAGAAGCCCATGAGTATTCGGCTGGCAGATGCATTGACCAATAAGGGAGGCAGTAATGATGTGTTCCTGGAGGAAGGTGATATTATCAAGATCCCCAAATCGATCCAGACCATACAAACATTTGGTATGGTGAACCTGCCCAAGCAGATTGTGTACAGAGAAGGTGTTACCTTAAAAGAAGCCGTAAGAGAATCGGGTGGTTTTGCGGTAAATGCTTCGCGTAAGAATGCGTATGTAGTGTATGCGAATGGAGAAGTAAAAACCACCAGGAAGTTTTTGTTCTTCCGTTCTTATCCTGATTTAAAAACAGGTGCTGAAATATATGTACCGGCAAAATCGGGCCGCAGCAAATTAACAACCGGTGAAGCCATTGGATTGATTTCAGGGCTGACATCATTGTTAGGGCTTGCGATTGTGCTGGTGAATACGAGTAAATAGATGTTAGGGGTTAGCTTTTAGCTATTAGCTATCAGCATGTGAATAATACAAAATACTCCTCTCTCCTAACATCTAATGGCTAATAGCTAAAAGCTAACTCCTAACCCATGCAAACAGTAAAAATGAACGATTTAATAGAGGCGGCGGGCAGGCTGATGGGGTTTGTGCGCAGGCATTTGGGTAAAGGCTTTGTAATCATACTGCTTGGTGCATTAGCGGGGCTTACCGCATCGTACCTGCTTAAACCAAGTTATAAAGGCCATGTAAGTTTTATATTGGATGAAAAGACCAGTGGGATGAGTGGTGGCCTGGCGGGACTGGCTTCTCAGTTCGGATTTGACATTGCAGGGTTAGGGGGCAGTTCCGGAATGCTGGCAGGTGATAATGTGCTCGATATCCTCGCATCTCAATCTATTGTAACAACAGTATTATTGTCGAAGACTGATAGTAGTGCCGGTAAAAAAACACCTACACTCGCAGACAGGTACCTTGATTTTTCGGGATTAAAGAAAAAATGGAAAAACAAAAAGGGTGGCTTGTCTGATATTTCATTTGCCGGTCTCGAAACGAATACAGCCCATAGCCTGGTGCAGGATAGTGTATTGTATGTGATATATGAGCAGCTGATAAAAAAACATATCAAAGCAGAGCGACTGAATAAAAAAGGATCCATTATTACGGTAACAACGCTGTCTTCTGATCCCGTTTTTTCCAAACTTTTTGCTGAGCGGCTGGTAGATGAAACACGTAAGTTGTACATCAATGTAAAAACGAGTGTGGCTACTGCCAATATGATGCGCCTGGAAAAAAGAGCTGACTCTTTACAACGGATCATCAATACCAAATCGTACCAGTCGGCATCACTGCAAATACTGGATGCTAATACGGCATTTAAAACGGAAGCTGTTCCTGCGGAAGTATCGCAAAGAGAAAGGATGGTTGCTTATACCATTTATGCTGAAGTGATGAAAAACCTGGAAGCCAGCAGAATGACCATCGCTAACCAAACACCCATCATGCAGGTATTAGACAGTTCTAAATACCCCCTGCAAAATGACAGACTTTCTATGTGGATGATGATGGCGATTGGTGTGTTTGGAGGATTGTTTGTGTGTGTGGGATTGGTGTTTTTGTTTTATGAGAGGAGGGGTTAGCTATTAGCCTTTAGCTATTAGCCTTTAGCTGTTAGCCTTTAGCTGTTAGGAGGAAATGAAAACGAGCCTACGGCTCGAAGCAGCCGCAGGCTCTTCTATATTCTTCCCCCATAGGGGTCCTTTGGACTAACCGCTAATGGCTAAAAGCTAACTGCTAACAGCTCTCCTTAAATAACTAAACGAATGGAAATAAAAAAAAGGCTCTTAACGCTGGCGTGGGTGCTGGTAGCTTTGCTGGGGAAGGGGCAAACGGTTCCCGTGGGGATGCTGGGGTTTGATGACCAGCTTAAAATTTTACAACTGCAGGGTAAACTTGGGGTAGAACATTCATTGATGGCCCGCCCCTTTTTTATGAACAGGACTTTTGGTACAGATAGTCTGTTCAGACTGATTGATTCCGGCAGCAGTTACCGGCCATATCAGAGAAGTCTTTTCAACGATAAGGGAAGATTTGAATTGCTTCCTTTCCATTTCTATACCAAATTCAACAGCGACCGTCCGTATTCATGGAATCAGGCGGGCTTTTTACAGGCGAAAGGGTTGCAAACACTGGTATCGGCAGGCGCGCATTTTTCTTATGGTTGGCTGGATGTACAACTAAAACCAGCGTTTGTATATGCGGCTAATCCATCATTTCCCTATAATGGTTCTTATGGTGCGCCTACAAGGGGTACTTACTCAAAAATGTTTTTGGGGCAGTCTTCTGTAAGGGTGAGTAAGGCTGGATTGTCGTTAGGGTTGTCAACGGAAAATATGTGGTGGGGACCGGGCCTGCACAACTCATTACTGATGAGTAATAATGCACCAGGGTTTGCACATCTTACCTTTAACAGTACCAAACCTATTAAAACGCCCATTGGTAATTTTGAATTTCAACTGATTGGCGGGAAGCTGGTAGAAGATACATCGGTGTTACTGGAAAATAAAGACCTGAGAACAACTTATTATAATCCTTTAACTTATACAGGAGATGGTTATTCCGGTCCGAATGACCTGAAAAAAAACTGGCGCTATTTAAGTGCGGTAACAGTTAGCTATAATCCGAAATGGGTAAAAGGGTTATTTCTGTCTGTAACAAGAGTGGGGTATGCCTACAAACAGAATATTGACAGTAATGGCGTTGGTAACAGTTTTTTTCAGAAATACTTCCCTGTATTATTTGGTGTGCTCAGACAAAATTATCCGTACGGTACTCCAACAGGAGCCAAAGGAATTGCTTATAAACAGATGGCCTCATTTGCTGCCAGGATGGTTTTTCCTGAATCGCATACAGAGATATATACTGAATATGGGTATGGTGATAATTTTCTGAATTTACGTGACTGGAATACGGATGCACCACATGCAACAGCCTATATTATCGGAATCAGAAAACTAAAAAAACTGCGCCGTGGTCAGGATTGGCTCGATATATCGGTGGAGATGACAAAAATGTCGGAACCGGTGAATTATTTATTGCGTACAGCAGGTGACTGGTATGGTTATGAGGGTGGTTATACGAACCAAAGCAGGCTTATTGGTGCCGGAGTAGGCAAGGGTAATAATTCGTACACTGCAAAACTACAGTGGCTATCTGGTTTTTCAAGACTGGGTATGGTAGTGCAGGGCATTCATCATGGTCCTACTACAATTGTGGGGGGGGGAATATCTGATTTCGGATTACGTACTACTAAATGGAATGATCTTGCTGTAGGACTTACAGGTCAGCACCGTTTTAATAAACTGATACTCAGTGCTGAGTTGCAGTCGGTGAGTACAAAGAACTATGCCTGGGAGAAGGGTAATAACCGTTTTAATCTTTATTGTTTTTTAACTGCTACTTATTTATGGTAAGCTATATCCGGTTGACAGGTATTGTTTTATTGTGTTTAGCTGCGCATGCGGTAGTAAATGCACAACAGGGACTATTGCAGCAGACACAGTTACAGGATTATTATCGCAGGTTACAACTGGCAGGGGATACCAGTATCAAAGGTTCCTTTAACCTGCAACCTTATCAGCCCCGTTTTACGCAAGACCTGTTTAAACAGAAAAAAGATACTTCCCGTTTTCAGTCTATTGTGGGTTTTACGATACAGAATAATTCAGCACTGCCTTATGGGTATAATGACGAAAGTTTATATCCTGCCATTGGTTTTCAACAGAGGCTTACTGCCGGGATCAGGTTTGAGACAAAAAACCTGCTCATTAAGATTCAGCCGGAATGGGTGAATGCAGCTAATGTATCAGGTAATGATTTATTGCCCCCCGCCGTAAGTTCCCTGGGTAATTATTATGCCCGTTATTTTGCCATGGTGGGTAACCGCATTGATATGCCTACTTACTTTGGCGATGAAAAACTAAGCAAGGTATATTTTGGACAGTCTGCATTAAAATACAAGTTGTCGGGTTTTGAAGCAGGTGTTTCTTCAGAGAATATCTGGTGGGGGCCTGCCCGTTATAATGCATTGATCATGGGTAATAATGCGCCCGGTTTTTTATACGCCACTTTGAATACAACTACACCCGTTTCAACACCGATAGGAAAACTGGAAGCACAGGTTGTTTTTGGGCAACTGGAAGCATCTGGTATAACGCCACCGGAATTTGAAAGAATGTCGCAGTTAGGTTGTCCGCAATGTTATGAGCGGCCTACCCCATATAAGGACAGAAAAATGAACGGTTTTGTGGTTTCATATAGTCCGAAGGGAATGGATCATTTTTCGGTTGGAATGGCTTATGCGTCTTATAAATATGCCGATACTACTGCACGCTCCTCTTCATTGGGCTCCTTGTTTTTCCGTTATGCGATGCCAAAAGATCATGCGGAAATTTATGCTGAGTATGGGCGTAGTGATAAAATGATGAGTCCATTTGCGCTGTTTCAAGATTCTGTGCCTTATGGCTATACCGTAGGGTTTAGAAAAATGGTACCCACCAAAAAACAGGGCGATTTTATCAGCATTTCCGCTGAGTTATCGCATCTGGGTTTATCGAAAGCCAAGCTGATCTATGACAGAACCAATCCGTTTGGCCCACCCAACCCCAATTCATATAGTTGGTACACCAGTGCCAGTGTGCGTCATGGGTACACCAATTTCGGCCAGGTAATGGGAGCGTCCATTGGTCCGGGTAGTAATAGCCAGACATTGAATATAGCCTGGGTGTCGGGCCAGAATCAGTTGGGAATGCAATTGCAAAGGGTAATGCGTAATACTGATTTCTATTATTATAACTACTTCAATGGCACAACAGGTTCAGGAACGTCTTCCGGAAATACCAGTGCGTTTTGGGTTGATATCTCAGCTTCTTTATTTGCCCAATGGCAGTTAAAACAACTTATGATTGCCGGCTCTATTGACTACCTCAGTTCTATCAACTATAAATGGCTGAAATTAGATGGCGATTTCGGAAGCCCCTCTTCATTATCTGACAAGCGCAATTTTCAGATCCGTATTTCTGCTTTGTATAGTATTGATTGGATGGGGGATTAGCTTTTAGCTATTAGCTGTTAGTCCAAAGGACCCCCTATGGGGGAGGAATTGAAATTTCGCCGTTGGCGAATTTTTTGTAAACCTTTAGCTCAAGACTAAACTAAACTTTTTTTTCGCCCTAATAGCTAAAAATGCGAATCAAGGGTTGAAAATGGCTAAATCAGGTATAATGAAGTAAAAGCAAAGAGCGTTTTAGTAATGTGTTCGAAGCAAAACTAATAGCTCTCTACTTTTACATTTGCGAAAAGTACGACAAA
>JBMOKQ010000051.1:0-97772 GCA_049324295.1 Bacteroidota bacterium
ACCGGGTCCTTTCTACCCGCGGATCCACCAAATTATCAAAAAATGATAGCATAAAATCGTTTCTACTAAAACGATCCTGACGCTATCTCATTGTTATTCAATCAAAATTTAGATGCGTTTGCCCTGTTACATCTTCTTCCTTCCTGAGTTTTATGTTTTCTTTGGTATGTCTTAAAGGATCGATACGCTCAAAATCCTGAGCCGATATATTAGTTATTGAAACGGTAAAACACAGGGCCATAAGAAAAATGAAATAATCTATCTGTTAACAGGCAGACTAAAACGGATCAGTGGCAGGCTGTTTAGTTCTCCAGCATCTTCTCTGCATTTTCTGCAACCTGCAATGCCTCAATAAATTCTTCTATTTCGCCATTGATCACGGCATCGAGATTATAGGAAGTAAGACCAATACGATGATCCGTAACCCTTCCCTGTGGCCAGTTGTAGGTTCTGATCTTTGCACTCCGGTCACCTGTACTCACCAGCGTTTTTCTGTGACGGGCAATTTCTTCTTCCTGTTTGCGTACCTGTTCTTCATAGAGCTTGGTACGTAACATGGCCATGGCTTTTTCGCGGTTACCTAACTGGGAGCGTTCGGTCTGACAAACCACCACAACCCCTGTAGGAATATGGGTAAGGAATACTTTGGTTTCTACTTTGTTTACGTTCTGTCCACCTGCACCACCGCTTCGGGCAGTCTCCATTTTTACATCACTTTCTTTCAGTTCAAAATCTACTTCCTCTGCTTCGGGCATTACGGCCACAGTAGCTGCTGATGTATGTACACGACCCTGTGTTTCTGTATCGGGTACACGTTGTACACGATGAACACCACTTTCAAATTTCAAGGTACCATATACATCTTCCCCGGTAACTTCAACCACTACTTCTTTATAACCACCTACCGTTCCTTCGCTTTCACTTACTACCGCTGCTTTCCAGCCTTTCTTTGCACAGTAGCGGAGATACATTCCTAACAGGTCGCCCGCAAATAAACTGGCTTCATCGCCACCGGTACCGGCACGTATTTCAAGAATGGCGTTTTTATCATCCTGGGGGTCCTTGGGAATGAGCAGTTTAGTAAGCTCTTTCTCCAATGATTCTTTCTTTGCTTCAAGCTCGGGAAGTTCCATTTTAGCCAGCTCGCGCATGTCTTCATCGCTGCTGTTCTGGCTCTCTTTGGCAAATGTATAATCGGCCATAACCTTAAGATAGGCCTCATAAGGCTGTACAATTTTCTCCAGTGACCGATATTCTTTACTGAAGGCACCGAATTTCTTCTGATCATTAATAATTTCAGGGTTGGTTAGTGCTACCCCTACCTGTTCAAACCTTGCCTTTATTGCTTCGAGCTTATCCAGCATATCCGCTTTTTTATTGGAGTGCAAAATTACAGTATTCGGGCTGAGTTTTTATTATCAAATCGGGCAAATGTTTAATGGGTTGTTGTAAATCAGTCAGTTAAGATTTTGTATCTTTCCAGTTACACACTTTCCTCTCTTTTTTCTTTGCCTGTTTGCCCCGGATTTAAATCCGGGGCAAACAGGCAAAGAAAGATATAATATTTATTTATGCGTTTATTACTATCTGTAAGTCTTTTCTTTTGGCTGTCTGCTAACGGTCAACAGGCCGACCTACTCATTAAAGGAGGAAAAATACTCGATGGAACCGGTAATTCCTGGTACTATGGCGATATAGCTGTAAGTGGTGGACGTATTGTAAAAAAAGGCAACCTGGCAGGCTGGACTGCTAATCGTACAATAGATGCAAAAGGCTTAATAGTAGCACCGGGTTTTATTGACGTGCATACGCATATTGAGGAGGATGAAAAAAAAAATCCACAGGCAGGCAATTTTATTTACGATGGTGTAACCACTGCTATTACGGGTAACTGTGGTTTATCTGATGCCGATATTGGTAAGTATCTGCAAATGATCGACAGCCTGAAAACATCTGTAAATGTAGCTGCATTGATTGGTCATAACAATGTGCGTAAAGCGGTGATGGGTTCTGTTAAAAGAGATCCTACTGAAGCGGAAATGTTACAGATGGAGGCCATCGTTGAAAAAGCCATGAAAGATGGTGCGTTGGGAATGTCAACAGGGCTGATTTATATTCCGGGTACCTATTCAAAAACAGCAGAAGTATTACGGCTGGCAAAAGTAGCCGCAAAATACCATGGTGTATACGCAAGCCATATGCGCAATGAAGGCGATAGTGTAACTTATGCTATAGAAGAAGCATTACATATTGGACGAGAGGCAGGTTTACCTGTACAGTTATCGCATTTTAAATTAAGTGGTCAGCAGAACTGGGGCAGAAGCAAAGAAACCATACCTATGGTAATTAAAGCAAGGCAGGAGGGATTGGATGTAACAATTGACCAGTATCCATATACTGCATCGAGTACATCACTCAGTACTTTATTACCCGATTGGGTGTTGGCAGATGGGCGTGATTCAATTAAAGCGAGGCTTGCTAAACCAGCTATACGGGCAGAAGTAATAAAACATTTATTACAAAGACTGGCAAAGAGAGGGTTACAGCATTTTAGTTTTGCGGTAGTAGCCTATTATGAAGCGGATACAATACTAAATGGAAAAAGCATTGAGGAAGTAAACAAAATCATGGGCCGGCCCTCAGATGCAAACAATGAAGCAGAAACCATTGTACAAATGATGGAGAAAGGCGGTGCGGGTATGGTTTTTCATGGCATGAGTGAAGATGATGTAAAGTTGATCATGCAATATCCCTTTAACATGTTTGCCTCAGATGCGAGTATCAGGATTTTCCAGCAGGGAAATCCGCACCCACGGGGTTATGGAACCAATGCAAGAGTATTATCGAAATATGTACGTGAGGAAAAAGTAATTTCATTGGAAGAAGCAATAAGAAGGATGACATCGCTGCCCGCATCGAAATTTAAACTCGAAGGGAGAGGATTATTAGTAGAAGGATATGTTGCAGATATTGTGCTGTTTGATGAACAGCAGGTAAAAGATCTTTCTACTTTCGAAAAACCACACCAGTATTCAACCGGGTTTAAGTATGTGTTGGTGAATGGTGAAGTAACAGTGAATGAAGGAGTACATACAGGTGTTCGGGCCGGAGTTAGCATAAGGAAATAATAAACTGATTTCGATTTTACTGTTATGAATAAAATTATCCTCCTTTTATTGGTAGCATTACCATTAATCACCAGAGCGCAGTCGTACAAGAAGTTACACCAGAAAGCTATTGTAATCGATACGCATAATGATTTTCCTAACCAGTCGATAGATAAAGCCGTTGGTTTTGACCAGAACCTAAAAGGCCGTACCCATTCGGATCTGAGAAGAATGAAAGAAGGAGGTATTGATGTACAGGTTTTTTCTATCTGGTGCGATGGTAGTTTTGGTACAGGTAAAGGCTTTGCGAGGGCCAACAGGCAGATTGATTCTGTATACGCATGGACAAACAGGAATGCCCGGGCCATGCTGATTACAAAAACACCTGCCGATCTGAAAAAAGCGGTGCGACAGAAGAAACTGTCGGTAATGATGGGTGTGGAAGGTGGGCACATGGTGGAAGACAGGATGGAGAACCTCAATCAGTTATATGAAAGAGGTGTGCGCTATATGACACTTACCTGGAACAATTCCACCAGTTGGGCCAGCTCTGCCATGGATGAATCAAGAAACCTGCAACCCAATGGAAAAAATGGATTGACGGCTTTTGGGGAACAGATTGTAAAACGAATGAATGAGCTGGGCATGATCGTTGACCTCTCTCATGCAGGTGAGCAAACATTCTGGGATGCAATTAATATCAGTACCAAACCTGTAATTACTTCACATAGTTGCGTACATGCATTATGCCCTGTATTCAGGAACCTGAAAGATGAGCAGATTAAAGCGATTGCTAAAAATGGCGGGGTAATACACCTGAATTTTTTCTCCGGGTTTTTAGACAGTACGTTTAATCAAAGAAATACCGCTTTTTTATTGGCGCATAAGCAGGAAAGAGATTCTTTACAGGCCATTAACCCGGAGCCCTATTATACAGAAGAATACCTGTTTGCAAAATATCCTGAAGAAGTAAAATCGTTGCGCCCACCGTTATCACTTTTACTGGATCATCTCGATTATATTGTAAAGTTGGCAGGTATAGATCATGTTGGATTAGGATCTGATTTTGATGGTATCAGTTCTGCGCCACAGCAATTAGATGATGTAACAGGTTTTCCACTCATTACAAAGGCATTAGTGGAGCGTGGGTATTCAAAAAAAGATATCAGGAAAATACTGGGCGAAAATTTCCTGCGGGTATTTCGTGCAAATCATACTAAATGAATCAGACAATCGTATATTTAAAACATGAAGCAAATAAAAAACCTGTTAGGAATAAGCCTGTTAGCCACATTGATGGCTTGTACCAGTAGTGAAGGAGAAGGCAATGTACAACTCAATCAAGCCGCACCTCCATTACAACCAGTAGCAACTTCAACAACCGCAGCAGCCGATACAAATAAGGTATCCTCTATGCCAATGCAGCAAACTGCAGTTGCAGTAAACCCTGCACATGGTATGCCCGGACATCGCTGCGATATAGCAGTAGGTGCACCTTTAAATTCACCGGCTAACGCCAATGGCCCGGCACCTGTTCAAATACAAACAGCACCAACAAATGCACCGTTAATGCAACAGGTACCGGCCAATACGGCAGGAATAAAATTAAATCCGCCACACGGACAACCCGGTCATGATTGTACCATTGAGGTGGGAAAACCTTTGCGCCAACAGTAGATTGTTGCTATTACGTGTACTTTAATTTCATTTGCTGAAAAGAAGTCTCAATCATCTTTTTTAAAACTGTCTGATCAATATCGGACAGTTTTTTTATGTACAGGCAGCCCATACCTGTTTTATGTGGCCCCAGTTTTTTCAGCAAATCTTCGTATTGCGGAAAGCCTGTCATAATATAAATACTGATATTCTGTTTTCGTGCTGCAAAGCCGGTTAGGAACCAGGTGCCTTTTACTCCGCCTTTTTGTTGATAATCATAACTGCCTAAACCAATGATGGCGCCACCCCATAACTGTGGACTCAGACCCGTAATATCTTTCATCATATTGAGTAGTGCAATACAGTCCGATTTTTGAGGTTCGGGTTGTTGTTGCAGAAATGTAAGCACATCTTCATTACCCGGTTGAGTTTTAATAGCCATAGTAGAAATTATTTAATACTATTTTTGTAATTATTTAAAGATATTAATGAATTAGCAATCATCGGATTAGTCAAGAAAGTATACTGTATAGCAACATTACTCAATCCAGTTTCCTGATCCGGTACTCCTGTATTTTGGCGGGGTTTTCGGGTGTTAGGGTAAAAAAAACCTGTATACGACCCTTTTCACATTGAAGTATACATGTTCCCCTCAACTGGTTTTCCGGAATCATATCGCCAACACTGATTATTTTGCCTGTAACATCAAATATTTTTCGGGTCTCATCTTTTAAACTTGTAATAGGGTAATCATCAAAGAAATTATCAGCAAATAATGTTGATGCACCGGCATTGTTCCAGTTGGGCAGAAAAGCGATTAAACGTTGTTGAACATTTTTTAATATATCTGAAGCAGGTAATACCCTTGGCTTTAATCCGGCCCCTCTCATTAAAGTATCAAGCACCTGTGCATTGATACCTGCTGTAGATGCATAAGTAACATTGGCAAAGGAAACAACGCCAATTCCATAATCCGGTGCAATTACCCAGTTACTGCCAAAGCCCGGAAGACCACCACTGTGTCCAACAGTTGTTCTGCCTTCACAGTCTTTTGACCAGCGTAAACCATAACCATATGCGGTAACCATGGCACAAAGTCTACCATCGGCATAACGGTATTGTGAATTGAGTGAACTGAAACGCTGGGGCTGCTGCATTTCCCTGATACTGCTTCTTTTTACCGGCCCAGTTTCCATTTCATGAGAAGCCGGCCATGCATTCATATGCAAAGCCATGTATTTACTGAAAGAAGAAAGTGAAGTAATCATTCCACCCATCGACCCGTAAATACCATTGTGCAGAAGTGGTTCATCTTTCCAGTTGTTATTGATCCATCGATGACCTTTGGCAAGTGATGAAACAGGTACTTTACTGTATTCCCATTCAGCTTCATTCATACCCAAAGGTTTCCAGATATGTTCAGTAATGTATTGGCTGTACGGTTTGCCGGATACTTTGTGAATGATATATCCCAGCATGGTGAAACCAAGATTACTATATTCATATTGTAAACCTGTAACGCTTGAAAAACTAAGTCTTTTTTTGATGAGTGAGAGCAATTCTCCTTCTGTATCTGCCAGTTGGCGATCGCCCCAGGGATCATCCTGCGGAAAGCCACCTGAATGGGTGAGCAGATCACGGATAGTGAGCGCTGGTGCATCTTGGGTTAACTTCTGACCTTTGAGTTCAGGAATGTATTTTTCAATCGTATCATCTAACCTGAGCTTACCCTCATCTCTCAGCTTGACGATGGCCATGGCCGTAAAACTTTTCGACATAGATGCTATACGGAACATGGACTGGGATGCGACAGGATTTTTTTTAATGATGTCAAGATAGCCGCCGTTACCAGAGAAGACTAATTTACCATCGAGCACAATGCCAAAAATGTAACCCGGAAAATGATTTTTTTCTGCATGAGTTCGATAGAGCTGTTCGATAATGGGGAAGAATGGTTGTATTTTTTGTAACCTGTTCGTGTCCGCAAAATAAGGAGGATGGTAAATCTGGTTACTTTGTGCAAAACCAGGTTGAGTACCTATATACAGGAATAAAAAATAAAGAATCATTATTGTCCGACTAAAATTGGGTTAAAATCGCTGGAATTCTTGCTGGGCAATGGTTGTAGGAGAAAAGAACACTGTTTCAAAATATGGGGGAGTACCCCATGTTCTAAAAATCGCTAAAACTCAATGCAAATAAGGGTTTGGGATGATTTTCTAATATTTTAGTCGGACAACAATGATAAAGAATAATCTTTTTCATTATTAGTACATTGTATTATTGCTGATCAGTTAGTTGCACAGGCAGATCATTCTCTCAACCTATTTTCTCTGACTGAACAGTGAATTTAAAACATTTTTTATATGATTGAGCACTCTAAAATCATTGATATGACTCCTTTGGGAATGCGGTTTACGGTTTTAGCCAACGGTACCCAAACCAATGGCAGGTCTTTGGATTTACATTGGGAATTATTGCCTGGCTGTAACATGAAAGATCCTTTGGTTCATCAACATCCCCATGCAATAGAAACATACGAAATACTGGAAGGAGAAATGGAGTTCTTCATAAAAGATAAATGGGTAAAGGCCGAAGAAGGAGATAAATTATCGGTGCCTGCAGGAGTAGCGCATACTTTCAGAAATCCTACAGGTAAAACAGTAAAAGTGTTTAATACCCATCAACCTGCTTTAGAAATGGAAGCGTATTTTGATGATGTATGTAAAGTACTGGATAAAGTGACCGATAACAGAACAAACAAATTCAATATGAATTTTAAAGCAAAACTATATTTAGGTGTTCTCATGAATAAGTACAGAAATGATATTATTGCAATAAACCCTCCGGATTTTGCTGTAAGAATTTTAGGAATTATCGGTAAACTTATTGGTATCAGGTATTAGTAGCCGGGTACAGTTTCTTGATAGGCTCTCCTGATTTTTTTTGGCTGACCCCCTGGCTTCTGAAAAATTTCGAAACTTTTCAAAAGTTGTACAGAGGCGAATTTAGTGTTTAGAAACAATGCAGTTAAGATAATACAAATTCGCAGGCGAAAAGTAAATGATACTCTCCGGCTATGCAACATACATAGTCCCTGATTAGGAGTTCTTTTGATCTTGTTCCTCGGTAGAGTATGCGAAAAAATGTCGGGCTCCATTTATGAGCATATTTTTCCTCTGTATGGTTGCAGCTCTTTTCAATCCTGGTATAATCTCTTTTTTTCTTCCGTGCCGAAACATAAGGTTTATCATTGTATCCGTTTTTATTTTCTGCATCAAGTCATCTGCGTATAAAACTTTGTGATCGGAGGGTAGATGTTAGGGGTTGGGTATTAGGAGGAAGGAAAAAGCCAACATTCCTCCTAACATCAAACCCCTGACTACCAATACCTAACTTCCAACAGCATTCTGAGGACGAATAGAGGAGGCAATGAGGACCCAATGAGGAAGCAATGAGGAGAAATGAAGGAAGAAGTCAACAAAATCAAGTGTTCCACGGGGCATTCCGAGGAGGCAATGAGGAGAACGAAAAACAGAACCCTTGATTTTATTGGGTTTGAGAGCAGTGAACAAGCTGTTTCCGAGGAGAATTTACCAGGTATCCCGGCTTTTTCCGAAGAACGTCCCAGGTTTTCATAGAGCGTGTCACATTTTCGAATGTTCCACGCCGTGCAACCTATACTTTTGTTTTGTAGAAGAGCATTAACTTACCGGTTGTTCCCGGGGAGACTACGCGAAAAGAAATGAACAAAATTGTGGAGCAATAACTCTTCAAGCGTTATATGCCTTACTACTGACTTTAAAATAATAAAAATGATACAACAAAAAATTACCCCATGCTTATGGGTTGAAAAAGATGCCAAAGCCGTTGTGGATTATTACCTCTCTATTTTTAAAGACGGTAAATTAAAAGACTACCGCTTATTTACCGGGATGCCCAAAGACGGCAATCCCGATAATTTATCCGGCGATAATTTATCTGGTGAGTTTGACACGGCTATAATGGAAATAGCCGGAGTTGAATTCAGTATTTTGGCAGCAGGTCCATTATTTAAATTTAATGAAGCCATATCGCTGGTAATTAATTGTAAAGACCAGGACGAGGTAGATTACTATTGGGAAGCATTAACTTCAAATGGAGGTGAGGAAGGACCCTGTGGTTGGTGTAAGGATAAGTATGGGTTATCCTGGCAAGTAGTACCTACTGAGTATTTTGACCTTATTCATCATAGCGACCCTGTTATTCGCAGAAAGGCTTTGATGAATACGTTTAAACAAAAGAAGCTAATAATTTCAGCGTTAAAGTGAAATAATCTTTTTTAGAAGTTTAAAGTTTAACTATTACTCATCAATTAGCGATAAGACTAAACTCCTCTGCGTAAATTCAGCTATCTCTCGTTCTGTGGCATTTTTCTTCGTCAGGGTTACGTATGAAACCCCAACGCAGAGAACGAGCAGACACAAAGGTGGCGCAGAGGAGGATATACTTTTAAAGTTTTTTTGATAAATTAGTAAGACATCAACTTTGTAATATAATTATACAGCCTGCTCTTTGCCATAAAATTTTTCTCCAGGTCTATATTAAAAGGAATCGGTGTATCCAACGAAGCGCAACGCATTACCGGAGCATCAAGTAAATCAAAACAATGCTCACTGATCCAGGCACTTACTTCAGCACCAATACCTCCGGTTAATGTGTCTTCATGTAAAATTAAAACCTTACCTGTAGTACCAACTGCTTCGCGGATGGCATCATAATCCAGCGGAAGTAATGTTCGCAGGTCTAAAATGTGCAGTGAAATATCGGGATGTTGTTCCTGGTAAGACAATGCCCAATGCACACCAGTGCCATAAGTAATAACAGTTATATCTGTTCCTGCCCTGGTAACAGCTGCTTTGCCAATTGGCGTTTCATAATATAAATCGGGTACCATTCCACTCACACTTCTGTACAATGCTTTATGTTCAAAAAACATCACCGGGTTAGGGTCATTAATGGCTGCAATGATCAAACCTTTTGCATCCTGTGGATTGGAAGGATATACTACTTTTAACCCGGGTACATGGGTAAACCATGCTTCGTTACTTTGTGAATGAAAAGGACCGGAACCTACACCACCACCTGTTGGCATACGAATAACCACATCGGCATTCTGCCCCCAACGGTAATGTATTTTAGCAAGGTTATTTACAATCTGGTTAAAACCTACACTCACAAAATCGGCAAACTGCATTTCCATTATACTCTTGAAGCCCTCCAGGCTCAATCCGAGTGCCGTACCCGCAATAGCACTCTCACATAGAGGCGTATTTCGAACACGTTCTTTACCAAACTGCTCCACAAAACCTTCTGTTATTTTAAATGCGCCACCATATTCGGCAATATCCTGCCCCATGAGAATAAGCTGCTTATGTTGCTCCATACTTTGGCGGAGGCCATCTTGCAGTGCGTCGATGAAACGTTTTTCATGAGCGGTGAATGTACCAGGGACTCCTTCGTGAGCTGAATCGTGAATGGGGCTCTCAATATTCACCATTGACGATTCAGCATTCACGCGCTTAGCATACACATCTGCCAGTTCTTCTTCGCTGTTCGGAGCAATAGCTTCCGCTTCAAAAGCGGCTTTTAATTCTGTTTCAATATATTCTTTGAACTCATTCCTGATGTCTGCTATCTGCATTTCATTCAGTATGCCTTCTGCTCTAAGAAACTGTTCATAATTTTTTACGGGATCTTTCTTACCCCATTCTTCAAATAATTCCTGTGGTACATATTTGGTGCCACTGGCTTCTTCATGACCGCGCATGCGAAAGGTTATACATTCAATAAGATAGGGTTTCTGATTGTTAATGCAGTAATCACGCACACCACGAATGGTATCATACACTTCCAGAATATTATTACCATCAATACGAATACCTTCCATACCATAGCCTTTGGCTTTATCTACCAGGCTTTCGCAACGGTATTGTTCATTAACAGGTGTACTCAATCCATAACCATTATTTTCAATCACAAAAATTACCGGTAACTCCCAAACGGCAGCAACATTGAGTGCTTCATGAAAATCGCCTTCACTCGTTCCACCGTCACCTGAATAAGCAAGTGATATTTTGTTTTCTTTCTTTAGTTTATAAGCCAGTGCCACTCCATCGGCCAGTGCCAGTTGCGGACCGAGGTGAGAAATCATACCACAGATATAATGTGGTGTACTTCCAAAATGAAAACTGCGTTCACGCCCCTTGCTGTAACCATCTTTATTACCCTGCCATTGTTTGAATAATTTTTCCAGTCCCATTTGCCTGGTAGTAAACACACCGAGGTTACGATGCAGGGGCATGATCCATTCATTTCTTTGCAGTGCCAGTGTGCTTCCCACGGCAATGGCTTCCTGGCCAATACCACTGAACCATTTACTGATTTTTCCCTGGCGTAAGAGTACCAGCATTTTTTCCTCGATCATACGGGGTAGTACAATACTTCTGTAAATAAATACCAGTTCCGGATCTGTTAGTTTGGCTCTGTTGAATTGCATGACAAAAAATTAGCTGGACTAAGATAGTTGTATTGATGAAATTAAAGGACACAAAAAAGCCACCCCCTCAAAGGTGGGTGGCTTTTGAAAAAAAACTGAATATTTTAATCTCTGCTGCCGAGTTTGCTTAATAGTCTGAGTATTTCAATATACAACCAGATGATGGTAACCATCAGTCCGAATGCACCGTACCATTCCATGAATTTTGGGGCACCCATTTCTGAGCCCTGTTCTATCATTTCAAAGTCGAGAATCAGGTTGAGCGCAGCTATGATAACGATAAACAGGCTGATACCAATGCTTAACCAACTACTATCCGACATAAAACTTATGTTTACGCCAAACAATCTTAATACCATGGTGATCAGGTAAAAAATAGCGATACCCAAGGTAGCAGATACCACAACAGATTTAAAACGTTGTGTTGGATTGATTATCCTGAAATTATACAGCAGGAACATAGAAATAGCTACGCCAAAGGTTAATCCTACAGCCTGCATAATGAGGCCGGGATACTGAGTGGCAAAAGCGTCATTCAGTATGGCTGAGATACCGCCGATAAAGAAACCCTGTAATATTCCATAAGCAGGTGCGACATATTGTGCCCAGTTGGGTTTAAATGCAATTACCAGACCGGTAATTAAACCACCAATGGCACCCACAATCATCAGTGTCGTCATCAAACCCTGGTTTAATTGCTCAAATAAATACCATGTATAAGATGCAGAGCCAATTACCATGAGCATCAGAAAACCAAATTTATTGATGGTGCCTCTCACACTCATTGTACCTTGTGCAGTTGCTTCGCTGTGAAGGCTTTTATTAAACATCTTTTCTGTAAGGGTAGGGTTACCCGATTTGAATAAGGCCATATCTATATCTTTTATTATACTAAAGGTACAAAATTCTGATTGCCGGCTTTGAAAAATGACCGGAATAAAATATTTTAACACAATCAGCCCAGGCTAAATTTGGCGCATTTAATTTGACTTACCAGTTTGTTCCGACTAAAAAACAACAGTAAGCATTACTCAATCACATAAATTTGCAGCATAATTAAAGCAGATGGAAAGAAAAGAAGCGCTTTTACAGGATGTGGTGATTAAGTTTGCGGGAGATAGCGGAGATGGTATGCAGTTAACAGGTCAGCAGTTCACCAATAATACGGCACTGCTGGGTATTGACCTGGCCACGTTCCCTGATTTTCCTGCCGAAATACGTGCTCCGATTGGTACTTTACCAGGCGTGAGCGGTTTCCAGTTACGCTTCTCCAGCGATCGTGTATTTACACCCGGTGATCTTTGTGATGTACTCGTGGCTATGAACGCAGCGGCACTTAAGGTAAACCTGAAAAGTATAAAACCTGGTGGTAAAATTATTGCAAATATTGATGGTTTCGATGCCAAAAACCTGCGTCTGGCCAATTATCCCGATGGAGTGAATCCGTTGGAAGATGGTAGTCTTGATGGATATGAACTTACCAAAGTAGATGTCACCAAACTTACCCGCGAGGCCCTGAAAGAATTTACAGAACTGGGTACCAAAGAAAGGGATCGTGCCAAAAACATGTTTGTATTAGGACTCCTGTATTGGATGTATAACCGTAGTCTTGATAATACCATCGACTTCCTGAAAGAAAAATTCGGGAAAAAGGATGTGATCCTGCAGAGTAATATCAAAGTATTACAGGCGGGTTATCATTATGGTGATACAACGGAATCATTTACCACCCGATATAAAGTGGAGAAGGCAAAGATGAACCCGGGTTTATACCGGAGTATTATGGGTAACCAGGCTTTGTCGATGGGACTCATTGCTGCAAGTGATAAAAGTGGTCTGCCTGTTTTCCTGGGAACCTATCCTATTACACCGGCCTCAGATATTCTGCATGAACTGAGTAAACATAAAGCATTTGGTGTGCGCACGTTTCAGGCAGAAGATGAAATTGCGGGTATTACTTCAGCTATAGGTGCAAGCTACGGAGGCTCACTGGGTATTACTACCACATCGGGTCCGGGAATGGCGCTGAAAACAGAAGCCATGGGTCTCGCAGTAATGTTGGAAATACCTCTGATCATTATCAATATTCAGCGTGGTGGACCTTCAACCGGCTTGCCCACTAAAACAGAACAGAGCGATTTACTGCAGGCTTATTATGGAAGAAATGGAGAATGTCCCATGCCTGTAATTGCATCATCCACACCCAGCGATTGTTTTGATGTGGCTTATGAAGCAGTACGTATTGCGGTACAGCATATGACACCTGTTATTTTATTGAGTGATGGATATATTGCCAATGGTGCCGAACCCTGGAAGTTTCCATCAGCAGCCGATCTTCAACCAATACAGGTTGAGTTTAAAAAAGGATTGGCGGAAGGAGAAGAAAAATTCATGCCTTATAAGCGTAATGAAAAACTGGTGCGTCCATGGGCGGTACCCGGTACTCCCGGATTGGAACATCGCATTGGAGGACTGGAAAAACAGGATGTAACCGGTAATGTAAACTATGAGCCTGAAAATCACCAGCATATGGTGAAAACCCGCCAGGCCAAAGTAGATAAAATAGCAGATTATATTCCCCTGCAAACATTAGACAACGGACCCGAAAAAGGTAAAGTATTGATTTTGGGTTGGGGCTCTACCTACGGTGCCATTAAAAGTGCTGTTCAGGAACTTCTGGCAGAAGGTATTGAAGTGAGTCATGCTCATGTACGTTATCTCAGACCCTTCCCTAAAAACCTGGGAGAAATCATCGGTAATTTTGAACATGTACTTATTCCTGAAATTAATAATGGTCAACTCATTAAAATCATCCGCGACCAGTACCTGGTTGATGCCAAAGGATACAATAAAATCATGGGTATACCAATTACAAAAGGAGAATTGGTGACTACGGTGAAGGAGTTGATAAAGAAATAGTTAAAAATGCAAAAGCCAAAATGCAAAAATCATAATCGGCTTTTGCATTTTGGCTTTTGCATTTTTAATTTTGATTTACTCCTATGCATATCGAAGACCTCCGCAATTATGTACTTTCACTTCCTGATGTGGAAGAAGCCACGCCTTTCGGGCCTGATACACTTGTGTATAAGATCAATGGGAAAATATTTTTCCTCATGGGGCTCGATAATGAAACGGTACAATTTAATGTAAAATGCGATCCCGACAGGGCCGTGGAGTTAAGGGAAGAGTTCCCACAATCGGTACTGCCCGGTTATCATATGAATAAAAAACACTGGAATACTATTGTGGTAGATGGAATATTATCAACCCGGCAATTGAAAGAGATGATTGATCATTCGTATCAACTGGTGAGGGGGAAGAAGAAGCGAGAGAGGTGAATTCTGTGTCTTCAGTGGCAATATTTTATTTAAACAGAATGATTGCCACTGAAGACACAGAACTGCTCAGAAAAAAATCCTCCTTTCATGTTTTTTATTCCTCCTCCTTCGCTCCCGCAGCAAAAATCTGATCTACTGCTCCGCCCAGCATAGGGAATTTTTCTTTTACAAAACCGGCAATGATTGCCACGGCTTTCTGAGCCTGTTCGGGGGTAAGACCTGCTTCTGTAGTTAATCTTTGAATAAGTTCGTTCATGTTAATTGTAGTGAATGGTGAATGGTCAATAGTGAGTAGTCAGTAGTAATGATCTTCGGACTTTCGGTCTCCCGGACTTTCGGTCTCCCGGACTTCCGGACTTCTCCCCCGCAAATTAACTGCTCCTAACAAAAAAGCGATGAGAAGTTATTCCCATCGCCTGAATGATATAAAAACCTTGTGTCTTGTTCCTTGTATTTTACTACGCTACTTTGAGTGCACTTAGTTTACTCTTGTTAAACATTTGTTCTGCATAGTTTTTGGTTACATGCAGTTGTTTGGTATCGGTGCCGGGTAATTCGAACATGGCATCGGTGAGGATACTTTCGCAGATGCTGCGTAAACCGCGGGCACCCAGCTTATATTCAAGAGCCTTGAATACCATGAAATCGAGCACTTCATTATCGAGAATCAGTTCAATACCTTCCAGTTCAAATAAGCGGGTATATTGTTTGATCAGAGAGTTTTTAGGTTCTGTGAGGATACTTCTCAGTGTTTCCTCATCAAGCGGGTTGAGATGAGTTACTACAGGTAAACGACCGAGCAACTCCGGAATCAACCCAAAACTTTTAAGATCCTGTGCGTTAATGAACTGGAGGAGGTTTTTACGCTGCATTTCCTGTTCTTCCTTATTTACACTAAAGCCAATGGCATTGGTATTTACCCTTCTGGCAATTACTTTATCAATACCATCAAAAGCGCCGCCACAGATAAAGAGGATGTTTTTGGTATCAACTTTAATCATTTTCTGCTCGGGGTGTTTTCTTCCGCCCTGTGGTGGTACCAGCACTTCTGTTCCTTCCAGCATTTTCAATAATCCTTGCTGAACACCTTCACCGCTTACATCGCGCGTAATGGATGGGTTATCGCCTTTACGTGCAATTTTATCGAGTTCATCTACGTAAACGATACCTCTTTCTGCGGCAGCTACATCGTAGTTACAGTTTTGCAGAAGACGGGTAAGCATGCTTTCCACATCTTCACCTACATATCCGGCCTCCGTGAATACGGTAGCATCCACAATCGCAAATGGAACATTCAATAAACGGGCAATGGTTTTTGCCAGTAAGGTTTTACCTGTTCCGGTTTCACCTACCATGATGATATTGCTTTTTTCAATTTCAATATCATCCGGTTGTTGCTTCTGGGTTACCCGTTTGAAATGATTATATACCGCTACTGATAATACTTTTTTAGCGTCATCCTGGCCAATGACATATTCATCCAGAAATTTTTTGATCTCGGCGGGTTTGCGCACATTCAGTTTAAAACCTGAGCTGCCGTTTGCTATATCGGATTTGCTGTTAAGTTCCTGTACAATAATCTCCTGTGCATGCTCTACACAATTCTCACAAATATGCCCCTCCTGTCCGGCGATCAGGATCTTCACCTCATCACGGTTTCTGCCGCAGAAAGAACAATGTAAATGATTCGTTTTTGCCATACAATGAATGTGTACTTAGCCTTTACAGGTAAGACACGATTTTTGATACTTATGTTGCAAAGTTAACCCCGTTCGTATTATAAAACGGTGCCTAAATCGGTAAAAAAGGGTTGAACGGGTTATATTTTGGATAAAATACCGTCTACTATGCCATATTCAACGGCTTCTGTGGCATTCATCCAGTAATCGCGGTCAAAGTCTTTCATGATCTGATTCACCGTTTTACCACAGTTTTCTGCCAGTATTTTCGCTCCCAGCTCTTTGGTTTTGCGAATCTGCTCTGCATGAATTTCAATATCGGCACTGGTAGCCTGGAAATATCCGCCCAAACTTGGCTGATGAATCATTACTTCTCCATGCGGATAAATAAATCTTTTTCCTTTGGTTCCTGCACTCAGCAAAATAGATCCCATACTTGCAGCCAGGCCCATGCAAATGGTACTTACCGGGCTCTGTATCATTTTAATGGTGTCGTAAATGACCATACCACTGGTTACCACACCGCCCGGACTATTGATATAAAACTTAATTTCCTGACCCGGTTTATCTGCATCGAGTAATAAAAGTTTACTCACTATATCGCGTGCAGATTTGTCTTCAACAGGCCCCCAGAGGTAAACGGCTCTTTTTTCAAAGAACAGTTTCTCCATTTTCTTCATCATGAAACCAGTTTGTTCCTGCTTATCATCTTTAGGCTCATTCTCTTCCTCATCTTCCATGAGATAGGGGTTGATGTATTTTGAGTGTATCATTATAATTTGAAAATTTGGGAATTTGAAAATTTG
Source organism: Bacteroidota bacterium (assembly GCA_049324295.1). Lineage (GTDB taxonomy): Bacteria > Bacteroidota > Bacteroidia > Chitinophagales > Chitinophagaceae > Sediminibacterium. Next base: position 17,128 of record JBMOKQ010000051.1, read on the forward strand.
AAAATGTTTTTTGGCCTGCGGCCTTCAATCCTTGTTTCCTGAACCTTGAATCTTTACGCTTATTTTTTCTCTTTCCTTGGATTGGTGAGTAGCACTTCATCCACCAGTCCATATTCCTTTGCTTCCTGTGCCGTCATCCAGAAATCGCGGTCGCTGTCTTTGGCGATTGTCTCCACTTCTTTTCCGGTATGATAAGCTGTGATGGAATACAATTCCTGTTTCAGTTTCTTAATTTCCCTTGCAGTGATTTCGATATCTGTTGCCTGACCTCCGATGGCGCCACTTGGCTGGTGCATCATGATACGACTGTGTTTCAGGGCAGTTCTTTTTCCTTTTACACCTGCACATAATAAAATCTGACCCATACTGGCTGCCATACCGGTGCAGATGGTGGCCACATCAGGACCAATAAACTGCATGGTATCATAAATACCCAAACCGGCATAAACACTACCTCCCGGACTGTTAATATACATCTGGATATCGCGTGTTCTGTCGGTACTTTCCAGGAACAATAATTGTGCGGTAACAATATTGGCTACATAATCATTAATGCCTTCACCCATAAAAATGATGCGGTCCATCATCAGGCGGCTGAACACATCCATGCTGGCTACATTCAGGGGTCTTTCTTCAATAATATAGGGAGTGAGGTTGGTTATATCCTGGCGCTGTTGGTAATTATGCAGGGTGGCACTGCTGATGCCCCTGTGTTTTATAGCATACTGCTCAAACTCTTTTCCAAAATTCATATGTTTCGATTTTCGCTTTGAAGATAAGTGATTTGCAATTTCACAGACGTATCTATGTTCAAATACTGTGCAAAGCCCTGTTTACGACAACAAGTCAGGAAGAAATGGAGGATGTTTGTCCGAAGGACTCCTTTGGGGATGCAGGATGTCGGATTTGGCATAAAAAAGCCGGATGCTTTCACATCCGGCCATATTTTAAATCAGATATCTGCCATCCCCAAAGGAGTCCTTCGGACAAACATCCTCAAATTCTCCTAGTGATGGTGGTGATGCAGTTTCTCGTCAAAAGCTTCTGCACTGATGCTTTCCTCCTTGGTAGTTACCTGATTTTCAAGTAAAGCGAAGAGTTTTTCGGTGCTGATGCGGTGGTAACTGTCTTCTACAAATTTTCTGTCCTGCATCATACGGTTGGCATAATCATCTACCCACTGCTGGTTATCGCCGGGGGCACCTAACTGGCCTCCCATATAGCTGAATAATTGCTGTTTGGCGAATTCACGAATATCATCGTGACCTACTTCAATTTTATTATCGCTGGTCAGTTTGCTGCTAACCAATGTCCACTTTAATTGGTTGGCAAAACCCGGATATTCAGTATCTGCTTCTGCTGCTGTTTTTGGTTTTTCGCCACCTGTCTGTAACCAGCGTTTCAGGAAACTCTCCGGAAATTCCATGCTGGTATGGTCAACAAGGTGATGATAAATCTGGTCGTGAATCTGGTTGCGCGACTGCAGTGCGTAATAGTTTTCAATTTCTTTTTTCACTTCTGCACGGAAGGCATCTTCGGTAGTGATTTCTGTATTGGGATATACCGATGCAAAAAGTGCTGCATTCAGTTCGGCTTTTTCAACCAGGCCAACTTTAGTGATCAGTAATTTGAAATAGCGGCTGCCATCTTCAGCGGTTAAGCCAAAATCGGCCAAAATCACTGCTTTTTCTTTGTCTTCAAAGGCTTTATCCAGTTGTAATACAACAGTATCATCATTTTTTTTGCCGATCAGGTTTTTGCGAAACTTCTCTTCAAAATATTTTACCAGCAATGAGTTATCCTTGCTAATACCGCCTTCAATTTCATTACCCTCTTTGTCGCTCTCTATGAATTTTACATTCAGTATATTATCGTTACCCGTTATTGTATCGGGTTTGGTCATTTTACCATTTCGTACCTGTAATCTTTCGATTTCATGATTGATTATTTCATCTGTTATATTAATAACATAACGGGTTACTTTGATTTTTTTGGTATCGATTTCAAAGCTGGGTTTCAGACCGATTTCAAATGCAAAACTTACATCTGCCGGATTGTTCATATCCAGTGCACGGGCATCATTGTCAAGAGGAAGGGGCTGGGCAAAAATATCAAGCTCTTCTTTGGTAAGATAGCTGTTGAGTTCTTTTTCAATGGCACGTAAAACCTCATCCGTAAAAACGCTCTGGCCATACATTTTCTTCACCAGTCCGGCAGGAACCATTCCTTTTCTGAAGCCGGGGATATTGGCTGTTTTGGCATATTTTTTCAGACTCTGCTCAAAACCTGAAAAATAATCTTCTTTATTCAGGGTAACGGTTAGTTTGTCGGTGAGTAATCCAATGTTTTCTCTGGTAACGGTGGCCATGATATATTTTTTATTGATATTTTATCGATTCGTCCTCAGGATTTACCTCTAAAGTACTCGAGGAAGTTTTTCCAAATGGGCAGCAAAGGTAGGCATTTAGCGTCTAAAATCAGTTGTTAAAACCCAAATAAGCCTTTGCGATCAATGCTTTTTCTCCCTTTTAGTGACCCTGGTTGCTGAACTGGTGGGACAACAGTGGGTTAATTCGGCTCATCAGTTTTTTTGTGCCCCTGCCGGCTTTTTCTTTGATTTTTAAGACGGTACTTGTATTGAAGGACTGCTATTGATTATAGTGTTGATTTGATCTGATCCGTAGTATACTATTCAAAATGATATAAACAGCAACAATATTGATGGCACCCGCCGGAGCTTATTGATGGCAGGAAAAGCTTGTTAAATATGTATTGAATACCTGGTTGTAAGAATACATATCAGCTAACATATTTTTTTAAGTGATTGATTTTCATTGTTGTTTGAATTCAATCACAGCAGCGTGTGAGTTTTTGGTGAATTCAATGTTGACAAATACCGGTTAACGGAAGCAACAAAAAATATCCCTTGAAGTATCTTACAGGTATGGATAACACGTATCAAACCTTACAGACCTTATACAGGATCGTAAGAGAAGAAACTCATCCTGAGCAATACCTGTGTACGCCCCGGGAAATGATCCTGCATTCTACATTCGGATGGGAACTCATCCATAAACACCTGCTTTCCCTGGCACAAGAAGGGCTTGTAATGCTCCAACAACTCGATACACCTCACTGCTATATTACACCGGAAGGTATTGAATTGGTAAGATCAATAACGCCGGAAGAAACAGAAAAAGAAGGAATGGGATTACTACTGAATGAAAAACTGGTTTAACCAGGTAAAATTCAGGCCTTTCTCCGGCTGCATAACTGATAATTTTATTTTTGCCTCACTGTTTGTGCTAAGGTTTGTACAATTTTTTTTGGCCTGATGCATTAACTTGTCATGGCTGATCAGTAGTTCATCGGTTATCTTAACTGTTTGAAATATTGTCATAAACAGCAACTTTCAGCACATGAATCGAAAAAAATTTATTACCTCTTCCGGAATGGCAGCCGCAGCAATTGCTATGGCACCTGTTAATCATTTACTGGCATCAAATACCAAAGAAAAAATCAGGATGGCTGTGATTGGGGTTGGATTAAGAGGGCAGAACCACCTTGATCTTTTATTGCGCAGGAGTGATGTTGAGTTGGTTGCCATTTGTGATATTGACGACAGGATGTTGTTGAGTGCAAAAAAAATGGTTGAAAAATCGAAGAAAAAAATGCCGGAAATATTTACCGGTAATCCATATGCATGGAAAACCATGTTGGAGAAAACAAAACTCGATGCCATTCTGATTGCTACACCCTGGGAATGGCATAAAGAAATGATCATTATTTCACTGGAATCAGGTATCCGATATGTAGGTACGGAAGTAATGATCGGCATAACTCTTGAGGACCATTGGGATGTAGTGAAAGCAGCAGAAAAAGCAAAGGGTCATGTAATGATGTTGGAAAATGTATGTTACAGAAGAGATGTGATGGCGGTACTGAATATGGTACGACAGGGATTGTTTGGAGAACTGGTTCATTTGCAGGGGGGATACCAGCATGATTTAAGGGAAGTGAAATTCAATAACGGTATAGATGCGTATGGAAAAGGTTGTGAGTTTGATGATAAGGGATGGTCGGAAGCCAGGTGGCGCACACATCACAGTGTATATAGAAATGGTGATTTATATCCTACTCATGGTATTGGTCCCATTGCTCATTACATCAATATCAATCGTGGTAACAGGTTTGTGAACCTGAATTCTTTTTCCTCTAAAGCAAGAGGTTTACATAAGTATGTGGTGGATCATTGCGGAAAGGATCACCCGAATGCTAAGATTGATTTTAAACTTGGAGATGTGGTAACCACATCGCTCCAGTGTGCCAATGGAGAAACCATTTTGTTACAGCACGACACGAACCTGCCAAGACCTTATTCACTCGGTTTCAGGGTACAGGGAACGGAAGGTATATGGATGGATGTAAACAAGAGTATTTATATTGAGAAAAAAGCAACAAAACCCCACCAATGGGATACGGCCAAAGAATGGCTCGATAAATACGACCATCCCTTATGGGCCAGGTGGAGCAAAGAAGCAGAAGGATCGGGTCATGGCGGAATGGATTTTTATGTGCTGCATTCTTTTATTGAATCGGTAAAAAGGAAGGTGGCTACTCCAATGGATGTGTACGATGCGGCTGCATGGAGCGCTATTACACCATTGAGTGAACAGTCAATCGCCAACGGAAATTCAACTGTTGCATTCCCCGACTTTACCAATGGGCAATGGATGTATCGGAAACCTGTATTTGCACTGAATGATGAGTATTAAAACAAACAACCTTACAGAAATATTGTTAACACAGGATATACCGGCAGCGTTGCAGGAAGTGTTTACTCAGCTCTCAGCTGCTATGGCTGTTGATAAACTTGGGAACGGGCTGATCAATAAAACATGGCGTGTACATTGCCCTGATCGCTCTTATATTTTGCAGAGGATCAACGACCAGGTTTTCAGGGATCCGTTTATTATTGAAAACAACCTTAAAAAAATAGCAGCTTATCTCGGGTTATACTATCCCGATTATTATCTGCCATTACCTCTTGCAGCAACAGATGGTAAGACCATGTTGTACAAAAGTGGAACGGGTTATTTCAGGTTATTTGATTTCCTGGAAGGATCGGTTTGTAATACCATTATCAGCAACACCAAACAGGCATATGAAGCAGCTCGGCAGTTCGGCGGGTTTACCCGCAGACTGAGCGGATTACCTGTTGAACAACTGGGTGAACCTATTCCCGATTTTCATAACCTTAAACTGCGCTACCAGCAATTTGAAAAAGCGGTGCCGCAGGCGTCACCGGAACGATTGCAGAAAGCATCGTTACTGGTTGATTTTATAAAAGAACATGCGTATATTTTCGAACAGTATAACTATTTAAGAAAAAATGGCAGCATGATACTAAGACCAATGCACCACGATACAAAAATCAGTAACATATTGTTTGATGTACGCGATAAAGGGATGGCCGTTATAGACCTTGATACGGTGATGCCTGGATATTTTATCAGCGATCTTGGCGATATGATCCGAACCTTTACCTGTACCGCCAACGAAGAAGAAACTGATTTTAATAAGGTTACTATCCGCAAAGATTTTTTTGAAGCTATCGTAAATGGTTATCTCTTAGAAATGAAAGATATACTCACAGCATCTGAAAGAAGTCTTTTAGTGTATGCCGGAGAGTGTATGATTTATATGCAGTGTTTACGATTTGCTACCGACTACCTGGAGAACGACAGGTATTATGGTGCAAAATATCCTGGGCAGAATTTGAACAGGGCACTCAATCAAATGAAATTATTACAGGAACTTATAAAAGCAAAACCGGTTCTTGAAAAGATTATTGCAGATGTTTTTTATCGAATTAAATAATTTGACCAAAAGGTAATTAACAAAAAAGACCCAACTAATGAGTCTTTTTTGTTAATTAATCTGTGCGGATGATAGGAATCGAACCTACATGGGTCACCCCGCTAGATCCTAAGTCTAGTGCGTCTGCCAGTTTCGCCACATCCGCTGATTTCTTTGATCGGGTGGCAAAAGTAGGGGATTTCATTAAAAAATAATCCCGCTACAATCTTTATTTAACAGGTAATGCCTCAATAATTTTGCCGATTACCGCATCCTGAGAACGGCCATCAATCCAGCGTATTACTGCCACCAGTTCATGTTCGGGATCAACAAAAACCAGGTTATTACCATTGCCTACATGCGTAAAAGCGGTTGCAGGAGCACTGGGCAGCATTTTACGATCGGTATTAAGGAACCAGTTCATATAACCATAGTCTGTTTTAGGTACCGTAGGTGTCAGCGATTGTTTGATCCATGCTTCGCTCAGTAATTGCCGGCCATTCCATTTACCCCTGTTCAGCGTAAGCCATCCAAACCTGGCCATGTCCCATGCATTAATAAACATACCACCACCCCAATGTCCGCCACCACTTACAGACTGTACGGGTTGTCCATCCAATACAATCCAGGCATTTCTGTAACCCGTCCAGCGCCAGGTATTGGAGGCGCCGATGGGGTCCATAATATACTGTTTCAGTGCCTGTGGTAGTGGTTTCCTCCATACACCAGTGGCAGCGAGCGCCAATACATTTACACGAACATCATTGTATTCATAACTGGTACCCGGTTTATTCCTTGTTCTGTTTAACCATTTCGATGCATCGGTATCGGGCCGGTCGGCCCAATCGGGTTTGCCCCACAGTGTGCCTTCCCAATCGCTGGTTTGTCGAAGCAGGTTGTCCCAGGTAATGGTTCTGTTGTGTGCTGATGAAAAAGGGTAAAGCATTTGAGCTTGTTCAATTTCTTCTGCCGGTCTGTTCACCGGTTGCTGTGGCTGATACAATTCAACGGGTGGAACATATTTTGCAACAGTATCAGTAACACTATTGATCATTCCCTTATCAACAGCCACACCAACAATGGCCGATAAAAAACTTTTGGTAACACTATGTGTCATATCACAACGTTCTGGTTCACCCCATTGTGCCACCACATAACCTTTGTAAATAATAATACCAGTAGCATCGCCACGATCGGCAAAGGCACCAATACCTTCTCCAAATGGCTCTTTGCCAAATGTTCGGTAATGACTGATCTCCATACTGCGTGGGTTTTTAGATTCACCAGCTTTGGCAAGCGTAATGGCATCATTCAAAATATTTTCTTTGATGCCCAATGAAGAAGGAGAACGTTGATCCCATTTTCCGGGAGGCGGAAAATAAACGGTTGTTGATTTTTGTGCAAAAGCAAAACTGCAGGAACATACCAGCAGTATACATGCAAAAAAACTATTTCGCTGATTCATGTTACTAAATTAGCGAAATAGCTTTTTATCCTTGTATTCCTGTTTTCTGAGCCTTGTATCTTGAGCCTTGGCTCTTGATTTTTGCTCTTTAGTCTCTTCTTTGTCTTTGCTGACCATTACCCGCATACCTTCTGCTGTCGCCACCTCTGAACGATCTGCGTTGGCTATTATTACCCTGGCGATTGTTTGCCTGTTGCTGTTTAGGGGCAGGTTTAAAATTCGTCAGTGAAATATCACTCATCGCATAAGGATGGTCATTCACATGTGGTACCGCCAGGCCAATCAGTTTCTGTATGTCTTTGAGATAGGCTTTTTCTTCTGCATCACAGAAAGAAATGGCAATACCCGAAGCGCCGGCCCTGCCTGTTCTTCCAATACGGTGAACATAAGTTTCAGGAACATTGGGTAACTCATAATTGATTACATGCGAAAGCTGCTCCACATCAATACCCCTTGCGGCAATATCTGTTGCAACCAGTACACGCAGGTTACCCGATTTGAAATCGGTTAATGCCCGTTGTCTTGCATTCTGCGATTTATTACCATGAATGGCAGCGGCACTGATACCGGCTTTGTACAGGTCTTTCACTACTTTATCGGCACCATGTTTGGTACGGGTAAAAACAAGTACAGTTTGAATATTGCTGTCCTGCAGTAAATGATTCAACAATGCACGTTTGTTTTGCTTCTCCACAAAATAAACCGACTGTTCAATTTTTTCCGCAGTAGAAGAAACGGGTGTTACTTCCACTTTTACAGGTTGATGTAATATACTGTTGGCCAATCCTGCAATTTCAGCAGGCATAGTGGCCGAAAAGAAAAGTGTTTGCCTTTTAGCGGGTAATTTGCTGATTACTTTTTTAACGTCGTGAATAAAACCCATATCGAGCATACGATCAGCTTCATCGAGTACAAATAATTGTAACTGCTGAAGACTGATAAAACCCTGCTGCATAAGATCGAGTAAACGACCTGGAGTGGCAATCAATATATCCACTCCTTTTTTCAAAGCTTGTGTTTGTGGTAATTGCGATACACCGCCAAAAATAACGGCATGCCTGATATTTGTATGCCTTCCATAAGCTGCAAAACTTTCATCAATTTGAATAGCGAGCTCCCTTGTCGGTGTAAGTATCAGTGCCTTGATACCGGGTGCAGCATTTTTTTGCTGAACCAATAATTGTATAACAGGAATAGCAAAAGCCGCTGTTTTACCGGTACCTGTTTGTGCACAGCCCAATAAATCTTTTCCCTGTAATACAACGGGAATAGATTGCTGCTGAATGGGTGTTGGTGTTGTGTAACCTTCTGTTTTGAGCGCACGCAAAATGGGCTCAATAAGATTCAATGAATCAAATGTCAATGGAATAATTTTTAAATAAAACACAACTGAATTCGCTCAGTTGTTATATAACCTTCCTACTGTGGGTGCCTATGGCAAACCCTGTTAAAAGACTGATGAACTTTGTCACGGAAGGAAATCGGTCGTGTAGAGAGAATATATGAATGATGCAAAGATAGGGAAAAAAAAACGGAGTAGCTAATTTTTAGCGTGAATGATCAATGGTGAAATGATTGACCATTCACCATTCACCATTCACGAAAGAAACAATCTCCTCCAGATACCGTTGATCCGTTTCATCAAACTGATCAAACTCACTGGCATCAACATCCAATACACCTACTACTTCATTATTATGGATTACTGGAACAACGATTTCAGATTTAGACAAACTGCTACAGGCAATATGACCGGGGAATTTTTCAACATCGGGAACAATCAGTGTTTTTGCTGCTGCCCAACTGTTACCACACACACCTCTTCCTTTTCTGATGCGCGTACAGGCAACCGGCCCCTGGAAAGGCCCCAATACCAGTTCATCATTTTTTACCCAATAAAAACCTACCCAGAACCAGCCAAACTGTTCCTTCAATGCCGCGGCAATATTGGCGAGGTTGGCCACGAGATCGGGTTCACCATCGAGTAAAGCTTTAATTTGTGGAATCAATGATTCGTATTGCGCTTGTTTATTACCCTTGATAATGCTTAAGTCTTCTGCCATACTACAAAGATAAAAAACTTAAGTTTGGAGATGGCCGAACCCGGATTACGAATAGCGAAAATTACAGGAACAAAAGCAGTAAAAACCTTTATACGGTTACCCGCTCAACTGTATACCAACGATTTTCGCTGGGTGCCGCCTTTGTATGTGGATGAATACCAGTTTCATGATGAGAAAAAAAATCCATCGTATAAAAATGCTACAGTAGCAAGATGGATGGTCTATAAAAATGAACAGCCTGTAGGGAGGATCATGGGTATCATTCATCATACCTATAATGAAGTGCATCAGGAAAAAACGGCCCGTTTCTTCCTGATGGATTCTGTAAATGATATAGCAGTAGCAACATTATTGATTACAACCGTAGAACAATGGGCGCTGGAACAGGGAATGCATCAACTGATTGGCCCGTTTGGGTTTTCTGACAAGGATCCACAGGGTTTTCAAATAGAAGGACTGGAACATCTGCCTGTGATTGCCACACCTGCGCACCCGGCATACCTGCCCGCTATGCTTGTTACACTGGGTTATGACAAATACCTGGATTGTGTTTCTTATTGCATACCTATTCCTGCGTCTTTACCGCCATTGTATAACCGTGTATTGAACCGGGTGCAGCAAAATAAAAAAATCTATTTACTGGAGTTCAGCAACAGGAAAGCATTGAAACCTTATGTGGTACCTGTGTTTCAGCTGATCAATGAAACGTACAGGTCATTGTTTGGATTTATTCCGATGTCTGATGAAGAAATCAACAAAATGGCCGGACAATACCTGCCCATTCTCAATCCTGCTTTTGTAAAAGCAATGGTGGATGATGAAGAACGATTGTTGTCTTTTGTAGTGGCCATGCCCGATATGAGTAAGGGGTTACAAAAAGCAAAAGGGAAACTGTTTCCTCTTGGCCTGCTGCATATTTTCAATGCCATACGAAAAACCAAACAGCTGAATCTTTTATTGGGAGCGGTAAAAGAAGGTTTTAGAGGTAAAGGACTGGATGTGTATATGGCAATGGCATTGATTAAAACAGCATCGGAAAAAGGTATGACACATATGGATAGTCACCTCATTCTTGAAACCAATCGAACCATGCGTGCTGAATGTGAAAAATTGAATGGCGAATTGTATAAACGCTTCCGTGTATTTGTAAAGCAACTCAAAAATTAATCTCTGCGGCTTATCCTCTGTTACCTCATGTTCTGCGGTGAGTTTACTCGAATGTTCACCGCAGAGCATGAGGTAACAGAGTTTTCGCAGAGGAGTGGATGTTGTTGGTATTTATTTAATGTATTTACCAATCACCGGCATTTTCTGAAACTCTTTTCTTTCTACCAATAAAATAAACCAGGCAAAAGCAGAAACAAGTAACAAGCCGAACGCTGTACCCAGCCATAATTGTGGAAAGAAGTACACAAATAACTGGTGTATCAGATACAGGAGTGTTACAATTATGAGATAAGCAATCAGTTTTTTAGTGGCATAAGGAATGCGATAATATTTTTGGCCAAGCCGATAACTTATGATCATCATGAATGCATAGCAAATAAAAGTAGCCCATGCGCTGCCATTGTAACCAAATAATGGTATCCACCAGATATTCAGTACCACAGTAATAACTGCACCTGCCAATGTGATCCATGCACCGGTAAGGGTTTTATTAGTGAGTTTATACCATACGCTGAGGTTATAATAAATACCCAGGAATACGCTACCCATACTCAGGATAGGAACAATAAAAATGCCTTCTCCATATTTATCTACATTCGATCCATATGCCAGTTCTTTAATTAGCGGAAGGTTTACTACAATTGCCAGCCACATAAAGGCACAGGTGATCACAAAAAACTTCATCACCCTTGCATAGGTGCGTTGGGCATTTTCTTCTTTTGATTGGTTAAAGAAAAAAGGTTCGGCACCCATTCTGAATACCTGTATAAAAATGGTAATAAGAACAGCTACTTTATAGTTGGCACCAAAAATACCCAACTGTCTTATCTCTTCTTCTCTCGGCAGATCCAGTACACGTGTATACACCAGTCTGCTCAACATCTCATTGATCATGCCCCCTAGTCCAACAATAATAAGCGGGTAAGAATACTGCATCACTTTCTTCCATAAAATCAGATCAAAAGAAAACCGGAAACTCATTAACTCTTTGCTGAGCAATAACAGGGTTAATATGCTGGCAATAACATTGGCAATTATATAATAGCCAATATTAATTGTTGGATCATAAAAAAATAACCAGATACTATCGGGGTTCTCTTTGTACAATTTCGGACAAACACCAATAAAAAATAAAACCAGCAACACATTGATTACAATGCTGAATACTTTAATAAAAGCATACATCCTGGGTCTGTTCTCCTGCCTGAGTTTTGCAAAAGGTATTACAGTAAGCGTATCAAAAAAAAGTATCCAGGCCATCGAACTAATATACTCAGGGTGCTCGGCAAAATCAATAGCAGTGGCTAATGACTGTTTATTCCATAATAACAATACAGTGAAAAGTAGGGTGGTTACTATGATGGATGACATGAGCGTATTGAACACTTTAAATCGCTCATAGTCCTGTATAAACCTGAAATAACTGGTTTCTAAACCATACGTAAATAATATATTCAGAAAAGGAATAACTGCATATATCTGTGTAATACTTGCTGTGCTGCTGGGTTCATACCACCAGAATAAAAGAATATTCAGTGCATAACCCAAAAAACGGCTGGCAATAGTAGGTACACCATACCACAATGTTTGTCCCGCTAATTTTTTGATGCTGCTCAATGAAATGATTTTAGTCCAAAAGTCCGGAGACCGAAAGTCCGGAAGACAGGAAATGAGCAGCAGTTTCCTGCTTCTTACTTCCTGACTTTCGGTCTTTCGGACTCTCCCCGCAAACATCGCATTTCTTCGCATTAAATTCAAGAATAGCGTAGAACATTCATTAATTATTATGAATGTCTACCGGTGCAGTAGTGCTGATGCCTTTACCCGGGGCCGCAAAATTGGGGTTGCTCAAGAAAACACTGTCGGTAAGTGTATAGAGAAAAGCGGTAAGCTGACCAATCTCAAAATTAGATAAGGGTAACCTGTTTTTTAATAAACTATCAGTCGTAGGCCCTATCACCATATTTTTTCTGTAATGCTCCATGATGCTGAGCACAGAGAAAAAGCGACCATCATGACCATAGGGAAATGTGCGCATTACATTTCTCAGGCTGGGTACACGAAACCTGAGTGAGTCACTGCTTTCATTGGTAATTTTCATCCTGCCCAGATCTTTTAAGAAAGGATCAACCGGGATGCCGATATTTCTATAACTGTAATCGGTAAAAAAAGGTTCTGTATGACAACTCACGCATTTTTTTTGGAAAATTTCATAACCCAGTTTCTCGGGAAGAATAAAACTGTCGAGTCCCATTTTTATCCGGTCGTATTTACTGTTGCGGCTGACGAGCGTGAGTAAAAACTGGCTGAGTGCTTTGGTCATGCGTTGGGTATTGATGGTTGCATCACCAAAAGCTGCGCTGAATAATTTCCTGTACTCTTTTTCAGCCTGTAATTTTTTGATCACATTCACAAGGCTTTCTGCCATTTCATTTTCAGCAGTAATAGGAGCCAGGGGTTGAAGATCGAGATGATTGATGCCACCATCCCACATAAATTCTTTCTGCCATGCCAGGTTAAATAAGCCCGGTGCATTTCGGGTAGTTAATGAATTATTGAAACCATGACTCAGGTTATGATCGTAAGTGTTGAAAGCACCAAATTGCTGGTGACAGGTACTACATGAAATGGTTCCATCTTTACTTAACCTTGTATCATAAAATAACTGGCGACCCAGTTCAATACCTTCTTTAGTGAGTGGGTTGGCCTTAAAATCATACACTGGTTGCGGCCATCCTTTGGGTACAACAAAACGAACAGGTGTAGGCTTGAAATAATTTTCCAGCTGTATCCAGCCGGTACAGAGCACACTTAATAATAAAAGGGTTACTATCGTTTTCTGATACCTCATTGTTGTGCCGCAATGGAAAACATGGTGCTGTAATTGTTGGCGAAACGAACAGCCAAAGCACCCGGACTATGACAAACAGGTTCTCTGGCAATATTGATACCATTAAACCATTTAGACGCATCAGCAGTAATAGTGAGCCTGTTTGTAAAAGGAGATGGTTTGAGTTGAATGATCCTTGTGGTCGTATGATGTTTACGAAAGCCACCAATATGATAAGTAAATTGTTTACCTGCAATGACGGAGCTGCTCGCTGTTCCTTCCAGTTTGGCCATGATATAACCACTGTTCCAGGTCCAGAACATACCATGTAATGGATCAAGTACCCCCGTTTGTACACCCGATACATTACGGATGCTGTCAACACCCAGTAAAAAACGTATACCTGTATAATTGTCTTCCGGCACAGCAAATTGAATGGTTGTACTTTTTTCATCCGCCATATCTACCAGGTAATATTGGTTGGGCGAAACAAAGCTTTGTCCTTTAGCATTGATAAGCTGAATATGCGAGATATAATATTTAAAACGATTGATGACAAGAGTATCCGTTCCGTTCAGATAATAAGTTTGCTCAGGTATCAACTGTTCATTACCAAAACGATTATCAAAGCGTATGGTCAGCAACCGCTTTTTTTGTGCAGTTGCTGCCATCAACAGGCAGGTAGACAGGTATAAGAGAAGTAATATTTTTTTCACGGTCAGCGGTAATCGTTCTTATTGATCTTTTTTCTTAGTTCCTTGTTTCTTGTATTTTGTTTCTTTGACTCCAGTCTTTTCTCTTTCGCTGCTTTGGTAGGTTTTGTGGGTTTACGAATTTTTCTTTTGACAATAGAAGTAGTAATAAGCTGGGTAATTTTCCGAATCACTTCTTCTTTATTACCCAATTGAGATCTTTCGGTCTGAGATTTTACCAATAGATATCCGTCATCGGTAATGCGATTGCTCAATCGCTCCATAATCATGGCTTTCTGTTCATCGGTAAAAAATACAGAGTCTGCCACTTTCCAACGGCCCTCCACCATGGTTTCCACCTTGTTTACATTCTGCCCGCCTTTGCCACCACTGCGTGCGGTTTGGAACAATATCTCGGTTCTAATATCTATCTTCATTTCAAAATAAAGTTCGTACAAAAAGCGGAATCAATTATGAGAATTGTGATACAAAGAGTGAGTGAAGCAGCAGTGAGGGTAGATGGTAATATTAAGGGTAGTATTGGAAAAGGCTTATTGGTATTGGTAGGTATTGAAGATATAGATACTCAGGAAGATATTGAATGGTTAAGTAACAAGATTGCCAACATCCGCATTTTTAATGATGCAGATGGTGTGATGAATCTTTCTGTAAAAGATATTGATGGCGAAATTTTACTTGTTAGCCAGTTTACCCTGCATGCCAGTACCAAAAAAGGAAACAGGCCATCCTATATACGTGCATCCAAACCGGAAATTGCTATTCCAATGTATGAGGCGTTGATTGCACAGTTGTCGCTCGATCTGGGCAAAACTGTTCAAACCGGCATATTTGGGGCCGACATGAAAGTAAGTTTGCTGAATGATGGACCCGTAACTATTACCATGGATTCAAAAAATAAAGAATGATGGATATTGAGCGCAGGGAAGATATTGAACAGTTAATGCGGGTTTTTTATGCCAAAGCCATACCCGATGAAACGATAGGTCATTACTTTACACAGGTGATACAAATGGATATTGAAAAACATTTACCTGTTATTGTTGATTTCTGGGAAACAGTTTTATTCGGCGTGGCAAAGTATCAATCAAATGCTATTGCCGTACACCAGCACCTGCATCAACTATCTGCGTTTAATGATATGCATTTTGAGAGATGGGTGCATTTGTTTCAGTCAACAGTAAATGAACTGTTTGCCGGCAACAGGGCAGAGCTGGCTAAGCAAAGGGCTGCATCTATTGCAACGGTAATGAAAATTAAAACCATACACGGCGCATCGCCGATCAATACAAAATAGTAATAACATGACTATACAGCAGGCACAGGAACAGGTAGATCAATGGATCAACACAACAGGTGTACGATATTTTAATGAACTCACTAACCTGGGTATACTCATGGAAGAAGTGGGAGAACTCAGTCGCCTGATGGTGAGAAAGTATGGCGAACAATCCTTTAAAGAATCCGATAAAGGAAAGGAACTGGCAGATGAAATGGCCGATGTACTATGGGTATTAATCTGCCTCGCCAACCAAACCGGTGTAAATCTGACGGAGGCACTGGAGAAGAATTTTGAAAAGAAAAACCTGCGCGATCATAACAGGCATAAGGAGAATGACAAGTTAATTTGAAAATTTGAAAATGTGCTAATTTGAAAATGAAAGGGGATAACAACTGTGTTGTTATTTTCATAAGTAGTTACCGCTATTTTCAAATTGGCACATTTTCAAATTTTCAAATTGCGCTTATTTATCAAATCTACTTTTCTGCTTTGCCATTTTTTCAATCTCTGCTACAGAGCGGGGAGAAGAGGCGGAGAGGTTGCGATGACCATCTTTGGTAATCAGGATATCGTCTTCAATACGAACACCAATGCTCCACCATTTTTTATCGCATTTACTTCCGGGTGGAATATAAATACCTGGCTCAACCGTTAAGAAAACACCTTCCTGTAAAATGCGGGGTCCCATATCATGTACATCCAATCCGAGATGGTGTGAAGTGCCGTGTGGAAAATACTGGCGGGCTTCCTGGTCGTTGGCTGCAATACCCAGTTTAATGAGCCCGCGATTGATAACTCGACGTGCAGCTGCATCAACGGCACCAAAAGCATTACCGGGTTTACAGGCTGCAAAACCTGAATCCTGTGCCTCGAGTACCAGTTCATAAATAATTTTTTGTTCAGGCGTGAACTTGCCATTAACCGGAATGGTACGTGTTACATCTGCTGTATAACCATGGTATTCTGCCGCACAGTCGCTTAACAACAGATCGCCATCTTTCATTAAACGAAGATTGGTTATATAGTGGAGTACACAGGCATTTTCAGAAGAACCGTTAATGCTGGGATAACCCGGATATTCGGAACCATTTTTCTTGAAGTTATATTCCATAATAGCCTGTGCCTGGTATTCAGTCATACCTGGTTTAACAGCACGCATCACATCATTATGTCCTTCGCAACTCATGGTTGTTGCTTTTTCAAGCAAGCGAATTTCTTCGGGTTGTTTGATACCGCGTAATGATGACATGATCATTCGTGTAGTTCTTTCGCCAAGTGGTTTTTTGTGGGCAGCTATAAGGCTGTCAACAATACCTGCCATACGGGATAACTGATCGCGGTTGCTGTATTTAGAGAGTATATCTTCTCCTTTAAACATGCTCAATACAGTATCTACTGAGCTTAGGTCTAATGTATTGGCAGTGAATTTATCATTGGTAAATACATTGGCAATCTTGAATTTGTTCTTAACGCCTTCGGCACCCAGTATTTTACCTGTCCACATTTCACGAAAAGGGTCGCGGTTCTGCACAAAAATGAACTCGGTACCGGTACTGCCTAAAATGCTCACAGGCTGTTTGAACAGCAGTAATACAGCATTAGGTTCTTCCAGTCCGGTAAAATAATAGAAGTTTTTGCTTTGTGCATATTGATAGTCTACATCATTGTTTCTTACCCTCACCTGTGAGGCAAAGAACACCCCAACGGAATTATTAGGCATCATTTCCCTGAATGCGGCACGGCGGCCTGCATGAAACTCGGGACTAAGGTAATCGTTAGGATACTCGGTGGTTTGCTGGGTAAGTGCCATGGCAGGCATCAGCAGGCAGAGTAACCGAAAGCATGTTTTTCTAAGCATGTGATAATTTTTTGAGCGCAATAAAACTATAGGTTTTCAATGACCCGGGCTAAAAAAAATGAGGAAAGGGAGAAAAGCTGCAAGCGACAAGCCACAAGCTTCAAGCGGTATTACTTGTAATGCGAATCAAGCATTGAGTAATTAGTAGCTGGGTACTGGATAGTAGGAGGAGGTTTATGGTAAGCAGCCAATTTGAAAAACCCAACACCTAAGGCCTGAAACCCAGCATCCGGTACCCACCTCCCCTTAAGCCAGACCAACACCGTTCAACAGGTGATTCGCATTGGAAGCTTACAGCTAAAAACGTTTTTCGCAACTGATCATACAAAACTAATTCCCAAAAACCGTGGAACATCGGAAATGTGACGCGCTTCGGGAAAACCCGGGACGGCTCTTGGGATTTGGTGGGATAACTGGTAATTTCTTCTCGGAATTTAATTTTTTGTCGCCTATAATGCAATACAATCAAGGGTTCAGCATTTTCTTCTCCTCATTGCTTCCTCGGAGCACCCCGTGGAACCCCCAATTTTATTGAGTCGATAGTCTATTTCTCCTCTTTGCTTCCTCGGATTTGAACTAACGATCCTTCTCTGGTGCGGGTTATAACGGGCCGTCTCCTCATTGCCTCCTCATTGCTTCCTCTTTGCCTCCTCAATTCCTCCCCGGGAGAGCCTCTGGGGTGAGGGGTTAGGTGTGAGGTATTAGAGGGCTTTTGTATAGGTAAATGGGTCTTACACTTTTACAAAACGAAAAAACAGGTCTTTGGCCCTGGTTACAGCATAAACCTCCGCGGAGAAGGAACAGAGATAGGAACGAGGAGTAACAGAGGTTGAAAATGGTAGAGCTATTAGTTTTGCTTCGAACACATTACTAAAACGCTCTTTGCTTTTACTTCATTATACCTCCTTTAACCATTTTCAACCCTTGATTTGCATTTGTAGCTTATAACCTGTAAGCTTCTCTCATTCATATTATTTTTTATATTACTTGTAGCTTGTGGCTTACGGCTTGTAGCTTAAAACGCTTATTTTTGCGCCGATATGAGCATACAACAAGACAATCGTTTTCAGGCCATTATATCGCATGCCAAAGAGTATGGATTTGTGTTTCCCAGCAGTGAAATTTATGACGGATTAAGCGCCGTGTATGATTACGGTCCTTATGGAAGTGAACTGAAAAAAAATATCCGTGATTACTGGTGGAAAAGCATGACACAGATGCATGATAATATTGTAGGCATTGATGCCGCCATCTTCATGCATCCCACCACATGGAAGGCCAGTGGACACGTTGATAATTTCAGCGACCCGATGATCGATAATAAAGACAGTAAAAAAAGGTACAGGGTTGATCACCTGATTGAAGCTAAAGCTGACCAGTTAAGAGAAAAAGGAGCTGATGCAGAAGCCGATGCATTACTGACACAAATGGATCAGTTATTGGCAGCAGAGAATTTTGTGGGCCTCAAACAACTGATGGACGATCAGAAAATTGTGTGTAGTGTAAGCGGAACCGCTAACTGGACAGATATCCGCCAGTTTAACCTTATGTTTTCAACGCAACTGGGCTCAGTAGCAGAAGATGCAGATACTATTTACCTGCGTCCGGAAACGGCACAGGGTATTTTTGTGAACTTCCTGAATGTACAGAAGACGGCACGTATGAAAATACCTTTTGGTATTGCACAAACAGGAAAAGCCTTCCGTAACGAAATTGTGGCCCGTCAGTTCATTTTCCGTATGCGTGAATTTGAACAGATGGAAATGCAGTTTTTTGTACGTCCGGGTACACAGATGGAGTGGTATAATTTCTGGAAAGAAGAAAGACTGAAATGGCATACCAGCCTGGGTATACCCGCTGAAAAATATCGCTATCACGACCACGTAAAACTGGCGCATTATGCAGATGCGGCATTGGATATTGAATACGAATTTCCATTCGGGTTTAAAGAAGTGGAAGGTATTCATAGCAGAACCAATTTCGATCTGAAGAGCCACCAGGAATACAGTAAGAAAAAACAACAGTATTTTGATGCAGATGTTGATCCGGCCACGGGCAAGCCCTATGGCAACTATATTCCTTATGTAGTGGAAACATCCATCGGTCTCGATCGTATGTTCCTGTTGGTGATGAGTCATGCATATGATGAAGAAACCATCAACAAAGAAGACGGTACAACAGACAGTCGTGTGGTGATGCGTATTCCCACAAAAATTGCACCGAATAAACTGGCCATTCTTCCATTGATGAAAAAAGATGGCTTACCTGAAATTGCAAAAGAATTACTGGAAGAATGCAAGCCGTATTTCAAATGTTTCTACGAAGAGAAAGATGCCATCGGAAAACGTTACCGCCGCCAGGATGCCATCGGCACCCCATTCTGTGTAACCATTGATCACCAAACCAAAGAAGACGGCACCGTAACCATCAGGCATAGAGATAGTATGCTCCAGGAGAGAGTTGCGATGAGTGAGGTAAGGGGAATTGTTGCAGGAGCCTTGTAAACAGAGGAATAAGGAATAGGAAATAAGGAATAAGTAAGTAGAGATAATATAGAGATAGAATTGTAGCGTATTTATACACCGTATAAATACGCTATTTTTTTATTGGGATAATTAAGAAATTTATGTCTAAAACCATTCTATGGAAACCCGGCAAAAATTTGATCTTGAAGACAGGTTGATTCGATTTGCAGTTAGCTGTATTGAGGCTGCTGAGAAACTTCCAAGGACATTTGCCGGAAATCATTTAGGCGGACAGCTTACCAGAAGTGGGGCTGCGCCCGCTTTGCAATACGGAGAAGCCCAGTCGGCAGAATCAAGAACCGATTTCATTTATAAAATGAAAATTGCATTGAAAGAGTTACGTGAAACGAGAAATTGTCTAGCTATTATAGAAAAATTGAATTGGGAAATTCCCATTAATCTGTCAACAATAAGAAAAGAATGTACCGAACTCGTATTCATTTTCCTCAAAAGTATTGACACCGCTAAAAAGAACAATACCCGAAAAACGCTTCCTTCCTGATTCCTTATTTCCTATTTCTTATTCCTCTATTTTCTCACCCATACAACTCCAGGTGAATATCTTTCTTCTCATATCCCATTGCGATAATGCGTTGCTTTGCTTCATCGATCATATTTTTCCAGCCGCAGAGAAAGAAATGAGCAGGTTTTTTATTGATGCGGAGTAATTCTTCATAAACACCGTGCACATAACCTTTATAAGCACCTTCAGGCACCGATTCTTCGCGGGAGAAAACAGGATGATAATAGAAGCTTGGCATTTCATTTTCCAATTGTTTTAATTCGGGTCTATATAAACAATCGTCATGCTTTCGGCAGCCAAAAATAATATGAATTTCCTGGTGCGGAAGTTTATGCCGGTGAATATGATGTGCCATGGAACGGAAGGGGGCAATACCTGTTCCGGTACAGATGAGGAACAAATCTTTTTCAATGATATCCGGTAGTGTAAACACGCCTTGTGGCCCACGCAACGTGAGTTCACTGCCTACCTTTACTTCTTTGAATAAATAGTTGGTGCCTGCTCCGTCTTCAAGCAATACAATAACCAATTCAATGATATTGGTACCATCCGGTGCAGACGCAATGGAATAACTGCGCCAGCGTTTGTTCTTTTTTTCATGGATGGGAAGATCCAGTGTTACAAACTGTCCGGGTTTAAAGTCAAAAGAAGCTAATTCCGGGATCTCGATCCAGAAACGACGTGTGGAATCGGAAGCGTCTTCAATCCTGATGACCTTTCCGGTGCGCCATGGTTCAAGCATACGAATGGTTTTACACAATGTAAGAATAATTTGAAAATTTGGGAATTTGAAAATGGGAGGGATCAAACAACTGTGTTGTTTTTATTCTTTAATTACTTAGCATTTGAGCCTGGTTTCATTTTCAAATTTTCAAATTAAAAAAGGCGCAGCAATTATTTACTGCGCCTTTTTGAAGATGGTAAATCCTCCTTATTTCGGATCCAATGCTCTTTTTATTTTTTCTGCGAGGTACTGCAGGTGAATCTTACTCATTCTATCTGCATTGGTAGCTGATGCTGCATTTACCTGCGCGCGTAACTGTGTAAGTTGGGCACGGGCAATGCTGTATACATCACTACGGCTGTTGGCACCTGATGCATATGGATTTGTGAAACCACCACCAATAATAATGCTAGTGCCACTACTTGATGGCGGATTGAGTAAGTTGTTTAGTTTCTCAACATAACTTTTCTGTAACATCCTGCGATAGTTGTCGATAGCTTTATTTGATTTCAATTCACTAAACAGATCATTCTGCAGATCATTGATCATTTCCAGAGCGCTATAAGCTTTATCGGCACCAAAACGCTCAGTAGCATACTGCATACGGTTTAACCTGTCGAGGATTAATAAACCTCCCAAAGCAGATTCCTGTACGGCAGCTAACGGGTCATTTGTACCCGGAGCATTGATTTTATCCCAGATCTTTTTATCGATCAGCCATTTCGGTGTCTGGAACACCTGGCGGTTCATATAACCCAATGCGTCCCGCTGCATGGCTTTTGGCGTAGGCTCATAAACAGATTCATCCTGTTCTGCTACTTTAAAGGTTTCATATACACCTCCGATATTGCGTAAAACATGTCCGAAATAACGGCGGTACTGACCTAAAAGCTGTCCGTACATGGTAGCAATATTTGTATTCTGATCGCCTTCTTCTTTGGTCCATTCAACAAGGTTGGCAAGAATACGCTGTAGGTTTTTTACACCATAATCACTTGCTTTAACTGCATTATCACTCAGATCCTCACTCTGACTTCTTGGATCGGATAGATTACCTGATTCATACGTGCCAAACCAGGTGCGAGGGTTGGTCTTTAATGTTTCAGTTACCAGTTTGTTACTGTTCTTTTTTACTTCTTCTTCTGTAGCACCGGGAATATAACCATAACCCCAGCGTATGGCCCATGCATCGTAGGCGCCAATGCGGGGATATAAACCATTCTTATTGATATTATCTTCCGGTTGTGCCACATAGTTAAAACGTGCGTAGTCCATAATTGATGCCGTATGTCCGTTTGCTTCTACCCATGCTTTGTCGCGTAATTTATCAACCGGTGTTCTGCTGCTGCTTCCCATGTTATGACGCAGACCCAGGGTATGGCCTACTTCGTGTGATGATACAAAACGAATCAGGTCGCCCATCAGGTCATCATCAAATTTCATTTTACGTGCACGGGGGTCAGTGGCGGCAGTTTGAATCATATACCAGTCGTGCACCAGTTTCATTACGTTATGGTACCAGCCGATATGACTCTCCAGAATTTCACCACTTCTTGGATCATGTACATTCGGACCATAGGCATTCTCAATAGGAGAAGCGAAATAACGAACCACAGAAAAACGTGCATCTTCCAGGCTCATGGTGGTATCGTTTTCCGGCCACTCTTTGCCAATGATGGCATTTCTGAAACCGGCTTTTTCAAAAGCTTTCTGCCAGTCGTTGATACCGAGGATCAGGTGTTTTCTCCATTGTTTTGGTGTGGCAGGATCGATATAATAGATGATGGGTTTTTTGGGTTCAACCAGTTCACCTCTTTTCCATTTCTCCACATCTTCATCTTTTGGTTCCAGTCTCCAGCGAACAGCAAATTCTTTGTTTTCCACTTTTTGCTGGTCATCGCCAAATACAACATAATCATCGGTAAAGAAACCCACGCGTTTATCGGCAATTCTTGGTGTCATTGGTTTTTCAGGTAACAATAACATTGAGGTATTCAGCTCAATGGTAACAGCGCCTGCTGCATTGGCTGCAGGAATATTGGTACCACCTGCAGGTAAGCGTGGTATTCCAATGGCAATAGTACTGCCACCACCTGCACTAAAGGTTTTAACAGTTCTGATTTCAGTGTTGATGGGGTAAGTACTTATTTTTTGTATGTATGACCTGTCGGCTGCAATAGGACCCAGGCCAAATGAACGCTTGATGGCTGCATTGATACTTACCACCTGGTTATCGCCTTTAAAATAATCGGTTACATCCAGTACCACTGTAGCGCTGTCTTTACCAAATGCCGCAATCGGGAAAGAAGCTGCAATGGCATTCAGGTTAGAGTTGGTAACTGCTTTATAGATGTCTTCTTTTGGATCTGCAGCGTTGATCAGGGTAATGGTACGCAGGAAAACGTTCCTGTTGGGTCCTTTTTCAAATGCCAGTGTTTGCTGGTTGGCAACTTCACCGCCATAGGCACCACGACCAGCACCGGAAATGGCAGGAACTTTAATGTAACGTGTAACTGCAAGAATTTCACGTCCTAAGATATTATTAGCAATTTCAAAGTAGTATTTGTCATCTACTTTATGAACTGTTATCATACCTTTTTGTGACACGGCTTTGCTGGTGATAACGTCTTTGTATGCCCTTGGTCCTGTACGTGGGGCTCCGCCGCCAAAGCCTGCCGGGAGATTACCAAGCTGGAGTGCACCAGCAGGGCGGGTAGTGGTATCCCTTGTTTGGGCAACCGACACTGTTGAGGCCAGCAATACTGCTGCAATAAAATAATTTCTCATTGTTTCAGTTAAATGGTTTTGAAAAATCGTTAAAGATAGTACGGTAATTTAATCAACAATTTTTTTTGTCAGAGTGTTGGATGAAAGGTAAAATCTTTAATTTGGGTCGGTGAAAAGCTAAGGTCTGGTGGTCATAAACCCCTTAACTTGCCCACCCTGAAAGCGAAAGCTTTGCGGCTTTTTGACGAATCAAATTTGCCGCTTTCAGGAAAATACCTATTTTGTAACCCCTTTCGGACTTTTGAAATAATGTTTGACCTGTGAATTACATTTTTCATTAGCATTGCGAGGATAATTTTTTAAATCAACTGTTATTTTAAAAAACAAAAATCAATCGAATCATGGCTGAGACAAAACCAACTGCAACAACTGCAAAAAGCTCCACTTCTGTTCAACCTAAGGCGAGCAGTAATTTAGTTGCAACACTTGCCCCCATTATCTGTATCCTGGGTGGTTATGTAATTTGGCGCTTCGTATTAGGCAGCGCTGGCAATTTCACCAACCCAGATCCTGATACAAGTCATTGGTTCTGGCCGGCACACCAGGGTCCTAAAGGTACATTCACTAAAATGTATGAAGGTGGTATCGTAGTACCTATCCTGATCGGAGCTTTCTTTATTGCTGTTACTTTCAGCATTGAAAGATTCCTGACTATTTCTAAAGCAACAGGAGCAGGAAACATTGCTGAGTTCATCCGCAAAGTACAGTTCCACCTCGCCAACAAAGATGTTGATAAGGCTTTGGCTGAGTGCGACAAGCAAAAAGGATCTGTGGGAAATGTAATGAAAGCAGGTCTGCGCAAATACAAGGAAATGATCACCAATACTGAACTCGCAACAGAGCAGAAAGTATTGAATATCCAAAAAGAGATTGAAGAAGCAACTGCATTAGAGTTACCAATGTTGGAGAAAAACCTCGTGTTCCTTTCAACCATCGCTTCGGTAGCAACCCTGTTGGGTCTGTTTGGTACCGTATTGGGTATGATCCGTTCCTTCTCTAAACTCGGTGATGAAGGTGGTGGAGAAGCTGCACGTGAACTGTCACAAGGTATCTCTGAAGCCCTGTACAATACTGCACTGGGTATCGGTACCTCTGCGATTGCGATCGTAATGTATAACATGTTTACCACTCGTATCGATGGTATCACGTATGGTATCGATGAGTCTGGATTCACTTTAACTCAAAGCTTTGCTGCTAACTACAAATAATCGTTGATTGTTTGTATGGAAAAAGAAAAGTTTTGAATCTTAATTAGTGAATGCTATAAATAAATAACAATGGGAAGAGCCAAATTACCTCGTAAAAGTACCAATATCGACATGACAGCCATGTGTGATGTGGCCTTTCTCCTGTTGTCGTTCTTTATCTTAACTACAAAGTTTAAACCGGCAGAAGCCATTGCTGTAACCACGCCAAATTCAGTGGCGGCAAAAGTGGCACCGGATAAAGACATTGTAATGATAACGATTGACAAGGATGGCAAGGTATTTATTACGATGGATGAAGAACAAAAGAAGGAAGCGGTCTGTACTGCGTTGAATACGCAAATGAACCTGAATATGAATGTTGCTGCATTCAAAAAAGCAGGATTCTTTGGTGCACCCTTCGGACAGATGGCATCTTTTCTGGCAATACCTGAAGAACAGCGTAAGGGCGACAAATTACCCGGTATCCCTGTATTGGATTCAACAGATAACCAGATGGTTACCTGGATGAGGGCCATTACAGATGCTTACCAGGGTCAAAAAATGAACCTGCTGGTCAAAGGTGATAATGCTGCCAAGTATCCGGCTTTTAAAGCTGTGATTGATGCTTTCAAGAAAACAGATCAGCTGAAGTTTCAGATGATTACCAATCCTGAGAGTGTTCCAACCGGCACCGAACTATGGAAAAAAACCATGTCCGGCGAGAAAAGAGAAGAATAAATACTGTTGAACAGTAGTAAGTAAACAAAATACTCACGAAAATTAAATTCTACCGTTATGGCAGAAATGGATACCTCGAGTAGCGGGGGCCACAAAAAGGGCCCCGGGGTCAAGAAAGGGAAGAAACTCTCTACCCGTGTTGACCTGACGCCCATGGTGGACCTGGGCTTCCTGCTCATCACATTCTTTATCTTCACCACAACGATGAGTCAGCCTACGGCCATGAAGCTCTTTTTACCAAAAGATGCGGATAAGCCGGAGGATCAGAATAAGGCGAAAGAATCAGGTGTTATTACCCTTCTGTTGGGCAAAGACAATAATGTCTTTTACTATGAAGGTCAGCTGGCACCGGATGGTTCTAACTTCAAATCATCTAATTTCAAGGAAATCCGTGGTGTACTGCTCGATAAAAAAGCACGTACCAACGAGAAGGACTTGGTAGTGGTATTGAAACCTTCATCTGAAAGCACTTACAAAAATGTGGTGGATATTCTGGATGAAATGACCATCAATGTACTCAAGCGCTATGCGCTCGTGGATATTTCTGATGTTGAAGCACAATTAGTGAAAGTGTCTGAAGCAGCCGGTGGTGCTTCCGCATCCAACTAATTTGTTTTCCGCTATGGAAAATGCCACAAAATGAATCATACATTATAAAGACCTAACAATGGACGTAAATAAAATTTTAACCGCGGATATCCTCGATATTGTTTTTGAGGGTAGAAACAAAGAGTACGGTGCGTACCAGCTCCGCAGAACCTATAATAAGCGCATTACTTACGCTATCATAGGAACTGTGGTAGTGTGCCTGCTTTTCCTGGGAGGTTCATTGATTGCTAACTCATCCGATAAAGAAAAGACCCAGATACTTGTACAGGATATGGAGCTGGAGAAAGTTCAGCAGGATGAGAAAAAGCCTGAACCACCGCCTCCGCCTCCACCACCCAAACAGGAGCCTCCTAAAGTAGAGATCACCAAATTCACCCCTCCCAAAATTGTGAAGGATGAAGAAGTGAAACCAGAAGAGGAGATTAAAGAAGTGGAAAAACTGGAAGATACAAAAATCGGTACCATCAACCAGGAAGGTATTAAAGATGAAGGTATAGTAGCGCCACCCGTAGAAGTGAAAGGTACCGGTGTGGTAGAAGCGCCTAAACAGGAAGAAGATTATGATAAAGTATTTACAGTAGTACAGATACCTGCCGAATTTCCCGGTGGTATTCCAGCCTGGATCAAATACCTGGAGCGTAACCTGAACAGTGATATACCGGTTGAAAATGGGGCGCCTCCGGGTAAGTACACTGTGATCGTATCATTCATCGTTGATAAAAACGGTGGTATCAGTGAGGTAAAAGCTGAGAACGATCCCGGTTATGGCACAAGAGACGAAGCGGTACGCGTAATTAAACGTGGCCCCAACTGGAAACCAGCCATACAAAACGGACGCCACGTAATCTATCGTCACAAACAAAGTATCACATTCGTGGTAGCAGACGAGTAGTCTCTTATACCTGATAAATTTTAAAAAAGCCATCCCGTTTTATGCGGGATGGCTTTTTTTCGTGAATCGTGAATGAGAGGCTGAAAATAAATTCACGATTCACCATTGACCATTCACTTTCTTATGGAATTTCTCGCCATGCGTATCTCATTAAAAACACAACGCTATGGAAAAGAAATTCAATCAGCGAAATGATGTATTAGAGATATTATTCGCTAACAGAAACAAAGACTATGGCGCTTATGAATTGCGTGTAATGTATAACAAACGCATGAAGTACGCGCTGTCTGCCATGTTCCTGCTCTGTTTATTATTTATAGTGTGTTCTATTCTTGCCAATGCAAAAGAGGCATCAAAAAAGCCTGCTTATGTTGGCCCTGAAATTAAATTAAGCAATGTAGAAGAGTCCCCGGTAGAAGAAGTAAAGCCCCCTGAACCTAAAGTAGAACAAACTCCTATAGCACAGGAACCACTTACGCCACCGAAAATTGTAGCAGATCAGCAGGTAGAAGAAGAACAGGTGATGCTTGAAGTAAAAGAGTATGAAGATGTGAAAATAGGAAATACCAGAATCGAAGGTGAAAAAATTGATGTGGTAATGCCTCCGGTAGAAACCAGTACCAATGTGTCAAAAGCAATTCAATCGAATGCCGATGAAATAGATGGTAAATTTACCACTGTACAAATACCTGCCGAGTTTCCCGGCGGAATTAAAGAATGGCAGCGGTTCTTAGAAAGAAATTTAAACAGCGAGTTGCCTACTGACAACGGAGCACCTGTTGGTACTTACACCGTAATGATTTCTTTTATCGTAGACACAGAAGGTAAAGTAAGTGATGTAAAAGCAGAAAACGATCCGGGTTACGGAACAAAAGATGAAGCCATACGCGTTATCCGTAAAGGCCCCAAATGGATACCCGCCAACCAGAACGGAAGAGCCGTGATGTACAGGCATAAGCAGATGATTACATTTAAAGTATCGGAACAGTGAGGGGTGAATGGTAAATGGTAAATAGTCAGTAGAAGGTAGTGAGAAGTCAATATCAACTGTTATTATTACTCACCATTGACCATTCACGATTCACGATTGACGATTCATTATCTTCGCCAAAAAATAAGCATGTCCATTCACTTATCGGGTTGGGATGATACGATTGTTGCGCTGGCTACACCGCAGGGTATTGGCGCCATTGGAGTAATAAGGGTGAGTGGAAAAGAAACATTTAATATCCTCAACCGGTTATTTCCTTCCAGGGACCTGCATACACAACCTTCGCATACCATACAGGTAGGTTTTTTAAAAGAAGGGGAACAAGTGCTGGATGAAGTGGTACTATCATTGTTTAAAGCACCCCGTTCTTATACAGGAGAAGATATAATAGAAATAAGCTGTCATGGTTCGCCATTTATACAGGAGCAGGTAATAAAAGCTATTTCCAGATTGGGTGCAAGGATGGCCAAACCCGGAGAATTTACACAACGTGCATTTCTGAATGGCAAACTCGATCTTACACAGGCAGAATCGGTGGCCGATCTTATTGCCAGTAATACGGAAGCCAGCCGTAAAACGGCCCTGCACAATATGCGGGGCGGATTTTCATCCGACCTGAAACAATTGCGTGAACAACTGATTCGTTTTTCCGCGATGATAGAACTGGAGCTCGATTTTTCGCAGGAAGATGTAGAATTTGCCGACCGAACCGCATTGAAGCAACTGATTGATGAACTGG
The DNA here is from genome assembly GCA_049324295.1 of Bacteroidota bacterium. Taxonomy (GTDB): domain Bacteria; phylum Bacteroidota; class Bacteroidia; order Chitinophagales; family Chitinophagaceae; genus Sediminibacterium. Next base: position 46,077 of record JBMOKQ010000051.1, read on the forward strand.
ATGGATCTGTACAACAGCTCATCAAATCATTTTCATTGGGTAATGTAATTCGCAATGGGGTACAGGTGGCCATCATCGGTAAACCCAATGCCGGAAAATCTACTTTACTCAATGCCCTCTTAAATGAAAACCGCGCCATTGTTAGCGATATAGCCGGTACCACAAGAGATACGATTGAAGAAGTAATCAATATCAATGGTATTTTGTTCAGGCTGGTAGATACGGCAGGTATTCGAGAACATACATCAGATATCATTGAACAGATAGGTGTAGAGAAGAGCCTGGAGAAAATGAATGCATCGGATATTGTATTGTATCTCTTTGATGTAAATCAGACTCCACTTGAAGAACTCAACACATTTGAAGAAACGTTGCGGCAAAAAAATATTCAGTATTTATTGGTGGCCAATAAAACTGATATGGCGCAGCCTGCCACTATACAGGCCATAACCCATTTACCATTGGTTATTTTCATCTCTGCAAAAACAGACACCGGTATCGATATCCTGAAACAGGCACTCACACAAAAAGCCATTAATGGCGATGTAAATACAGAAGCCACTATTGTAACCAATGCCCGCCATTATGATGCTTTATTAAAACTGTTGCAATCATTGGCCGATGTTCGTAATGGCATGAACGAACAAATACCCGGCGATTTGCTGGCACTCGATATTCGCCAATGCCTCCACTATCTCGGATTGATTACCGGCGAAATTACCAATAAAGACCAGTTAGATTTTATATTTAGTAAGTTTTGTATTGGAAAGTAATTTACTTTCTTTTGTTTGTTAAGTGCCTGTTTTTGTTGAGTTTCAGTACACTTTTCTTTCTCTTTTTTGTTGCCCAACTCTACTTTTTTACTTATATTTGTTGCCCAGTTGTTGCCCAATTGGCTATTTTGTTGCCCACATATCAGTTTGATGGAAGTCAGGCGAAATAATGCACCAAGTAGCACCACCCAGCAACATACTGCAACAAGTAGCAACAAATGAGTAGTACAATTAAACTTCCTAAATTCTGTAATCATTGTGGTAAGGCTTTTATAGCCCAAAAGACCACAACGAAGTATTGTGGCCATAAGTGCAACAGTGCTGCCTACAAGAAAGCCAAACGAGAAGAAAAGGTAAACGCAGAATTTAAGAACCAACAAAGCAAAATTGTTTCCCCTTCTCCAGTAGTTGCTACTGAAACCCTATCCAACCCGATAGCAGGTAATCACACTAATTTAAGAGAGAAAGAATTTTTAAGCATACTGGAAGTTGCTACCCTTTTGGGTGCAAGCAGATGGACCATTCAACGGATGATAAAAAGTAATCGTTTGCCGGTGGCAAAGCTGGGCAGTCGTACCATCATCAAAAGGGCTTCAATTGATAATTTATTTAACTGATAAGAAAATGAAAGTAACATTAAGACAACGGCTCAAAGGCGATAAAATAAGCCTTTACCTGGAGTACTACTCCAATGGCAAACGCCAGTATGAGTATTTGAATTTGTATCTAACACCCGACCCCGAAAAAGGGAAGCTAACCAATGCTGTAAAAGAAGAAAATAAAAAGATACTGGCATTGGCTGAAACCATCCGCAGTAAAAGGCATTTGGAGATACAAAACAGCACTTATGATTTCCACGATAAGGAGAAGCTAAAAACGTACTTCATTATGTATATGGAGGCATTGGCTGAAAAGAGAAAAGACAGCAAAGGAAATTATGGCAATTGGGATAGTACCATAAAGCACTTGAAAAAGTATTGCCCAAGAGATATACAGTTTAGCCAAATCAATAAAGCCTTTGTTGATGGCTTCAGGGATTACCTGTTGAAAGAAGCCAGTACCAAAACCAAAAAGGCAATTTCAACCAATACCAAATACAGTTACTTCAATAAGTTCAGAGCAGCACTCAAACAAGCTGTGAGGGATGGCATACTAAAAACCAACCCTGCCGAAATGGTAGATGGCTTGCCACAAGGCGAACCAGTAAGAGAGTTTTTAACCCTTGATGAATTAAAGACCTTAGCCAAAACCGAATGTAAAAACGAGTTGATGAAAAGAGCTTTTATTTTTGCTTGTCTTACAGGCTTACGTTTCAGCGATATTCAGAAATTGAAATGGAGTGAAATGCAACAATCAACCGAGTTAGGGCATTACATCCGTTTCGTTCAGCAAAAAACAAAAGGATCTGAAACCTTGCCCATATCTGATGAAGCCTATAATTTATTAGGAGAAAAAGGAAAGGCAGCCGACCCGGTATTTCCCGATTTGATTTACTCCGATAGTCGCAATGCTGATTTATACAGGTGGATGATAAAGGCAGGAATTGAAAAGCACATCACTTTCCATTGTGCAAGGCACACATACGCCACATTGCAGCTTACTTTAGGTACTGATATTTTTACAGTATCAAAATTGCTTGGACACAGGCATTTAAAAACAACACAGATTTATGCTAATGTAATTGATGAAAGGAAAACAGTAGCAGCTAACAAAATAAATATTGGTTTATAATGAGTAATACAATCTTAAACAGCATCCTCCACGAAGAGTTAAAGCCCTGGGCTGCGGACTTTTCAAATATTCAAGAAATCAAGGAGATTTTGAAAGCTGCAAATAAATTGCAGCCTAAAACAATTGATGATTTTACCCAATTGCTGCATATGCTTTTAAAGCCATACAATAGGTTGAGCAATTCAATATCTAATAAAAGTAGTAAGGAAATAAGGCAACTTTGCTTTTTAGTTCCTATTCCAGAGCCAACAGACTTGGTTAAAAGTTACTACCACTCAATTATCACAGCAGAAACGCTAAGATATTTCAACGAAGTTTTGAATAATCCTTTTATTGTTGATGCTGAATTGGATGTTCCTTTTCAAGTGGAAGAGAAGGTCTTAAAAGGTATTGCTTTTTCGGCTAATGAAGCAAATAATGTATTAATAGAAAGAGGTTTTACAACTGAGCAAACTCCAATAGAAAGCACTGTTCAGTATGTTTTAATTAGCCTTAGAAATAGTTTGATAGCACTTTATTTTTCTATCCAAAAGCAATTTGAAGATTACCTCACCGATGTTTATGTGTCTGTAGATGATTTCTATATGTACAAAATGGATTCGGCTGCAAACAAAATTACAATACAAGAACTTCAAACAGAGAAAGAGCCTATCTCAATTGCACAATCAAACAATAAGCCTTTCAACTTTGGTTTTAAAGGTGATGAAACAAAGTTGGTTAATCTTGTAAAAATCCTTTGCATATATAAAAACCTATTAGACGAAAGTGTTACCAGTCAGGGTGATTTTACGCAGTTGCTTTTAACCAAAAATATTAGCGACAAGGTTTATAACATACAAATAGGTTGCGAAACTAATTTGTTTCAGTACATAGTAGATAAACTAAAAATCACTTCACCAAAATTCACTTATGCCAACATTGGAAGATGCAATTATTTTAAAACCAAAAATGGCAATCCAATACAAGCAAGTTTACTTTCAAATTCAAAATCAAACAACCCATTGCCCAAGAAAACAAGAGAAGAAATTGATAAGATTTTTAAAGAAAACGATATGTAAAACATATAGATAGGTATATAATCATATAGATTTCTATATGGTTGCTATATAGCTATACGGCTTACCCCTACTGCATTTGGCAAGTTTGCATCATAAAATTTATAAAGATGCAAACAGACAATTTAATTCTCGACAAGCTCACAGAAATTGCAAACAAATTAGATGAGCAAAACTTACTGCAAAAAACAGTATTAAACTTTAATGAGGCTTGCACATTCCTTGATGTAAGCCCCTCACATTTGTACAAACTCACAAGTACAAAGAGTATTCCCCATTTCTGCCCACAGGGTAAAAAACTCTATTTCAAGCGTTCCGAGTTAGACGAATGGTTGCAGCGTAACCGTCAATCATCAACCGATGAAATTGATGCTATGGCAACCGAGTATATACTCAAGAACAAACGCAAATAGATTTTTTTAACCGATAAGAAAGAAAAGAAATGGCATCAAGTACCATATTTAAAAACTTTACTATCCCAGTAGAAAAAAAATCTCTATTGATGATTGGTAAAGACATTATTTCCGACAAATACAAAACGGAAGTAGAGGAAATCCGCAATCTTATTGCACAGGGCAATAAGGCGGAAGCCGATAACAAAAAGAAGCAGTTGTTGGCTTTTACCCCTTCGGCTGTATTTACCGAGAAGAGGCAAATGCAATATCTTGAAATGTACAGTGGCTTTGTGCATTTAGATTTTGACAAGCTCACACCGGAACAGTTGCAAACTGCGTTTGCAATCATTTGTAAAATCTCCTACACTTCGCTTTGCTTCATCAGTCCAAGCGGTAACGGCTTAAAAGTATTTGTAGAAGTAAGCACCGAACTGGAACACCACGACATTGCATATCAGCAAGTACAAAAGTATTATGAAGATGCAACAGGACTAAAGGCAGACCCAAGCTGCAAAGATGTTACAAGGCTTTGTTTTATGAGCCACGACCCCAACGCCTACCGTACCATCCAAAACGAGAAATTCATTGTGGCTTTGCCCCAATTCATTCAAGAACAACAATCGCAAACGCCTTCGGCTATTGGTCCAGTTGTTCCAATAGAACAGGCAGAACCTGAAGACCTCAACATTACTTTTTTATTCAATCAACAAATTCAATTTACAAATCAAAAATTAACATATACCGATGGAAACAGAAACAATTTTATTTATCTTCTTGCTTCTAATTGCAACAGAGTTGGTTTATCGCAATCCGATACTGAGTTATTATGTAAGCAGCATTATGACTTACCTGAAAGAGAAATTCAAGAATCGGTAAAGAGTGCCTACACCAAACACACACAAGAATTTGCAAAGTTTGCAAAGTCTGCAAATTCGCAAACTGCAAACGATGATGACCCTTTAGAAGATTATCTCAAAAACACACCAACATTGCCCGATGCAGTGTTTGAAAACTTGCCTTACATTCTCAAAGAGGGTGCAAGGGCTTTCACAGACAAACGGAAAAGGGATGTTTTCTTTACTGGTGCTATTGCAATTATTAGCGGTTGTTTGCCTAAAGTTTCGGGTGTGTACTTCCAAGAAAGGGTATTTCCGCATCTATACACATTTATTATTGCTCCTGCTGCAAGTGGTAAAGGAGTATTGAAAAATGCAAAGAGATTAGCCGATAAGTACCACCAAAAAATATTGCAGCAAAGTAGGGATGCTCAAAAAGTACACGATGCGGAAATGGTAGATTTTAAGCAATTAGAACGAACCAAATCCAAAGGAGAGCCAAACCCAGAGAAGCCCGAAAAACCCCCATTCAAAATAGTTTTTATTCCTGCCGATTGCAGCAAAGCCCGAATGATTGAACATTTAAAAGCCAATGACGGAAAAGGCATTATTTGCGAAACAGAAGCTGATACAATGAGTGGTGCGAAAAAACAGGATTGGGGCGATTACTCAACTATTCTTAGGGCTGCATTTCATCACGAAACCGTATCGAGTACAAGAAAGACCGAAAACCAATATGATGAAATAAATGATCCTTGTTTAGCGGTAGCATTAACAGGAACGCCAGCCCAAGCACCACGTTTATTGTCATCAGCAGAAGACGGCCTATTTAGCCGTTTCCTATTCTATGCTTATAAAAATAACATTGAATGGCAAGACCCTTCACCCAAGACCAATGCAATAGTATTTAATGACCATTTTGAGGCACTTTCTCAGCAGGTTTTAGACTTGATTAGCCTTTTAGAGCATTCACCTACCACAATTGAATTAACACCCCAACAATGGGCTGTAATCAATTCGCAATTCCCTATTATGCTTTCGGAAGTGGTAACATTTACAAGTGAGGATGCAGCAGGTGTAGTTTATCGTTTAGGGTTGATATTTTTCAGACTTTGTATGATACTTTCAGCACTACGCAAGTTTGAAAACGGAGAAATGACCGAAACCATTTATTGCACCGATGAAGATTTTAATACAGTAATGCTGATAGTGCAAACCTATTTAGACCACAGCTTACTTATGTTTAATAACCTACCCAAGCAAAACGAATCAATGCAGTTTCAGTCAGGTGACGGAAAACGCAAATTCTTTGAGGCTTTGCCCAAAGAGTTTACCCGAAAGGAAGCCACAGAAATAGGCACAAAATTCAAAATGTCAGCCCGAACAGTAGATGATATTCTTAAATCCGCTACTGGCTACACTCTTACCAAGCTAAAGCCTGGTCTATACCAAAGAATTTAGAACGCCTCCTTCGGGAGGCTTTTTTTTTGCCCCTCCAGTATTGCACTTTGTCCGCTTTGCAGACTTTGCAATGTTTGCAGCTTTGCTAAATTTCTTATCAGTCTTTTTCCTTTCTTTTCTTATATTTGCCAATATTTGTCAAGACAATAAATTTATAATGGCAACACAGTTTGGTGAAAAGATTAGGGAACTAAGGACGAAGCAGAATATGCTTCTGCGGCAGCTTGCTTCAAAATTAGACGTTGACACTTCTATCATTAGCAAAGTAGAACGTGGCGACAGGCAATTAAAGAAAGAACAGATCCCATTATTAGCCGAAATACTACAAGCCGATAAAGAAGAATTGTTGATGCTTTGGTTAGCCGACCAGTTGTATAATGTAATTGAAGGTGAACCAATGGGAGACGAAGCATTAAAATCAGTATCTAAAAAAATAAAGAAAGCAAAATAATCACGATATGGAAGGCACTTCATTAAACATAACAGATGACCTTATAAAAAGGCTAAAGGAAATTATCCCTGCTGCATTTACAGAAGATAAAATCAATGTAGAACAGTTGAGGCAACTTTTGGGCGAAGCTGTTAATACAGACACAGAAAGGTATCAACTCAATTGGGCAGGTAAGAATGAAGCCTATAAAGTATTACAAGCACCTTCTACGGCTACTTTTATTCCGAATAAAGATTTGTCTATTGATTGGGATAATACCAAAAACTTATTTATTGAAGGAGAAAACTTAGAGGCATTGAAAGTGCTTCAAAAAAATTATTATGGTAAAGTAAAGGTTGTTTCTATTGACCCTCCATATAACACAGGCTCTGATAGCTTTATATACCCTGATAAATTCTCAGAAACAAAAGAAGAATATTTAAAACGTCTTAGTGAAAAGGATGATGAAGGCTATATGATGAAAGAGGGTTTATTTAGACCCAACAAAAAAGAAAATGGCCAGTTTCATTCCAATTGGCTTTCTATGATGTTGCCGAGATTATTTATAGCCCGAAATTTATTAAGAGATGACGGTGTTTTATTTGTTTCAATTGATGATAACGAAGCATATACTTTAAAGCTACTTTTAGATGAAATATTTGGTGAGGAAAATTTTGTAGGCAATATCATTTGGAACTCTACCAAGTCGGTAACTAATACTGCTCTATTATCAGTATCGCATACACACAATTTAGTCTACTTTAAAAATCTTGAACACCATAAAAAGAACAGATTTGAATTTAGATTGCCTGATACTCCAGACGGTTTTGAAAATCCTGATAATGATTCAAGAGGCCCTTGGAAAGCCGACCCTTTTCAAGTAGAAGGTGAAAGACCTAATCAACTATATGAAATAAAAAACCCAAAGACAGGACAAGTTTACAAACCCAATCCTGGCTGTAGTTGGAAAAATGATTTTGATAAATACAAGGAATTACTTGCTGATAATCGAATTGTATTCGGTACAAGTGGTGAAGCTGGTCCACAAAGAAAAAGGTTTTGGACTGAGGCACAAGAAAGAGGTAGAGTTTCTAAATCCCTTTGGATTGACGTAGATACTACTGCAAATGGAACTTCATACTTAGAAGCCTTAGTAGGTAAAAAGGTTTTCACAAATCCAAAACCAGTTGATTTGATTAGAAGATTTATTCAATTAGGTACAAGCAATGACGGTGATATTGTTTTGGATTTCTTTGGCGGCTCTGGCACAACAGCGGAAGCAGTTTTACGTCAAAATTTAGAAGATGATAAAAAGCGAAATTTCATTTTTGTTACACTACCAGAACCAATTGATGATTCAACCCAAGCTGGGAAAAATGCGAAGGCTTTAAAATGTGAAACTATTGCGGATGTTGCAAGAATTAGAATCATAAAAGCTATTGATAAAATCAAATCAGAAATAAAAAGTAAAGGTGACTTATTTAAAACTAAAGACATTTCACAGTTCGATTTAGGATTTAAACACCTTAGTTGTAAGGAATCGAATTTTAAAATTTGGCGTGGAGATATGGTCGGTTCTGTTGATGAATTAGTAACTCAATTAGGCTTATTTAAAAAACCACAAAAGGACAAGTCGACAGATTTTGATATGGTTTTTGAATTAGTAATTAAAAATGGTTTAGACTTAAATTCTAAGATAGTCGAAACCAAAATAGGCAATACTGTTGTGTACTCAATTAACGATAACAGTTTAATTATAGTAACTAAGCCAATCAATCAAAGCATTTGTAAGGAAATTAAAAAGCTAAATCCAAAAAGTATCATCTGCCTTGATTCGATTTTTAATAATGAAGATTGTGTAAAAACAAATATTCAATTACAATTTGAGGATTCAGGTATTTCATTTAAAACAATTTAATAATGGCAAACGAATCTAAGATTATTAGAAAAACAGATGACAGTGCAATGCATTTAATATATGACGTTGTAGGCGATAAGGCAAAATTCGTATCGGATATTGATAGTTACTACCTACTAAACGGCAAGTATGTATTCTTGGAATTTATTAAATGTGCTGTAAAGCCGTTTGACTATAATCCAAACCAAAATTGGAATGAAATTCAATTGCACCTTAATAGAGTTTGGGAGTTTGCTTCAAAAGCTGAAGGTTCACTTTGGTTAATTTGCTATGATGATTCAAAAGACCAGTTCAACCTATATAAAGTTAGTTTAATGGATGATACTAAAGCTGAATTTCAAAGTCAACTTAATCAGAACATTGATGAATTTAAAAAATGGTTTCAATTACTCAATAGTGAAGTTTTAAAAAAGTAAAAAATGGAAGAATTAAATAAACCCCAATTTGATGACGAAGTAAAGGCGTTAATAATTGAAGCCTTAGCAGGTAACAAAACAGGGGGCGGTGATATAGATAGTTTATTTCGCTTGAAAGAAGGATTTGTAGTTATTGAATTTCTGAGGTGCGTAAGTGTTCCACCATTTACAAGTCATCCAAATTTCTATTGGGACTATAATAACCTTGACAAACGTGGCAATAAATTTAAGTTTATTACCCTATGGAATGTTGCTCAAAAAACAAAAAGCAAACTCTTTCTTGTGAATTACGAAGATAGTAGGGTGCAGTTTAAAATCATAGAAGTAAAAGGGTTAAGCGACTCAAAAAAGATTTACGAGGAAGTTGTTACAAAAATGAATTTCGATGAATTTAAAAAGTGGTTCAATGACCTTGTAGATAAATCATATTAAGCACTTATGAAATTACAATTCGATAAAAACCAAGCCTATCAGCTTGATGCCATTCAATCAATAGTTGATTTATTTGAAGGACAAACTTTGAATAATTCAGACTTTGAATTTTCTTTTTCCGATAGCGGTAAAGGCAGTTTGCAATTCACTGAAACAGGTGTTGCAAATAATCTTGTCTTAACCGAAGAAGAACTATTGGTAAATCTTAATAAAACTCAAACCACAAACGAACTTAGAGCAGATGAAATTTCAGCAGGTATAGAAAAATTGTGGTACAATGATGATGCTGATATTAAAGGTATTGTTGAAGGTAAAACAGTAGTTGCCAATTTTCCTAACTACTCAATAGAAATGGAAACAGGTACAGGTAAAACTTACGTTTACCTCCGCACCATTTACCAATTAAACAAGGTATATGGTTTCAAGAAATTTGTAATAGTAGTGCCTTCTGTTGCAATTCGTGAAGGTGTTTTAAAAAGCCTTCAAATCACATTTGACCACTTACAAGAAATTTACGAAAACCAACCAGCCGAATACAAGGTTTACGATTCAGGCAGGTTAACCGAGTTGGGCAATTTTGCTAAAAGCAATGCTATACAAATTTTGGTTATCAATATTGATTCATTCACTAAAGATGCCAACGTAATTAACCAGGTCAGAGAATCAGGAGTAAGACCAATTGAATACATACAAAAGAGCAATCCTATTGTAATCATTGACGAACCCCAAAATATGGAAACGGATATTCGTAAAAAGGCAATTACCAATCTTAATCCATTATTTACTCTACGTTATTCAGCTACTCACAAAAACCTTTACAATCTTGTTTATAAGTTAGACCCGGTAAAGGCTTATGATTTAGGCTTAGTTAAGCAAATAGAAGTTGATTCAGTAATTGCCAAGAATGATAGTTCAGGAGCTTTTATAAGTGTAGATAGTTTCAAAGTAGCCAAGCAATCTATTACAGCCAAACTTTCCATTTTCGTAAACGAAAACGGAGGTGTAGCAAAGAAACAAGTTACCGCCAAAATTGGTGATGATTTGCATAAACTCTCTAAGGGTTGGGATATTTACAAAGAAGGGTATGTTATCAATGAATTAGATGCCGATAATGGCTTCATTGAATTTTCGAGTGGTAAAATAGTTTACAAAGGGCAAGCAGTTGGAGGCTTAACAGACCAGATATTAAAAGAAATGGTTGATGCCACAGTTGAGAATCACTTTAAGAAAGAAAAGGAATTAAGAAGCAAAGGCATTAAAGTCTTATCAATCTTCTTTATTGATAGAGTTGCCAATTATCGCAGTTATGATGAACAGAGCAATGCCAGTAAAGGAAAGTTTGCAGTTTGGTTTGAAGAAAGTTTTACTAAGTGGCAAAATATGCCAGCTTACAGAGGTTTGTTTTCATACACAGCCGAAGAAGTACACAACGGCTATTTTAGCCAAGATAAAGGCAAATTGAAAGATACTAAGGAAGGTAAGTCAACCAAAGCAGATGATGAAACCTTTAAGCTAATAATGCAGGATAAAGAAAGGTTATTAGATACTGCTACACCACTTCGTTTTATTTTCAGCCATTCGGCACTTCGTGAAGGTTGGGATAACCCAAATGTATTTCAAATATGCACCCTCAACGAAACCAAATCTGATATTAAGAAAAGGCAGGAAATAGGCAGAGGGCTTCGCCTCTGCGTTGACCAAACAGGAGCAAGAAATTTAGACAGGGCAGTAAACCGCCTTACAGTAATTGCAAATGAAGCCTATGATAGTTTTTCAAAAGCATTGCAGAAAGAGATTGAAGAAGATTGCGGAGTGAAGTTTGAAGGGCGTATTAAAAATGCAAGACTAAGGGAAAAAGTAAAGCTAAAAGATAAGTGGTTAGATGATGCTTTATTTAAAGAGTTGTGGGATAAAATTAAACACAAAACAGAGTACAAGGTAGATTACAACACAAGCCAGTTAGTGGCCAATTGTGCAGCAGCATTGCAAGCAATGCCTACAATTGAAAAGCCAGTCATTTACAGAGAAAAGAATATTGCAAAATTCATTAGAGATGCAAAAGGCAATTTGATTGAATTAGGCGGAGAACAAAAAGGCAGTAAAGAAAGAATTGTAAAGGATGCCAATTATGAAATCCCCGATTTTGTGGCTTACATACAATCCAAAACTGAACTAACAAGAGATACCATTACTCAAATTGTATTGCAGAGTAATAGGTTGGTTGAAATTTTCAACAACCCTCAATTATTTATGGATACGGTTGTTCGTATTATCAAGTATGAATTTGACCGAATCAAAATAAATGGCATCCAGTACGAAAAAATTGCAGGGCAGGTTTATGAAATGAAATTGTTTGAAGCTGCCGAAATAGAACAGTATTTAGAAAACCTGATAGCAGTAAAAAAGCAACATAAAACATTATACAACTTCATTGCCATTGATTCACTCAGCACACCCGAAAAGAAGTTTGCCGAAGATTGCGATTCAAGGGATGATATTCTGTTTTATGTGAAGCTGCCAAAAACATTCCAAATCAAAACCCCAATAGGGCCATATAATCCAGATTGGGCTTTAATCAAAAAAGAAGAAGGCGAAGAAACCAAAATATATTTTGTTGCCGAAACCAAAGACCCGAAAGCAGCAAAGGATAAAACACTTTTAAGAGATAGTGAAAGAATGAAAATTGCTTGTGCTGAAAAGCATTTTGAAGTAATCGAAAATGTGCATTATCAAGTAGTAGGTTCAGTAAGCGATTTAAAAATTTCATAACCACAATTGAACACCATTTTCAAATATGTCAGCAGAAGCACAATTTTTACAAACCCTACAAAAAACAAAACAGCAAGACGTTGAAGTATTGCTGAAAAAGGCATATCGTGGTATTTGGGAAACAGCAATAAAGAAGTATTCCGATAGTGCCCATTTCGTTTATGAATTGTTGCAAAATGCTGATGATACGAAAGCTACTTGGGTTGAATTTGATATTGAAGAAAATGGTTTATGGTTCAAACACAATGGTTCAGTTAGGTTTACAATATCTGATCCGGCAAACGAAGATGATGATTCAGAGAAAGGTACTTTAGGGCATATTAACGCTATTACCTCCATTGGCAATTCTACCAAAATTGATGAACAGAAAATAGGAAAGTTTGGTATTGGTTTCAAGGCAGTATTTGCATACAGTGCCACACCACATATTTATGATGATAACTTTAATTTTAAGTTAGAAAACTACATTGTTCCCAATGCAATAGACAACAGCAATCCAAGACGTAAAAAGGGAGAAACCCTATTTTACTTTCCCTTCAACCTTAAAACAAAATCGAAAGAGGAAGCATATACAGAAATTGAAGAAAAATTGGAATCATTATTTCAGCCAATTCTTTTTTTGTCAAACATTCAAAAAGTAAAGTGGGTATCTACTGCAAAAAATGGGGAGTATTCAAAGCGTACAATCAAAACCAAAACATTTGATAAGGTTGAAGCATCGTTGGTTGAGGTTGTAAATACTGAAAACGGCAAAGCAAAAAAAGAACGCCTTTGGCTTTTCTCTCAAAACATTATTCACTCTACTTTAAAATCAAAACACAAATTAGCCGTTGGCTTTTTTGTGTTAGATAATAACACTTTAGAAACTGGTTTTAACTACGAAGCATTTTGTTTTTTTCCTACTAAAGAAGATACCAAATTAGGTTTCATTATTCAAGCTCCATTTTTATTAACAGACAGCAGGGAAGGAATTAAGGCAGGTGATAGTTGGAATGTAGCAATAATGCAATTAACAGCAGACTTGGCAGCCAGTGCAATTGTGCTTTTAAAGCAGTTGGGTGTAGATGAAAAGACAAATTTCATTACCGATAGCATATTAGACTTAATACCATACAAGGAAACAGAATTTGGCGATATTGCTAATAAAGCAAAGATTTCATTCAAGCCATTTTACAATACCATTTTACAAAAGTTCAAAACAGAGCAACTATTGCCTGGGACAAATGGCAAGTATTATAAAACACAAAAGGCTTATTGGGCATCCGACCCCGAATTAGCAGAACTGTTTTCAGACGAGCAAATTAGTTTACTAATGGAAAATCCCGATTCAGGTTGGGTATTCACCACTAAAGGACAAAAACAACTTAACCAAGCAAACAAGCAATTAGAAACCTACATAAGTTCAATTGTCAATGATAATCTTGACCCTAAAAAGCTATTAAGACGTATTACAGCCACTTTCATAGAGAAGCAGACCGATGAATGGCTATTGAAGTTTTACGCCTATTTAGGAGGCCGTAAATCATTGTGGGATGACAAAGACAAGTTGGCTGTAAAGAAACCAATTTTATTAAATCAAGACCGTAAGGCAGTAGTGCCATTTAATGATTCACTAACTGCACCCAATATTTTTATTCCAACTGATAGAACTACAAGTTACGATACAATCTATAAACCATTTATTGAGGACATTGAGGCATTAGAGTTTTTCAAAGGCTTAGGTTTGGGTAAACCCGATTTAAAGGCAGAAATATTCAAAACAATTATACCACAGTACGAAGGTGATTTTGATTACAACGACAATGATTTAAACCTAAGACATTTCGATTCTTTTTTATCCTATTACGAAAATTGTCCATTATCCTTTCAAGGCGAATACATAGACCATTTGCGTAAAATCACTTTCATTGCAACAACAAATAACTCAAAGCCCGAAACAAGGTTTTTTGCAAGTCCACAAGAAATATACTTTAATGATGAAAAGTTAGCAGAATATTTTTCACATTGCCCAGACGTGTATTTGTTGGAAGATGATTACTATGTTGATTATTTGACCAGTAATAAAAAAGATAAATTCATTTCGTTTCTACAGGCTTTAGGTGTATCGTCTAAACCAAAGTTATTAGACGTGCAGCCCGAAGTAACGACAGAAGCAAAAGAACAATTTGCTTTAGACCATTACGAAATTTCTTTATCCTATCCACGTTCCCAATACATTTATGATAAGCAGTTGCAAGGATTAGAAGAAGCAGTAAACAATGTTTCAATTAACCTATCTGTTATTATATGGGATTATTTGCTTTACCACTTTCAAGGCAGAAGCATTGCTAACGCAAATGCTCAGTTCTTAGGTACTTTCAGATTCATAGCCAAAGGCTATTCATCCAGTCGTTCAGCTTCTTTTGAATCTACGTTTGCATCAATCTTAAAAAATGATTGTTGGTTATTTGACAATGCAGGCATTGCAAAGCCAACAAGTGAGCTTTCAAGAGAAACACTCAATGAAGCATACAATACAGAAGATATGTATGCAAGTGTTTTGTTAGAGTTTTTAGGTATTGAAAATCCAGATGCAGACTTAGAATTATCTGATGAACAAAAGGCAGCTTTAAATCTTGGTAGGAAATTAATTGACGAGGGTATTACACAAGATGAACTAACCGAGTTTATCAATATGATTGCAGCCCGTAAAAGAGCAGCAGCAAATTCTAAGAAAGAGGATGATCCTACAGACGTAACAGTAGAGGATGAAGAAATAGATGAAATGATTGCCAAATTAAAAAAGGGCATTAAAAAGAAAAGAGAAACAGAAGCGAAAAAAGACCCTAAACAAGAAGAATTACCATTGCCTGAAACTGTTGAACCAGTTGCAGACCAAGACGATTTTTCTAAACCTTCAGTAGATTATCAAAAGAAGATTGCAAAGCTAAAATTAGAGGCAGAGGCAGCAATTGAAGACCTAACAAGAATTGAGAAACTGAATGAAATTATTGATACCTCAGAAAAATATTCATTTGCTTGGTTCAAGGCATTATTAGAATTAGAATATTTGAGTAGTTCAGAAAGTAATTCACAAGGCAAGCAAATTTCAATTCAGTTTGCAGCAGTAGAAAAAGAACCAGGAACAGAGAGAACCTTAATACTAAAGCATCCAAACCGATATATTCCACAGTCAATTGAAGATATTGGCGATTTGCAAATTAGGCTATATCAGGGTGATGAAACAAAATCAGTAACCGTTGAAGTTGTTAGTGTCAAGGAATATACTTTAAGAGCCAAACTTAAAAAGTCAGTTGATTTAACCGACATAAATTTAGAAAAGGTTACAAGGGTTGTTATTGACATTAAAAACCCTGTATTTATTTTAGAGGAATTGCGTAAAGCATTTTACCAGTTACCTTTTGAAGATGAATATAATTTGCAGCAGAATCTAACAGAAAAAATCAGGTTCATTTTTGGTCCTCCCGGAACAGGTAAAACAACCTACTTAGCTGCCGATGAAATAATCCCTTTAATGCAACGAGAAGAAGAGTTGAAGGTATTAGTATTGACACCAACAAATAAGTCAGCAGACGTACTAACAAAGCGTATTATAGAGAAAATGGGTGATGATGAAACCTATTATCGTTGGTTACTTCGTTTTGGTACAACAGCAGATGAAGCATTAGAAAACAGTTCGTTAGTGGTAGATAAAACCTTTGATATAAGGACAAAGCCACGTAATACAACAATTGCAACAATTGCAAGGTTTGCATACGACTATTTTCAACCAGACATACAAGATGAAAGGTTACACCTTAAATTTTTAGAATGGGATTATATAATTATTGACGAGGCTTCAATGGTTAATTTGGCAAGTATTGCTTATGTGTTATTCCAAAAGAAGGATTCAAACTTTATTGTTGCTGGAGACCCTTTTCAAATACAGCCCATTACTCAAATTGAACAATGGAAAGACCATAATATTTATACAATGGTTGAGTTAGACAAATTCATTGAACCAATAACAGTTCCTCACCAGTTTGAAATTGTAAATCTGCAAAAGCAATACCGCAGTATTCCTACAATTGGTAATGTGTTTAGTCATTTCACATACAATGGTATTTTAGAGCATCACAGAACACTTGACCAACAGAAACCACTAAATATAAAAGGTCTTGATTTCAAAGACATTAACATTATAAAGTTTCCTGTTTCCAAATTTGAAAGCATTTACAAGCCAAATACACTCAACAAATCAAACTACCAAGTTTACTCAGCTTTGTTTACAGTGGAGTTTGTAAATAACTTATCTATTCAAATAGCCAAAACACACAAAGACAAATTCCGCATTGGTGTTATTTGTCCATACAAAGCACAAGCTACTTTGATTGAAAAATTATTAGCACAGCAGCACATTGATAATGATAAAACCGAAATTCAAATTGGTACTATACACGGTTTTCAGGGCGATGAATGTGATATAATAGTTGCAATATTTAATCCACCATTTTCAATAAGCAAGTCACCAAATATGTTTTTGAATAAACAGAATATTTTGAATGTTTCTATCAGCAGAGCAAGAGATTATTTGTTTATGATAATGCCAGATGATAGAACACAAGACATTGAAAACCTTTATAAGATTAAAAAAATCGAAAGGATTATTCACAAACATTCTGTTGATAGACTTTCAGTTTATGAAGCAGAGGTAATAGAGGAAAAAATGTTTGGCAGTAAAACCTTTGTCTATGATAATTCATTTGCAACTTCTCACCAATCAGTAAATGTGTATTCAAAACCCGAAAAGAAGTATGAAGTACGTTGTGAAGAAATTGCAGTAGACATTCAAATAAAAAACCATTAAAAAGATAATATAAGTTGCAAAGCCTTCAATTAAATATCATCCCATTTACAACTCCAGTTAAGGAAATCACTTTGCCTTTCTACATTGGCAGACGTGAAGGATTTTATGGCTTGTTTTTAGATGATGAAGTAAAAGAGTTAGTGGGTGATAAAATGACCACTTTGGAATTATTGGAGAACAGATGGATATACACTGATTTTGGTACACCTAAAGACGAAGCATTTGTATTAACCATTAATGTAGAAAAGAATCCGAAAATTGCTTTGCACTATTTTAAGCATTTGTTATATGAATATTTCCGTAATGGTGTAGCCCATATAATGCAGCGTAATTACATTGATGATATAGAAGTATGGTTTTTAAATCCCGAAGAAGTAAGACCTACGTATAACATTTTTGATAAGTTCACATTGAAGGTAAATCATTGCGATGTTACCACAGGTTTTGAATTGGTTGTTTCTTATGACGGCACTTCAAGAGTAAGCAAGAAGAGTTTGAAGGAAATGCCAAATTTCAATACTAATAATCTACACCTTGTAAACAGTAACGGTACTGTAAGGTCTTGGAAACATATCCCTCCACAGGACAAGCTGTATTTAGATAAAATATACCCAATCATTGGCGAAAAACTTTATCAGACTTACAGTATTACATACGAACTCCCGGATAACAAGAATCGTTACCCACGATACTTTAAACCAATCACTAATTTTTACGAAACCTATTTAAACAATAACGCATTCAGAAAGGTATTGCCCATTGATAAAAATGGCTTTATTTCAAACTACACTGCAACAGCTAAGAGATTAAGTGAAGTTTCCAACAAGTTAAAATTCGGAAAATCAACAGGAGTAGAACCTAAAACTGATTTAAAGAAACACGGCCCTTGTGCACCAGTGCCTCCACCAAATAATGTCACATTCTTTTTTATATATCACAAGGACAGTCAGGAAGAATACAACCTACTCAAAAAATACTTTGAAGAAGGTTATAAAGGACACCCAAATTTACAAGACTTCATCTATCAACCTTTTTATATTGATGAATCTTTAAACATTGTTTTGTCAGATATAAGCAACGCAATCAATGAAGTTTATGCAGTGCTAAAGGATAGGATAAAACAGCCCGATACAAAGCACTTTGCAATCTATATTAGCCCAATAGCTAAATACGATAAGAACCCTGATAATAGAGGCATATACTACAGAATGAAAGAAATGTTTTTGTACTGCGGTTATTATTCCCAAGTGATTTACAAGGGCAATATCAGAAAGTATGATTTTAAAACGAAGCAATTTAAGCAGAACGAATACTTTAATATATTCTTACCAAATATTCAGGCAGCAATCTTAGCAAAATTAGGCGGTATTCCCTGGCGTTTAGACCGAGTAGATGATGACGAACTTATTATTGGTGTAGGTGCATTTAATTCAATTACCAAAAAATCAAAGTACGTTGGTTCAGCTTTTTGCTTCGATAATACAGGCAGGTTCAAAAACTTTGCTTGTTTTGGAAAGGATGATACAAAAGCATTGGCAGGTTCAATAAGAGAAGCTGTAATTTCATTCCACGAACAAAAACCGAAAGCTACAAGGATCATAATTCATTTCTATAAAGTAATAAGCAAAAAAGAAATCAAACCAATTTTAGATACCATTTACAATGGTTTGAAATTGCCTATTCCAATTATAGTAGTGACCATAAATAAAACAGTAAGCAAAGAGTTATTGGCTTTTGACACATTAGACCAAAAGAATTTAATGCCTTATAGTGGTACTTACATTAAAATGGCTGAAAGGCAATATCTACTGTTTAATAATACACGATACAAGTCCGATTCTAAAGTTGCAGATAAAGAGTATCATTTTCCAGTTAAAATAAAACTCACTTCAACTCATTTGGAATTATTGGAAGATGAATCATTGATTGATTTATTGATTGACCAAGTATATCAATTCAGCCGTATGTATTGGAAATCTGTTAGTCAGCAAAACATACCAGTAACAATTTCTTATCCTGAAATGGTAGCCCAAATGTTCCCTTACTTTAAGCAGCCACAAATACCAGAATTTGGTACTGATAAACTTTGGTTTCTGTAATCCCCCCCGACCCACCGCACAGAAAAGACGGCTTAGTGCTTTGCCAACACACAAGGCAAACGCTTCAAAGCACTCTATGGTATTGCAGTCAGTTTTTAACTGTCATATTTTTTGTGGCTATGCTCCCCAAGCATTTTGCACATTGCCTGTTCCGCTTTGCTCCACAGCCAAAGAGCCAAGCCAACACACAGCATAGCAACAAAAAAACGCTACACTCCAACCACCACCACCTTTCCGCTTATGCCAGTATAAAAACTGCCTGAAGCTAAATAACATAATGTGGCATTATGTGTTCGCTACGCACAGCCTTTTGCCATCGCTTATGCAAGCATCCAACCGCACAGGCTGTCACATAATAACATTATGTTAAATAGCCAATACCATAGCCATTTTGATAAAATGGAAGCCGTCTTTTCTCCCACTGCACAGCCCCCCAAAGCCACACACCCCAACCACCCTTTTCAGCGGTGCAGAAAAAAATAAAGCATTAGTTGTTGATGGCAATGTGCAATAAAAGGTTCATTCATTCCAGTTCCATTTCGTTACAGCGTTTCGCTTCGCTACACTACCTTCCACTACATTACACTTCCATTCATTTCACCATTTATTTTGCACCGCACAGCAAGAGTATTCCCTCATTCCATATTGCAAAACCAACCCTTTGCTTTTCGTGTCTTGGCTTTTGCTTTGCCACCGCTACAATGTTTTTTGTATTGAAATAATTTACAAAAAACGCAATCACACACAAGCAAAAGCTACAAGCCACTCCAAGCACCTCCGCACTTTTTGCAACATTCCATTCAGCCATACACTTGCTTTTTCCCTAAGCTACCACAGTATGGTATGCTTTATTTTTTCTGCGACATATAGCCCCAATCCAACGCACTAAAGACATTTCGTTTTTTGAATAGTGATTTTGATTTAAGCCAATCGGTTTTTATCAATGGAATTTTTATTGAAATCCTGAATACAGTTTTGAAAAGAGGATAAAAAAATAAAAATAAAAAGTGCAGCAAAATTAGGTGGCTCACACAAGCCCACGCTGATAAAAAAACCAAAAGACTACGGCATAATGAAAGGCAAATAATCTTTTATTTTTTATTGGTATTTGCCTTTCACCCTTCGGGACTTATTCCGTTTCCTTTTGGTTTTTTAGCCTCGCCACCTATCAGAATGCTTTCTTTTTTTTTCTGTTTTTTTTCTTTGTCAAATTATATATGTGTTGCGGAGCGTAAGCGAAGCACAGCACAGGCAAGGGCAAAAGCAGATACAAACTTTAAAGCAAGTATTATGCACAGTCCAAAAATTCACACATTCAATCCAAAAAATCAAACAAGCGATTTTGATGTTTACATTTTATGCAAAGGGTTAAATAGTGGCAAACCACTTGAAAAGCCTTGCCCCAATTGCTTTGTAATTGCCTGCAAAAATTCAGATGATATGGATTTTTACAAAACCCTTTCTTTCGGCTTGTGGAAAGCAAAGCATTTTCACCAATTCCTTACTGGTTCAGTTATTCCATTTATCCGCATCAGCGATTTTAAAAGTACCATTAAGGCACAAGCCGAAGCAGTCAGCAAAGATAAATACGCCTTTGTGCAAGATGTCCATAAAGTAAAGCTGATAGAACGAAAAGAAAAACAGATGTACGAAACATTGGCACTCTTAGCCGATGTAAAAAAAGCAATGATGTACAGGCACTTTAAAAGGTAGCCGTATTGGCTGCCATAACCTGGGGAAATGCTTTTGCACCATAAAAAATTTATATGCAAAAGTAGCAAGGGGGGCAGACGCACAAAGCCAACACTAAAAAAACCAAAAGACTACGGCATAAACACAGACCCACCGCACAAGGCTATCATTTATTCCGTTTCCTTTTGGTTTTTTTATCCCCCTTGCTGTGAGAAGCATATAAATTATTTCATTATGCAAAATCATCCACGTATTTCAGCAGGCAGCCAGTTAGGCATTTGTCCTTTTACTCCGCAGGTTCTCCATCAGCACTTGCAGCTTTCACCTTTTGCTTATCAGCGTTACATCCGCAGGTCTCGGTTAGCCCATCAGCCAGTTTTTGGCATCAAGGTTTATCAGCTTCCTTGTGGTTGTTTCGTTTGGTGTTATCCATCAGGTGTTCGTGAGCTTTCAGCATTGCCCTTTTAGGGCTTTGCTATTGCTTTAAAACAAGAAGCCCCACCACAAGGGCAGGGCTTCTATTTTAACCGATAAGAAAGAAAAGATTTTTTATGCTACTTCAACAATTGAAAGCGAGTTGTAAGCACCATTTTTCAGTGTGTATTGCACACCGTTTACTTCTTGGAAAAACTCAATAGCTAAGAAAAATAAACTTGTACCAGCACCGGCAGGAATAGCAGCAGGAGTTAAAGTAACAGTTCCCGAAGTGCCATCAATTGGCAAATTCACAATGTTGGTATATTCAATTTCAGAGGTGTTTCCAGCAAAGTCAATTTTTGCCCAAGCTCCACGAATGGCAACGTGAGTAGAACCAGTTGGATAAGCAATATCATTCACAGGCACTAAACCAGTAATTCCAATTACACCAGTAGCAGTATTCACTGTATATGGTTTGTAAAGAATAGAAGAAAGAATTGCACTGATATTGAAATCAAAGTTTTTCAATTCAGCTTGTGCCATTGGGTCAGCAATACCAACACCAACACTTCTATCACCCCTTGCAGAAGTGGTATCAAAATTTTTGATGATGGTCATAACTTGCGTAACACGAGAAGTTACTCGGTTATCAGCAGCCGTCATCATTAAACTACGAACACAATCACGAAGTAATTTGCCTGCACTTGCAGAGCTTCCAAATTCACTACCGTTTTCACGAGTACGTTGAAATGTTGGATCATTTGCAATACGGTCAGCAGATACACCGCTTTTAGTTTTCACAAGGTGTCCATCTTGTGTCTTGTAGAAAGTCAACTCATCCAGAGTTCCTTCAATTTTTAGTAAGCCTTTTAAACGTGCCATTTTATAAAATATTTTATGCGTTAATAAACATTGAGTACAAAACTATAATGCTTTTAAAGCCTCTACAAATAACCACTTCCGACATTTCCGTTATTGCCACATTATTCCAACAAACACACTTTTACCACTCACAAAAACATATTATCTTTGCAATGTTTACTTTATACCTGATGTATGGATAGAGTATGAAAAGAGTATTTTAAAAATGAATAGACTGTGTATTTATCCGAAAGATATTCAGATAATCACAGGCAAAAGCGACAGATATGGTAGATACCTTATTAAGAGGATTAAAGAGTACTTCAACAAGCAGCAACACCAAGTTGTTACCGTTGAAGAGTTCTGCCAGTATATGGGCTTACAATTGGAAGCAGTTGTTAGTCAATTAAGATAGTGTAAAAACTTATCTTCGCCTTTTGCTTATGATAAGGACAAACACACTCTACACTAAACAACATTTTTTCTTTTCTTTGTGCTGTACTTGCACTTGTTTTAGTGGGTTTTGTTGCCCAGTTGTTGCCCAAATAAATAAGCAACCCCTGAAAACCTTTATTAATAAGGCTTTACATTTTCACTTAACAATTTGTATTGGCAAATAAATATATTTTGATGAAAATATTATATGTAAAATTTTGAAACCAACAAAGCAACATATTCAAGACCATGCATTAAAACTCTTTAACGAAAAGGGGTTTGTAAATGTGCGGCTTCAACATATTGCCGATGCCGCTTTTGTAAGTGTGGGACACTTAGCATATCATTTCAAAAATAAAGATGCTATTATAGAAATTCTGTATGATGAACTTCGGGAAGAACAAGAGAAATTACTCAATGAATACAGAGTAGTGCCGCTGTTTGAAGATATTAACAATTACCTGGTAGCTACATACAAACAGCAATGGGCACATATTTTTTTTTACATTGATACACTAGAGGTATTAAGAGCATATACTGCCATACAGGAAAAACATGGACGGCATATTCAGTGGAAACTTGCACAGATAAAGAATATGTTGAGTTTTAATTGTTCAAGAGGCTCTTTAGTTTCTATGCCCGAAATGCAATTAAATCAGCTAGCCTGGCAGTTGCGTTCATTAATTGATGTGTGGCCATATCTAACAAAAATTGAAGGACGAAAGGAAGCCTCTGTACAGCACTTCTTATCAGATATTTGGGGAATATTCTCTCCCTTTTTTACAGATATGGGGCATCGGGAATATCAGCAACTTAATTATAATGCAGAATAATTTTGAAATTTGTTAGGAGATTTTTTCTAATTTTAGAAAAAGTTTATTTCATTAAGTGCATTCAAAATTTACTATACAGGATGAAGCCTACGCAGCTATGCTGGAGTATTTAGATAAACTATTTACTACAGAGCAAAGCGGCATTATGGAAGATGCTTTTTTTATTAACGAGGATTTTTGGCTGCAGGATACAGCCGTAGTAGAAAATGTAGAATGCCGAAATGGAGAATGGAACATATATCTTGTTTTTGCACACCATTTGATGCCCTTAAAATTTATTAAAAGAAAGATTGTAAATTACTGTTGCCCTAAAAAGGCAGCACTGGCATCACATTATATGCGCAGGCAGGCGGCAAAAGACCAACGGGGAACCTTACAGATAAACCCCACACTTTTTGCAACTAACTTTAACTGACTATGCCTACAAAAAATCATATTATATTACAAAGCAAGCAGCTTTTTTTTCAGCAAGGCATAGCCAATACAAGGTTGCAACAAATTGCAGATGCTGTAGGTATTAGTGTAGGCAATCTTGCATATCATTATAAAAATAAAGAAGCTATTGTAGAAGCTGTTTACGAAAACCTATTTGAAGAGCTGGCCGCCATCTTATCTCAATATGGTGTACACACCGGTTTTGAAGGGTTAGATAAACAGTTTTCCGATTTATATTTCTTTTTTACAAACAACCAATTTACATTTAATAACAACTGGGAAATTGAACGTAGCCATCCGGAAATTCAAAGTAGGTGGCTTTCTGTAAATACTAAAATACTAAATCAGTTAAAACAAAGAATTACTAATTGCGTACAAATCGGGCTACTAAAACCAGAACCTTTCAAAGGGGAACATGAGTTGCTGTGCCAAAATATCTTGATAATAGTCAATCACTGGATTCCCCAACAAATACTCCAAAAAAAACCGGTATCAGAAAAACTGTATAAAAAAAGCCTTTGGGGTATTTTGTATCCAAACTTTACTGCAAAGGGACAAACAGCTTTTCAACAAACTATTGTACCCAAGGGGTTTAATTAAAAATAAATTTGGTAATTAGAAAAATATTTCTAAACTTAGAAAATTATTTCTAATTAAAAAAAACGATTGCTTATGGCTAATGTACTCTGGTTACAAGGTGGTGCCTGTAGCGGCAATACCATGTCTTTCTTAAATGCCGAAGAACCTACTGTTGTAGAACTGGT
The DNA here is from genome assembly GCA_049324295.1 of Bacteroidota bacterium. Lineage (GTDB taxonomy): Bacteria > Bacteroidota > Bacteroidia > Chitinophagales > Chitinophagaceae > Sediminibacterium. The sequence continues at coordinate 70,675 of JBMOKQ010000051.1, forward strand.
AGTTGACTTCGGCGTTAATATTTTATGGCATCCATCCATTGGTTTGGAAATTGGCCATCAGGTTACACATCTTTTAAAAGATATAATTGCCGGAAAAGTGCAAATGGATATTTTGGTGTATGAAGGCTCTATAATTGAAGGCCCCAATGGAACAGGTACTATGAACTATTTCTGCGACCGCCCTATGAAAGACTGGGTAAAAGAATTGGCAGCAGTTGCTGGCTATGTAGTAGCCATAGGCGATTGTGCCACATATGGTGGTATTCCTGCTGTAGCACCCAACCCAAGCGAAAGTACCGGAATGCAGTTTTTAAAAAAGCAAAAAGGTGGATTCCTCGGTGCTAATTATAAATCAAAAGGTGGCTTACCTGTAATTAATATCCCGGGTTGCCCTGCACACCCCGATTGGATTACGCAAATTCTTGTAGCTATTGCCACAGGTAGAATTGGTGATGTACAAATAGATGAATTTCATAGACCCAAAACCTTTTTCACCGATTTTGTACAAACGGGTTGTCCTAATGTGGTTAATTTTGCACAAAAGGTAAATGGTGGATTTGGTAAAAGAGGCAATGGTTGCCTGTTTTATGAAGTAGGTTGCCGTGGCCCAATGACAAGGGCTAGCTGCAATAGAATTCTTTGGAACAGAACATCAAGCAAAACAAGAGCTAACCACCCATGTTTAGGATGTACCGAACCAGGCTTTCCACATAACGATTTAGTTAAAGGCAGCGTATTTAAAACAATGAAATATTTAGGCTTTATGCCAAAAGAAGCTCCAACAGGAGAGTCTGCTTTGGGATATTTCGTGAAGGCAAGTATTGAAAAGGCATGGCCTAAAAATAATGCTGTTACCGAAGGAAGCAAATAATTTACTACTAACAACTCTTAATTAAAAATACAATGTCAACTGTAAAAGAATTAAATATATCTCCGGTAGGCCGTGTAGAAGGCGACCTTGATGTAAAAGTATATATGGAAAACGGTGTTGTAACCCGTGCCCATACACAAGCAGCTATGTTCAGAGGCTTTGAACGTATTATGCAGGGAAAAGACCCACAAAGCGGCTTAATTGTAACTCCACGAATATGCGGTATTTGCGGCGGTTCGCATTTATATTGTGCGTCATCAGCCTTAGATACTGCATGGAAGACCCAACTACCGCCCAACGCATTATTATTAAGAGCATTAGGACAGGCTACAGAAACTATTCAAAGTATTCCACGATGGTTCTATGCCATTTTCGCTACGGATATGGCGAATAAAAAATTTGCCAATAAAAAGTTGTATGATGAAGTGGTAAAAAGATTTGCAGCCTATGTAGGAACCTCTTTTCAAAGCGGTGTAACTGCAAGTGGCAGACCAGTGGAAGTATATGCTCTTTTTGGTGGACAATGGCCACATAGTAGCTACATGGTACCGGGCGGAGTAATGTGTGCACCTACATTAAAAGATATTACAAGGGCACATGCTATAATGAACCAATTTAGAAACGATTGGTTAGAAACAACATGGTTAGGTTGTTCAATAGAAAAATATCGTCAAGTACAAAGCTGGGATGATTTAATGGCATGGGTGGATGAAAATGAAAGCCAGCGTAATAGCGATTTGGGACTTTTTATAAGGGCTTCGTTAGAATTTGGGTTAGATAAATTTGGCCAAGGTTGTGGTAATTATGTAGCGTATGGTACATCGTTACATAAGGATAAATATAATAACCCTACAGTTGAAGGCAGAAACGATGCCTTAATAAGCCCATCTGGCTATTACAACAGCCATACCAAGCAGTATAACGATTTTGATCATCTTCAAATTAAGGAACATGTAACCCATAGCTGGTATCAAGATCATAAAGCAGCCCACCCTTGGGATGAACCTATACCAACTCCTGTTGCTTCCAAAAATTTAGAAGAAACCGATTTTAATGGTAAATATTCATGGTCTAAAGCACCTCGTTATATGGACAATGCAGCTGAAGCAGGTCCATTATCAAGATGCTTAATGTATGCTAAGCCAAACAACCTGGCACACCAAACTAAAGACTTTTTAATTAAAGACGCTATGGACAAAATGGGGCCAAGTGTATTTTTAAGAACTTTGGCAAGGGTACATGAAGCTCCCATGTTATATGATAATATTGATACATGGTTAAGAGAAATAAGATTAGACGATGAGTTTTACATAAAGCCTGAGGAAAGAGATGGTAAAGGCTTTGGTGCTACAGAAGCTGCCCGTGGTGCTTTGGCACATTGGATAGAAATTAAAAACGGAGTGATAGAAAACTATCAGGTAATGGCGCCTACTACATGGAATGTTGGGCCAAATGATGAAGCAGGCAAGTCGGGTCCGATTGAATCTGCTTTAGAGGGCATAGAAATTGAAGATGCAAACGACCCGGTAGAAGTAGGCATGGTTGCCCGTAGCTTTGATAGTTGTTTAGTGTGTACTGTACATGCCCACGATGCAAAAACCGGTAAGCAATTAGCAAAGTTTAAGCTGTAACTAAAGTATTTGACAGTAAATAAAAGAAAAGCTCAATTCTTATTGGGCTTTTTCTTTTGCAGGCTTAGAAAATAATTTCTATTTTTTATAACTCCCATAATAAGCATAAGTAGTAATATTGAAATCTATCATGCAAACAGTAAAAACCGCCATAATGGGTTTTGGAAACCCCTGTCGTAGCGATGATGCGATTGGTATTTATGTAATTGATGAGCTAAAAAAAAACATTGGAGAAAGAGAAGATATATCTATACTCGATATGGGTACAGGTGCATTTGAAGTGTTGTTTAAGTTGAAAGGGCATCAAAAAATTATTTTGGTAGATGCTGTTGTAAATACAGGCGAAACTCCCGGCACCTTATATAAACTCCCGGCAAATGAAGTAATGGCAGCCCCACAGGACGACCCTATGGTATTTCTGCATAGCATTAAATGGGACCAAGCCCTCAGTTACGCCAAAAAAATTATGCAGCATGAATATCCTGAAGATATTAAAGTGTATTTAATTGCTATTGACAATACCAAACTGGAAATGCAATTGAGCAGTGAGGTAAAGCAGGCAGGAGATAAAGTGGTAGAGCTAATAATGGCCAACGAATTAAAACTTAATAAAGCAGGGGTTATATAATTTAAGTCTATTGATGAAAATGGTTACATTAACAAACAGGCATTTAATAATTACTAAAAACATAATTGAAAAACTATTTGCCGGAGCAGCGCAGGTAAATTGGGTGTATTATGCAAATAAAAAAACAATACTCATCGCCTCGCAGCATGATGATTTGTTTAAAAGCCTGCACAAAACCAATATGAGTATGCTTAAGTTTAAAAATAGCAATGGCGACAGGAGTATTTCTATAGAAGAATTACTGATTGATAATAACATGGACCATACAGATAGGGAGCTGCCATTTACCGCTGACGAACAAATGAAAATTTTATCTATCAATATTGCCTGATGTTAAGTGTAATATTAGCAGATTATGCCGGCTCTGAAAAAGATGTATATTTTTTGCAGAACGCAGAGTGGCTGAACGACAGTACGGTAATACAATATATTTATCAGCAAAAGGGAAGGTGGAAAGTGACACTTGCATTTGCTTGGAATGAAAACCCCATGCAAATAATATGTCGGTATATGAAAGATGAATATGCAACTGAACAAAAGGCAGCAACCTATGCTTCTTTTTTTTGCAGAACAACACAAAAGGGCGGCAATAGCTATTCAACAATAAATTATGATGATTTCAATATTTGCTTCAATTGAAAAAATAAGTACGGTACAGCAGTGCATCAATGGTGAACACCGGCTTAATGAATTGGTGAGTGTAACAACAGATGCTACTTGTACTGTAGATATTTGTGTGGATACAAACATAACTGTATGTCCTGATTGGAAAAATTTACAGCCGCCGGTACTATTTCCTGTAACAGCGTATTCGGGTAATGCTTTACTTGGTTTAATTTATACTAAACTTAGTAATTACGAAAAGGCTTACCCTCTGTTAGAGGATAAAGCAGATGTACTGCAAGCTGTTGATTTGCTCAACCGTTTGCAGCAGGGCTATGAAATTCCCGATACATTAATTTCAGAAAATAACTTTGTAACGTTGCATAATAAAGCAGTGGCACTTCATTATGGCACAAACCAGCAAAAAGAAAATCAATATAAAAAAATTGCAGCAGCGTACAATACAGCAATAGTAGCCGCTCCTGAAAAATGCAATATAAGCTTTACTGAATTTCATCTGGCACAACTGCATAGCGATTTCAGCAATAACGATAAAGCAGAAGCAATTTTGCAAAACCTGTTGTTAGCATCTCTTTCAACTCAGGCAAGTATTGCAGTTAAGAATGTATTATGCAATGTATGGATGAAAAAACTCACCGTGCCGTATGATGAAAAGCTGAAAGAACATTTGAAAATGGGTTTATGGGAATGCTTGCAATATTATGAAGCAAATAACAGGACTGTTGAGGCAGCATTAGTATTAGTGGATGCAAGCCATATTGCCACTATTAGCAATAGTTTTAGTGAGGCGTTGGGCTATATAAACAGAGCAATAGCAATATTTGAATCTGAACAAATGGAAGAGCTTTTAGCACAGGCACATTTTACAAAAGGCAACCTGCTTCAAACATGGGCACAAAATGGTAACCCTCAATTTTATCGTACTGCGGTACAATCTTATCAAGCTGCATTACGAACATTTACAAAAGATACAACCCCAGATGTGTTTGCAGAAATACAACATCAATTGGGGAGAGTGTATGCCGAAATACCTGACGAGGTGAAGAAAAAAGGAGTATGGGCTGCTGTATCGGTTTCATCATTTAATGAAGCGCTTTCGTTTTATAATAAAATTGATTATCCGTATGAGTTTTCTATGATTTGCAATAGTCTTGGCAATGCGTATACAAAATACCCTGTTTCTATAAACACCGATAATTACGATAAAGCCCTTGCCTGGTATAGAGAGGCGTTGGACATCCGTACTGCTGAAAACTATCCAGTAGAAAGAGCTTTGACTTTATCCAATTATTTAGAAGCCAGTTGGTTTGCCGGGAATAAGAATGAATTTGATGAAGAGAGGTATAAGGATATGATAACAGTTGCGGAGGAATTGCTTACTCTTTCCAAAGATGAAGCCATAATAAAGTCTGCAAAAAGGGATATTGAACAATTAAAGCAGTTGAAGCAAGAATTGCTTGATACAGTAAAAAATTAGAAAACATTTTCTAAGGCAGATGCTTTTATAATATATTTCAATGTCTTTAAACTAACTTTAACCGTTCAGTCAAATGCATGAAATTTCATTAGTGCGCAACATATTCAACACACTGGAGGCTGAATTTCCCGATAGGTTTTCTGCTATTAAAACTATTTATTTAACGGTGGGGGAATTGAGCAATGTGCAGCCGGTATTAATGCAAAATGCTTTTGATGCTGTATTGGAAGATGAGCCGAGGTACAGGAGCAAAACATTGGAAGTTCTGATGCTGCCAATAAAAATTTATTGTGATGATTGTAAATTGGCAACCACAGTACAGCAATACAAATTTGTGTGTGGCAACTGCGGTAAAGCATCAAGAAATGTTATACAAGGGGAAGAGTTATTAATTAGTAAAGTTGAATTTTCAGCTATTGAGTAAATAACTAGAAGTACTATGTAAAAGATTAAACAACCTTTATTGACTACTTACGAAAAAACATTATCTAAATATGAGCCAACCAAAAAGTAACAGAGCTCCGGTAGGGAGTGTTCAATGCGAAAACACAACACTCAATTTATTAAAGGCAAACGATTTTGTGGCTAAAGCCATTCGAGACAAATTAGCACCTCATAATATCTTGGTGCTTAATATTTGTTCATCGCCGGGTAGTGGTAAAACAACTTTAATGCAGCAGACTGGCAGGCGTTTAAAAGATAAACTTAAAATAGGTGTACTTGTAGGCGACCCTGAAACAGAAAGGGATGCTATTAGGATAAGAGAAGCCGGTATTGATTGCTTGCAAATTGTAACGGGGGGCATGTGCCATATTGAAGCACAAATGATATTGCAGGCTTTAGACCATTTTAATTATGAAGGGCTGGATGTTTTGTTTATAGAAAATGTTGGTAATCTGGTTTGCCCGGCTGCATTTGATTTAGGTGAAGATTACCGAATTACTTTAATTGCAAGTACTGAAGGTGATGATAAACCGAAGAAATATCCACGAATGTTTTTAACTAGTGAGCTGATGGTGGTTAGCAAGGCCGATTTGCTGCCCTACGTACCTTTTAGTGTGGAAGCAGTTACAAAAGATGCCCGGGAAATTAACCCCGGTCTCGAAGTAATAACCATTAGTAGTATAAATGGTGAGGGGCTTGAAAGTTGGTGTAACTGGTTGAAGCAAAAAGTAAATGAAAAGAAAGCAGCAATACCTGTGTTATAATTATAACAGTTAAGATAATTAAAAAAGAAAACACATATCACCTTCTCTTTACCGGGATAGTTCAAGGTGTTGGCTTTCGGCCAATGGTATATAATTATGCCATGAAGAAAAGTTTAAAGGGCTACGTATGCAATGCCGGTGATGGCTTGCATGTAGAAGTTAATGCGACTGAAGAAGATGCTACAAGAATTTCGGCTTATATCCTTCAACATGCTCCACCACTAGCCAAAATAGTTGCTGCAAATTTGCAGCAGATAACTTATACCCCATATCAGAATTTTTCTATTAAAGAAAGTAGTAACAACGGGGTTGCCAATTTGCCACTTACACCAGATTATGCTTTATGTAATGATTGCAGAAATGAGATACACAACAATTTTAATCCCCGGTATCGTTATCCGTTTACAACTTGTACACAATGCGGCCCCCGTTTTTCGGTTATTCAAGCAATGCCTTACGACAGGCCAAATACTGCAATGAGTGCATTCAATATGTGTAGCGATTGTGAAAAGGAGTATAACAATAATTCGGACAGAAGATATTTTTCACAAACAAATTCCTGCAGACAATGTGGTGTGGTGTTATCAGCTTATGAAACTCAATCCAAAAAGTTGGAAGAAGGTAATACTGAAGTGTTACTGCTTATTACGAATTTGCTACAACAGGGAAAAATTCTTGCTGTAAAAGGCATTGGCGGTTATTTGCTTATTTGTGATGCAGCCAATAGAGAAGCTATAGAATTATTACGCCGTCGCAAACACCGGCCTCACAAGCCATTTGCAATTATGTGCAAAGATGAAACACAAGTTAAATCTATTGCTTATTGTAATGAAGCAGAATTGCAAATGCTTAAGTCTGCCGTAACACCAATTGTTTTGTTAAAAGCTAAAGAAGAAAGTACAGCATTTATTGCAGCAGCACAAGTGGCTCCAAACTTAAGCAGTATTGGTATCATGCTGCCTTATGCACCATTGTTTGAAATTGTTTTAAACGATTTTGGTAAGCCAATAGTTGCCACCAGCGCTAACATAAGTAATGCCCCCATTATTTACAAGGATGATGAAGCTCTTGAAAATCTTTTTTCAATTGCTGATGTTGTTATTACTCATAACAGGGAAATCGTAACACCACAGGATGACAGTGTTATTCGCTTTTCGCAGAGACATCAGCAACAAATTATTATTCGCCGTGGCCGGGGCTTATCGCCTTCTTGCTTTGATATTCCAATGCTGGCAAGCAAATCAATTTTGGCAGCGGGAGCGTTAATGAAGAGTTCTTTTACAGTTTTTCATCAAAATAATATTTATGTAAGTCAATATTTAGGAAGTACCGAAAGTTATGATGCTCAACAAACGTATGAAAAAACTTATCAGCACTATCAGTCTATTTTACAAATAAAACCTGAAGTAGTATTAGCAGATAAACATCCTGATTACTTTGCTACACAATTTGCAAAAGAAATTTCTCTGCTGAATAATGCTCATTTGTACCAAGTGCAGCATCATAAAGCCCATTTTGCAGGCGTATTGGCAGAAAATAATTTACTGGGTAAAAATAAAAAAGTATTAGGCGTTATTTGGGATGGAACCGGGCTGGGAGATGATGACAATATTTGGGGCGGTGAGTTTTTTCTCTATACTAATAATACAATGCAGCGTTGTTATTATTTTGATTATTTCCCGGGATTGCTTGGCGATAAAATGGCAAGAGAACCGAGGGTAGCTGCATTATCAATTTGCAACGATGTAATGAGTTCCGATGATTTCTTAAAACACAAATTTACATCAGACGAATGGAGCCTATATACAAAAATACTTGCACAGGATAACTTATTGCAAACATCATCATGCGGCAGAATTTTTGATGCAGTAGCTTCACTACTTGGCTTGTGTGATAAACAATCTTATGAAGGCGAAGCTGCATTGCTTTTGGAAAACATAGCACAAGAATATTTTTTAGAAAATGGATATGCGTTTGCCGAAAGTTATTTTGTTGATGGGGCTCATTATTATCGCTTACCAACAGCCACTTTGTGTACTGGTATTATTAGAGATATTGCAAAAGGGAAGCCCATCCCCTTTATTGCCGCAAAGTTTCATTATTCATTAATCCACTGCATAAAAATTATAGTAGGAAACATTGGTGTTAATTCCATTGCATTTAGTGGCGGTGTATTTCAAAATGCAGTACTCGTCGATTTAGTTAAAGAACATTTAGTGCACAAGTTTGAGTTGTATTTTCACAAGCAGCTTTCTCCTAATGATGAGAATATTTCACTAGGGCAATTGGCCTATTATAGTTATGGCGTGGATGGCATACAAACAGAGGAAATGAAGAATAATGAAAAGATAATAATGGATATTAACAAAGAACTCATTCAATCATTTTAAAATAAAATTTATTATATGTGTTTAGCAATTCCCGGAAAAATTCAAAGTGTCGAAACCATTCACAATGGTTTGGTACGTATGGCAAAAGTTTCTTTTGGTGGCATTATCAAAGAAGCATCATTAGAAATGTTGCCTTCAGCAGAAGTTGGAGACTATGTACTGGTACATGTTGGAGTTGCGATAAGCAAAATTGATGAAGCAGAAGCAGCAAAGTCTTTTGAATACTTGAAAGAAATTGGGGAAATAGATGAATTGATTGAACATACACAAACAGACAAACCACAATAACTATGAAATACTTATCAGAATACAGAGATGCAGCCGTTGTAGAAAAGTATATTGCCGAGTTGCACCAGATAACAACAAGGCCGTGGACAATAATGGAAGTATGTGGTGGGCAAACGCATAGCCTGGTAAAGAATGGCATTATTGGGTTGCTGCCTAAAAATATTACAATGGTGCATGGTCCCGGTTGCCCTGTATGTGTAACCCCTCTGCATTTAATAGATAAAGCAGTATACCTTGCCGAAGAAAAAAAAGTAATACTTTGTTCATACGGCGATATGTTACGGGTGCCCGGCAGTAAAAAAAGCCTTCTTGAAGCAAAAGCAAATGGAGCAGATGTACGCATTTTATATTCTCCTTTAGAAGCTGTTACATTAGCCAAACAAAATCCAACTAAGGAAGTTGTTTTTTTTGCAGTAGGGTTTGAAACTACAGCACCAGCAAATGCTTTAAGTGTATTGCATGCTCTAAGAGAAGAAGTAAATAATTATTCTATACTCACATCGCATGTATTAGTGCCGCCAGCCATTGAAGCACTTGTAAATGATGACGATAATGTAGTACAGGGATTTTTAGCAGCAGGCCATGTTTGCACAATCATGGGTATAGATGAGTATTACCCATTAGTAGAAAAATATAAACTACCCATTGTTATTACAGGCTTTGAGCCGGTTGATTTGTTACAGGGTATTTGCATGTTGATAAAGCAATTGGAAGAAGGTAGGTACGAATTGGAAAATCAATATAGCCGTGTGGTAAAGGCCGAAGGAAACCCTGCGGCAAAAAAAGTAATTGATGATGTGTTTGCCATAAGCAATCGAGAATGGCGTGGCATTGGAGAGATACCCCTTAGTGGTTATGAATTAAAAGAAAGTTTACGCCAATATGATGCTAACAAAAAATTTAACATTCAAATTGATAAGGCAAATGAAAGTGCAGAGTGTATAGCAGGCGAAATTTTGCGTGGCATTAAAAAGCCCGGTCAATGCCCCGAGTTTGGCAAAAAGTGTACCCCACTCAATCCATTAGGAGCACCCATGGTAAGTAGCGAAGGCGCTTGTGCAGCTTATTATCATTTTAACATGGTAGAAACAATTGTTTAGATAAAATATAATGAACGATAAAATAAATATGATGTTATCATGCCCCATGCCAAAGTTTGATTTTGATACTATTAATTTGGGCCATGGAAGCGGCGGCATACTTACACACAGACTATTAAACAGTGGCGTTTTTGATGTATTAAAAAATGATTTGCTGAATGAAAAACACGACGGAGCTATTTTTAATCTAACTGGAAATATTGCATTTAGTACAGATAGCTATGTTGTAAATCCTATTTTTTTTCCTGGAGGAAATATTGGAGAACTGGCCATTAACGGTACTGTAAACGACCTAGCCATGTGTGGCGCTATGGCAAAGTATATTTCGCTTTCGTTTATTATTGAAGAAGGGTTGCAAATGGATCTGTTTTGGCAAATACTCAACAGTATAAAATATTGCTGCCTTAAAGCCGATGTACAGGTAGTAACCGGCGATACAAAAGTGGTAGAAAAAGGTAAAGGAGATAAAATATTTATCAATACATCTGGTATTGGTATTGTTAACCCAAAAGCATCTATTAACTTATCCAACGTAAAACCCGGCGATAGTATTATACTTAGTGGTAATATAGCCGAACACGGCATTGCCATTATGAGCAAACGCAGTGGCTTAGAATTTGAAACCAATATTATAAGCGACACCACTAATTTAAATTTTACAATAGAAAAATTGATAAATGAATTTGGTAACCAAATACATTTTTTAAGAGACGCAACAAGGGGTGGTGTGGCAAGTGTATTAAACGAAGTGGCAAAAGACGGAGCCAAAGGGGTTTATATATTTCAAAAAAATATACCAGTACTGGAACAGGTAAATGGTGCTTGCGAAATGTTAGGTTTAGACCCCTTATATGTTGCCAACGAAGGCAGGTTTATTGCCATAGTAGATAATAAAGTTGCAGAAGATTTTCTTGCATTGCTCAAACAAGATGAGAATGGCACCCATGCAGCTATAATTGGAACCGTTGTAGAAGAGCATACAGGACAAGTAATAATGCAAAGTACCATTGGCGGTAAACGAGTAGTAAATATGTTGCCTGGCGAACAACTACCCAGAATATGTTAGTAGATAAATAATAATGAAAAAATTGTTAGAGTTTTATGGAGAAGCAAACAACGCTTTACTGGCACCCCGTTGTGTATGTATGCACAATCATCTATTAGTTGTTAGCGATACCGGGCAAAACCGTGTATTTATCTGGAAACATTTTTCATTTCAAAATCATCAACAACCCGATGTAGTGTTGGGACAAAAAGAAAATAACGAAACAGAACGAAATGCAGGCGCTACAGTTTCAGCATCATCACTCCAATATCCATCTGCCGTATGGACCAATGGAGAAAAATTAGTTGTAGCAGATGCATGGAACCACCGAGTATTGATTTGGCACTCGCTGCCTACTCAAAATTTTCAACCAGCAGATACGGTAGTAGGGCAAATGAATTTTGAAAGTAACCTGCCCAATGTTATGGGCATTGGCAAACTACCCACAGCACATACACTTAATTGGCCTTACGGAGTTTTTAGCAACGGAAAAGAATTATGGATAGCAGACACAGGAAACAGAAGAGTGCTGTACTATCATACAATTCCTACTACAAATTTTGCGGGGGCAGATGAATTAATTGGGCAAGATACATTTTTCGATAAAGATTATGATAACAACAATGCTGTTTGGCCTTATGCTGTTAAAATTAGCAGTAATAAAGAAATGATAATTGCCGACACCCAATATTACCGTGCCTTGCTGTGGAGCAACTGGAAAGATGCCTTGACAAAAAAAGCAGAAATAATTATTGGTCAAAAAAATATTAATGATAACGGACAAAACCAATACCAATTAAAACCATCGGCTAATACACTCAACTGGGTATACGATGGTTGCTTTTATAACAATGGTATTGCAATAGCCGATACTGGAAATAGCCGTATACTATTATATAATAAACTACCCGAACTAAGCAATGCTGTTGCAAACGAACAAATTGGTCAGCCCAATTTTGAAACACATGGCGAAACTTCATTGAGTATGAAATCAACTATAGCTAACGAAATGTATTGGCCTTTTGCCATTAATGCTTGTAACGAGTTGTTGTTGGTAGCAGATACAGGTAATCATCGCATTTTATTTTATACCCAAGCAAATGATTAACATACCAATTATACTAACCCTCTATGCAGGTTTTACCCATGCCTTTGAAGCTGATCATTTGCTAGCAGTAAGCAACATGGTCAGCAACAGAAATAAGTTGCAAAAGGCTATTAAAGACGGTATGTACTGGGGGCTTGGGCATACGTCAACAATTTTAGTAATTGGAATAATTTTTCTTTTGTTAAAATTTCAAATCAGCCAAACATATTTCAAACTATTTGAAGCAGGAGTGGGGCTAATGTTAATAGCATTAGGCGTTTACCGTATTTGTAGATGGTATAAAATGCAACAGCCAGTTTTGCATACGCATCAGCATGCACATGCCGATGGTTATATACACAAGCATACTCACCTGCATACAGTAAGTAAGCCCACTCACAATCATTCACATCTACCGGCCTATTTAATAGGTTTGGTGCATGGTTTGGCAGGTAGCGGAGCACTAATGTTAATTGTAATGAGTAAGTCAGAAACCACCTATACTGCACTTTGTTATTTGCTTTTATTTGGGTTAGGTTCTGTGGCAGGTATGATGATTGCCGCCACTGCATTTAGTGTACCCTTTATACCAAAAGTATTAGCCAATAAAAATTTGCAAACCTTGTTAATTTTTGTATCGGCAATACTATGTGCAGGGTACGGTTTTTATATCGTAAAAGAAAATTTATTAGCATAATGACTACAAAAGAAATTTTAATAGGAGCTTTGCAATATTATAGTATTGAAGTAATTAAAATTGAAGCTGATAAAGTGACAATAGGAAGAAATTATGAAGTAGAACTAGAGGCCAATGGGTTATACAAATTAATCAGCGATGGACAAGTGGTAGCCCCTTTTGACGATGTGGATGAATTATGCAGATTTGTGTTGTTATAATATTATTTAGATAATGATAAAGAAAGAAGTTCAGATAGTAGCATTGAGTACCAGTGAAAGTTCGCCTGGTAATTATGTAGTTATTTTAGAAGAAATTACTGACAAAAAAAGAATGGCTATCGTTATTGGGGCATTTGAAGCGCAGGCCATTGCTGTTCATCTTGAACGCATGAAATTACCCCGGCCGTTAACACATGATGTTTTAAAGGCCACAATAGATACATTGGGAGGCAAATTAAAAGAAGTAATTATTCACAACATCATTGACAAAGTCTATTACGCCTGGCTGGTATTAGAAACAAGCAGCAAAGAAGAGCAAAAAATTGATGCCCGTGCAAGCGATGCATTAGCTATTTCCATACGGTATGACTGTCCTGTTTATGTTTATGATTTTGTGTTGGAAGAATCTGTTATTAATGAACCTGAAACAAAGAACAGTTTAATAAAAGGTTCTCTTGCCGATTACAGCCTTGATGAGTTGGAGAGCTTATTGCAAGATGTACTGGCAAAAGAAGACTATGAAAGTGCCACAAGAATACGGGATATAATAAGAAAAAGAATGAATAGTTAAACTGTTTTTGTTTGTGTTCTGTCTTCACTTGTTTTAGCGGGTTTTGTTGCCCATCTGTTGCCCAAATAAACATTAAACCGCTGAAATGCTTTATCAGTATGTGTTTACAGCTTAACTTAATAATTCTGTATTGGGAAGTAGCCCGTTCACTATCCATCACTATTCTACGGCGTTTACATTGATTATCAGCAGGTTTTATTTGCCTTTACTTGCCCATTTTTGCCTTTGTTAGCCAATTAGTTGTGACTATTTCGGTTACTACTTTGGATTAGTAACGGGTTTGAGAAGTAGGGGATGAATTATGGTTAACAATGATACAGTATGATACGCAATGATACGTAAGTGTACAGTGTATACGAGTTGCAATATTGCGATTTTGCAATAATTATCTAACGGATTTCTTGTATATATGGTTTTTTGTTTGCATTTTAGCATTCCCCCTTGTACTTGAAATAAATCCAATTTTCAAATAGTAGTGTAGCGAGTTTCGCAAGACCCTCGAAAATGTTGATCTGCGAAAGTTTGTAACTGAGAGTTTTGCATATTTAAGAGTTGTGCGTAATTGTTAAATCGATACCATCAAAAAGCCAATGCAATGAAAGAACCAGTAATTGTACAGACAAATATTAAAGACAAAGTTCGACTTGAGGCAAAGTATGACTACGCAGCAAACGTAACGATTGGACTTGCAGAAGGAGGAGATTTTTATTTAGTCATTGACTTCATGGATTTGACAATGGACAATCTAAAAGTACTTGCACAATTAAGTAAACTGCCAAGACAACTTTCAATTCACTCAGAGCTTATTGAAAAAGAACAATACAAAATCACACATATAGTTGTGACAAAATTTTCTTCTTCAAGTAATCTTACTATGACTTGGGAGTGCTTATCAGACGACCCGAGGTTGAACGACAGCTTGATAATTGAATAAATTAGCGCAAATGGACAAATTTAACAAGCAACTCAGAAATAATCTTGAAGCGACATTTATGAGTTTCAAAACCAACCAAAATATTCAGGAATTAGAGAGTTGTATAAAAAAATTTTGACAAAATTGTGTTTTTCATTGAAAGAGCAGGTTCAAAGCTAGCGATTCGAAGATATTGCAGGGCTTGATAGTCAGTTGGAGCAATCAATATTTGACAACAGTCTTTTGCTTTACCAAATTAACAAAGCAATTTCATATAGAGAATTGACTTTGCACGACATCAAATAAAATGAACTCACGATAGCGTTTTAAAAAGTTGGATGAGGGCCAAATATTCAATAGCATTTCAATAAGATAAAATCAATAATTATGATAGATATAAACTCTATAGATCAAGGCCAAGTATATATGCTTTATGAAGTCTTTAAAAATATTGAAACTAATTTAGAAAGCAAGATCGACAAATCAGAAGAAGACAACGTCAAACTTGCTAATTGTAAAGCGCAGCTTACAATAATCGAACAATGGGCACAAAATAAAATGGCGGACAATTTGCATTGGACAGCCGAAGAAATTTTATTACGTTTTGGACACCGACCGACCTTGATAATTGAGTTTCATCCCGGCACAGACGGATATGCAACATTTGGTAAAGAAATTGTCGCAAATGTCGAATTTGATGAGGAGCGAATTCAGGAATTATTAAGTAATATTCAAAATAAAGTACCGAGAAAGCCTAGCACTATTCGATTTATGCAAGTTTCCGATATGACTTGGCATGAAGTTTCCACGGCGAATATATTTGAATTGGGAGGGCGCCGATAAAGTATATGAACGATAGATTTCAATACCGATTGTCAAAAGTCCAAAAGTCCGCAATAGCTCAGAATTTGATTGATATTTTGCAGAAAGATGCAGCTATAACTAAAGAGACTGGCATATTCATCGGTAATTGGCTTTATACTGACCACACTGGAAAAAGGAAAGCTTTTTATGATGTATGGGATATCGTTTTAAAGAACTACTTACCTATTACAAGACCAGTTTTGTTTCGAGCATGTGATAGGGTCATTAAAACTAATAAGATAGCGAGCTTCACAGGGCGGTTAGAATGTGCACGAAGAATTAGTGACGGCAAAGGCAGTTTAATAATTTGTGATACAAGGGAAATGCTTGAGTTCGAAGAACGCTTTTATAAACCTGGTGAGTATAGGCACACATTTTATCCTCTTGTTGATGTCTTAAAAAGAGCAAAAGCGTCTGGAAGAGGCGAATTTTCTGAAAGAACGTTTGATTTTATAGGTGAAGACGAATACATCATGAAAATAGACACAACACGTATGCATTGCTTTAGATGGATAAAAGATAACGACTGAAGAGGCGGTTATTAACCATTATTCATTTTTTGCAGGGCATTCCCCCACTTAGCATCTCAAAAAAGCATCTTTTAGACATATTTGACATTTTGTCATACTAAAAATTTTGGCAAACTCTTTGATGCGCTTTTTTGCTTTAACACTCAAAAATTAATCTTATGGCAAAGACATTAGAGCAAGGTTTTGAAACTTTTTTATCATGGCTTGTTCCCTTGTCATCAGAACACGATAAGGCTAAATCTCATAAGGATTCAGTCAAATCGTGTTTGGAAAAAAATTTTGAATGTTATACCTTTTTTGAAACTGGCTCCTTTGGAAACTCAACGGGCGTTAGGCATCATAGCGATACGGACTATTTTGCTGTGATGCCTAACGCTAAAGTTTACAACGATTCGGCTTACACTTTGAAAAAAGTAAAAGAAGCTCTTCAATCAACGTTTTGGCAGACCGAGGGCATATCTGTAAATACACCTTCCGTAAAAATTCCTTTTGGCAAATACGCCTCTGAGACTTTAGAAGTCACTCCTTGCACTTTCAACGGATTTGTAGATACGCCAGTCGGAAGTAAAAGTTCATATGATATTCCGAATTATGAAGGAGGTTGGATGAAATCAAGTCCGCAGGCGCATAATGCCTACGTAAAAAGGGAAGATGAAAGACTGGGTTACAAATTGAAACCCTTGATTAGGTTAATTAAGGCGTGGAAGTTTTACAACAATGTTCCAATTAGTTCATTTTACCTCGAATTGCGAACAACAAAGTATGCTGAAGGCGAATCATCAATTATTTACGATATCGATGTAAAACGGGTAATGAAGATCCTTTATGATAATGATTTGCCGAGTATTCAAGACCCAATGGGTATTTCAGGATATGTGAAAGCTTGTTCAACTGATGCAAAAAAGGAGGATGCATTATCGAAAGTGAAAACAGGTTATACAAGAGCCGATAAGGCTGTGGAAAAGAGAGAATCAAATGTTGATGATGCTTTCTATTGGTGGAACCTTTTTTATAATAACGAATTTCCAAGCCGATAACTCAAAAATGATTAACGATGGCTAAAACAGTAAATACTGCTTTTGATACATTTATGAAAGACAACGTTCGTTTGGATGTTGATCGAAACGATATCGCAAAGAGAAGTAAAAATAATTTAGTTATGGAAATAGAGAAGTTTCCACAAGATGGAAAGTTCCTAGATCTTCATCCTGATTATAAAAGTATTGATTACGGTTCCTTTTCACGTAAGACCAAAATAAGACCCCTAGATGATATTGATTTAATGATTGTTTTACATGCTAGAGGGAATTGGAGAGAGGAAATTGATGGCGGCTACAGAATCCGAGTACAACCAAACGTAGACAAACAGTTGGCACTTTGTAATCCAGGAACAGATGTACTTAACTCGATAAAGGTTATAAATAAGTTTAAAGAGTATTTGGCCGGTGTTCCTTCATATAGCAAAGCAGAAATAAAACGTAATCAAGAAGCCGTAACATTAGAACTTAATTCTTACGAATGGGTATATGATATTGTTCCATGCTTTATAACAACCCCTGATAACTTCAATAAAACATTTTTCTTAATTCCAAATGGAAACGGAAATTGGAAACCTACTGACCCTAGAATAGATAAAGACAGGACTATATCTATCAATAGTAAGCAGCAAGTTTCAGTCCTTGATGTAATCCGGATTATGAAGTATTGGACTAAACGCCGTACTGCAGCTACAATGGGATCATATTTTCTTGAGTGTATGATCTTAAACTACTACGACTCTGTGGGGGTTAACAGCAACAGATATATTGTCGCTGAATTACCCAACTTGTTTGCACACGTTTACCATCAGATACACAATCCATTATACGATCCCAAAGATTTTCAGGGTGATTTGAATATTTTGAGTTGGAGCGAGAAAAATTCTATACAAGAAAGAGCCAAGCTTGACTATCATCGTTCGAGTGAAGCCCGTAATCTTGAGTTAGATGGAAAGCATAAAGAAGCTATGGAGAAGTGGGGCGAAATATTTGGTCCAGAATTTCCAACTTATACACTATAATTATGAATGACATCAAAGTAAATCAAGAGCTGCCTCAAAATATGTTCTTGTTAAAGGCACAGCGGGTCATATATGCAAAAGCAAAAAATGTATATCGATGGCAACTTACGATTACGATTGTTATTGTAGTAATCTTGAATTTCACTAAGCTTTTTCAACAGAAGTTTACGCAAGTCGATTTGACACCTTATATAGCGTTAGTATCTGTTATGATTACGATGGTTGACTTGCTTTTCATATCCAGTTATCTAGCAAAATTTAGAACTAACGGAGCGAAAGTGCAAGAACTGTTTGATTGCCACATATACGGTATGGAATGGAACGAAACAAACAGCGGAGAGAAACCTGAAAACTCAATTGTTGAAGATGCTGCGAGAAAATATTTTGAAAATCCGAAAGCACCATTAAATAATTGGTATCATATTGATCTTGAGGGCTTGACGCAGGAGCAGGCTATACTCCGATGTCAAGAGACAAATTTGGAGTATGATCGTAAACTTAGGTATCATTTTAAAAACGATTGCACTATTGTATGTTTAGCTGTTGTAATCGGCTCTTTCATTGTGGCAACATTTGTTGGGGCTTCAGTGGTTGGTTATTTGACGTTTTTTATAGTGCCCTCTTTGCCGCTAATTGTAATATTGATAAAGTTAATTTTGGATCATCAGAAGGCAGCAAAATCATTAGAAGAAGTAAGGAAGGCTGCTAGAAAACTTCGTGGTGTGGTGAATGGAGTATCGCTTAGCCAACTAAGACAAGTGCAAGATAAACTGTACTGTAGCAGAAAAGATAGCGTTTTGATACCTGAAAATTATTATCACTATCGCAGATCTAAGTTGGAGCAATCAACAAAAAGCAATGTTGCAAATCAGTTATGAGCTAATTATTATTGCGCCTTCAATCATTTTCTCTAACTGTTTTACAAAACACAATACAGCATCCCGTTCTGCGGCTTCATGATAAATACTATTGTGTTGTGTTAAAGCGACATCCAATAACTTGTAAAGGTGTATTCTCACCTCAATAAGTTTTGTATCATCAAAGAACTCCCTAATAACAGACAGCGGGTTTTGCTTTTCTTCTTTCGTCAATAAAATAGGGTGATTGTAAAATTCAGGATGCAGTTCAAAAGTATGCATGGTTAACGGGTTTTGTCTGTACTATCACATAAGGTTGCAAACTGACAAAAAATTGCAGGAAAGTGTGCATAAAATACCCAAACATAATGAGTAGTAATATGCATATCGAAAGAGTTTGTAGATTCTGCAACAGCAAATTCATAGCACGTACAACAAAAACCCAGTATTGCTCCCATAATTGTAGTAGAAAGGCATATAAGCAAACAGCAAGGGAGGAAAAACTTGAAAATGCAAGGTTAGAAGCTGAATACCTAGGTAAGATAAAAACAAGAGTGAAATTCCCTGAGCTGGATGGGAAACCACTACTTACTATTAATGAAGCTAGTGCTTATCTAAACATAACCCATGTGACCCTCAGGAGGTGGATTAAAGAGAAGCGGATACTATCATCACGCATTGGTAAGAAGCATTTGATTAAAAGACAACACTTGGATGCATTGATTCAATAGTGGAAACACTAAAAGAATCGCTTGTTTACTGATAAGGTGAACTGAGCCAAACTCTGTGAGAATCACGAAATAGTATAACGGAGATCGCTATAGTGTTCTTAACAGGATTTTACCGGGTTCTTGCAATCTTGCATTATTGCTATTAAATACACAAGTATAAAGGCTGAAAAATAGCAAAAATGCAAATCGGGTTACAGCAGCGAACAGACTATAACTCATTCGATTAACTGGCTCATCAGTAGAGGGCAGGTATAATTATGTTTTTACTTGATTTTATTAAGGTTTTGTGTATTCTGCTCTTGAACTTGATTTCGGCGTTTAAAACGGTTAAAAATCGGTTTAAACGCATTTTTTGATCGTATGTCAGATAATCCACCAAAATCCAGCTTTAAAAACGGGTACTTTCTATTATAGAAAGTGACCTCCGCCAAAATGGGAAATGAAAACCCGCGAAAACACAGTGGTCTGTTGGCAGTTTCAGTTACTAGTCGGAAGGTTAGTACATCAATTAGTAACCAAAAACTGTAATAAACATGAAAATTCATCTTAGAAAGCGAGTTGGTAGATTATCAGAGAAAAAAGCGCAGCAGGGAAAAAAACAAATGTCAAGCTTATATCTGGCATACAATAGTCGCCCAGGTGCAAAGGTTCAGTATGAATGGCTTAACCTACATATTTATGAGAATCCAAAAACTAATGCCGAGAAAGATCACAATAAGGAAACCCTTCAGCTAGCAGAATCTATAAAAGCCAAGCGGTTGTTAGATCAGCAAACCAGTAACCATGGATTTGCCAGTGCAGTAAAAGGTAAAGTTAGTTTTCTTGATTATTTCAAAAAACTTGCAGATAGAAAACATGAGGATTCAAACGGAAACTATGGTAACTGGAGGAGTGTGTATGAGCATTTGAAAGTTTTTATGGAAAGGCGCGACTACACACTGGATCAAATCGATGAAGATTTCTTAGAGAACTTCAAGCAGTATTTACAAGGAAACATCACACGCAGAGGGAGAATACAAAAACTAGAGGCTAACTCGGCATTGTCGTACTATAACAAGATAAAAGCTGCTTTGCGCGAAGCCTACACCAATAAAATGATAAAAGAGAATCCAAGCAGCAGGGTTAAGGGATTAAAAGCGGGCGACAATCATCGGCAGTATCTCACCTTGGAAGAACTACAAGCAATGGCAAATACAGACTGCAAAAATCCGATATTGAAACGCGCATTTATTTTTAGTTCATTAACCGGATTGCGATGGAGCGACGTTAAGGCGATTTCATGGAATAAGATACGACATACAGAAGGTGCTGGATGGAGTCTTGAGTATACGCAGAAGAAAACCAAGGGTGCTGAAATCTTACCCCTCTCTGAACAGGCGATCAAGGTATTAGGTGAGAATACTGGTAGCTCTGAACCGATCTTTCAAGACTTGGTATATCACACACATATGAATAAGCTATTACAAGATTGGGTAGACGATGCAAGAGTAAGCAAGAAGATCACCTTCCATTGTGCCAGACATACGTTTGCAACCCTTCAGCTTTCGATGGATACTGATATTTATACGGTAAGTAAGCTGTTGGGCCATAGGCATTTGAAAACGACAGAAATCTATGCTAAAGTGATTGATAAAAAGAAGATTGACGCAGTGACCAAAATACCCGCATTATTAGCCTTGTCGTAAAAAATCTTTTAATAAATTAAAAATCTATATTTTATACATTAAATAAAAAATGTATTAACATTTCATAAGGCTTTTTAATTAAACAGCTAGCATTCCAGCAATTTGTCAATTTTACTTTTTTCAAAATTAAATCATTGAGGAAAGTATGACAACCGAAGTATTGCAACCCCGCAGAATGTTGCCTTTATCCACCCAGTTTTTTGCAGACAAAGAGTATCTAACTGCAAGTGAAACGGCCTTGTATTTGGGAATAAGCAAGCACAGCCTTTATAAACTTACCTCAAGGCGAGTTTTCCCTTTATATAAGCCAAGCAATAAAATAATCTACATACGAAGGCAAGATGTCGACGATTGGATTTCCGAATCGCTTCAGTCTTCAATGATGCAGATGTCTAAAAAAGCAAACACGTATTTATTAAAAAGATAAAATAACAAGCTATGCAAACAGTTTTTAACGAAAGGCAATTAGAGTTGACCACCATTATTATCAATTCAACTCATTTCAAGTTAACGTCTACCTACTTGATAAAACACCTAGGGTTGAAGGTCAAATATATGGTTACTGATCAATCAGGCATTAGGAGGATGTACTTGCACGCGGCAAGTAGTCCAGAGGTTCATGCACTTGAAATATGTCTAACAGATGATTCAAGAGCTGCAGAGCAATTCCCTGTGATGTTGGGAGCAAATGTAATTTTTGAGGATAGTTTTTTTGAAACACTTGCATCAGATGATAGAACATTCGAACTAACCAATATTGGCTCTTGGAACAATGTCATTTTATACAATCAGTTTAGGCTTTTTGAATATGAAAACCCTAAAATGCCAATTTGTATTCTTCCTAATATGAAATCATCTGAAGATTATTCGAGTTTTTACAATGCGGATCAGGTAATTGATTGGTTGAGTATCGATGATAACAATTTTACATCAAGCCTTGCAAGTCGAGATACATGGCTGCACGGCATTTACCTTGGATGTAAACATTCAAGATCCAATGTCGTATACTATAAAAACCTGGGTATCTATGTTGATGATGTTTCTGATGATTATGGGTACGAGTTTTATCATCTTTTAACTGATACAAACATTTCGATTGGAATTGAATCAAAGAAGGATGCAGAGTATAGTCATGAAGGATTACGGTTCGCCGTTCAGATGGATGAAACAATATCTCAACTGCCAACTGACTGGGCAACCGGAGTATGCTTTTCAGATACCAAATTAGATAAAGCTGAATTAGTTTTCAATTTGGGACGGTTTTATTATGAATTTAATCTTACAGACGTAAACAAATGCAAATGGCATCTCCATCGAGAGATTGCAATCTAAAACCGTAGGCGCATCCGAAAGGGTGCGCCTAAACTTTTTTATATGAAGTACCTTATACCAGAAAATGTAGATATTGATTTGCTTGTCAAAAATGGAGCGACTGCCGGTGTTGATCCTTTCAAAGTAAATCATCTTTTATATATCATTCATATCATCTCTTCGATTCCTGCTCAAAACAAAAGCATTAAAAATCAGGATGGCTTTGTTCCAGTTCATGCACAGACCCTACAAAGGAAAGTGAGAAACTATAATCAGTATCTTAAATACTTAGTGGATACAGGAGTGTTGGTTGTGAACAGGCAATATGTTCCTGGGAAAAAATCAAAGGGATATAAATTTGCCGAGAAGTATAATTCTCCGCTGACCATGTTTCAATATGGCAAGACGTTGACACCCAAAAGTGGGACACGCAAAAAATTATCTGCAGAACAACAACGAAAATATGGGCATCTTGTAAAATGGTTTTCACCTGAGTTCACTATAGACCAACAATTGTCTAGATGCTATATAGAATGGGAACTGAAAGTAAACTCGACTCGCAATTATAAAGACCGCAAAACCTATGTTCAGCAATACAACAGGTCGCTAGCGAGCGTCGAAAATTTTTCGCACCGCGGCGCTATATTTCCAACAATTGATGATTTTGGATATAGATTTCATTCTCCTTTGACTAACCTTAAAAGTGAATTACGTAACTTCCTGAAATATAATGGGTTAAATCTTGTTTCAATAGATATTAATAATAGTCAACCTTACATGAGTACGTTATTATTTCATCCCTCTTTTTGGGAGACTTCACAATCAACTGATGTGTTAACACATAACAAAATAGGGGTGAATATAGAAGATGTGTTTAATAGTAGAAGAGTCTACGACTCTTTCATTATGCTATGCAAAAAGGCTAACAATAATAAAATGAGTGATTTACATCGATACATAGGCTTGGTTAGAGAAGGTACTTTTTATGAAGGAGTCGCGAAGTATACAGGTAGCGAAGAAATTTCGCGTAAGGAGATCAAGGCGGCAGTCTTTCAAACACTGTTTACTCATAACAGATTTATCGCACAGGCGGAGGCAGCGAACAAGCGTTTATTCAAACATCACTTTCCCGATGTGTATGACTTATTTAGCCGGTTGAAGGTAAAAGATAAAAGGACTTTGCCTAAACTATTACAAAGAATTGAAAGTCACAAAATACTGCTAGGCATAACAAAGCATATCGCACAGGAACAACCAAACCTGCCAATATTCACTATTCATGATAGTATCGTAACAATTGAAGGAAGCGAGGCATATCTAATGGAAACAATGACTGCGCAACTCACCAGAACCTTTGGATTTCCTCCAAAGCTTACTGTTAGTCATTGGAATCCGGGAAACGTAAAAATGAGCGATGATGAATGGTTTAATAGAACACTTTGTAGGGCGTAATCATATAGATGCGACTGTTTTGCTTCTATATCACACTGTTTTTTCGATCCAAATCAAAAAGATGACCATTGGTATTCAAAATAAATTTGAGTCGAAAAAATTGCATGATGTGTGGTTAAAAGAGGGAAGTCCTAAATCTTCACATCCACCAAAATCTTCAAATCAACTCCCAGCGCCATTGCAATAACGTATAAAGTTGAGATGGTAGGATTGTTCTCACCCCGTTCAATTCGTCCAATTTGTGAAAGGGGGATGTCGGCTTCATCAGCAAGGGCTAACTGAGAAAGCCCTCGCTTTTTCCGTAGGTTCTGTATCCGTTCACCTAGGGCTTTTGTTAACTCCTTGTTTTTCACATTAATCACAACTGCCAAATTGTGACTAAGTAGTTACTTGAATAGACGCATATATGCGTTATTTTTGAAATGCTGCGAAAAAGCGGCGTTTATGACTCTGGCAGGCTATACCGACTTAATTAAACATTTGCCTTTTGAAGATCAAGCTTTTGCAACGCAGAAGGCAACGTGGGCGCCGTTCAGGAACCGGATTCAGTTTTCAAAGTTCTACAACACTTGCTTTTCAAATGATGATGCGATTACGCTATCTCGAGGAGAAATTCTCCGAATGGCGCAATCAGATTGCGATAAAGCAGTCTTGTCAGTTATCCTTTGGGGTTATCCAAGGGGATATACTAGAGCAAACAATGCGGCTAAATCATTCCCCCTGTTTTTAAAACAAGCGGAACCGTTGACAAACTGGCTGCAAGAACATAAAGATGTTAGGATCGAAGAATTAGAAGCGATGCTTAAAAGCTGCAAAGGCGTTGGATTAAGTACACTTAGCAAGCTGCTATACTTTTTCAATGCTAAGCTCGATGGCAACCCATGTCTTATAATGGATGCGAGAATTGTTGATGTATTGAGTAGAGGGCTGTTCTCTGAACTCAATGAACTCAGTACAGTTAGAGAACATAATAAAGTGAAACACTACTCAAACTACCTCAAAGTTTGCAGTGAACTATCCAAAAATAACAAGTACAAACCAGATCAGTTAGAACTATTTCTGTTCATGTTCGGAAATAATCTGAAACAATCGTTGTAGCCTCGAATGATCGGACTGATTTTCAGGGTAAAACAAAAACACAATGAAAAAGATACTAGTAATTTTAACAGCCTTATTATCTACAAACTCCAGTCTGAATGCGCAATCAATAAAGATTGTAGATGCTTTATTCATTATGGGTAAGGATACATCGGGTGTAAAGGCATGGGCGAAGTCAAGAGGATATCAATTGAAACGATCGCAGGTATCTGACTTTTTGCATTTTGAATATGTAACATCAGTCGGAGTACAGGAATTGGACATCGCTGTTAGAAACCGGAAGATAAATGGAATCAAATGGGCAGAACATTTAATGTACATCTCTGTTCTTAAAGGCGATGCTGACATGCTCACCGGATTTACCATGAAGCCACAAGTGAATAGTAAAATCTTATCCTTTGAAAACATACAAAAAAACCTTTTACTTAACTTGATAATTCAAGAAGATGCTAATCAGATTGCGATTGTAATTGGTCAAAAGAAATAATAGTTAACTTGTTACATATCTAATTAAGCAAATGCTCACTGCAAACAATCTTCTTTGGGTCAAAAATGTTAAACGGGACCAAGGTCAAGCCTGGGCTTATATGGAACATCAGATAGGTGATGTTGTTGATCTACATTTTCCCAATAATGATAAATGGTATCCTACAAATTATGAACGCCCTAGCATAGGGGAATGTATTCTCATTTTTCAGACGGTTAATGCAGATGTCGGAATGGAGGTGACTTTCCTAACGCATATCGTTACCCCAGTAACTGATTATATCGAGGTTGATCCAAATGCGATTAGAAAATATAGAAGAAAGGTTTGTGTTGTAGCCAAATCAGAAAATGGCGTTCCCAAACCGTTTGACTGGAGTTTCTTTAAAGTAAACAGAGGGCAAATTTGTTCTTTAACGACCTTGGAGAGAAATGGAGTAAATCCCGGTTTGGATGCTACACAGATATTATTTTGGAACCTGTTCGGTGGTGCTAACATTATTCTTGATCCAAAATTTCCATCAAGTATATATGACAAAGAAGATGAAGAACTTCTAGCTGTGGAAGAGGGCAGGGAAAGACGATTCTTGAAAATGCACAAGATTATTGAACGAAATCGCAAAATAGTTGAGCAAAAAAAGCGACTTGCGGTAGCAAATGGAACACTTAATTGTGAGGTCTGCCAATTTGATTTTGAAAAAACATATTCAAGTATCGGAAGGAATTTTATCGAATGTCATCACAAAGTTCCCATAGCCGTTGGCGGAGTTGTAATTACGACAGTTGAATCTCTTGCGCTTGTATGCCCAAATTGCCACAGAATGTTACACCGAAAAAATGAAAAAGGTGAGTACTATTCAATAAGCGAACTTTCTCTAATTGTTCAATCTCAACGCTAAGGAGAAATTTGCAGCAAGAGTTCAATTGAATACGATTCCGTCACTAATTCCGCTCAAGCCCAATAGAATCAGCCTAAGTCATTTTCTGTATTGGGAAATAATTCATTGCTAAAGAAAAAGTAAAAAGGAGCTTAACCAAGAGATATCGAATTGTTACATTCGATATTGGACATTCAAGACTTCTCTGTTTCTCCGTCTTTCTGTTTAAAAAAACCGCTTCTTCCTGTAACTTTCAGTATCTGCCAGAGTTTATATTTCAAAGCAAACATTACTTAGGGTCTACTGAAAAACCTTTAATCCGGTAATAATCAAGTGATTAATGGTTATATTGGGATAACAAAGTGCAAGGAAATATGGCAAGAGCATTAAAAAAGCGTGCATCAAAACTTTCCTATCAGA
>JBMOKQ010000052.1:0-32554 GCA_049324295.1 Bacteroidota bacterium
CCTTATCTATTCTTAAAAACGATAGAATAAGCAAAAGCAGTTTAAAACGTAAACGACTCAGGGCTGGATGGAGCAATGAATATCTTGAAACCCTTATTAATAGAGAAATTTAAATGCGTTTGCCCTGAACACATAACAGTTAAATTATGTTTATTCATACTGTTTCCCGCCGGATCAAGTAAGACTTGAACGACCTGGAGAAAAGCTTTTACTAAGTATTTAGGTTAATGCTCCGGTAATCAGCGCATTATTTCACGTGTTATTGGAATAATCATTTAACCGACAATTAATTTTATGCTCTTTTACAAATGAATAGAATTACAGACAGGTACGGGAAGAAATAACTACATCTCAGCTATTTGTATGGCTTTTCAAAACCTCTATGATGTAAACGTAATATGTCATAAGTACCCCGTAAGAATTAAATTATACTTTCTTTTCGAAAAATATAGTACAAGCTACCCGTACCTGTTGTGCTATTGTTTACATTTAATTCTGACGGGGTACTTAAAACAAAAAAGCCCCAAACTATTAATAGCTGAGACTTTCTGCGGACCGGACGCCCCCACACTACTGTGGGGGGAACCCGTCCCCACAATACTGTGGGGATGACAGAGCGGCATTCTGTTTATTGGAAATAAGCTACATTGTTTTTAGAATGTACAATTAAAGCCTGAATCCTTTCAGTTGTCGCCTTCTTTAAATTTTTTTCACGAATCAACGCTTCTTTCTTTGAGCCCATTTCTTCAACATAAACTAGTTTCCAGGGTGTTTTTGTGGATGTATAATGTGATTCTTTGTTATTATGCTGCGCAAGTCTTTGTAAAGGATTTTCTGTAAATCCCTTGTAAAAACTATCATCCTTTAGACTTTGTATGATGTAAACGTAATATGCCATAAAACAAAAAAGTCCCAAACTATTAATAGCTGAGACTTTCTGCGGACCGGACGCCCCCACACTACTGTGGGGGGAACCCGTCCCCACAATACTGTGGGGATGACAGAGCGGCATTCTGTTTATTGGAAATAAGCTACATTGTTTTTAGAATGTACAATTAAAGCCTGAATCCTTTCAGTTGTCGCCTTCTTTAAATTTTTTTCACGAATCAACGCTTCTTTCTTTGAGCCCATTTCTTCAACATAAACTAGTTTCCAGGGTGTTTTTGTGGATGTATAATGTGATTCTTTGTTATTATGCTGCGCAAGTCTTTGTAAAGGATTTTCTGTAAATCCCTTGTAAAAACTATCATCCTTTAGACTTTGTATGATGTAAACGTAATATGCCATAAAACAAAAAAGTCCCAAACTATTAATAGCTGAGACTTTCTGCGGACCGGACGGGACTCGAACCCGCGACCTCCGCCGTGACAGGGCGGCATTCTAACCAACTGAACTACCGATCCAAACCCTCAAAAACTTACTTTTCAGTCCGTTTTAGGGACGGCAAAGATAAGGGTAAAGGGTTTTCATAAACAAATCTTTTCCTGAAAAATTCTGAACCCCTAATTTTACCCTTCTAAACGATGATTATGCCCCAATACCCAAACAGACAATTCCTTGATTTCGAGAATCCTATCAAGGAACTGTACGAACAAATTGAGGACACCAAAAAACTGGCCGAGAAGAACCCTAAAATAGATTATACAACCACCATTCAACAACTGGAAGACTCTATCATTGAAAAAAGAAAAGAGATCACCAAACACCTCACCCCCTGGCAGCGTGTACAATTGAGCCGCCATCCAGACAGACCCTACACACTCAAGTACATCGATAAAATGTGTACCGATTTTGTAGAACTGCATGGCGATCGCAGTTTTAAAGATGATAAAGCCATGGTAGGTGGTTTTGCCAAACTAAACGGGGAGACCGTTATGTTTATTGGTCAGCAGAAAGGAATCAATACCAAACTGCGCCAGTTAAGAAATTTCGGTATGGCCAACCCCGAAGGGTATCGCAAAGCATTACGACTGATGCGACTGGCTGAAAAATTTAATAAACCTATTGTTTGTCTTGTAGATACACCAGGCGCTTATCCGGGTCTGGAAGCGGAAGAGCGCGGTCAGGGTGAAGCCATTGCCCGGAATATTTATGAAATGATCAGGCTGAAAGTTCCCGTGATTGTAGTAATCATTGGCGAAGGTGCATCTGGGGGGGCCTTAGGTATTGGTGTGGGCGATAAAGTGCTGATGATGGAAAATACCTGGTACACCGTTATCTCTCCTGAAAGCTGTAGCTCCATTCTCTGGCGCAGTTGGAACAAAAAAGAAACAGCAGCAGAACAATTACGTCTTACCGCTACTGATATGAAAGGTTTCGGACTGGTAGATGAAATTGTGCATGAGCCTTTAGGTGGTGCACACTGGGATTATACCGAAGCAGCCAACATCCTGAAATCGTACATTATAAAAGCGCTGGCTGAAATTAAAAATATTGATCCGGCACAACGCGTCAATAACCGCATTGAGAAATATGGTAAGATGGGGTTCTGGGAGGAAGCCGTATAAAATGTCCAATAAGGAATAAGAAATAAGAAAGTAAGTATATTATATAAACGCGTCTGATAATGTCTTTAGTAACACAATTAAGAGGAACAGGGGTAGCATTGATAACGCCTTTTAAAAAAGACCTCAGTGTTGATTTTGATGCACTGGGTAAGGTGATCGATGCTATGATCGGTGGCGGGGTGGAATACCTCATCACTTTAGGAACAACAGGAGAAACCCCTACCCTTGAGAAACAGGAGAAGAAGGACATTGTGAACTATACTTTTGAAAAAGTAGCAGGCCGTGTACCTGTAGTAGTAGGTGTTGGTGGTAACAGCACCCATGAAGTGGTGAAGGATCTGGGTTATTTCCCATTAGATAAAGCAACTGCTGTTTTAAGCGCCGCACCTTATTACAATAAACCATCGCAGGAGGGAATTTTTCAACACTATAAAGCAGTGGCTGAAGCCTCACCCAAACCGGTTATTTTATACAATGTTCCGGGAAGAACAGGTCGCAATATGAGCGCTGCTACTACCCTTCGTCTGGCACATGAAGCGGCCAATGTTGCAGGTATGAAAGAAGCCAGTGGTGATATGGTGCAGTGTATGGAAATACTACGCGACAAACCTGCTGATTTCCTTGTAGTAAGTGGCGATGATGCACTGGCTATGGCTCAGGTAGCTTGTGGAATGGATGGTGTAATCAGTGTAGCGGCGAATGCGTTTCCTAAACAATTCTCTGAGATGATTCGCGCAGCATTAAAGCATGATTTCAAAACAGCAAAACAACTGAATGATTCGCTGTTAAAAGCGTATGATCTCATGTTTGCAGAAAATAATCCTGCAGGTGTTAAAGCATTTATGTTTGAACAGGAACTAATTCAAAATGAAGTACGCTTACCTGTTGTGCCCTTAAGCAGTGGATTGCATACAGCAGTAAAACAGTACCTGAATAAATAATTTTCGTTCGGCTCTATTGAATAATTATAATACAAGCTGATTGACAAGATCAATCAGCTTTTTTATTACTGTCTTGTACTGAAAAAACTTTACCTTTGGTATCGTACGGGTTTTACTTTACCGTTTTTTAGGAGGTATTTTTAAATGAATAACTAGACTAAAATAGTGGTTTTTATTAAAACGATGGGTTGACTTCTTTATTCTGATGGAACGCAGTCTGATGTTTGTTTTGTACAGATCTTTTCCGGCTGTTCTTCCATCGTTTAATTAAAGGTTGATTTGCAATATGAGCTTCAACCGGAGTCATATAATCACAGCTCATATGCGGGCGTAAATTATTATAAGCATTGATGCTGGATCGAACGGCAAGCAGGGCTTCTGTTCTTGACCTAAAGACCTGGTGTAACTTAAACTCAGTCTTTAATATTCCATTGATACGTTCAGCTATCTGATTCTCATATCCTTCTCCGTCATTTGTCATGCTTATAGATATTTTATGCTCATGTAAAATATTGATGTAATCATAACTGCAATACTGTACACCACGATCAGAATGATGGATCAATGCGTTCGAGGTGCTACGATTATTAAGAGCCATTTTTAATGCTTCAATACATCCATCATTGCTGAGGTAAGGATGAAGACAATAACCCATTATTTGTTTAGAATAAGCGTCAGTAATGATTGATAAATAGTTAAAGTCATATCCGATACAGATGTAGGTAATATCAGCCACCCAAAGCTGTTCCGATTTAGTAATATCAAGCTCTTTTACCAAGTTCGGATACCGGCGGAACCAATGATGTGACTGTGTTGTCTTAGGGTTTCTTCGCTTCCTGTCAATCAGTAATTTATTGTTACGAAGGATGGTATAAAGCTTATCACGCCCGATCTTGATTTGATTAGTGCGAAGGGGTTGATAAATGCATTTATAAAGCTTGTGGCCACCCAAACCGGGCAGTTCACGTCTGATCTGAGCAACAAGTTCAAGAACTACGATCTCTTCCTGATCTTTCTCAGAGAAGTAATGTTTCCTATCATAAAAAGCTTGACGGGATTTCCCAAACAATTTACAAAGAGGCCCGACGCCCATCCTTGTAATATGCTTTTCTTTAATTAGCATTATCGTTTGGTGCCATGCTTTTTTCGGACTGGAACTTTCAATTCTTTTTCTGCATAATCGATCATCGCGTTTAGACCATAAATCATTACATTGGCTTTCTCAAGCGATTTTTCCAATAGCTTAATACGTTGTTTTAAAGCAACAGTGTCTTTGCGTTTTTTTTGTTGCATCGGTGCTAAAGTTATAGCACCTTTCTCAAGCTTTTTTTTGTAAATATTGACCCAATTCGTCAAAATGTACGTATTGGGCAAGCCGTACTTTTTTGCTAACTCCTTAGGAGATTGATTTTGAAAAATAACCATCAAAACGAGTCGTTCCTTCAACTCGTCTGTAAACTGAAATTGTTCCAACATTTTTGCTTTCATAGAGGTTGTTTTCCCTCTAAAACTGTAAAGCTATAGCCGTACAAGACCTTTTTTTTATGCGTTTAAATCGCCAGCCTGAGGCTTACCCTGAATATATTGAAGGATGCGATATGATGTACTTCATGCAAAGAGGGAGGCTACCGTATCTGTACAGGAAGGGTTGATAGAGGTAGGATGAACAAAGGTGGAACATATAATGAACACAGGCAGAACTACGCACCCGAAACGGACTTGTAACGGACTTATAACGGACTGACAGCGGACCTATAGCCCGGCATCTGTTTGTTTTACCTGCGTATATTGGGTAGTGTTTTGCTGGTGGGTTAAAAGAAATTATTACCCCGCCTCTGTGCAACTTTTGGAGAGTTTCGGAACTTTTCAAAAGTTAATTCTCAAAGAAAGATGGAAAGATAAATACAACTACTAACCCTCTGCGAAAACTCTGTTATCTCATGTTCTCCTGCGGTGAATGGCAAATTTATTTACCACGAGAGGACAGGGAGTTTTCGCAGAGAGATTGTTTAGTGCATTTACCCTAACGAATACCTCTTTTACCGAATCATCCACTAAACAAATGGTATTGAGCCATGTTATTCATAGATTTAATACCCAATTCTACATTATGAAAAATATACTACGCTTATTCATTCTTACAGGTTTTATCACCCTTACAACAACTGTTTTTTCACAAATCATTGTTCAACGCGATCCTGAGATTGAGAAAATGGTGAAAGAAGTAAATGCCGATTCGCTGAAAGTCTATATCTACAAACTCGTAAGTTTTGGCACCAGAAATACCCTGAGTACACAAACAAACCCTAACAGGGGTATTGGCGCTGCAAGAAACTGGGTACTGCAAAAATTTAATGAGTTCGCAAAAAAATCGAATGGTCGGTTAACTGCTTTTATTGATACTACTACTCTTCAAAAAGCTGGTAGGGTTGATACAACCCTTCTCTTAGGTAATGTAATGGCCATTCTGAAAGGAACGGATACAGCGGACAAGAGAATTTTTGTCATCAGCGGTCATCTCGATAATATGCGAACCAGTGTAATGGATCGTGTAGGTGATGCACCCGGCGCTAATGATGATGGCAGTGGTACAGCAGCAGTGATTGAAACTGCCAGGGTAATGAGCCAGCGTAGTTTTCCTGCCACCATCATCTTTGTAGCAGTGAGTGGTGAAGAGCAGGGTTTACTGGGCGCTAAATTCATGGCCACCAAAGCAAAAGCAGAAGGCTGGAACATTGAAGCGGTGCTGAACAACGATATCATGGGTAGTAACAATACCAGTGAAACCAATATTATTGACAACACACGTATCCGTGTTTTCAGTGAAGGGATTCCGGTTTTTGAAACAGAAAAAAATATCCGTACTATTCGTCAGTTAGGCCTTGAGAATGATGGCAAAGCCCGTCAGCTCGCCCGTTACACTAAAGAAATTGGCGAACGTTATGTAGATAATCTTGAAGTAGTGATGATTTATCGGAATGATCGTTTCTTACGTGGAGGCGATCATACCGCTTTCATAGAACAAGGTTATGCAGCTGTTCGTTTTACAGAAATGAATGAAAACTATTATCACCAGCACCAGAATGTTCGTCTGGAAAATGGCATTCAATATGGCGACCTGCCCGAATTTATGGATTATGAATACCTGCGCAAGAATACAGCGATGAACCTGAGCAATCTTGCCAATTTATCAAAAGCGCCGGCTAAGCCTGAAGAGGTAAAGATTGAAACACGCAGGTTAAGTAATTATAGCCTCATTACCTGGGCTGCTCCCAAAACCGGAAAAGTGAAAGGGTATTATATACTGATGCGTGAAACTACAAGCCCCGTATGGCAGAAGAAAATATTTACAACCGAAAAAACGTATCAGTTACCTTATTCGAAAGACAATTACTTCTTTGCTGTGCAGAGTGTGAATGAGTCGGGTAATGAGAGTTTGCCTGTAATTCCTGTGCCGGGTAGATAAGTTTAATTGATTTAAGCCGCAGATTCGCTGATTGATTAATCTGCGAATCTGCGGCTTAAATATTTTTACGCTTTCCCAGGCACCATTCTTCCCCCACCCCCTTCTGCCCCCCTGTTACCACCTTCATGGTATTCCGCATCTTCATTTACTTCCCACAAATCGTACAACTCATTACCCGCAATAATATTTTTAGCAGCCAGCATTGCAGTCATCATGCTATGATCCTGGTTATTGTATTTATGCATACCATTTCTACCCACCAGGTATAAACCCGGATATGTTTTAATGGCCTGGCGAATATGCTCTACATGTTCTTTGTAACCCTGGTCGTACACCGGATATGCTTTGGGCTGACGAACCACATAACCATCTACCACAGCACTGCCTTTGGTAAGACCAATTTTTTCTATTTCTTTTTTACCCAGTTCAATCAAGGTTTCATCGCTGCTCGTCCATAATCCATCACCCTCAAAACAAAAATATTCAAGTCCATAACAGGCCATGGAAGGATCGGATACCATGTATGGACTCCATGATTTAAAGTTTTGTACCCTTCCTACTTTTACACTGGGGTCGTGAATATAGATCCAGTTATCACTAAAGGCATCTTCATCCTTACAGATCAGTACAACGGTAAGAAAATCGCGATAACCCAATGCGGCTGCCGACTTCAATACCGGCTGGGCAAAAGCAGGTGATACACTGGCTACCAGTTCACGCATAGGTGCGGAAGAAAGCACATAATCAAAATCGCCAAAACTGCCTTTGGTATTTGTTTGTACGGTCCATTTTCCATCCGTTAACTGAATTTGCTGTACACCACAATTCATTTCCAATACCATTCCATTGGCTTTCGCTTTCTCGGCACATACTTCCCACATCATACCCGGTCCTTGTTTAGGATAACGGAAAGAATCGATCAGGGTTTTGATGACTTTATCTTTATCACCCGCTTTTTTTACAGGCTTAAATAATGCGTTCCAGATGGCACTGCTTAAAGACAACCCTTTAATTCGTTGTGCCGCCCAGTCTGCACTGATTTCTTTACAGGGAATGCCCCATACTTTTTCGGTGTATGTTTTAAAGAAAATATTGAACAGTCGTTTACCAAACTGGTTGGTTACCCAATCTTCAAAATTGGCCGGATTTTTTATCGGGAAAACTTTTGCTTTGAGATAACTCAATACACAAAGTCCGCTTTGAATAATACCCAGTTTATTCAATGCTTCGAAAGCCACCAATGGATAGGAAAAGAATTGATGGTTGTAATAAATACGTGAGCTCCTGGGGCGTTCCAGCATTTCATCACCCAAAATCTCTGTCCAGAAATCTTCTACTTCTTTTGATTTTGAAAAAAAGCGGTGACCGCCAATATCAAAATGAAACCCTTTATAAGATTCAGTTCTTGAAATACCACCTACATATTGAGGGTCTTTTTCAAAAACAGTTACTGATTGTCCGTCTTTCGCCAGTAAATACCCAGCAGTTAAACCTGCCGGACCAGCACCAATAATGGCAATTCTTTTTTTCATATACCTGTAGCGCGGGGAAATATATTTTCACCAACGGGCCAAAGTTGTGAAATAAATATGGTACTACCACTATTTTTGCCCCAGTTCATCCATTTATTCCGTTATGAGCCGATACAACTGGTACCATAAAAGTTTTAATGATCTTTCAGCACAGGAATTGTATGCTATTATGCATTTGAGAAGTGAAGTATTTGTGGTGGAACAGAATTGTCCCTACCTCGACCCCGATGGTAAAGACCTGCAGTCATGGCACCTGATGGGATGGGATGAAGATAAACTGGTTGCCTATAGCCGCTTATTACCTGCCGGGCTTGCCTTTGATGAAATTTCAATTGGCCGGGTAGTTAGCTCACCCACTTACCGGGGTACCGGTGCAGGAAAAGAATTGATGAACAATGCAATTGAAACAGCTTACTTGTTATTTGGTCATCAACCTATAAGAATTGGTGCCCAGATGTATCTCCAGAAATTTTATGAGTCACTGGGTTTTGTACAGGTAAGTGACATGTATTTGGAAGATAATATTCCGCATATTGAAATGCTAAAGAAGCAAGCTATGAGCTATGAGCTATGAGCTGCGAGCTACCAATTATATGTGGCCAAAAGCTCGTAGCCCGAGGCTCACAGCTCATGGCTTATCCTTTCAGTTCCTCCTTTACAAACCTCGCTGTATGGCTTTTTTTGTTGTTTACCATTTCTTCGGGGGTGCCTTCAAATAAAATAATACCTCCACCGTCGCCACCTTCGGGTCCGAGATCAATAATATGATCTGCCACTTTAATTACATCAAGGTTATGTTCAATCACCAGTACGGTATTTCCTCTTTCTACCAGTTTATTCAATACATCGAGCAGGTGACGTATATCCTGGAAATGCAAGCCTGTTGTGGGTTCGTCGAGAATATAAAATGTTTTACCGGTATCTTTTTTCCCTAGTTCAGTGGCCAGTTTTACACGCTGTGCTTCCCCACCACTCAGTGTTACAGCCGATTGACCGAGTGTAATATAACCCAGACCAACATCCTGCAACACTTTTACTTTTCGGTAGAGATAATGTACAGGCTGAAAAAAATCGCAGGCTTCATCCACCGTCATATTCAATACATCACTAATCGATTTTCCTTTGTATCGTATCTCCAGTGTTTCACGGTTGTATCTTTTGCCATTACATTTTTCACAATGCACATATACATCGGGCAGGAAATTCATTTCGATTACACGCATACCACCACCTTCACACATATCGCAACGCCCTCCCTTTACATTGAAAGAAAAACGACCTGCATTATATCCCCTGATTTTCGCTTCCGGTACAGCAGCAAACAAAGTTCTGATCTCCGTAAAAAATCCACAATAAGTTGCAGGATTGCTACGAGGTGTACGACCGATAGGCGACTGGTCAATTTCAATCACTTTATCTATATGCTCAAGACCCTTGATACTCTTGAATTCCATGGGTGTTACCCTGCTGTTGTAGCAATGTTTCGACAGCAGCGGATATAAGGTTTCATTGATCAGCGTAGATTTACCACTTCCACTTACACCACTCACTACAATGAGTTTTCCTAAGGGGAACTGTACATTTACATTTTTCAGGTTATTACCACCCGCGCCTTTTAGTTCCAGTATTTTACCATTGCCTTTTCTTCTCTCTGCCGGTATTTCAATACTTTTTTTCCCGTTTAAATATTGAGCCGTTTCTGAATGGCTTTTTAAAACATCGGACGGTGTTCCCGCTGCAACAATCTGTCCACCGTAAGTGCCTGCCCGCGGACCAATATCTACCAGGTGATCAGCGGCCAGCATAATATCTTTATCATGCTCCACTACCAATACCGTGTTACCAATATTCCGCAGGTTCTGTAAGGCTTTAATGAGTTGATGATTATCGCGCTGGTGCAACCCGATAGAGGGTTCATCCAATATATATGTGATCCCCTGCAATTGCGAACCAATTTGTGTGGCAAGCCTGATACGTTGCGACTCTCCGCCGCTTAACGTTCTGGACGGCCTGTTTAAGGAAAGATAAGTAAGTCCAACATCCAGTAAAAACTGCAACCGCTCCCTGATTTCTTTCAGGATATCTTTTGCGATGACATTCTGTTTATTATCCAGTCTTTTTTCAATTCCTTCAAACCACTTATGCAGTTTATCGAGATTCAGGTTACTGAGTTCTGAAATATTTTTTTGATCAACCTTAAACCAGCGGCTTTCTTTTTTCAGTCTTGCTCCATTACATTCTCCACAGGTTTTCAGTTCCATAAATTGTTCCACCCATTCACGTAAAGCCTCACTACTGCCCGTTCCGGTGAACCAACGTTTGAGCATGGGAATAATGCCTTCAAATACACCCTCATATGGCGTTCCTGTTGACACTTCATCCATATCGATGGTTTCTTCTGTAATGCCATCAGGGTTTCCATACAGTAATATATTAAGTGATTTCTCAGGAAGCTCCTTGATGGCTTTATCAAGACTTATTTTATTTTTCTTTGCCAGCGTCTCCACATTTCTGAACATATAAGCATCACGCTGTTCGCCCAGTGGCGCAATACCTCCTTCTTTTATACTCAATGAACGATCTGGTATAACTGCTTCCATACTTACAGAGTACACATTACCCAACCCTTTACAAACCGGGCATGCTCCATATGGCGAGTTAAAAGAAAACGCATTGGGCGAAGGTTCTTCATAACTGATTCCTGTATCCTCACACATCAGTTGTTTGGAATACTGCACTACTTTACTGGTATCGTTGATCAGCAGAAACATCAGATCCTTTCCCATTTTCAGCGTCTGCTGTACACTCTGACTCAATCTTACACGCATATCATCTGTTACCTGTAAACGATCTATCACTACTTCAATATCATGTATTTTATAACGGTCTACCTGTAATTTGGGTGTGAGGTCGATCACTTCTCCATCAACCCTTACTTTTAAAAATCCTTTTTTACGAATGTCTTCAAACAACTCCCTGTAATGACCTTTTCTACCACGAATCAATGGAGCAAGTAAAGTGATTTTTTTCTGTTTATATTTCTGAAAAATATTGTCAACGATTTCTTCCTCGCTGAACTTGACCATTTTTTTTCCGGTATTATAACTATAGGCTTCGCCGATCCTGGCAAACAACAAACGCATAAAATCATACACTTCTGTTACCGTACCTACTGTTGAGCGTGGATTTTTATTGGTTGTTTTCTGTTCGATGGAAATAACAGGTGAGAGTCCGGTAATTTTATCTACATCCGGTCTTTCCATGTCACCCATAAACTGGCGGGCATAGGCACTGAAACTTTCCATGTACCTGCGTTGTCCTTCGTTATAAATGGTATCAAACGCAAGTGATGATTTTCCGCTTCCGCTTACACCGGTAAATACCACCAGTTTGTTTTTGGGAATACTGATATCTATATTTTTCAGGTTATGCTCACGTGCACCAAATACTGAAATCTGTTCATCCTGAAAATCCGGAGTTGTTGTTTTTTGCTCCTGTAAGGTCTTTTTTGCCATAGCTGAAAGGTAAAGATAAGAACATCAGATGAGCCTTTTTGTTGCAAGCGAACAGCTGTTAGGAAAAATTTTTTATCGCCTGGAATGCCCTTCTGTAAAAGGTTTCAAAGAATTAACAAATTTATTTTTTCTCCGGATTTGGTAAATTGATCCTCACCACCCTACTTTTGTACCAGTTCTTTCAACAACAACTTATCAAGAAAGGCAGAGGGAATTGGCCCGATGATGCCTTGGCAACCCATACCGTTTACTCAACGGTACGAAGGTGCCAAATCCGATTCCGCCCCAGGCGGAAAGAGATAAGTCAGAGTAAAAGTTTGATTTCAAAACGGTTCACCGTTCTATATAGTTCAAGCTCATCTGACTTACCGGGTGAGCTTTTTTTATGCGCTCCCGGTAAGTTCATTCTCCTTCAGGATTTGTTGCTGCGAAAAAACACTGACTAACAACATTCATCATTTTTTTCTCCGGAAAGAAGTAAACTGTTTAACATGAGCAACGCAACACAACTGATTCACAGCATCCCGGTTGACCCACTTACAGGCGCTATTGCAGTACCCATTTACCAGACTTCTACTTTTGTACAGGATGCACCTGGTATTAACAAAGGTTATGATTATGCACGCAGCGGAAACCCTACCCGTGCCACATTGGAGCAACTGATTGCAGGATTGGAGAATGGTGAAACAGGTCTTGCATTTGCCAGTGGACTTGCCGCCATTGACAATGTAATTAAACTGCTGAAAACCGGTGATGAAATTGTTGCCGTTGATGATATTTATGGCGGCGCTTTCAGACTGTTCAATAATGTATATGAGCAGTTTGGTATTAAAGTACATTATGTAGACACTTCCGATGTTGCCAATATTGTAGATGCCATTACTCCAAAAACAAAACTGATCTGGCTCGAAACACCTACCAATCCCACTTTAAAAATTTCAGACATCGCCGCTATTGCACAGGTGGCAAAAGCCAATGCCTGTTTACTCTGCGTGGATAATACTTTTGCTTCACCAGCCTTACAGCAACCTCTTTCACTGGGAGCTGATATTGTAATTCATAGCGCCACCAAATACCTTGGTGGACATAGCGACCTGATTGCCGGCATTGTAGTGGCCAAAGACAAAGAAATTGGTGCCCGTTTAAAATATTTACAGAATGCCTGCGGAGCAGTATTAGGTCCGTTCGACAGCTGGCTGGTGATTCGTGGCATTGAAACGCTTCATCTGCGTATCCGCCAGCATTGCTTTAGTGCGTTGGCTGTGGCTAAATTCCTGGAAACACATCCGGCTGTTGACAAAGTGTATTACCCTGGTTTAACCACTCACCCTGATCATACAATTGCAAAAAAGCAGGCAAAAAACTTCGGCGGTATTGTTTCTTTCTCCCTGAAAGATGATACAGAGCAGGCCGCTATTGATTTCGTTACTTCAACCAATTTATTCAAACTGGCAGAAAGCCTGGGTGGTATTAAAAGCCTGGTATCGCACCCGGCTAATATGACCCATAAATCTATTCCGGCAGAAAAGAGAAGGGCAGCGGGTGTATCGGATAGCCTCATACGTTTATCGATAGGGCTTGAAGAAACAGAGTACCTTATCGCTGATCTTTCTGACACATTTGACCGCGTTTATTCAAAACAGCAACAATATTCAACAAACACTATAGCATAAACAGAAAATGGAAGCACACAAACAGTTAACGATTGGATTATTCGGATTTGGTGTAGTAGGTGAAGGTTTATATAAAGTATTGCAGCAAACGCCCTCATTAAAAGCCAGTATCAAAAAAGTATGTATCAGGAACGCAGATAAAAAGAGGGATGCCCCTGCTGATTTATTTACTACAGAAAAACAGATATTATTGAATGACCCTGAGATTAATGTTATTGTAGAAGTAATTGATGATGCCAATGCCGCTTTTGAAATTGTTTCAACTGCATTACACAATGGCAAATCGGTGGTAAGTGCCAGTAAAAAGATGATTGCAGAACATTTACCCGAATTACTGGAAATACAGGAGCAGACAGGACAGTCTTTTTTGTATGAATCATCTGCCTGTGCCTCCATACCTGTCATCAGGAACCTGGAAGAATATTACGATAACGATCTCCTGCATTCCATCAAAGCCATTGTAAATGGCTCCACCAATTTTATTCTTACTAAAATGTTCGAGGATAAACTCGATTTCCAGTCTGCTCTTTTACTTGCACAACAATTGGGTTTTGCGGAAAGTAATCCAAAACTGGATGTGGAGGGCTATGACGCACTCAATAAATGGGTTATCCTGCTTAATCATGCTTATGGTATTGTAACCAATCCCAATGAAGTATTGTTTAGCGGTATACAGAATATTCAACTGGGTGATGCGTTGGTGGCCAAAGAAAAAAACCTGGACATTAAACTGATTGCCCAGGCCAAGAAATTAAAGAATGGTATGGTGGCCGCATTTGTGTTACCTCAATTTGTAAAACAGGATGAGCCTCTTTCTTTTGTAAAAAATGAATATAACGGCGTAGTAATTGAAAGTGGATTTGCAGACAAACAGTTCTTTTATGGCAAAGGCGCAGGCAGCTTCCCTACAGCTTCTGCTGTTTTGAGTGATATTGCAGCATTGCGTTACAACTATAAATACGAATACAAAAAACTATATCATCACAAGCCACATACACTTACCAACGATTTTTATATGAAAGTATATGTAAGCTTTGATGACTGGAAATATATTCCCCGTGAAGATTTTGAATGGATTGAAGAGTGGCATGCTGAAGCAGAAAGAAAATACCTGGTAGGCGTTTTACACATAAACAAATTAACCGGGGAAGAATGGTGGAAAGAGAACAACACTTCACTTATCCTAACCAACGATCCTGTTATCGATAACCTGGATGTGATTAAACTCAAGAAAAAAAGCCTGGAACTGGCCGGTGTAGTTTAAACAGAATTGCAGGTTAGCCGCATTTTCCTTTTCTTCGCTTTGTGATCAGCACGAAGCGATACATACCTCGAAATCTTCAAACAGCAATATGTATTACCGTATTATTGAGCGTTTTGCTGTTTGGTTTTTCGGCATGGTATGGAAAGGAAAACGTTTTTTTCTTGCTCAATACTGATCTCGGACCGTTCGCCGATCAATTTTTCAGGTATTGTACTTATGCAGGAGACGGCATTATCTGGGTGCCTGTTACTTTATTGATACTCATCTTTAGAAGAAAATACTGGATACTGGCTTTTGCGGCCATCATCATTTCAACACTGATTGCACAACTCAGTAAGAATATTTTTTTTAAAGGACTCCCCCGTCCTTCTTTAGCCTTTACAGACAGT
This sequence comes from Bacteroidota bacterium, assembly GCA_049324295.1. Taxonomy (GTDB): domain Bacteria; phylum Bacteroidota; class Bacteroidia; order Chitinophagales; family Chitinophagaceae; genus Sediminibacterium. The sequence goes on from JBMOKQ010000052.1 coordinate 15,288, forward strand.
TCGCTCTTTCATAGTGTTACCGGTGTAGAATTGCACACCCTGAATAGCTTTCCATCAGGTCATACCACTACGGCTTTTACTGTTTTCCTCATGGCCTGCTTTTTAATCGATAAAAAATGGATTGTTTCTGTTGGACTTCTGTATGCTTTAATAGCTGCTTATTCAAGGGTATACCTTGCCCAGCATTTTCCTGTTGATCTGGCTGGTGGCATGCTTTCTGCTGCAATGACAATTATTTGTGCCGTGGCCATGCAGAACAAATGGGGTAAAACTTGACAGTAAAGTCATGCAATCTTTTCCGGAATACCCAGTGCAGCGCTTAGCTTTGCTACATAAATCTCCTCCATGCAAAAACTGGTATATACTATTGTATGTTTCGTGCTCATTTCTGCGGTTGCCGGACAGGATACAACAGAACAAATCGTTCCGGGAAGACTCAACAGTCCGCTTCAACAACAGAAACCATATGTAATACTTATTTCTGCAGATGGATTCAGGCATGATTTTGCGGAAAAATACCAGGCCAAAAACCTCTTGCAACTCAGAAAAAAAGGTATTACTGCGGCATATATAACCCCTTCTTTCCCCTCACTCACTTTTCCTAATCATTATACCATTGTAACCGGCTTATATCCTGCACATCATGGATTGGTAGATAATAGTTTTTTCGACATCGGCAGGAAACAGACTTACACAATGGCCAATAAAAAAATGGTGGCTGATCCTTATTGGTATGGTGGTACTCCTTTATGGGTACTGGCAGAACAGCAGCAAATGATTGCTGCCAGTTTTTACTGGGTAGCTTCAGAAGCTCCCATCCAACAGTTGCCCCCTACTTATCACTTTTTTTACAACGAAAAAATAGGTATTGATGCACGAATTGAAAAAGTAAAGCAATGGTTGTCATTACCCGAAGAGAAAAGGCCACATTTTATCAGCTTTTATTTTCCGGAAGTAGATCATGCAGCACATACATATGGACCAGATAGCAGGGAAACAGGTGAAGCTGTTCAATTTGTGGATGAAAGCATTGGCAGGTTACATAAAGTTGCAGAAGCCTCCGGCTTACCTGTAAATTTTATATTGGTGGCAGATCACGGAATGACGAAAGTTGATTATGAGCATACCTTACCTTATCCTGCTACCATTGATACTGCCAAATTTTTAGTCACTAACGGAAGCGCTGTTCTTCAATTATATGCAAAAGATACTGCTGCAATACCTGCCATGTATCTGCAACTTAAGAAAGAGGCAAAGGATTATGATGTGTATCTGAAAAAAGACATGCCGGAAAAATTTCACTACCAGTCTAAAGACGATTATTTCAACCGTATCGGAGATATTATTTTACTGGCAAAAAATCCCAAAATATTTACAAAACAGGGAAAACCAACCGGTCCGGGCAAACATGGCTATGACCCAACTTTTCCCGATATGCACGCCAGTTTCCAAGCATGGGGTCCGGCCTTTAAAAAAGGGCTGAAAATAAATGGGTTTGAAAACATTCACATCTATCCCCTGATCGCCACCATACTTGGCCTGAATTACGACGCATCAAAAATTGATGGAAAGAAAAAAGTGCTGGAACAGGTGTTGAAAACAGAGAAATATGAAATAAGGAATAAGAAATAAGAAAGTAGTAATCTCTACTTATTTTCTCATTTCTTATTCCTTATTTCATATTTCTTATTTCTCCTAGTCTTCCCAACGCCACTCACCTGCAATCTTCAACGGTTCTTTGAGATTGCTTTTCAGGAGAAAATCTCTGGTTTCGGTATCGGTGAAGTGTTTAGCTCTGATGATATCGGTATCAGCTATTCCGAACAATAACATGGCATTAAAACGAACGGTGTTTTTCATTCCCTGCTCATCCACCAGTTTAAAAGCATCACAGTCGGCATGATAACAGGGGCCTGCATTATTGGGTAACCTGCCACCTGTGGCGCCTCCTGTTGGAACACCGTGTAACATAAATGGCTGATGATCGCTGTGCAAACCTGCACCGCTTCTGAACTGGTTGGTAAAACTGGTATCAATACTTTTTGCGATGGCACCAATTCCCTGGAACAGTTCACGGCTTTCTTCTGCTGTAGTTGAATAACCTTTCGGATCATTCGTCATATCATAATTAAGCATATACCTGATCTGGTCAATACTTTTATCTTTTACCGCTGCTGCCACATATGCTTTTGAACCAAGCAAGCCCTCTTCTTCACCCATAAACATTACAAATTCAATCGTACGCTGGGGTTGTAATTTCAATACTTTAAAAGTACGGGCCATATCGAGTACAGAGAAGGAGCCGATACCATTGTCAATAGCACCGGTTGCCAGATCCCAACTATCAAGGTGTCCGCCTACCACAATTTTTTCGTTGGGTATTGTTTTCCCTTTGATAGTGGCAATAACATTTCTGGCCTTGATCATACCGGAGAAGTTTGTCATTTTGATATGTGCAAACTGCTTTTCTTTTGCCACAGCCGCTTTAAAAGCCATGCCCTCTTCTTTTCCAATGCATACCGCCGGATCAGGTATTAGTTTTCCTGTAACCGATGCTGTACCAGTCAATAAAATACCCCCATCGGCTGTATTGATAATGATAATTCCCTTTGCCCCATATTTAGTTGAGAGTGCCGTTTTTTCTGAACGGTGTAAACTCCTGGTACCTGGTTTTGAGCCTGGTAATACCCCTAGATATACCAGTGCAATTTTTCCTTCTGCCTTACCGGGATTAGCCAGATAATCCTCTTCAAGTCCATTACCCATATCAACAACTTCCAGGGTAACATCTACGGCAACAGGTGAATGAGCCAGGGTTACTGATTTTACTTCTTTCAATGCGCTTACATTGGTTCCTGTATGTACGCTTAATGTACCCCGGCTCCAGCTTTCCACCTCGAATGGCTGGTAGCGTACATTTTTAAACCCATAAGATTTCAATAACTGAAAAGCATAGGCTTCTGCCTTTTCACCATTTTTAGAACCTGTGAGACGATGTCCGATGGTTGCTGTGGCTTCTTTTAAAGTTGGATAGGCTTTCGAGTTCTTTTGAACTTCTTCATTGATAGAGTTGAAAATACCGTTCCAATCTTCTTTAACCTGTGCAAAACTTACACTTGTTCCAAAAAGCAATAACAGCAATAAAAAACAGCTATTTTTCTTCATAAAGTTGAATTATTGAACGTGAAATGTATAGATAAATCGTGAAGTTTCATATAATAATACACCAACAGAGCATTCGCCGGTGAAAGACACTCAAATGCCGTATATATACTATAATCCGGTATGTAAAAGCATATTTAATATCTTAGACCCCGATGAGTACTCACAAAAAAACATATTGGATTTTCCAGGTTACCGGGTGGACTTTGTATTGCCTGATCTATATTTTCTTTTACTTATCTATTCGTTCAGAACCACAGCCCTATTTTTTTGAACAGCTGCTTACTCATGTCTTCATCGGTTTCTGGCTCACACACCTGATGCGCATGGTAATTCAACAGACAAAAATTCTGCAGCTCGATTTTAAAAAACAACTCTTTGCATTAACCATACTCTCATTAGCTTTTTCTTTCCTGATTGGTCTTTGTATTGTAACCACTGAAATGTTGTTGCACATACAGTCAGTAAATCTTTCAGATTTTTCTTTTTTTAACATTGCTACCCGTTTTGCGTTCTCCTATTTTCATTTTGTATTGATATGGAACATGTTGTATTTCACTTATCATTATGTTCAAAAAACAAGACAGCAGAATGTAGAGCAGGCGAAGTTGGAAAATCTGCTGAAAGAACTTGAGATTACTACTATTAAATCGCATATTAATCCGCAATTTTTATTTAATGGATTAAACAGTATACGCACACTTGTTACAGAGAATCCTGGAAGGGCCAGAACCGCTATTACTATGCTTAGTAATATTCTTCGCAGCAGTATACAGGTGGATAAAGCTGAGAAAACACTTTTTGAAAAAGAGTTATCAATTATCAAAGATTATATTTCATTGGAGCAGGTCAGGTTTTCAGATCGCATGCAGGTGCATTATAGAATAGATGAAGACACACTTGACCAGCCTGTACCGGCCATGGTAATTCAGCACCTGGTAGAAAATGCTGTCAAATATGGCATCAATGCCGGCATCCAGCATACAGATATCGAATTGTATTCTCAATATAAAGAAACAGTTCACTGTTTTGGTGTAATCAGCCAGGGAAACCTTCAGGCATACCTTGAAAATGAATCAGCAGCACTTGATGAAATAAGAAAAAGATTGTTCCTTTTATATGGCAAAACTGCTAACCTGAAAGTATTAGAAGAACAACAGGGCTATATTACTGCGTCTGTTTGCTTACCCCTGTAGCAGCATTTCCCTCTCAGTTCTGAATCTGCCGAGTATAAACAGAGCAATAAGGAATAAGGAATAAAAAATAAGGAATCAGGAAGTGTTATATTCTACTTCCTGATTCCTTATTTCTTATTTCAATTCTTCTTCAACGCCCATTTCCAAAGTTCTTTCCAGGTAACTTTTTTACCGTACATAAGAATACCGGTGCGGTAGATTTTGGCGGCGAGCCATGTGGTACCAAAGAAACCGAGTACCAGGAACAGCATGCTCAATATCAACTGAAATACTGTTACCCCATCAGGTATACCATGTGCCACTCTTGCCATCATAACTATAGGTGATGTTAGCGGAAACAGGCTTCCAAAAACTGCCAGGTTTCCATTGGGATTATTCACAGCCTGCATCATGATAACAATGCCAAAGATGATTGGCATCATAATGGGCAGTAACAGGCTTTGTGCATCCTGCATGTCTTCATTGGCGGCACTACCTACAGCAGCAAATAAAGAAGCATACATAAAATAGCCTCCTAAGAAATAGAATATAAAACAACCTATAATCAAAGGAAAATTAATTTCACTTAACCCATTCATAATTCCACTCAATGCACCCGATTGTTTCGCAGTTTCAGCAGCAGCCATCATACCAGGCTGAACCGGCTGAGACTGCATCTGTTCAAATAGCTGCGGGAACAATACCGGTATGAGCAACTGAATGGCAAAGATGAGTACCCCCCAAATAATAAACTGTAATAAACCTACCGCTCCAATACCCACTATTTTACCCATCATTAGCTGGAATGGTTTAACACTGCTGATAATTACTTCTGCAATACGGCTTACTTTTTCTTCTACCACACCCCTCATTACCATTGTACCATAAATAAACAGGATAATATAAATCATAAAGCCGGAAACAAAACCCACGCCATAGCTTAATCCTACCTTAGTCTGGTTTTCTGTTTTTCCTGAAGAACTGGAGAATGTTATGGATTCTTTCTGATTTTGAATACTGTCGAGTTGCGACTTCGAAATATTCATCGCCATCAATCGTTTCTCTTCAAGGGTTTTGCTGATACGGCTTTCAATTTTTTCACGGGTCATAATACCAACCGTTTTAGCCGACCTGAACTGAAGAGAATCTGTTGTATTGCCAGTAATTGAATAGGTAGAAGGAACATAGAGATAGGCATCATACTCTTTTTGCTCGAGTTTTGTTTTCAGAACTGCGGTATCATCTTTTACAAACTCAAAGATCAGGTCACTACTTTTCTTACTGTTGATGTCACCGTTAAAAACATTGGCCTTATCTGATACGGCTATTTTGAAATTATCGGTCGATTTTACACTAAAGAAAATAATCAGCGCATAAAAAGCAAAAATGAGAATGGGTACCCCAATGGTAGTTAGCAGAAACGTTTTTTTCTGTACCCTTGTAAGGAATTCTCTTCTGGCTACTAATAATATTTTATTCATAAGTTATGTAGTTAGTGGGTTGAAGGGAAAAGTTTTAGTCTACTTGCTGGAATGACCTGGTTCTGGCACTGCTGCCTTCAACCAGCCGGATGAATATTTCATTGAGCGACGGAAGAATTTCGTTGAATGCTTCTATAGTAGCACCCTGCTGCAAAAAATGAGCAAGTATATCATTACTTTTAAACCCTTCGTTTATTTTTAATACATAGCCATTGCCCTTATCTTCAAGGATACTAAAAGCCTGGCTGTTGGCATTGCTATGTTCCCCTTGAATTTTTATACTAAATTTATTTTCCTTAAAACTCTGTTTGATACCAGCTACGGAACCATCTAACACTTTCTTACCCAGGTTTACCAGTACAATATGGTCGCATATTTCTTCCACCTGTTCCATCCGGTGTGTACTGAAGATGATAGTTGAGCCTCTCTGTGCCAATCCGAATATTTCGTCTTTTATCAGGTTGGCATTCAGCGGATCGAGGCCACTGAAGGGTTCATCTAAAATGATGAGTTTGGGTTCATGTAATACCGTAGTTACAAACTGCAATTTCTGACTCATCCCCTTACTCAGGTCCTCCACTTTTTTGTTCCACCAGGTTTCCATTTCCAGTCTTTTAAACCAGAATTTAATTTTCTCCATGGCTTCTGTCTTACTCAATCCTTTTAATTGAGCCAGGTAAAGCGCCTGCTCACCGATCTTCATTTTTTTATACAGCCCTCTCTCTTCGGGCATATAACCGATTTGTTGGATATCGTTGAGCGGATCAAATTTTTTCCCGTCAAATGCAATATCACCCATATCAGGATAAAAAATACCTGTAATCATCCGCAGCAATGTGGTTTTACCTGCTCCGTTGGGGCCCAGTAAACCGAAAATGCTTCCTTTTTCAATGGAGAAACTAATGTCATCCACAGCTTTTTGTGTGGCATAATATTTTCTTAATGCCTGTAGTTCAAGAATCTTACTCATATTCATGTTTGGTTAAGGTCTGGGAAACTCTTTCAGGTGTTGAAGGTAATAAATCGCCATCAACAGTCGGTTAGTAGCCCAAACATCTTAAATATTACAGAAGATGAAACCGAATGCGCTATTTTCGCTGCCTGTTTTTAAAACTTGATTATGAAAAGGCATACTAAACTATTACTGACCCCTGTTTTAATCATTTTATTGGTAGTTGGTTCAGGATGGGGGTTTCTTGTTCACAGAACTATTCATCAACTGTCCATCTATGAATTGCCCGAGCCCGTCAGACCTTTTTTTTACAAGCATATGGCGAATCTTGTTCAAAATGCAATAAGGCCGGATCAGCGTAGAAATGAAGACAGTACAGAAGCCACTAAACATTTCATTGATTTTGAAATGTATGGCGATGATGCAGCACATAAAATGCCCATGAACTGGCAAAAAGCCATTCAATTGTATTCCAGGGATAGTTTACTGAAGTATGGATATGTTCCTTACCATATTATATATATGCAGGAGAAACTGACCCGGGCTTTTAAAATGAAGAATAAAGACAGCATACTGTTTTATGCCGCCGACCTGGGTCATTATATCGGAGATGCTCACGTACCGCTTCATACTACGATTAATTACGATGGTCAGTTAACGAACCAGAAAGGTTTACATAGTTTATGGGAATCGATGATACCCGAAATTAAAATCGGCCATTACCATTTATACTCTGTACACAAGGCAACTTATCTTAAAAACCCTGCTGCTGCTATCTGGAAAGTGGTTCGAACCAGTTTTAAAATGGTACCTGAAATACTGGCAAAAGAAAAAGAAGTATCCAAAACGTTTACGGATGAACAGAAATACAGGGTACAGATAAGAAGAGGTGTGGAAACAAGAAGTTATACTTCTGAATTTGCCAAAGCATATGCCGCTTCATTAAAAAAAAGTATCAATAACAGGCTATTACAGTCTGCTGATATGATTGCTGATTTTTGGTACACGGCCTGGGTAAATGCAGGTAAACCCAATCTCGCTAATATAGGAGGCGAATTAACAGATACCGAGAAAAAACAACTGGAAAAAGAATTAGCTGCTTTTAAAAAAAATGAGCTGATGCAACAACAGTTACTCATATCAAAAAAGCAGACTGGAAATAAAAATAACTGATTACCTTTCCCGTCTCCCAAAAAAATGGGTGAAAAAACGGTTGTGGAGGCACAACCGTTTTTTATTTTTACCCTTTAAACAACCAAATTAACATGAGTACACATTATGGTGGACCAGTACCTTACCCCCTGGCACAAGAAGAATTAAATGAGTATTATGCACTCTTTAGCAAGAGTTCGTATTACCGTGAATCAATTACGTACACTATCGGTGAATTGAATGCTTACCTCGATCGTGCCCGTTTAGTACTTATTGAACTGGGTGTAGCAGATGTAGAACAACAATGTTTAACCCTCTTACCCTGTATCAACAAGGCAGACCAGAAACTCGATGTATTACTGGTTCCTTCTTATATGAGTGCAGAGCCAAATGCAAACGGAATGTTCAAACATCAGTTTAAAAGAAGATTCGGACAAATGCAGGGCAACCCGGGTTTACCAGACCCAGATAATCTTTTTAATGATGTACCGGAAGAAGACCTGCTTGATGCATATGATACCGGAAGCACAAATCCATAAAACAATCAAATGCCGATACTAAGTAATTTCATTGTAGAGTTGTCAGCCTTGCTGGCAGCTCTCTATAACCTAAAACATATCCGTAATACGCGGTATTTCTATTTTATTCCCTTTCTTGCCTTTACTTTAATGGGGGAATTCGGAGGCGCTTATTTTGCGGTTGAATATCCTGATTATGTAACCGGAAATACCCACATCTATTTATGGGTAGTGGTATCTGGATTTATTTTCTTTGGATATCAGTTCCATGAAATTTTTCGTTCGAAAAGATGGAAATGGATTACAGCTACCGGTATTACATTGGCAGTAAGTGCCATGCTGGTATGGTTTTGCTTTTTCCCTGTTTATACCCAGCTATATTTTAACACCTATGTAATCGGAGGTTTTTTTCTCTGTTGTATCTCTTGTGCCTATATGTACCAGGAATTTATTGTAAGCGATGATTATGAAGTGAATCTTTTCCATGTGCCTGATTTCTGGCTTGTCATGGGCATCCTTTTATTTTATGTAGGCAACAGTATCACATTTGCACTACACTTTTTTCTTAAAGGAGAGTCCATACTCGTATGGGGTATGAAACTCTATCACTTATTTCCAAGAATTTTAAGCGTATTTTTATACGGCTTCATGGTTGTAGCCCTATTCTTATGGAAAAAGTATCGAGAGAAGTCCTTGTCGGCATCATAACCGGAACATTATTCATCCTTTTATTCAGCATAGTTACCATGCTGATACTTATTAATTTTTTCAGGAGGAAAAAGAAAATGTTTTACGAAAAACAGGTAAGAGAGGCCCAGTTTCAGCAGGAGCTGTTACAAACACAACTGGAAATGCAGGATCATACTTTTAAAATTGTGAGCCAGGAAATTCATGATAATGTTGGACAAATACTGAGTCTGGCTAAAGTAAACCTGAATATACTCGCAATGGAAGGCTTTAAGGACCCTAAAATTACCAATGTAGCGGAACTGGTGGGTAAAGCCATCCGTGGATTAAGAGACCTGAGTGTTGGCTATTACGCCGACAGACTTGCAGAAGAGGGACTGATCATTGCTATTCAACATGAATTGCAGCAATTAGAAAAAACGGGCTTGTTATCTACTTCATTTCACACAGAAACCGATCGCTTACCGCTTGATAAAAGCAGAACCATTTTTCTTTACAGGATGGTACAGGAAATCTGTAATAATATCCTCAAACACGCCAACGCCACACAGGTGCATGTAACTATTTTTAAACAGGAAAATGATACATGCTTACAAATTAAAGACAATGGAAAAGGATTTAATGAACAAACAGAAAATTTTAAACCCGGTATTGGACTCAGCAGTATACGTCAACGGGCAGCTATGATTGGTGCAGATGCCCAAATAGAAAGCGACTCGGGTAAGGGTACTACTGTTAATTTAATATTCAAGTCAGAAGCCATATCATGATAAAAGTTGCCCTGGTAGATGATCATGTGATCCTCCGTAAAAGTTTAACGGTACTTATTGGTATGTTACAGGATTTCAATGTGATACTGCAGGCAGGTAACGGAAAAGAACTGCTTGATCAGTTAAATGATGAGGAATTACCCGATATCATTCTCATGGATATTACCATGCCGGTAATGGATGGTGTAGAAACTACCAAATGGCTGAAACAGCATTACCCCGGTATTAAAGTCATTGCGCTAAGTATGATTAAAAATGATCTGGTAGTAATTCGCATGCTTAAAAACGGTGCCAGAGGTTATATACTCAAAGATTGTGAACCGGAAGAATTGCGCCAGGCCATGCATGAAGTATATACAAAAGGATATTTCTATAATGAACTGGTTACACCTAAAATGAAAGGAAAGGGTCTGGAAAAAGAAGGGGTCACACAAAAAGCCATGATCAATGAAGGTGAATTAACTTTTTTACGATGGGCCTGTACAGAAAAAACATACAAAGAAATTGCAGATGAAATGGCTGTAAGTGCCAGAACGGTTGACGGCTACCGGGATGCACTTTTTCAAAAATTACAGGTAACTACTAGGGTTGGTCTCGCCATTTATGCCATCCGCCACGAACTCGTAACCGTATAACTACTCCCTTTCTCCCCTTCTCTCTGTTAAAAAAACTTTAGTCTTTTCGGAAGCAACATATGCTTCGCTTCTTTTAACAAAGAGAAGGGGAGAAAGAGAGTCAATAATTTTATTTCTACCAAAAAAATGGGTGTTTTTCACATTGTGGGCGGAAAGGGCTCCTGCTACTTTTACATCATGAAGGGGCGTTTACAGCAGTAGTTCAACACTGTTAACGCATTGAGATAGCGGTCATGACCGGGGGAAATACTGGCCGTCTATCTCATTCCTAAGTTTCCGTTTTTAATAGGTATCATAGGTTTGTTGGGAGATAATTCTTTATCTCCCTTTTTTTATGATACTGTCTGCAACTCTTTCCCCATCCATGGCTGCACTTACAATACCACCGGCATAACCTGCCCCTTCTGCACAAGGGTATAAATTATGAAACTGCGGATGTGCAAGACTTATTGGATCTCTTGGTATTCTTACAGGTGATGATGTTCTGCTTTCTGTGGCTACTACAATGGCATCATTGGTATAATAACCACGCATTTTTTTACCGAAAGCAATAAACCCTCCCTGCAAACTCTTATACACAAAATCAGGAAGTACATCTGCCAGTGATGAGGAAACAACACCGGGCAGATAACTGCAATCAGGCAAATGAGCAGTATGTTTATTGGTACAAAAGTCAACCATTCTCTGGGCAGGTGCAACAAAAGAACCACCACCGGCTGTAAAAGCAGTTTTTTCGATTGCCGACTGAAACTGCATCAATAATAATGGAGAATTTCTCCAGCTTTGTTCATTGCCGGAGGAGGATAACTTTAATGGTGCTTGCAGGTCTTTCCTTTTTTCAAAAAACCGAACGGCATCTGCCTGTTCAACCTGCACCACCATACCACTATTGGCATAAGGATTATTTCTTTTGCTGGGACTCCATCCATTCACTACCAGTTCCTCAGGGTTGGTAGCAGCAGGTGCAATAATTCCTCCCGGACACATACAGAAACTAAATACCCCCCTGTTGTTAACCTGTTCCACCAAACCATAAGAAGCTGGCGGTAAAGCATCGTCTCTCAACACACAATGATACTGGATGGAATCAATCAATTGCTGGTGATGTTCAATACGAACACCCAGTGCAAAAGGTTTTGCTTCAATCTGAATCTGTTTATCGTGTAGTAATTGAAAAATATCGCGTGCGGAATGACCTGTAGCAAGAATAACATCCTCTGCCATCATTTCATCACCATCAGCCGTTTTTACTCCGTTAACAAGTGAACCGGAAAGTATCAGGTCGGTTACTTTCTTTTCAAACAAAAAAACACCACCGCTGTTGCGAATCTGTTCACGCATGGCGGTAATAATATGAGGCAGTTTATTGGTGCCTATATGTGGATGGGCATCATATAAAACCGATTCATCGGCACCAAACTGGTAAAGCAATTGAAGAATACGGTTGATATCTCCCCTTTTGGTACTGCGGGTATATAATTTTCCATCGCTGTAAGTACCGGCACCGCCTTCACCAAAACAATAATTGCTCTCGGGGTTAACAATGCCTTCTTTGTTCAGTTGAGCCAGATCGCGGCGGCGCGCACGAACATCTTTTCCTCTTTCCAGTAAAATGGGTTGAATACCTTTTTCGATAAGACGCAGCGCAGCAAATAATCCTGCCGGACCTGCACCTACAATAATAACTTTGTGTTTGGCTGTGGCAACATCCTGAAAATGAATGATGCCGGCTTCACGCTGTATAAATGGTTCGCCAATAAAAGCACGAACAGTGAGATTGATCCATACCTGTTGTCTGCTTCTCGCATCAATGGATCTTTTGATTACATGATAACCTGAAATATTTTTCAGGTCGTTGCCGGTAGCACTGGAAATATAAGCGCGTACAATGCTTTCATCGTTCGCCTCTGCAGGTTTAAGCCTGAGTGATAGTTGTTCTTGCATACTGTTAGGTATTTAGCCTAAAAAGTTCAGGAGATAAGAGTCCGAAAGACCATGAGTCGGAAAGTGCGAAAGAAAGAAATTCACTAATACTACCTTCTTTCGGACTTCCGGACTTTCCGACTTTCAGACTTCATTAAAACGGAAGATCGTCAACTGCCTCCGCGGGAGGTGGCATATCATTATAGGAACCTCCTGCGGGTGCATCCTGCTGTCCTAATTTAACAGCTTCCATTCGCCAGGCATCTAAATTGGTAATATAATTCTCACGACCATCTTTTACCCATTTGGTTCCTTTAATATTGAACTGTACACGAACATCGTCTCCAATATTGAAACGGTCGGGCATTGCCGTCTTATCCTGAACGCATTGAAACTTTACATAATTGGTAATAACTCTTCCACCAATATCTTCTGATTTTTCCAGTACGAATTCCCTTGTTTTGAAGGTTTCACTACGCTGAATAATATCAAATTTGGCGATCAGTTTGCCCGTAATTTCGTAAGACATTCATTTATAATTTAATGGGCGTAAAAGTAAGATTAAAATTTGCTACAAAGCGAAAAAAAGCTGATGTGGTTTCAATTATATTGTATCTTCCGATACTAACCGTTAACTGCCATGTACAGGAGAAATCACCTCTTCTATTGTCTTCTATTTGCACTCAGTTCCTGTTCCAGTTTCTATCAACCTACCTCTCTTCAATACACACAATACCGTATTGAGCCTGCGCTGAAAAAAGATTCAGCGATGAATGTTTTACTGATGCCTTATGCCAAAGACATCAATGCCACCATGAATAAAGTAATTGGTACCAGTGCTGGTAACTATAACAATAACAGACCCGAAAGTGAGATTGGTAATTTTATGGCCGATGCCTATAAAGCAATGGCGGAAGAAAAATTCGGTCGCAAAGTAGATGCAGGTTTTATGAATGCCGGAGGTATCCGCTCCTATCTTTCAAAAGGAAATATAACAGTGGGAAAAATATTCGAGATCATGCCTTTTGATAATATCCTTGTATTACAGGAATTAAAAGGATCTGTTTTGCAGGCTTATCTCAATAAAATGGCCGAAGATGGTGGCTGGCCCGTTTCGAAAGCTGTTACCATGGTAATCAGGAATAAAAAAGCAACAGAGGTAAAGATCAACGGTAAACAACTTGACTCCAACACGGTGTATGTGGTGGCTCATTCAGATTATATAGCCAATGGCGGAGGCGATTGCGATATGCTTAAACCTATTCCCCAGATTAACAAGGGTTACCTGATGCGTGACGCTATTATTGATTATATAGCAACATTTACCCGGGAAGGAAAAATTATTCAACCTACTATAGAAAACAGAGTAACTAATGGCCGGTAACAGGAGAAAATTTATTAAAGAAGCAGGAGCGGCATTATTGGCCACATCCGTGCTGCCATCTGCAGACCTGGCAGCCATGGCCGACCCGGTACAAAAACTGACCATTTTACATACCAATGATGTACACAGCCGTTTAGAGCCTTTTCCGATGGATGGAAGCCGTAACCAGGGTCTGGGAGGTGTTTCTGCCAGGGCGGCACTTATTTCAAAGATCAGGCAGGAAGAAGAGCATGTTTTATTGCTCGATGCAGGCGATATTTTCCAGGGTACCCCCTATTTCAACATCTATAAAGGAGAACCCGAAATAAAAACCATGAGCGCCATGCAATACGATGCGGCTACTATGGGCAATCACGACTTTGATCTTGGGATGGAAAATTTTGCCACACAGTTAAAACATGCTTCCTTTCCTATACTGGTAAGTAACTACAATTTTTCAGGTACAGTATTGGAAAACAAAACGCACCCGTATAAAATTTTTAAAAAAGCTAGTCTTCAGATTGGTGTGTTTGGTGTGGGCATAGAATTGAAAGGATTGGTACCCGATACTTTGTATGGTAAAACAGTTTATCAGGATCCTGTTGTTGCAGCCAATACTACCGCAAATCTGTTACAAAAAAAAGGTTGCGATCTGATCATCTGTTTGTCGCACCTGGGCGATCGATATACCGATAATAAGGTAAGTGATGAGATACTGGCAAAAGAGAGTTACGACATCGACCTGATTATTGGTGGACATACACACCGGTTTTTTGAGGAGCCCAGGAAGTACCGGAATAAAAACGGTGGAGACGTGCTGGTGAACCAGGTAGGTTTTGGAGGGATTCAGTTGGGCAGACTGGAGTATGAATTTTCCCGTTTATCGAGAAAAAAACTCGCAAAGGCCCATACTGTGGTTATAGGGAAAAAAACAAGTGAATAAAAAATTTTTTTTTCAACATAAAGTCTACATATTCGCACCCCTGTATCTGTTTTTTTTCAACATTTCCACATGTGGGAAAAATAAGATAACTTGAAGGCAAAGCGAATAAGTTAACTCATTATAAAATTGTTCATTTTTTGTATGGCTAAAAATGCTGAATCAGTCTGGAGCAATTGTTTGAAGATCATCAAAGACATTGTAGAATGGCAACATTTCAAAACATGGTTTGAGCCGATTAATCCTGTTGAACTGAAAGGAAACGTTTTAATGATTCAGGTTCCCAGTCAATTCTTTTACGAATACCTGGAGGAACATTATGTAAACCTGTTGGCTAAAACACTGAAACGTGAACTGGGTAAGGAAGCAAGGCTTGAATACCGTATCATGGTAGACAGTGGTAATACCAATGGAAGAAGTGGTTCAATGGATGTACCTGCCAGCAACATGAAAACTTATAACAATAATGAAATGAATTTTCCACTGGTAATAGATAACCCGGTGAAGAATCCATTTGTTATTCCGGGTTTGAAAAAAATGCAAATCGATCCGCAATTGAATCATATGTACACATTTGATTCATTTATTGAGGGCGACTGTAACAGGGTGGCTCGCAGGGCCGGTAAAACGGTAGCCGAGAAACCCGGCGCCAATTCATTCAACCCGCTGGTTATTTATGGCGGTGTAGGGCTTGGCAAAACGCATCTTGCACAGGCCATTGGTAATGAGGTGAAAAGAACCCATCCCGGTAAAGTGGTTTTATATGTAAGCAGCGAAAAATTCATCAACCAGTTCCAGGATCATAGCCGTAATAATGCCATCAACGACTTTATACATTTCTACCAGTTAATTGATGTATTGATTATTGACGATGTGCAATTCTTCAGTCGTGCCGAAAAAAGTCAGGATGCATTTTTTGCCATCTTCAACCATTTACACCAGAGCGGAAAACAACTGGTACTCACATCCGATAAACCACCCAAGGACCTGGATGGTATGCAGGAACGTTTATTGAGTCGCTTCCGCTGGGGACTGAGTGCCGATTTACAGGTACCCGATTACGAAACACGTATTGAGATTCTGGAGCGTAAGATGAAGAACGATGGTTTGGATATGCCCAAAGAAGTGGTGAAATATGTGGCGTATAATATCAATACCAATGTAAGAGAACTGGAAGGTGCACTTATTTCATTACTGGCACAGTCTTCACTCAATAAAAAAGATATTGATGTTGAACTGGCCAAAAAAGTGCTGCGCAATTTTGTAAAAACAAGCAGCAAAGAAATTACCATTGATGCTATTCAGAAAATGGTTTGCGAATACTTTGATGTGCCTTACGATAAATTATTACAGAAAACCCGTAAGCGTGAGATTGTACAGGCCCGCCAGATTACCATGTACCTGGCCAAAGCCTTTACCAAAAACTCATTAAAAACCATTGGAGAGCATTTTGGTGGCCGCGATCATACTACGGTCATACATTCCTGCCAGACGGTGAAAGACCTCATGGATACCGATTCTATTTTCAGGGAAAATGTGATGGAACTGACGCAGAAAGTACAATTGGCGGCGATGTAGATTCACTGAAACCATTTTTGAAAGAAATATTTTTAAAACCCGGTATTTACCGGGTTTTATTTTTTGGCAGATAGCTTTTACCTACCTATTTTTGCAGCCCTCGCTGAAAAGTGAGGTAGGCTTATAATCAGCCCGGTGAGGTGGATGTCCAAAGGACTCCTGTGGAGAGTGGCTGAAATCAGTATGTTTGCTAATGTTTTATGCATATATATTGAAAAGCCAAAAAGATGGCAGGTACTATTTAGTTGTCAGGATTTGGAGAAACGTATTGCTGAACATAATAGTGGTAAAACAAAATCTTTAAAAGGAAGATTGCCATTGGTTTATCATTATTCAGAATCATTTTCTACACGTAGCGAGGCTTTTCAAAGAGAAAAGTTTTTCAAATCTGTAGAAGGATATATTTGGTTGAAAGAGAACAAGATTATCTAATCAGCCCGGTGAGGTGGATGAGTGGCTGAAATCAGTAGTTTGCTAAACTGCCGTACGGGTTAAACTGTACCGCGGGTTCGAATCCCGCCCTCACCGCATATCTTTTTTAGTTTCGGCTAAGCTGGATATGAATACTGGAAACCGAATCCATCTTAACAAAAGTTACGGTGGAAGAATCGGGAAGTAGCGCAGCCCGGTAGCGCACCTGGTTTGGGACCAGGGGGTCGCAGGTTCGAATCCTGTCTTCCCGACACAAATAAAAAAGATCAATCGAAAGATTGGTCTTTTTTATTTAGTGATTGCAGATCGCAGATTTATCTGACTCTTTTTATATCCAGCAGCGACCAACAGCGCATCCCGATGTAATCGGGAGGGTCGCAGGTTCGAATCCTGTCTTCCCGACACAAATAAAAAAGATCAATCGAAAGATTGGTCTTTTTTATTTAGTGATTGCAGATCGCAGATTTATCTGACTCTTTTTATATCCAGCAGCGACCAA
>JBMOKQ010000052.1:32654-96902 GCA_049324295.1 Bacteroidota bacterium
AAAGATTGGTCTTTTTTATTTAGTGATTGCAGATCGCAGATTTATCTGACTCTTTTTATATCCAGCAGCGACCAACAGCGCATCCCGATGTAATCGGGAGGGTCGCAGGTTCGAATCCTGTCTTCCCAACACAAGAAAGATCAACTGAAATGTTGGTCTTTTTTTATTGGGTATTGACAGTTCTAAAGATACTCTTCCTTTAGTTCGTAAACGCTCTGACTGCGCATCCCGATCTAACCGGGAGGGTCGCAGGTGCGAATCCTGTCTTCCCGACGAAAAACCTCAACAGAAATGTTGGGGTTTTTTATTTGTTGATATCAGATGGCAGATATCAGATTTATGGCAGGAGTATTACAGAGTGCTTACATAAAGAAGTTTCCCGCACTGTCTCCCTCTATCACCGCAGGTGAAAGAGGGAGACATTCGGAGAAAGAAACCACCCCGTTTTGTGGAGTGGTTGTTGTGAGTTTTAGTTTTTTATTTATTGATTCTCGATTAACATCAGTTTGAGTTTATATCCGCTTTCTTCCAAAACCTCTCTTGTTCTTTTCAGGAAGAGTCCAGCAGCTTCATTCGGAAGAAACTTCGTTATAATGTTAATTAAAATAACACACCCTTTAGCATCTGGATAATTTTCAATTACCTCACCATTCTCAATAAATGCCAAGTACGCATTAATCTTACCCTGTAAGATTAATAAATGTTCACCTTTCTCATCCCAAGGCAAGTGGTCTGATATTGTTAGCACTACATTACCATCCTTATCTATGGAAATTGAATCTATAACTTTTGAGTTATCTACTGACATACCCCTACTGATTTTTATTAGTTGGTCTTACAATATCAATTTTTTTCTCCTCAGGGTGTTCCTTTTTTGAACGTTCCTCGCAGTGTCTCTCGTCAGAGGACGCTGCGCACGCTCACACATAAACAAGGTAAGAGTTAAATTATTACGCTCGAATACATGTTAGTGATACTGATTATCTGAAACTAAATGAAACACACTGGCTGTGTAACCCACACCGTCCTCCAAAGGAGTACTATGGACCCATTCCCGCGCTTTTGGCGTGAGCCGGAGACAGTGCGTAGAAAGATATCTGGTTTTCCCTGCGTTTCTTCTCCGTTATAAGTCCGTTACCTGTCCGTTACCTGTCCGTTTGAACTTAAGGGTTGCTTCGGGTTTCCTTCGGTGTTTCTTCAGGCACTATTCAGGTATACAAAAGGCTTTCCCTATAACTGCTAAAGGGTATAGCTGATGCATGCCTTACGAAATACAAACATCATCAAAATCAGACCCGACGTTGGTGTGACGTTAACCCGGAATGAAACAACAGGATTTTCGAAGAAAACCGTACTTTTGATAGTATCAAATGATACTATCATGAAGCCCCCTTATGATATTACGCCCAAAATATTAGAGCTTTTATCGCAGGTATCTGAAAAACTGGGAGGTATTTCCGCTACGCATCTTGAAACCCCGAAAGCAGAACTAAGAAAAAAGAATCGAATTAAAACGATTCAGGCTTCACTTGAAATTGAAGGCAATACACTGAGCATTAACCAGGTGACGGCCATTCTGGAAAACAAAAGAATACTGGCCCCGGAAAAAGATATTCTCGAAGTACAAAATGCCATCAAAGTGTACGAGCATTTCAACAACTGGAAAGCACAAACGCAATCCTCTTTTTTAAAAGCACATGCCCTTTTAATGAATGGGCTGATTAATAAACCTGGCAAACTACGAACGGGCGCTGTTGGCATTGCAAAAGGGTCTGTTGTAACACATATTGCTCCCCCAGCGAGGATGATCAAAGCACTTTTAAACGACCTGTTTTCTTACCTGCAAAAAAACAAAGACCCGCTTCTGATAAAAAGCTGTGTATTTCATTATGAACTGGAATTTATTCACCCTTTCAGCGATGGAAATGGCAGGATGAGCAGGCTTTGGCAAAATGTAATGCTTGCTTCAAAATATCCTGTGTTTGCTTATTTGCCGGTAGAAACCATCATCAAAAGAAAGCAGACTGAATATTATAAAGCACTCTCCGACTCCGACAAGCTTGCCAATTGCTCCATTTTTATTGAATTTATGCTGGGTGTAATCAATGAAGCCCTGCACGAATTATTAGCCACCCAACGACAATCACTTTCTGCCATTGAAAGAATTGATCTTTTTATACAGAAACATACCGATGGCAGTTTTACCCGCAAAGAATATTTACAGCTATTCAAAAACATTGCTGCACCCACCGCCAGCCGCGATTTAAAAGAAGCGGTTGCTAAAAAAATACTGGAGAAAAAGGGTGATAAGAATGTTACGAAATATCAAATAAGGGTGAGGTAAAAAAACATAGTTTTTTTGCAGACAATGCCACAAACTCAGGCAACGTTCAGCACTTTTATGGTTTTTTCTCAGCAGGGTCTACTTTTTGAAATATTCCACACAGATGTCAGAAAATATACTACGCTTTTTCTCCGTTATAAGTCCGCTACAAGTCCGTTATAAGTCCGTTCTTAGTCCGTTTGACCTTAGGGATCCGTTCGGGTTTCTTTCACTGTTTATTCAGGTGCTTCCCGGGTCTACGGAAGGCTTTATCTATAGCTGTAAAAGGGCATAGCTAATTCATGTTTCATTAAATGCAAAAAACATCAAAATCAAACCCGAAGATGGTGAGGCAGTAAACCGGAAAGAAATAACAGAATCGGCGAAGCGCTTTTGTTCCTTTTGCTACAGGGTGTTCTTTGTTTGAATATTGTAAACAGATACCTCTCACCAAAGAACTCTGCAATAAATTTCTCGTAATTAAGTACACATTTCGAAGAAAAAAACATACGTTTAATAGTATCAAATAATACTATCATAAAGCCTCCTTATGATAGTACTCCTGAAACATCAGAACTTTTATCACAGGCATCTTAAAAACTGGGGGTATTCTGTTTTTGTATTATTCTTGGATATACATATTTATGAAAAACAGGCTATTCCACTGGCGTAGTTCATATAAGTTAGGTCATTTTAGCCTCTTTTTTGTCCTTTGAGCCTTTAGTTTGAACCTATCATCTTGCAACAATTGATTATTATCAGTAATAGAAAACTATTTTTCTCCCTAATATCTCCATTCATGCGTCTTTGGCCTGAGAGGTAAATGCATAGAATCTTTTTGGTTGCAAAAAATGCCTCGTTTGCCTCCCTGCAATTCTCCTTATGCTACGTTACTCTATCCTCTACCTACATCATCCCACGCAATCAGTATACATCTTTTGCTTTGCAGTCAATCTCCGGGTATTACCCAATTTTATACCTGCTTCGGGGGATCTGAGGAAGCAATGAGGAAGAGGAGGCCCGGAATGTAAAGATGGAAAAATAAATGCCTGCACGATATTCTATACCCCATAAGGTTTTAAACAAGGTAGCACCTCAGGAGAATAATGCATTCTATTACCCCCTGGAGGGGTAATAGAATCTCTTTGGGTCTTTATGAGAGCGTGAATGGTGAATGGTGAGTTTTTTGAATGAATGACCGCAACAACAGGCCCTTCATTATAGTTGCTGACTTGCAGTGGGAAATGCGACGAATAGTGTCTGTTAAACAAACCTCCTCCATACTCCCACTTGTGTTATAGATAAAAGATTACAAACCTTACAACAAACCATCAATAACCGCAAACACCCGGTTAATTCTCAGCATTCCCGCTCCTGTATCTGTTTTTATTTTCGAAGTTATACATACCTGTGCTTATGCGACACTTACTATTGATTCCTGGTTTTTTAGGTGCTTCACTCTGTGCTTTTAGCCAGTCAGCTCCCTATGGTGTGCGGAAAAAAATGGTGGAAAGCTTTTCAGGGGCTGTTATTGCTACCCCTCCTGCTAAATTAAAACTCGATACTTTTTACAAAAAATATACCGATGCTTTTGGCATTCCTGTTGTATCCTCACATAAGGTACCGGACGATGCTTTGCTGGTGGCCAGGGATATCATCAACTACATGTTGCTGAAACGTACCGATATACGTACCGCACTTATTAAACAGGGTGCAAGGCTATTGATTATGGCAGAAACAGAAATGGAAACCGATCTGCCCGAAAGAAGTAACTGGAAAAAACCAACCCGTGAGGACCGCCGCCTCACGCCCGGTGAAAGAGATAATTACGATAAACCCAGCGGCATTGCCAGCATGAGCGATAAAGAATACTGGAACAAACGTGCCCGTGGCATGGGCGGCACTATTACTTCCTGCGCCGAGGAAAATATTCTCGGTTATGCAGGTACTCGTTATTACGGTGAAAATATTCTGGTGCATGAGTTCAGCCATAATATCATGAGTGCCATGCGTGTGGCCGACACAGTCATGTTGCGCCGTATCAACACTGCTTATACCAATGCCAAAGAAAAAGGTATGTACAAGGGTCAGTATGCCATTAATACTGTTGCCGAATACTGGGCCGAAGGCACTCAATGGTGGTTCTGGTCGAACTATGAATTTTATGATGGTGACAAACGCATACAATCGCCCGACGATCTGAAAGCCTATGATCCCGATCTGTATGCATTACTTGATGAAGTGTACTGGGGGAACCATATTCCTGCCGATGTGTATTATGGAAAAAATGTAAGACCGATGAGAAGAAGCCAGAACTAGGATTTTGTAGGATAGCCTTATTCAGTACTTGCTTATCCGTAATAAGCGGTCTATTTATTCATAGGATGGACTATATTTTTTATTTTCTTTTGCGACTTCTAAGAAAAAGCTGGAACAGTCTATATTTTTTTTATGCCTTCTTTTAATTGCTTATTCATATGAGAATAGGCTTTGCCGATGAGTTTGCTGTACGACAGATCCTCGAATGTCATGGCTTCTCCTGTTTGTTTATGGAAAAGATTGATGATCATCAGCTCCTGGTCGTTCATCGATAGGTCTAAATGATAATGTTGCAAAACTGCTTTCAATTTGGTAGTGTTCCGCATACATCAAAAATACAGTATCTGAACTCTTCGTATGTATCAATCTAATAGTTTATAAACTACATACACTGCAACTCTTTGTTTTGTTTGTATTTTAAACACCCAATAACAATTATAATATGGCTGGTTTGGATTTAGTATCTGCTGTAATAGTTAAATATAACGGTTGATCAGGTTTTCCAGGTATTCCTGTTTGCCGCTTTTTATTGCAGGTTCGCCTTCTGTAACCGCATAGTTTCTCAAATCTTCCAATGCTAATTTTCCTGCTTCAAATTCTTTACCCTTACCGTTATCATAAGATGCATAACGTTCCGTTCTGATTTTTTTATAGTCAGATTGCTGCAATACTTTATCTGCTATCACCAATGCGCGGGCAAATGTATCAATACCTCCAATATGTGCATGAAAAAGGTCATCTGCATCGGTACTGTTTCTCCTGATTTTTGCATCGAAATTAATACCGCCACCTGCAAAACCACCGGCTTCCACAATCACCAACATGGCTTCTGTCAGCTCATTGATGTTATTAGGGAACTGATCAGTGTCCCATCCGTTCTGATAATCGCCTCGGTTGGCATCAATAGAGCCTAATACACCTGCGTCGGCTGCTACCTGTAATTCATGCTGGAAAGTGTGTCCTGCAAGCGTTGCATGGTTCACTTCAATATTCAGTTTAAAATCATTCAATAAATCGTATTGCCGTAAAAAACCAAGTACGGTTTCACTATCGTAATCGTATTGGTGTTTGCTGGGTTCACAGGGCTTGGGTTCAATAAAGAATGTGCCTTTAAATCCTTGTTTTCTTGCGTAATCTTTTGCAGTATGAAGAAAGCGTGCTAAATGTTCTTTTTCCCGTTTCATATTGGTATTCAGCAAACTCATGTATCCTTCACGCCCGCCCCAGAACACATAGTTTTGTCCGCCTAATGTAATCGTAGCATCCAGTGCTGCTTTTACCTGTGCGGCAGCATGTGTAAGCACATGAAAATCGGGATTGGTGGCGGCACCATTCATATAACGCCTGTGCGAAAACAGGTTGGCCGTTCCCCATAAAAGTTGAATACCACTTGCTTTTTGTTTTTCTGCAAAATATGTAGTGATGGCTTGTAATCTTTCTTCATTCTCTACTATATCATTACCAAAATCAACAGCATCCACATCATGAAAACAATAAAAAGGAAGGCCCAGTTTGGTCATGAATTCAAATGCTGCATCTGCTTTATCTTTTGCTCTTTCAACAGGGTTTGTTTTTTTATTCCACGGAAAAAGATGTGTGGGTTCCCCAAACGGATCGGCACCGCTACCACAGAAGCTGTGCCAATAAGCACAGGCAAAACGCAGCCATGCTTTCATGGTTTTTCCTGCAACTACTTTATTTTCGTCGTACCAGCGATAGGCTAATGGATTATCAGACTCCACCCCTTCATACCTGACCTGACCGATGCCTTTAAAATACGCTTGTTGACCTAATACAATTGACATAGTGCTTAAATAAGTGTATGAAATAATAAAAATATTTTTAATCGACGAAAACCGGGTTCCGCTGCTTCATTATTGCAATCTTTCTTTCAAGTGAATCTTTCCAGATTGCATATCGTTCTTCATAAATACTGGTATGAGATGGTTCAACATGGTCTATCGATTTCCTTCCAGCTGCTGCTTCAGATGAGCCGGTAAATATGCCAGCACCAATTCCGGCTCCGATAGCTGCACCATAGCTGCCATCGCCTTCGTAAAATTCTACAGATAGTTGATTTACACCTGCAAATGTTGTTGCAAACACATCACTCAGAAAAAGATTCGCTTTTGATGCGCGAACCACCTGTGGATGCATACCATTTTTACGCATGATATCAAGTCCATACCGGAAAGAAAAAGCAATACCTTCCTGTACAGCTCTTACCATATGAGCAATACCATGTGTATTGAAATCAATTTGTTCGAAATGCGCACCAATAATCTGGTTGTTCAACATTCTTTCTGCGCCGTTACCAAAAGGAATGGCCAGTAATCCATCGGAACCAACAGATACAGGTGCAGCAGCTTCGTTGAGTACTTCATATGACTGTTGCGAACCTGTTATGGTTTTAATCCATCGGTTAAAAATACCTGTTCCATTTATACAAAGCAGTATACCGATACGTTTTAATGCTTCACTGTGGTTTACGTGTGCAAAACTGTTGATACGTGAATATGAATCATAACCCAGTTCATTACTCACACCATATATAACACCTGAAGTACCTGCAGTAGCGGCCAATTCACCGGGTTCCATTACATTCAGCGATAAAGCATTATTCGGCTGATCGCCCGCTTTATAGGCTACAGGTATTCCCTGTTTTAATGATAACCCTGTGGCAATAGATTCTTTTAAATATCCGTGTGCCGAAAACAGAGGTTGAATAGTTGGTACAAATACATTATCAAATCCAAAATATCTCATGATATCAGGAGACAATTCCTCTTTTTGAAAATCCCAGAAAATACCTTCCGACAATGCTGAGTTCGTGGTGGTAATATCACCCGTCATTTTAAATGCAATAAAATCACCCGGCAACATCAGCTTATATATTTTTTCATAAACGGCAGGTTCATTTTCTTTTACCCATGCCAGTTTACTCGCAGTAAAATTTCCTGGTGAATTGAGCAGATGACTCAGGCAATATTCATGGCCAATTTCATCAAATGCCTTGTTACCAATTTCCACGGCGCGGCTATCGCACCAGATAATAGCATTTCGCAAAACATACCCGTCTTTATCTATGAGTACTAATCCGTGCATCTGGTAAGCTATTCCTATAGCAGTTATATCCTGCGGATCGTAGTTGCGGGTAGCATTACATTTTAGTATAGCCTGTTTTACGTTTTCCCACCACAGATCGGGATCTTGTTCGGCCCAACCAGGATTGGGGTTGATGATTTCCGCTTCTGTTTCAGGATAATGAGCCGATGCCACAGATCGATGCGTTGCAGCATCAACAACTGAAACCTTTATAGAAGAAGTTCCTACATCTATACCCAGTAATAACATACCCTTAATAAATTTAATTAGGATCAAGATACTGGAAACAATGCTGATCAATGCATCAAACCGGAACTTTATATCAAATATGCATAAAAAGAGGCCTGCTGTATGGCAGGCCTCAGGCATTAAGCAATTGGTATGACACTGTACGCTTGCCCCCGGTCAGGCTACAGAACTATTTTGTTTAAATAGAGCTGCTCCAAATGTATTAGTCACACCTGCACTTCCTGTCGCAACTTTATTGCCTGTGCCAGGTTTTACAACATTGGCAACAAGAATGGTGTAGTTGCCTGCAACAGACTGCTTATTATATGTATATGTTGCTGGAGAAGAAGAATAGTCATTGGCATTGATGGTGGTTAATTCATACACACCATCAGTACTCATCAATCCGAGACTGAGCGTTTGTTGAGCCGATACTAGAACACCACCTTGTTTCCAACTATAGCTTGCACCTTGAGTAACATTTGCTGTTAATATTAACTGGTTACAAAATACGTCAGAACCACTTACCGTATAAGAAGCTGTAACTGCTCCGGCAATTACAATATTTACTGATAATGATGTAACGTTACCGTTTACGTCTGTTACTGTGTAGGTAATGACAGAAGTTCCTACATTAAAACTTCCACTTGCATCGAGACCTGTACCGGTTCTGTTTGTGGCGCCTGTTATATTGTAGGTTGCAATATAGATACCACAATTATCTGTAGCCAGCAATGATGGTACCGTATAATTACCTGTAGTATTGAAATACTGATTGATATCGGATAATGTTTTAATGCGCGGAGGCTTATTATCAATTACTGTTATATACTGCGAAGCGGTATCTGTATTTCCATTTATATCGGTACACATCCACTACCATATCTTTCAATACCTTAAAACGATATTTCGGCGTCCATACTATGTGATACGTACAGTGATAAAATGTGTGATACAGCTTGCACTATTTTGGCATACCCAAATTTACTAGCTAACGCATTTAATCCTGACCACCGCCCATGGCGGTGGTTTTAATATCCATAATCAAAAAAACGCCCTGCTTTCGCGGGGCGTTTTTTATTACATGCATTATCCCCTCTTTACTCTTTCCCAAAGAACAAATGATGTTCCAGACAAATAATGGTATGTTCCGGCTACTATAGCTGCATTAGCCATTAAAAAATAAAAAGGGGAAAAAAACAGACCTGGCAGTATCCGGAACTTATTGAGCAACCATCCGGCTATTGCCCAGCCATAAAAAATAAAATTACACACGCAAAGGAATTGTATAAACCCATCATCTGTATGACCCCATAAAAAAAAAGACAGTAATAGTAATACAATAAGGGCATAAGGCACGAGCAGCCAACGAAATAATTTCCGGCTAATCAGCTGAAACGCAGCAAGCGGATGCTGCATACAAAATTGCATCAACTTAAACCGGTAAATGAACTGAATACTGCCCGCTGCAATCCGCTGTTTTCTTTTCCATTCATCAGCTATAGTGGCTGATGAATTTTCAGTACCATATGCCTTAGGCTCATAAATTACCCTTTTGTGCTGTTCAATTACACGCATGCTAACCACAAGGTCTTCACAGATAGTATCAGGCGGAACAGCTTTCAGTAGTTCTGTTCTGATTGCATATAATTCGCCTGCAGCTCCCGTTACTGAGAAAGTATCGGCATCCCATTCCCTGAGTTTCGACTCGTATTGCCAATAAAAGCCCTCTGTTAGGGTACTTGTTTTATTACAAGCAGATACAACCCGCTTTTCACCGGCTACTGCTCCTATAACCGGGTGTTGAAAATGTTTTACCAGTTCTTTCAATGCTGTTGTATTCAGCATGGTATTGGCGTCTGTACATACCACTATGGTGGTATCAAGCACATCTATTGCACTATTAATAGCCGCAGCCTTCCCTTTGCGTACCTGATCGTGTAGAAGTATGGCTCTTCCGTCTGCTCTTACTGCTGCATCGGTACCATCTGTTGATCCGTCTGTTATTACAATTACCTTTAGCAATGCTGAAGGATAATCGAGGGTGAATGTATTATATAGTTTTTGTTTGATGAAGTCTATTTCATTATACGCAGTTATTAGTACTGTTACTGTCGGAAAAAAAGAAGAGTGTTGTTTTGCACGACTGAAACGGCTGATCAAAAAAGACAGGCAGGGATAAATTACATAGGGGTATGCAATGATGATCAACAAAATGTATATCGCTGAATGTACCATTTACAAGAGTAATGTAAGGATTTAAGCGAACCTGAGACCATTTCATTTTAATTAATATCCCTGAAGCGGGCACCAGACTATTTCAGTCTGACAGGATATCCACATCAGCTAATTTTTTCGTTTTCGGGCACAGGTATTATTTATCTTTACTTATTAAATACATCTTTTGCTATGCTAAAAGTAGGCGTTTTCGGAGTTGGACACCTGGGTAAATTTCACCTAAATAACTGGAAAGAAATTAAAGACGTAAAGCTGGTTGGTTTTTTTGATCCGAACAATGACAATGCCCATATTGCAACAGATGAATATGGTCTGAAAAGATTTTCCGATGAAGAAAAACTGATAGATATCTGTGATATAATAGATGTAATAACCCCCACCGATCACCATTTTGATATTTGTATGATGGCCATACGTAAAGGCAAACATGTTTTTGTAGAAAAACCACTGGCCCATACCATACAGGAAGGAAAAGATCTGGTTAACATGGTTCGCGAAGCCAATGTAAAAATGCAGGTGGGTCACGTAGAAAGATTTAATCCTGCATACCTGGCCATCCGGGAAATGAACCTGAATCCCATGTTTATTGAAGTACACAGACTCGCCCAATTTAACCCACGTGGTACGGAAGTAAGTGTAATACTTGACCTCATGATTCACGATATAGACATCATCCTCAGCCTCGTAAAAAGTGATGTAAAAAATATTTCTGCAAGCGGCGTTGCCGTAATGACCGAAACACCCGATATAGCAAACGTACGCATTGAGTTTAACAATGGATGTGTGGCCAATCTTACCAGCAGTCGCATCAGTATGAAAAAAATGCGTAAGATGCGCCTGTTTCAGAAAGATGCCTATATTGGAATTGATTTCCTTGAAAAGAAAACTGAAATCATCAAATTGAAACAGCCGGATGATGAGAATGTGTTTTCTTTTGATATTGATACACAAAACGGAAAAAAAACCATCGCTATTGCTAATCCGACCATTCCACAGGCAAATGCCATTAAACTGGAACTGGAATCTTTTGTAGATGCCATTCTAAATAATAGACCAACTGTAGTAAGCGAAATCGATGGTTTCCTTGCTATGGAAGTGGCGCACCAGATATTGGACAAAATTAATAATACCAGTATCCTGGTGTAAACCCATGTTAGGCAAAAAGAAACAGATCAGTTGGTATATCTTTTCCGACTTCCTTTTTGCCATCGCCGGTTCAGTAACTTTTTTTTATTGGCTGCTGCCTTCTATAACAGAAGGGCTAACTAATACCGAGTCGGCAAATTGGCTGGGTATTGCCTGTATATGGCTGCTGATTTTCGGTTTATCGGGTTCTTATCAGAAATCTTTATACGAAAAATCAAGACTGAATGAAATAACGGAAACATTTATTCAAACTACTATTGGCAGCTTCGTTATCATGGTATTTCAATTTTGGAGACATCCTGACTTCTTTATCTTTTTTTCCATTTTTTTTCTTACACATTTTCTTCTCTTTGCCATAGACCGAAGCATAGTTCTGTTACTCATTAAAAGATCTATCCTTAATGGAAGTATTCGTTTTAATACACTGATTATCGGCAATAACAAAGAAGCTGTAAAAGTATATCATGAAGTAATCAGAAATTACAGGTATCTCGGCATGCAGGTTGTAGGTTTTGTAACACACGAACAAAAAGCAAGTAATGGTTTGAGCAAATGGGTTCAACGGCTTGGATCAACCGAAGAACTGGATATGATCATACAAAAATACCAGGTTGAAAAAGTAATACTTGCATTAGAGAAAAAAGACCACGACCTTATTGACGAACTTGTATATACCCTTACAGAAAAAGAAGTCGACATTAAACTGGTAGCAGATACACTGGATATTGTTTCAGGCTCCGTAAAAACCAATAATATTTTTACTGCTTCTCTAATCGACTTGCGTACAAACCCACTTAGTGCGTGGCAACAAAATATCAAACGCATTACTGATATACTTGTTTCGCTATGCGGCCTTTTATTACTCTCTCCGCTCCTGCTTTTGATTGTGCTCCGTACAAAATTTTCATCTGACGGACCTGTTATTTATGCACAGGAAAGAATTGGTTACAATGGTAGACCATTCACTATTTACAAATTCAGAAGCATGGTTGCTGATGCAGAAAAAAATGGGCCTGCTTTATCAAGCGATCATGATCCACGTATTACTGCCTGGGGAAAAATTATGCGCAAATGGCGATTGGATGAATTACCACAGCTCTGGAACATTCTTACAGGTGATATGAGCCTGATTGGGCCAAGACCTGAAAGAAAAGTGTATATTGATCAGATCTTACAGCAAACACCATATTATCGTTATCTCCTGAAGGTAAAGCCCGGTCTTACTTCCTGGGGTATGGTACAGTTTGGCTATGCCAGTAATATTGATGAAATGATACAAAGAATGAAGTATGATCTCATCTATATCGAAAATGCATCTTTACTGCTCGATTTCAAAATAATGATACACACGTTGCGTATTATTCTCTCTGGAAAAGGCAAATAAATCACCCCCTTTGTAAACTCTGTTATCTCTTATTCTCTGTGGTGGGGTTCCTCACCTCACCCTGACGAAGGAGGGGACTGTAGTGAACGAGAGATAACGAAGGTTTCGCAGGCTTGTTTATAGAAGAAAAGTATCACTACTTATAACAGCCCTTTGGTTGAAGGTAAATGATTGGAGAAGGGATCGCGTTTTACAGCCATTCTGATGGCTTTTGCAAAAGCTTTAAAAATGGCTTCAATTTTATGGTGTTCATTTTCTCCTTTACATTCAATATTCAGGTTGCATTTGGCGGCATCGCTGAATGATTTAAAGAAATGAAAAAACATTTCAGTGGGCATCTCACCAACCTTTTCTCTTTTAAATTCAGCATCCCATACGATCCAGTTTCTGCCACCGAAATCAATCAGCACTTTTGCATCTGCCTCATCCATGGGCAAAGCAAAACCATATCGTTCCATTCCCCTCTTGTCGATCAATGCTTTTGCAAATGCTTCTCCTAATGCAATACCTGTATCCTCAATGGTATGATGCTCATCTATATGCAGATCACCTTTTGTTTCAATAGACAAATCAATCTGCCCATGTCTTGCAATCTGATCAAGCATATGATCAAAGAAACCAATACCGGTATGAATAGATGATATACCTGTACCATCAAGATTCAGGGTAACACTAATTTTTGTTTCATTTGTATTACGCTCATGCTGCACTTTACGCAATCCAAGTTTTAAAAATGCATAAATCGCTTGCCAGTCATCTGTTTCCAATGCAATAGTTGAATGAAGTTCTGTTTCCTGTTCCGCTGTAAGGGAATGAAGGCACGATTTCAAATAAATGGCTTTACAACCCAGGTTTTTAGCCAGCTGTATATCACTCCACCTGTCACCAATAACATATGAATTGGCCAGATCAAATTTTGACCCATCAAAAAAATGCTGCAATAATGCCGTACCTGGTTTCCTGGTTGGTTGGTTATCGGCAGCAAAAGTGCGGTCGATGATCATTTCATCAAACACAAAACCTTCACCGGCCAGTGTGCGTACCATGAGATCATGATAAGGATAAAAATCTTTTTCAGGATAACTATTTGTTCCCAAACCATCCTGATTTGTAACCATCACCTTGTAATAATCAAAGGACGCAGCAATCTGCGACAATACAGTGATGCTTCCCTTTATAAATGTGGTCTTTTCAACACGATCAATCTGAAAATTTTCAGGTGGTTCCTGCAATACCACTCCGTCACGATCTATAAATAATACTGGTTTCATTTTCCTATTTGATTTTTACACGTGCCGCTTTTACTTCTGCAGCCGTAACTACTGATGCTTTATTGCTCCAGTTGTTCCTTATATAGGTTAATACATCTGCTATCTGCGTATCGGTAAGATCAGGATTGGCAGACATATTGTTATCATAGTACTCACCATCAAGTTCAATTCTTTCTGTCATTCCTTTGATAATAACCCGTACCAGATATAACTTGTCATTGCCCTTTACTTTTGAGGCACCATCCAATGGCGGATTAAGTCTTGGAACACCACCCCCATCCATCTGATGACAGGCCATACATCTTTGCAGGTACACAGTTTTGCCTCTTTCTAAAGAAGGTTTTATGGATGGCTGAATTGCCTTTGTTTTCTTTTCGGGTAATACAAAAGCGCTGGTAATCAATAAAACAATTATGCCGTAAATAAATTTCATACATACTTATTTAGATGAATAGCTGATTTTATAAATAGTTCCTTTTACATCGTCGGAAACATATAAGGAACCATCAGGTCCCTGAGTAAGTCCACAGGGTCTGTGCTGCGCATCTCTTGGATTTTTCACAACAGCTGTTCCTGAAAAACCATCTGCAAATACTTCCCATTTTCCGCTGGGTTTGCCATTTTTAAAAGGAACAAATACTACATAATATCCTTCCTGGGGTAATGGCGATCGGTTCCATGAACCATGAAATGCAATAAATGCACCTTGTTTGTATTTTTCAGGAAACTGGCTGCCTGTATAGAACAACAGTGCATTGGGTCCCATATGCGCCGGAAACGCAACCAATGGATCAATTATATTCTCACCACCTGTTTTCTTTCCATCGCCACCATATTCAGGAGAAAGTATTTTCTTTTGCTGAAAATGATCATAATATACATAGGGCCATCCGGCATTATCTCCTTTGTTAATGGCGTACAGTGTTTCAGAAGGAAGCTCTGCGCTTATGGTAGTATCAAACATATCGGGATACAATGTGTACAGCATGTCGCGGCCATGCATGGTAACATATAATTTATTTTCCTGTTTGTTCCAGTCAAGACCCACTACGTTTCTTAATCCCGTAGCATACCGAATGCCATTATGATATCCCTGGTCTGTTTGATCTACTTTAAACTGCCAGATTCCTCCTGCAGAATCGAGTATCGGGCAAGGGTTCATGCCTTTTGAACCTTTTGTTCTGTCTACTTCCTGGCATGAGTTTGACGGTGCACCAATATTTACATAAATATTCCCGGCATCATCGAGCGCAATTGATTTAGACGCGTGCTGACGCTTATCCCACAAACCTTTTACAATACGCTGAGGGTTTTCTGTATCAATTACATTTCCTTTATCATCCAGTTTATACCTGAACACATCCTGGTCAGATGATGCATAGAGGTACCCGTTTTTAATGGATATACCTGTTCCGTAATAATTGGCAAAGGTTTTACTGATTTCCATTTTACCATCGCCATCTGCATCTTTCAGGTAAACAATACCTTTCCCTTCTTTTAAACGCTCAAGTTTAACATACAACCCTCCCTGCTCAGTAGCAACAATATGCCTGGCTCTGCCAAGATGATCAGCTACGATAGAGGCTGAAAAACCAGCGGGTATTTTTAACCCTGCATTTACCGGGTCGGCCACTACTTTTTTTATTGCAGTAATGGCAGAATCATTCGCAGTAACAAGATTGATAGCCGCACAAATGATACTTAAAGAAAATAGAACCTTTTTTTTCATATAATGTTGAATTTGGATTGAAATTACAAATGAAAACACAGATTTAATCAGTTTGTCGGTGAAGAGTACCATTCCTGCATGGCATCTATCAAATCGGTATTCTCTTTTTCTGTACCAATGGTAATGCGCAGGCAGTTTTCACAAAGTTCTACATTACTCCTGTCCCTTAGTACGATGCCCTTGGTTAATAAGAACTCATATACTTTTCTGGCATCGGCAATTTTTACCAATATAAAATTGGCATCAGAAGAATATACTTTCTCTACCGTTGGCATCGATTCAAATACTTCTGCCAGCACTCTTCGCATATCAACCAGTATTTTTATCATATCATTCACCTGTCCTACTTCTTCCAGTGCTTTTAGCACCAGTTCCTGCGTAGACTGACTAATATTATATGGAGGCTTAACCTTATTCATTACTTCAATTATCGACTGCGATGCGAAAGCCATGCCCAGCCTAAGTCCTGCCAGTCCCCATGCTTTACTCAGGGTTTGCAACACTACCAGGTTAGGGTATTCAGCAAGCTCCTGTACAAATGATTTCTGTTGTGCAAAATTGATATAAGCCTCGTCAATTACAACGATACCATTGAAATTATTTAATACCATTTCAATATCTGTTCTGTTCAATGAGTTTCCGGTTGGGTTATTGGGCGAGCAGAGCCAGATGATTTTAGTATTGGCATTGGCCAGGGTTTCCATATGAACAAGATCGAGCTGAAAATCGGGTAACAAAGGAACTTTGCATATTTCAACATCATTAATTTGGGCACTTACTTCATACATACCGTAGGTTGGCGGACAGATAAGGATATTATCTTTCCCGGGTTCACAAAAGCAACGAAAAAGAATATCAATACATTCATCGCTGCCATTACCCAGGAAAATATGTTCGGCCCCAATACCTTTTATTGTACTTAGTTTTTGTTTAACAGCCTGCTGGTGTGGATCGGGATAACGGTTATACCATTTAGTAAGTGGCGATCCGAGGCTGTTCTCATTAGCATCTAAAAACACTTTAGCCTCTCCGCTAAATTCATCACGCGCTGAAGAATATGGTTTCAGTTGTTTGATATTACTTCTTAAATGTTGTTCCAGGTTAAACATATTATCGTTTACTAGTAGTTTTAAATCTATTGTCTAATAAGTACAGCATTTTTATGTGCATCCAAACCTTCAGCTGCTGCCATAGTTACCACGGTTGGTGCTATGCTTTCCAATCCTTCCTTTGTAAGTTTTTGATAGGTGATTTTTTTCACAAAAGAATCAACACTTACACCGCTATAGGCTTTTGCAAAACCATTGGTGGGCAGAGTATGATTGGTACCAGTTGCATAATCGCCTACACTCTCAGGAGAATAATTACCCAGGAAGACAGAGCCCGCATTAATTATTTTTTCAGCAATCTGCTCATCATTTTTGCATGAAATAATCAGGTGTTCCGCTGCATAGGTATTTACCAGATCTATTGCTTCATTAATATCCTTTACAAGAATGGCTTTGCTATTGGCTAGTGCTTTGATAGCAATACCTTTTCTTGGCAGCTGTTGTAATTGTTTATCGAGTTCTCCTGTTACTTTATTGATTAGTGTTGTATCTGTGCTCACTAATAAAACCTGGCTATCGGTCCCATGTTCTGCCTGGCTCAATAAATCGGCCGCTACAAATGCAGGATTAGCCGAATCATCTGCCAGTACACAAACCTCACTGGGGCCGGCTGGCATATCAATGGCAATACCATCCTGTTGAACCAGTTGTTTGGCACAGGTTACGTATTGATTACCGGGACCAAATATTTTATATACCTGCGGAACCGTTTGTGTTCCATAAGCCATAGCTGCTATGGCCTGTACACCACCAATAGTAAAAATTTTTGTAATGCCTACCAGGTTTGCCGCATATACAATTGCAGGATTTAGTTTCCCACTTTTATCGGGTGGCGAACATAGTATTACTTCTTTGCATCCTGCAATCTGTGCAGGTATACCTAACATAAGAATGGTGGAAAATAATGGCGCCGTTCCTCCAGGAATATAGAGACCTACTTTTTCAATACCCACTGATTTTCTCCAGCAACGAACACCTTTCATGGTTTCAATTACTTCTACCTGTGTTTTTTGTTGCACATGAAAAGTCTGGATATTATGAGCGGCCTGTTTAATGGCACGTTTCAAATTATCGGGAACCAGTTGAATGGTTTCGGCAATATCTTGTTCCGTCATTTGTAACTGATCCAGTTGAACTCCATCGAACTGACGTGTAAATTGAAGCACTGCTTTATCACCATCCTGTTTTACCACATCCATTACAGCTTTTACCTGTTGTTGTAAGGTGGTTGTATCTATAACCGGTCTTTGCAGTAGTTCTGCCCATTGTGAACGGGATGGAAATTCTATTCGTTTCATAATGTATTAGCTTAAACGATCATTTTTTCAATAGGCACTACCAATATACCCTGCGCTCCTGCAGCTTTGAGCTGTTCAATAATATCCCAGAAATCGTTTTCATTCAGCACACTGTGTACACTACTCCAGCCCGGATCGGCCAGTGGTAATACGGTTGGACTCTTCATACCAGGCAGCAATGCAATGATTTCTTTCAGTTTATTATTTGGCGCATTCAGCAGAATGTATTTATTATTTTTTGCTTTTTTTACCGACTGTATACGGAACAACAATCTTTCGATTAACTGTACTTTGGAAGTATCGAGTTCATTGTTTCGGATGAGTACTGCCTGAGACTGTAAAATGGTTTCTGCTTCCTGTAATCCGTTCATGAATAAAGTTGATCCACTGCTGACAAGATCGCAAATAGCATCTGCCAAACCAATGCCGGGAGCAATTTCTACGCTGCCACTGATCTCATGTATTTCTGCATTCACTCCTTTTTCGCGGAGAAATGCGTCAACAATTATCGGGTAGCTGGTGGCTATTCTTTTACCCTCCAGAAAAGAAGCATCTTTATATTGTTCACCCCTGCGAACAGCCATACTTAAACGGCATTTTCCAAAACCCAGTTTTTCTACTACAGTAAGTTTTTTCTTTTTTTCATATACCACATTTTCTCCCACAAAACCAATATCGGCCACCGCATCTTCTACATACTGAGGAATATCATCATCCCTTAGAAAATATACCTCCAACGGGAAATTAGATGCCTCCGCTTTCAGTTTGTTTACTCCATTACTGATATCGATACCGCATTCCTTCAACAAACGAATGGAGTCATCGTGTAAACGGCCACTTTTCTGAATTGCCAATTTCAATTTCATAATACCATATTTAAAATAAAAAGGGCCTACCCGTAGGTAAGCCCTTTAATGTTTATGATTAGCACATAACACCAATAGCCTACCCCCTGGGTAAGAAATGATGATGGTGAATATGTACAAATTGTTTCATGAGATGGCAAAAATACAGCCTGTGCCGTTTATGCACAAATTTTTTTCACCCGGTCATCCAATACCCATGCACAACTAACCGGGATTACTTAACTTTCATCTCCCCAAAACTCAGTACACATGAGAAAAATATCGTTTTTCCTGCTGGCATTACTTGCCGTATCAACTGTAATAAGTCAGAAAAGAAAACTAGTCTGGCAAGATGATTTTTTGGTGAATGGTCTGCCTGATTCTACCAAATGGAACTATGATGTGGGCGGTCATGGCTGGGGTAACAATGAACTTCAATATTATACCTCAAAGCAATTACGTAACGCCAGGGTAGAAAATGGTTTCCTGGTTATTGAGGCCCACAAAGAACAAATAGGTGAGAATAAATACAGTTCTGCCAGAATGATTACAAAAGGAAAAGGCGACTGGACCTATGGCCGTATTGAAGTACGGGCCAAATTACCCAAAGGAGTTGGTACCTGGCCCGCCATCTGGATGCTGGCCAGCACCCAAAAAATTACCTGGCCCGATGATGGTGAAATTGATATCATGGAACATGTTGGCTATAACCAGGGTACTATTCATGCATCGGCTCATACCAAAAAATATTTTCACAGTATTGGCACGCAAAAAACAGGAACAGTAACTGTACCCGACTGCAGTGAGAAATTTCATGTTTATGCCTTAGAGTGGAACAAGGAAACCATTACCATGTTTGTAGATAAAAAACCTTATTTCAGCTTTAAGAATGAGCATACGGGTAACGATGCCTGGCCTTTTGATAAACCCTTTCACCTCCTGCTCAATATTGCAGTTGGCGGTTCATGGGGCGGACAAAAAGGGGTAGATGAAAAAGTATATCCGCAACAGATGATTGTTGATTATGTAAGAGTGTATCAATAAGATACGAGTTGGAAAGACCGAAAGTCCGAGGAAAAACCAATATTCTAGCGATCATCTTCGGTCTTCCGGACTATCGGACTTTCTAACCAATAAAATCTAACCAGTATGAAAAAATGGTTCTTCGGATTGTTGATGCTTGGCTTCGGCTTTACAGTTGTATATGCCCAGGATGACAATACCTATCGCGCACCTGCCAAAGAAGTAATGGAACTGCTTCTGGCCAAACCAACACCTTCTGTAAGCATTGACGGAAAAGCTGAATGGATGCTGCTGAGTGAACGAAACAGTTATCCTACAGTGGAAGAACTGGGGCAGCCCGAATTTCGTGTTGCCGGTTTACGTATTAACCCTAATAATTTTTCTCCGAGCAGGCAGAATTTCATCAATAATTTTATCCTGCAAAATATTAAATCAGGACAAACCATACAGGTACAGGGTTTACCGGCCAATATGCTTGCTGGTAATGTTAGCTGGAACCCATCAGAAACAAAAATTGCTTTTACCAATACCACAGGTTCCAGTGTTGATCTGTATGTGATTGATATTGCCGGAAGAAGAAGTTTGAAAATCAACAAGCAGGCTTTGAATACGGTTTTAGGCAGTTCTTATACCTGGGTTGATGATAATACCATTGTTTATAAAGCCACAACACAATCTGCGGCTAATGCACCCAAAAGGCCCATTACCCCTAAAGGACCCACCATTCAGCAGAACCTGGGTAAAGCGGCACCCAGTCCTACCTACCAGGATCTGATTAAGTCTCCATATGACGAACAGTTGTTTGAGTTTTATGCAACAGGGCAGCTTATTCAAAATAAGAGTGGCGTAGAAACTGTGTTGGGTAAACCCGGTATTGTTTCAACTTTTAGTTTGTCGCCCGATAATAAATACATGATGGTTAGAACCATCCGTAAACCTTTCTCTTACCTGGTTACCGCCAATGGTTTCCCGTCAACCATCAGTATCTGTGATCTTACAGGCAAAGTAGTGAAAGTACTGGCTGAATTACCTTCTTCTGAAGGAACACCTTCAGGTTATGATAACACACAAAATGTACCCAGGAGTTTCGACTGGCGCGATGATGAAGCTGCCACTATTACCTGGGCTATGCCACTTGATAGTGGGCTCATTAAAAAACAGGTAGAATATCATGATGCAGTTTATGCATTAAGCGCACCTTTTACTGCTAAGGCCAAAGAGTTGTTTAAAACCAAAACACGTTATGCAGGTACTACATGGGGCAATGAAACGATGGCTATGGTGCAGGAAATATTAAGATCGAAACAAATCACTCGGGTGAGCAGGTATAACAGCAGCACAGGATCGCTCGAATTATTAATGGAAAGAAACCTGACAGATGCTTATAACAATCCTGGATCACCTGTTTTAACACGCAATAAGTTTAGAAGATATGTTATCCAGACAATAGAGAATGGCACAAAGATCTTGATGAATAATACAACAGGGGCTTCAGTAAAAGGAGATCTTCCTTTCCTTGCCAAATTTGACCTTGCCAGTAAAAAGAATGAGATCATCTGGCGTTGCCAGGAAGGTGTATATGAAACGGTAAATGAAGTGCTGGACGCAGATAAGCTGGTTTTACTAACGAAAAGAGAGTCTCAAACAGAAGTGCCCAACTATTATATTAAAAACCTGGTGCTTCGTATCGCTGATAAAGTCATCACCCAATTCACCAATCCATATCCGCAACTGGAAGGTGTGAAAAAAGAAAAAGTAAAATACAAAAGAGCCGATGGTGTTAACCTTACCGGTGAACTGTATTTACCTAAAGGATACAGTAAAGACAAAGATGGTCCTTTACCGCTGATCATCTGGGCATACCCCAGAGAGTTCAACAGTGCTGCTGATGCCGCACAAATTCGTGGCAGTCAGTATCGTTTTACTACATTAAGTTGGGGTTCTCCTATCTATTATGTAACACAGGGTTATGCCGTTCTCGATAATGCTGAAATGCCGATTGTATCTACTTCTGCCGATAAAAAACCAAATGACAATTTTGTGGCGCAGTTAAAGATGAACGCAGAAGCAGCCATTAATCACCTGTCTGGCCTGGGTGTTGCCGATAAAAACCGTGTAGGTGTTGGCGGACATAGCTATGGTGCCTTTATGACGGCCAACCTGTTGGCTCATACCAACCTGTTTAAAGCTGGTGTGGCAAGAAGTGGCGCCTATAACCGTACCCTTACACCTTTTGGTTTCCAAAATGAAGATCGTACCTACTGGCAGGCTCCTCAATTGTACTATGAAATGAGTCCGTTTAGTTATGCAGATAAAATTAAAACGCCTATTCTCTTAATTCATGGCGACAGTGATGATAATACAGGAACCTACCCCATCAACAGCGAACGTTTATATGCGGCCATTAAGGGCCACGGCGGAACCGTTCGTTTTGTGTTCCTGCCTTATGAGGAACATGGCTACCGTGGAAAAGAAAACATTTTACATACTTTGTGGGAACAGCAACAGTGGTTAGATAAATATGTGAAAGGAGCAAAATAAAAATCCAATTAATTAAAAAAGCCATTCACTAAAAGTGAGTGGCTTTTTCTTTAAAATCAAGTAGTTCAATTTTTTTCTTACAAACTTTCCAGTAAAAGATTTCCATCAATATGAAATTTTGCATGAAGCTGTTTGGCTACATCCAGATTAGGTTTTTTATTGCCATTTAATAATTCCGATAATGCTCCCTTTGAAATGTGTAATAACTCTGACAATTGTGATTGATTAATATCTTTCACGAACATAATATGAGTTAAAATATCTTTTAAAGTTGGTTGCATGGGCATAGGATATGACTGCATTTCCCATACTTCAGCCGCTTCTGAGAGAACTGCTAAATGTTCATCCTCTTGATCAGTTAAATTGGCAAAGCCTTTCTGCAGATAATCTTCTATCTGAGCCATAGCCAAATAATATTGTTGTTTGTTTTCGATTTTCATAATTAACGTTGTGTGGCTCTTACAACATTCATTGGAACATTAATACCTTAATTTATTTTATAAGGCTTGTAATAGTCCCTTGTTGCTCAATTCTTCATAATCAGCATGTATAAAAATACCGCGTATATATAGTGTCCGCTTGGAAAAATGAATCATCGCTACAAGACGATAATTGTTTCCTCCGATATTAAAAACGTATCTATCGTTTCCAATATAATCGCAGGCAGGAAATACCAGCTTAATTTCATTCGGGTTACCCCAATTTGCTTCTTTGGTTTTGAAATACCAAGTGTTCAAAGAGCTGGCTGAAAGCGGATTTTTTCTAATGAACGCCTCAATTTGCGGCCGGGAGATGATAACCATCTTTAAAAATAATTGTAATTAAAAAATTATTCTCTTTCATTCACCTCCTTGTTTTTGATTAATTTTATTTTACAAATGTAAAAAAAGTTCTGATTTTAGAAAATATTATTGAAATGAAAATATTTTTCTTTTAAATATATTTGATTACCAATTAATTACGAAAAATACTATCCTACTACTGATTGATAAAAGATCATATCTTCTCATCAAAAATCTGAAACTATTGTTTCAACAAGCCCTCCACTGTCTCTTCAAATTCTTTCTTCAACGCTTCATGTCGTTTACCTGTTCCGGGTCCCTCAAAACCTGCATGTATTTTAGCCACCTTGCCATTCTTATCAATAAAGATGGCGGTGGGGAAGTAGTTTATTTTGGTAAGCTGGGGCAATGTTTTTTCAGTACGTAAAGTATCTGATACTGTTACACCTGTTACCAGCATGGGATATTGAACATCAAATTTTTTCTGAAACTTTTTTATACTGTTTACAGCAAGATTAAAATCTTCATAATACTCATACGCAAGTGATACAATTTCTACTCCCCTGTCTTTGTATTTTTTATAGAATGAACTGAGAAAGGCTGTTTCATCCATACAATTCGGGCACCATGATCCCATAATCTGCACCACCACCACTTTATTCCTGAACCTTGCATCCTGTATTGACACCTGCTTTCCATTGAGATCAGGAAAACTGAAATTGAGTTTTTCTTCTCCTTCTTTCAGGAACATGGCACCAGTGTCGGGCAAAAGCACCGTATCATTTTTCACAGCCTCCCAGGGTTCTATACTGCTGGCGCCGGAATAATAAAATCCATTACTGATAGAACTGTCGCTATTGATATGTGCCTTGAAAAAATAAGCATGACTCCCGTCAAAAGTGGAGAGCTTCAATGAGTCACCGTCAACCACGCCTTGCAAATAACGATAATCGCCGCTGGGTGCAATAAAAGTTCCTGACAGCTTATTATTTTTTTGTACGAATTCAGCAATAGCAGGTCTTGGTGAGCCATCGGCCCTGAAAAATGTTACCGCCCATTTACCTGAAATATTTCTGTTTGCATCTTGTCTGCTATCAAATCTTTCACTTGTACCGGCTACAGCTTCAAATGGCATGTCGATAAAGCCTGTTGAGCCGGCTTTGGTCCATGTACCTTTTAATTTTTTGCTGCCTTCTTTTACCAGCTTGAATGATGATTCAAAAACGGGCATATGTACCAGTATGGAATCACCATTGAGTAATATATCGGTTACTTCAATTTTTTCATCTCCATTTTTTATCACCCATGTCAGAGACTCATTTACCTGTTTTATTTCAAAGTTGAAAACAATATGATTACCATCTTTGCGCAGCAACTTTCCCTGCCATTCACCAATTTTCAATGATGTTGATCTATCACCTGTACAAGCAGCAAATAAAACTGACATATAGAGAAACATTTTTTTCATAGGAGAAATTTCGTTTACAAATGTAAATATAGTCTGCTCAACAAGTATGTTAATACCACCTCCTTCTGCAAAAATTCAATTTTCAGCTTTCTCTTCTCCTCTTTCGTTAGGGATACTACAGGAACCCTCAGCGCAGATAAAGGAGAACGCTGAGTTTTCACAGAGATAATGTTGTTTTACTGATAAAGCCCTGAAATCTTTATCTTAGAGGAAAGCCAATCCTTTATGAGACCCTTGATTGCCACTATTTTATGCCTGTTCAGTATTGGTTTGCTGGCCCAGGATCATTACCTGTTTGTAGGCACATATACTTCAGGAAAAAGTAAAGGCATTTATGTATTTCGCTTTAACTCACAAAACGGCGAAGTACAATGGGTAAGCAGTACCGATAGTGCCACTAATCCTTCCTTCCTTTCTCTGTCGCCCGACGGCACTAAATTATATGCAGTGAATGAAACAGGTGGCGAACAACCGGGTTATATAAGTGCTTATGATTTTGACCAGGCTACCGGTCAGTTATATTTTATCAATGCACAACCCAGCGGAGGCGATCATCCCTGTTTTATATCAGTTGATAAAACAGGCAAATGGGTTGTAGTTGGTAATTATACAGGAGGCAATCTTGCAGCTTTCCCCGTTGATAAAGAAGGAGGCTTACAACATTATGTACAACTGATTCAGCATACCGGCAGCAGCATTAATAAAACCAGGCAAGATAAACCACATGTGCACGCTACTTTCTTTTCGCCCGATGATAAATATATTCTGGTGCCTGATCTTGGTACCGACAAAGTGATGTTATACCAGTTCAACCCTTTACTCAAAAAACCACTTAAGCCTGCTGCCATGCCTTTTGCTGCTTCTACGCCCGGCAGTGGACCAAGACATCTTGATTTTCATCCTAACCAGCGTTTTGTGTACGTATTGGAAGAGTTGACGGGTACCATCAAAGTATATAGATACAATAATGGATTTATGACCGGCATTCAGAATATAACTACACATCCAGCTGATTATACAGGTCAGCCTGGGAGCGCCGATATTCATATTTCTCCGGATGGAAAATTTTTATACGCTTCCAATCGAGGCGACGAAAATAACCTGGCCATTTTTGCCATTGATCAAACCACTGGTAAGCTCACAAGTAAAGGCTATCAGCCCGTTCCGGGTGCAGGCCCAAGAAATTTTATTATTGCACCAAACGGAAATTTTATACTGGTGGCCAATCAGAAGACCAGCAATATTGTTATTTATCGTGTAAATAAGGAAACAGGTTTATTACAACAAATGCTCAGACAAGTGGAGGTACCTAATCCTGTTTGCTTAAAATTAATTGCCGTACAACAATAAACATTTAATATTTCTATATGCAAAACTGGAAAATAAAAACCTCGCTGTTTCTAAACTATTTCGTTTTTGCTATCCTGCTCAACAGTGTAGGAACTGTTATATTACAGGTACAGCAAAATTTTGGTGTAACCGAAAGTTCAGCATCTGTTCTGGAAGCATTCAAGGATCTGAGTATTGCTATTGTTTCTTTCCTGGTTTCTTCCTATATCGTTCGGATAGGTTATAAGAATGCCATGTTAATTGCTTTGGGCTTTATCAGTATTATTTGTTTTATCATGCCATTTACAGCGAGTTTCTTTACTACCAAATTATTGTTTGCCGCAGTGGGCTCCTCTTTTGCCTTGATTAAAATGTCTGTTTACAGTACCATTGGCCTGGTTACCAAAAATGAAAAAGAACATATCAGCCTCATGAATTTTATTGAATCTTTTTTTATGGTTGGTATACTTACAGGATATTTTGTCTTTAGTTATTTTGTTGATGATGCCAATCCGCAATCTACGACATGGTTAAATGTATATTACTTATTGGGAGGCATTTCAC
The DNA here is from genome assembly GCA_049324295.1 of Bacteroidota bacterium. Taxonomy (GTDB): domain Bacteria; phylum Bacteroidota; class Bacteroidia; order Chitinophagales; family Chitinophagaceae; genus Sediminibacterium. Next base: position 59,357 of record JBMOKQ010000052.1, read on the forward strand.
TCCTTGCATTTTTATTACTCTTGTCTGCTTCTTTAGACGAATCTTCTATCCAGGCAAAAGAACAAAAATCGATGCTGGATGAGTTTAAAGATATGTTTTCACTTATGGTTAAACCCATTGTACTGGTTTTTGTGCTCTGTGCATTTTTTTACGTACTGATTGAACAAAGTATCATGAGCTGGCTTCCCACTTTTAATAATAAAGTATTGCTCTTACCTGCTGCTTTAAGTATTCAGATGGCAAGTATACTGGCAGGTTCTACAGCGCTTGGTCGTTTTTTTGCAGGCCTGGTTCTTAAAAAATTAAACTGGCTAATAGTCTTGTTGTCATGTCTTGTACTTGCTGCAGTACTGGTACTAGTGGCCATACCATTGGCCGAGAAAACAACGGGACAACCTATTACCGGCTGGTCTACGGCGCCTTTAGCAGCATTTGTATTTCCGATGATTGGTTTATTACTTGCACCGATCTATCCCGCTGTTAACTCAGTTATTCTTAGCACTTTACCTGCAAAACAGCATGGATTGATGTCGGGCCTGATCATCATTTTCTCAGCACTTGGCGGAACTACCGGCTCCATTATCACCGGTAATATATTTGAGCACTATGATGGCAAACAGGCTTTTTATTTTTCACTTATACCTATGGCCATTCTTGTTGTTTGCTTACTGCTTTTTCACAGGTTACAACGAAAAATAAAAAACCAAGTAAAAGCCGAATAGTATGAATGACAAGTATTTTTATATCAATTCCCTGTCTCCCCTGTATGAAGACATTCAGGTATCGGGTATATTTCCTGATTCAAAATATTTTGTAGACAGTACACCAAAAGAAAGTATAAACAATATACTGAACAGGTACAGTGAACAAAAAAATGTTCCTTCCTTTAGCCTGGAGTCATTTGTTCGGCAATATTTTCACTTGCCTGAAACAACTGAAGAAGAATACTCCTCAGCAAAAAAACCGATTGCTGTTCATTTAAATGAACTTTGGACCGTTTTGCAAAGAAGTCCGCAAAAAGCAGGTGGTACATTAATTGGACTACCATTCACTTATATTGTTCCCGGAGGAAGATTCAGAGAAATTTATTACTGGGATAGTTATTTTACCATGTTAGGACTGCAGTTAAGCGGCAGGCTCGACATGATAGAAAACATGGTTAAAAATTTTTCCTTTCTTATTCATGAAGTCGGGCATATACCGAATGGCAACAGAACCTATTATATCAGTAGATCGCAGCCTCCTTTTTTCAGTATGATGGTTGGCATATTAAATGCCGTAAAAGGAGATACTGTTCTTGATGAATACCTGCCCGCGCTTGAAAAAGAATATGCTTTCTGGATGGATGGCGCAGACAAATTATCAACCGAAGCACCGGCTTTTCGCAGGGTAGTTCGTATGGCTGATGGCGCTGTATTAAACAGGTATTGGGATGATGACCCATCTCCCAGACCTGAAGCATATATTGAAGATATACATGTGGCCAAACTTTCTAACAGAGATTCCAAGGATGTATACAGGGATATCAGGGCCGCTGCTGAATCGGGATGGGATTTCAGCAGCCGGTGGTTTGCAGATGAGCATCATATGTACAGTATTCAGACAACAGACTTAATACCGGTTGATTTGAATTGTTTATTACTGAATCTTGAAAAGATGTTATTGCATTGTTATCTGTATAAAAAAAGACATGACGCAGCAGCATTATTTACAGAAAAGATAAGCAGTCGTTCAAAAGCCATTCAGCAATATTGCTGGAACGAGAAACAGGGATTTTATTTTGACTATCACATCAATCAACAAAAAAATACAGATTGTATTACCATGGCGGGCTGCTTTCCTTTATTTCTTGGCATTGCAGAGGATAGTAAGGCTCAGGCAGCAGCCGTTGTTATTAAAGAACAATTACTCTCTGCCGGAGGCGTCTTAACCACCACCCGTCAAACAGGCCAGCAATGGGATGCCCCAAATGGCTGGGCTCCATTACAGTGGGTTGCATACAAAGGATTAAGCAATTATCAACAACACGAGTTGGCGGATGAAATAAAAAAGAGATGGATGAGTTTAAATGAAAGTACTTATGCCGACACAGGAAAAATGATGGAGAAATACAATGTAAAAGATATACATATCAAAGCCGGAGGAGGAGAATACCCCAACCAGGATGGATTTGGCTGGACCAATGGAGTGTATCTGGCGCTGAGAAATGAAACAGATAAATAGGGAATAGGTGATAAGGAACAAGAAATCAAGGAATAATAAACTATATCATTTTTTATACTTTGATCTCTTGTTCCTTGATTTCTTGTTTTTTATTCCTTATTTCTTATTCTCTCCTTTCCTATCCGCCTGACTCAATAAACCACCTACAATTGCGATGGCCATACCAAGCATGAGAAAAAGGTATTGCAGCATATTTTCTTCGCCTATGATAATCATCTGGGCTATTACCAAAATACAGATGATGGCTCCCTGTATGATTACCAGGATATGAAAATGCGGGATTCTTTTTATGACAGTAGCAAGCGTAATTATTCCTAATGCACCGATAGCCAGTAAAACAATCCAGCCAGGGGTGGTAAAATCCTTAAACATGGTTCCATTGAGCCAGTAAAAAGGAATACCTAATGAAGAACCTGTTGGATCTGATATAAGACTATAACCACTATACAATGCTGCAATAACGGCAAGCGTTAGCATTGCGATGGTAAGTTGACGGGCAGCTTTCATACGCAAGGTTTATCGTTGGGAAGTAGATAGTCTTAAGATAAACAGCTTTTGTGGCCCTTGCAAGTGCTTGTTGGCAAATCTGCATAAAATGTCAATTACCGTTTCATTTATCCCTTATTTCAGCCACGAGGAGGTACTTTGGCATTTGAGGTAATAAACGAATGGCGGTCATCCATTCCTTTTGTACACTATGCACAAGTATTCCATCCTTATTCCATTTTTCAGGGTTGCATAAACAACCAAGGGATGGGGTATTTGATAATATTGATATGCACGATAATAATCAGATGGAGTAGTGGTTCCATGTGCAATAACTTCAGACCTGCCCACACGACCTGCATAAAACGACTGCCAAAAACTGCTATCTGTACTCAGGCTTCCTAACAAGTTTGCATATTGCCGGCTGGCATGCTCGCCATGATCAAAAAACTTCATATCACGGCCCTGTTCAAAAGGCATTACCAGCTGCAGATTTTCAGTACACTATTTTACTAAACAATTAATATGTATATAAAAACGTACATGTTTCGAAGTATCCAATAACACAAATCCATCTTTTCTTATTGGGGAACCAATATCTAATATACCGGCATCATGTGTTGTTCTATACGCTGTATAAAAAGGAACTGTAATTTTTGTTTGTGCAGCAGCTTTAACCAGGGTGAATAACAATAAGCCAAATAAAGTTATGTAGCAGCGCATGAGTTTGGTTTTAGTAATACCATACTTATTGAAACAAGATGAGTGTGGTTGTATTTAGATGGCACTCAATTTGGAAAAATGCTTTTTCGAGTAATTATTTATTGCCAACTCAGGTTACAAGTGTTCAGAGTTTCTCGTACAGAAAATCGCGGAACCAGTAACCCGATTGTTTGATGGTACGTAATTGTGTATTAAAATCTACATGTACAAGTCCAAATCGTGCATGATAACCTTCGGTCCACTCAAAATTGTCGGTGAGGGTCCATGCAAAATAACCACCAATGTTCACCCCTTCTTTTTTGGCTCTGAGTAAGGCAGTAAGGTATTGTTGAAAATAGTGAATACGCGCCGTATCATTTATTATGCCATTTACCATCTGATCTTTATAAAAGGATCCACTTTCGGTGATCATTATTTCTTTCACACCACCATATAACCAGAATCTTTTGATCATACGATAAAAGCTATCTGCATTTACCTCCCAGCCCATATCGGTATGTGGCACTTTTCGCACTACTGCTTTTACTTCTGATGCCTGTATATAAGGAATTAGGGGGTTATGCTTTACGGTTGTACTGAAATAATTCTGTATCCCGATAAAATCGAAGTTAAACTGCATTCGCTCTGTGTACTTCCATGCTTTATTATGCAGGTGAAGTTTATCGAGCAAAGTAAAGCCGGGTTCCTGCGGATAACCTCTGCCCAGCAATGGCTCTATAAATAAGCGATTCAATAAAATATCAGCTCTTCGTGCGGCTTTAATGTCTTCTTCTTTTTGCGTGAACGGCATCACTTCACTGCAGGAAAAACTAGTGCCAATGTTGGCTCTCAACACAGCTCCTCTTATCAGCCTACCCCCTTCTGCTTGGCACAATACTGCATTGTGTACTGCCGGTAAAAAATTACTCAGTCCCGTTTTGCCAGGCGCATGTTTTCCAATCATATAACCCAGTGAAGTAAAACCCATCGGTTCATTCAATACGATCCAATTTTTTACCCGGTCGCCGAACGATTCCGTACATACATTCACAAAGCGGGTAAACCATTTCAGCATTTGGTGACTCGTCCAGCCACCTTCTTTATGCAATGCCTGTGGCAGATCCCAATGATACAAAGTAATATATGGTGTTAAACCCAATTGCAGGCACTCATCAATCACCCGGTTATAAAAAGCAATACCCTCCTTATTTACCCGTCCCATACCTTCAGGTAATATACGACTCCAGGAAATGGAAAAACGAAAACAATCAAATCCCATGGCTTTTACCAGCATGAGATCATCTTTGTAGCGATAATAAAAATCGGAGGACATATACGGTTTGGCGCCACCCTTAATTTTTCTCTGTTTACGTGCAAACTGATCCCAGACAGACGGGCCACGGCCGTCGATGTTCCAGGCTCCCTCATTCTGAGCCGCAGAAATGGCCACTCCCCACTGGAAATTCCGGCCAAATGATTGTTTCAGTAAGGCGTGTTGCTGATGCAAATGATGGTTTCTGCGAAATTCCTGTATACACATGGAAGGTCAATATTAAGGTTTTGTTACCGCTTGTATACAAGAGTGGAACCGGATCACTATTTTTATTGTATGATTAGTTATAACCCTAAAGACTGGATGCGTTTTCTGTTTACGTTTCACAAAACAGAAACCATCCGGAAGCTATTTCCCTTACTCATATTTATTGGTTTTTATTCATGGGGTATTGTTTACCTCGAAGCCAATTATCTGAAACTTTCAGAAAGCAGTCATGCCAAGAATATTACTGTAATGCATAGCCTGCTTGGTTTTGCTATTTCTATGCTGCTTGTATTCAGAACCAATACTGCTTATGATCGTTGGTGGGAAGGAAGAAAATTATGGGGCGCACTTGTAAACAACAGCCGTAACCTGGCTGTAAAACTCAACAGCATATTATCAAATGATGATGATAAGAACCGTATCTTCTTTAAAAAAATCATCTCCCTTTTTGCCAGTGAGCTGAGAGTGCATTTACAAAATGAAAAAACAAGACTGGCACTCGATTCAGATTCTCACCCTGAAATTGCAGGTTTCGATACCAGCAAACATATACCCAATCAGGTGGTGATGATCATGATGAATAAAATCAACCTGTTACATCGCGATAAACAGATTAATGATTACCAGTTATTATTCTTAAATAATGAGCTACAATCTTTCCTTGATATTTGCGGGGCCTGCGAGCGTATTAAAAACACCCCTATTCCTTATTCTTACAGTGCATTCATCAAGAAATTTATTTTTATTTATGTGATCACATTACCGCTTGGTTTTGCCTTATCACTTGGCATGCTTACCATACCGGTGGTAATTTTTATTTTTTATGTGTTGGCGAGTCTCGAAGTAATTGCAGAAGAAATTGAGGACCCGTTTGGTAAGGATGACAATGACTTACCTATGCAAAAAATTGCCGAGAACATCAGTAAAAATGTAAACGATATTCTCAACTAATCTACAATATATATTTCCCTTTACTGGAGAAGATACATTGATAATAATTATTCAATTGTAAAGTCGAAGTTCTGTTTGGAGAAGCGGCCGTTTCGTTTTCCTTCAATACTTGCGTACATAGCTTGCTTAATTCTTCGATAAGCAATTCTTTGTGGGAAATCATGAGTCGGGTTTTTACTCACAAACTCATTGACCCGAAGAAAAATCACCTTAAAAGAAACAGGTTTCCCCTCATTCTGATTGATTACGGTAGGTATATAATACCAGTCTCCATTTCTGAAAGCCATTTCTATACGTTCCTGCGGGATGGTATCATTATTTGCTTTCACAAATACACTTCTCCCCCGCAGAGTGCTGTCGTCTTTGGTTTCCCAGATTTCCACTACTGTTCCTTGTGGTGTGCTTATTTTCCATACACCTAACATCCATTGAACAGCTTTACTCTGTTGAGCTATAATCATATTACCAGTCAGCAAAAATGTAATAATCATCAATATCTTATTCATATCATTCATTTTTTTGGGTGATCCCTATTATATCAGCTTGCTTCAAACCAGATGGGTTTGCTGTCATCCGGATCAGCATTATAGTTGATAAAAAGTTCCTCTCCGGCTTTAACTGGTTTTACCGTTCTGATCTGCATCAGTTCATGTTCAAAATCCATTTCATAGATACAGTTCGCAGTATAAGAATGATTATATACCGATAAATATCCCAATGCCACACAGGCGCTTTTCAGGTCATCGCCCCATTCAAAAATATAATCAAACAAAAGAGTCTGTTCTACTTTGGCCCTCTCTTCCGGATTCAGCACAAGCACGGGTGATATCTCTACAATTGTTCCTATTTCTATATCTGCTGTTGTGAACACACCCCTGCCACGATCAGGAGAAGGTGCTATGGAAAGAATGGGAAGTATCATAGTACAATTTTGACACGGAAAATACCAGCTCCAAAATACGCTATTTCTTGTGTTCGGGTTTGCCTATTGGTCAATCCCCCGTAAATTGCGCTTATGTCGCTCGAACTCGAACAGCCTGGTATTAATGAGCAGTTTGAATTGCTTATTGCAAAAGAAGATAAACTGGAGATCAGGGAATTTCTTGATCACCAGAATATCAGTGATGTGGCTGAACTCATTAACGATTTTCCTGAGTATGAGGCTCAGATTATTGCCAATATGGCCATACACAGGGCAGCGAGTGTTTTCAAGATTCTTGATATTGCCCAGCAAAAAGATATTGTAAAAGAGCTCCCTTCGGCAAAAACTGCAGAGTTACTAAACGAACTTCCTGCCGATGACCGCACAGACTTTTTGGAGGAACTTCCTAAAGCAGCTATTCGCGATCTGATTAAATTACTTGATCCGGAAGAACGTAAGATTACACTGGCCATGCTGGGTTACCCGGAAGACAGTGTGGGCAGATTGATGACACCAGATTATGTTTATGTGTATGCTTATAATAAAGTATCGGAAGTATTTACTACCATTCGAAAATTTGGTAAGAACAGTGAAACCATTGATGTTATTTATGTAATAGATGAGCATGGTGCGTTGATTGATGATATCAGGATCAGGGATGTGATTCTTGCAGCGCCCGATAAAAGACTGGATGAAGTTATTGATGGCCGGGTAGTATCTCTGAATGTAAATGACGACCAGGAACATGCCAACCAGGTATTTAAAATGAATAACCGTGTGGCATTACCAGTTGTGGATGATCATAATATACTGCTGGGTATTGTTACCATCGACGATATGTTATGGGTAGCCAATGAAGAATTCAGCGAAGACATGCAGAAAATTGGTGGTACCGAAGCACTGAATGAGCCCTATTTGGATATCCCTTTATTTAAACTGTTCAGAAAACGCGTAGGCTGGCTCATCGTTCTTTTTCTGGGTGAAATGCTTACTGCCACTGCTATGGGATATTTTGAAGACGAGATTGCCAAAGCAGTGGTACTTGCTTTATTTGTACCATTAATTATTTCGAGTGGTGGTAACAGCGGCTCTCAGGCATCTACACTGATTATACAGGCCATGGCAGTTGGTGAAATTACCATTGGCGACTGGTGGCGGGTACTGAGAAGGGAAATACTCAGCGGGTTGTTATTAGGAACTGTATTAGGTATCATTGGTTTTATACGTGTATCATTATGGCACTCTTTCTTTCCTGAAATTTATGGAGAACACTGGTTGATGATTGCTTTTACAGTTGGATTCTCTTTAATTGGTGTGGTATTATGGGGAACTTTATCTGGCTCCATGCTTCCCATCTTCCTGAAAAAATTAGGTGCCGATCCTGCCGTTTCATCTGCTCCGTTTGTAGCCACGCTGGTTGATGTAACCGGACTCATTATTTATTTCAGCTTTGCCTATTTCCTCCTCCAAGGCCTATTGCTCTAACAATTATCTGCATAAACGCTGTATTCAAAAAAAAGTTCCACAGGCTGAGATGGAACCTGAATCAATCGAATACCAAAAAACTGTTTACCCGAAAATAAAAGAAGGATCGCTTTGTAATTCCTGTGCCAGTTTAAACAATGATCGTTTTGCATACAAAGTGGCTGCTATCCTTAATAACAGAATAGCGCCAATTGCAAAAGGTGCATATAAAAGAATTGTAGTAACAATTCCCAGTTCATCGTAGGGTATAATATTCATAAATACCATCAGCAGGTATGCAAGAATGGTATACACAGGAAGTATGGTCCAGAATGAATGTTGGCCCAATGAATAAAATCTTACCAGTTTTTTTTCTACCACAAAATTCCCTGTTTCGGTGAGCTGACTTAACTGAACTTTGAAAATTTGTTTCTTACAGGAAAATACATTGATCTCTCCTGCTATACTACGGATATCTTCCGCATTGGTAATAAAGGTCCGCTGTTGCATACAATAATCGATTAAAGCCAGCGGGGGGTACTGTCTGTAAAACAAAAATAGAAAGATTATTAGAATTTTCACCTGCGAAAAGACGCAATTCTTTGGTAATTACTTATTTATGAGTATAAGTGGGGGCAGAGAACCGGGTATCAGCCATAAAATTGAGCTATTAAATTCTTGTTTGACATCTAAAATCCGACATCCGCTATCAGACATCAGCAATTTTCCTCCTGAGGTTTTCTTTTACATGACCCAGCCATTCATGCTTTAAAATGCTTAATACGATTGAGTCGCGGCGCCCTCCATCGGCTTTTATGGTATGACTTCTTAATACTCCTTCGGGCGTACATCCAATACTTTTCATAGCGGCAATGCTTCTTGCATTATTGATGTCGGCCCGAAATTCAACTCTTTCCATACCCATTTGTTCAAACGCGAATTGTAAGAGCAGAAATTTACAATGCTTATTCAATCCTGTACCCTGAAAAGCCTTACCATACCAGGTAAATCCGAGCTGAAGGGTCTGGTGCTGCAGTTGAATGTCGTAATAACGGGTGCTGCCTGCATATGACTTTGATCTTTTATCAAAAACGATAAAAGGATACTCATTTCCGGCTGCCCGGGCATTCATTGCAAATTCTATATACTTTTTAAGGTTATCCTCCCCTGCTGCTTTTTGCGAAGAATAGTTCCAAATTTCAGGCTCATTCAAGGAAAAATATCGCAAATTACTGCAATCATCTGTCTGTAAAGGACGCAATAAAACGCAATCATCTTCAAGTCTATATTCTTTTGAAAGATTGAATGTGTAATGCATTGAATTTATTTAAGTTTAAATTTAATATTTGTAGATGCGGATAACTTTTCAAAACGAAAGTTACCGTTGATTATTTACCCGTTAAAGAGAAAAATTATGTGCGGTATTGTTGGATATATAGGCCATAGAGAAGGCTACCCAATCGTAGTAAAAGGTTTAAAAAGATTAGAGTACCGTGGTTACGACAGTTCAGGGGTTGCCTTGCTGAACAACGGTCAGTTAAACGTGTATAAAAAGAAAGGCAAAGTGGCCGAAATGGAAGAAGCCACAATGGGTAAAGATGTGCATTCGCATATTGGTATCGGTCATACACGCTGGGCTACACATGGGGAACCGAGCGATCGAAATGCACACCCCCACGTTTCACAAAGTGGTAATCTGGCCATGATACACAATGGTATCATTGAAAACTATGCACACATTAAGCAGGAACTTATTTCCAAAGGATACGATTTTAAAAGCGATACCGATACGGAAGTGCTACTGAATTTCATAGAAGACATCAAAAAAAATAATGATTGTACACTGGAAGAAGCATTACGTATTGCGCTGAAACGTATTGTGGGCGCTTATTGCATACTTCTTATTTCCAAAGATGATCCCGATACAATTATTGCAGCAAGAAAAGGCAGTCCGCTGGTAATCGGTATTGGCAAAGGGGAACATTTTCTTGCCAGCGATGCTTCACCTATCATTGAATACACAAAAGAAGTAGTGTATGTAAATGATTATGAAATAGCTATCGTTAGAGCGGATGAACTCATCCTGAAAAATTTAGGTAATGAAAAACAAACACCTTTCATCACCAAACTCGATATGGAACTGGCTGCTATTGAAAAGGGCGGTTATGAACATTTCATGTTGAAAGAGATCCATGAACAACCCGATACCATTTTTGATTGTATGAGAGGAAGATTATTACCTCAAACCGGTCAGATCATTATGAGTGGTGTTGACAACCATATTGAGGCCTTAAAAAATGCACAGCGTATTTTAATTGTTGCCTGTGGTACCAGCTGGCACGCAGGTTTAATTGCAGAATACCAGATTGAAGAACTCTGCCGCATACCTGTTGAAGTGGAGTATGCGTCGGAGTTTCGTTACCGGAACCCCGTGGTGAACAAAGGAGATGTAATCATTGCCATTTCGCAAAGTGGTGAAACTGCAGATACACTGGTGGCACTGGAAAGCGCCAAAGAAAAAGGAGCTTTCATTTTTGGTGTAGTGAATGCAGTTGGCAGCAGTATTGCCAGGTTAAGTCATGCAGGGGCCTATACCCATGCAGGACCTGAAATTGGCGTGGCCAGCACCAAGGCATTTTCTGGTCAGCTGGCCGTATTGGCCATGATGGCACTGAAAATTGGTTATGCAAAAGGCACTATAGATCAAACGAGGTATTTATCATTGATGAAAGAGCTGGAAGCTGTTCCCGAGAAAGTAAAAGAAATTCTTGCCGACACTTCCAATATTAAACGCATTGCAGAAAAATATAAAGATGCAAGCGATTTTCTTTTCCTGGGTCGCGGATATAATTTCCCCGTAGCACTGGAAGGTGCACTTAAATTAAAAGAGATCTCTTATATACATGCGGAAGGATATCCTGCTGCAGAAATGAAACATGGTCCCATTGCATTGGTTGATGATAAATTACCGGTAGTATTCGTAGCAACAAAAGATTCTTACTATGAAAAAATTGTTTCGAATGTACAGGAAATCAAAGCCAGAAAAGGAAAAGTTATTGCCGTTGCAACCGTTAACGACGATGTAATTCCCGGCATGGCAGATGATGTAATGTTTGTGCCTGATACAGATGAGGTGATTGCACCATTACTCAGCACTATTCCGCTTCAATTATTAAGTTATTATGTTGGACTGGCGAAAGGACTTGATGTTGACAAACCGAGAAACCTGGCCAAAAGTGTTACTGTAGAATAATATCAGTTTATAAGCGTCAAAACAGAACCGTGCATGGCACAGAACAAAATCAACAAATCGCCGCTTTCTTCACTGGGTTATCATTTTATTGATAATAAATCGCTGCCAAAAGGTGAGGATGAATATTACCTGCGCAATATGCAAAACCGTAATGGTATTGCGTATCGTATGTTGAATGCCTACGAAATTGAAGTACTGGTTCGTAACAGGAACACCAGTGATGACTGGAACAAAATACTGGTTTCAGATGCATTTAACCCCGAACTAGTTAAAAACTGTAAATTTTATGGACTTGTCCGCATTGGCAAACTCGAACCTTTTTGTTTAGGTTTCAGCGACCTGAAAGTACCGGTAGGCCTATACAATTCTACTATTATCAGTTGCGATTTTGGAGATAATGTATGTGTTGATAATGTAAACTATCTCTCCCACTATATTACCGGCAGTGAAGTGATTATCACCAATGTGAATGAGCTTGTGGCTACCAATCATGCAAAATTTGGAAACGGCATTATAAAAGAAGGTGAACCTGAAGATGTAAGAATATGGATGGAAATATGTAATGAAAATACCGGTCGCCGGGTTTTACCTTTCAATGGCATGCTAGCGGGTGATGCTTTCTTATGGAGCAGAGATAAAAATGATCCCTTGTTACAGGAAAAATTCAGGTTATTCACAGAAGCACGTTATGATAATAAAAGAGGTTATTATGGCAAAATAGGTGACCGTACAGTTATTAAGAACTGTAACATTATTAAAGATGTATGGGTTGGAACAGATGCTTATATTAAAGGTGCCAATAAACTCAAAAATCTGACCATCAATTCGGGAGAAGAAGGAAGAACACAGATTGGTGAAGGTTGCGAAGCAGTGAATGGCATCATAGGTTTCGGCTGTAAAATGTTTTATGGTGTAAAAGCCGTTCGTTTTATCATGGCCTCACATTCGCAACTGAAATATGGAGCAAGGCTTATCAACTCATATCTCGGTCATAACGCCACTATCTCTTGTTGCGAAGTATTAAATTCTTTGATCTTCCCGGCACATGAGCAGCACCATAACAACTCATTTTTATGTGCAGCACTTGTAATGGGACAAAGTAATATTGCGGCAGGTGCCACCATTGGATCGAATCACAATAGTCGCGGAGCAGATGGTGAAATTATTATGGGTCGTGGTTTTTGGCCCGGGCTGTGCGTAAGTCTTAAGCATAATTCTGTATTTGCAGGGTTCACCATTCTTACCAAGGGCGATTACCCGGCAGAGCTTAATATCCGTTTACCTTTTTCGCTGGTGAGCAATGATGTGAGTAAAAATCAACTGGTAGTGATGCCCGGTTACTGGTTCCTCTATAACATGTATGCTTTGGCAAGAAATGCCTGGAAATATGTTGACAGGGATAAAAGAACAGAAAAAGTTCAACTGATTGAATACGATTACCTGGCACCTGATACCATCAATGAACTTTTTGCTTCATTAGGTATCATTGAAGAAGCCACAGGCAGAACTTATCATCGCAAACAGAATACCAGCAAAAAAATACTTACCAAAGAAGAAGCTATTATAATCGGTAAGCAGCTATTGCTTAGCGGAAATAAGCTGGTAGATGAGCTGGATATTACACTCGATGGTTTTGAAAACAGCAAACGAAAAGTGGTACTTGTAAAAGCGCGCATTGCCTATCACCTGTTCATCGAACTAATCCGTTATTACGGAACCCTTCATTTATTGGATATTGTTACCGATCAAAAAATTAAATCTATTGATGCGTTGATATCTGTTCTTCCTGCCAAAACAAAAAGAACTGAATGGATAAATCTTGGCGGGCAGCTTATTACTGCTGAAGAACATTTGCAGTTAAAAGAGAAAATTAAAACAGGTAAAATAAAATCTTGGTATGAAGTACATATGCATTATACACAGCTCGGCAATAAATATGTTACTCAAAAAAGAACACATGCACTGGCTTCACTTGCAGAAATTACCGAATGGTCGCTGAAAAAGATCGACGCTCAAAAAATGGGACAATTATTAAACGATGCGCTTACTACAAAAGAATGGATGACCAAAGGCATTCATGATTCAAGGGCGAAAGATTATCAGAACCCTTACCGTAAAATGGTTTATGAAAGTTTTGAAGAGATGAATGCTGTAGTGGGTAAACTGGAAGACAATAGTTTTATTAAACAACAATTGGCAGAATTGGGTTCTTTCAAACAAAAGATTGCCGGGTTGAAAAAGACATTTAAAATTAAGTAGTTTTTCACCGGAGAGAAGAGAGAACGGGGAGTTTACGCAGAGGGCGTATTTATGCATGCGATGGAATAAAAAAGGGTAACCTTCGAAAGAAGATTACCCCTGGTTTAAAATCCGATGGATATTGGATTTTAAAACCTCAACCCCAGGCCCAACTGGATCTGTTGGTTTGTCCATTTATCTTTATTGTCGATGTCGTTAATATTCTGCAGGCCAATATTGTACCTGCCATAGATACGTAAAACTTTAAAGTTGAGTTGTCCGCCTGCAACCATGGAGAAATCGCCGCTTTTAAAGGCCGATTCACCATTCTGTAACAGGGTTTTATCCTGATTCAGCAAAATACCAAACTGTGGGCCCAGGTTTAATGTGAGGATACCTCCTACATTGTAACGAAACAATACAGGAATACTCAGGTAATCGAGTTTTATTTTTTCCTGGTTATTGAAAGGGTTTATCTCATTGGCATATATGGTATTAAAGCTGGAACGTTTGGTGGCCGTCTGGCTCCATAGTACCTCGGGTTGGATACCCCATTTTTTATTAAAGTCTATTTCAAGAAAACCACCTATGTGGTAAGCCAGATCGAAGCCATCACTGAACGACTGACCTGAAACTTTATTGAGGTTGGCTCCTACTTTGGCTCCCAGCCTGATACCCTGTGCCTGTGCAGAAAGGATAACTACCGTTACCGCAAACACTGCTAATAATACTTTCTTCATAAGGTTTATTTTTACATTCTATCCTTTTCAATGACCGTGCCAAACTTTCAGTTTAAGACCCGGATTGGCCTTATTTCGTTGTTTCATACGTCAAAAAAAAAGTCAATAAATAAATTGGAAACGCCGTTCAACGTTTTTTTATTGTAACTGTTACATTTTTATGGAACATTTAACGGAAAAAGAGATCGACAGGATCATAGAGATGGCCTGGGAAGACCGCACCCCCTTTGAAGCCATTCATTTTCAATTCGATATAAAAGAAAGGGATGTAGTAAAGCTGATGCGCAGACACTGTAAGAAAACCAGTTTTCGGCTATGGCGGAAGCGAATGAAGAACAGAAACACCAAACATACTACATTGAGAGCGACTTACATTAACCGATTTAAATGTAACCGTCAGAGAACTATCAGTCTGAATAAGATCAGTAAACGATAACGTTTTATTTGTTTATTTGCATAAATCAACCATTTATGCGACAGTGTTTTCTGTTTTTCCTTGTTGTTTTATTTGTATCCAATACCGGCAGTGCTCAACATAACCATAACATGGGTAATGGATATGCCGACAGTGTAAACAAGGGACTTATTGCAAAAGACACCATGAAAAGCAGCCCGAAAAGAATAGCCATGGAAACCATTGGTAATACCCATATTCATATAGAGTATGGATCACCGGGAGTAAAAGGTAGAATGATTTGGGGCGGATTGATTGCTTATGATCAGGTTTGGGCAACGGGCGCACACAATGCCACTACAGTCGATTTTTCAACAGCTGTAACCATTGGCGGAAAACAGGTTCCCAAAGGGAAATATGCACTGTTTACCATTCCCGGCAAAGAAGAATGGATCATCATCATCAATTCAAGAAATAAACAACACCTTGCCGATGGATACAACCAGGCAGAAGATATTGTAAGGGTAAAAGTTAAGCCTGTAAAAAAAGATAAGATGGTTCAACGACTTACTTATCTTATTGAGAAGAATGGTAAAGACGCTGCCATTGCCATTGAATGGGAACAGTTGCGAGTGGTGTTGCCGGTAAAACTTTTGTAAGGCGTGAATCGAGAATGATCAATCGTGAATGGCGAATGTATAAAATTATTGCCCATTCACGATTAACTATTCACCCAACTCAATCACCGTAATCTCCGGTAATATTCCTACCCTCCCCGGATAGCCGATAAAACCAAAGCCCCGGTTTACATATAATTTTTGCTTGCCTTCTTCATACAGTCCCGCCCATTGTTTATACATCCATTGAACAGGGCTCCATTTGAAATAGGGGTTTTCAATACCGAACTGCATACCGTGTGTGTGACCTGCCAGCATAAGATCAATATCAGGATATTCTGTTCTTACCTGTGCATCCCAGTGACTGGGGTCATGACTCATCAGAATTTTAAAAGGAATATTTTCCGTTCCGGGATATGCCTCATTCATTTTTCCATATTTCGGGAAGCGTCCTTTTGCACCCCAGTTTTCTATTCCCAATAATGCGATCTGCTCTTCATTTCGTTCCAGTTTTACATGTTCATTCATCAATAATCGCCAGCCCATATCGGCATGTACTTTTTTTAATGCATCGAGATTAGCCGCTTTTTCAGCTGCTGTCGGCCATGCCACATAATCACCATAATCATGGTTACCAAGTATGCTGTATACACCTAAAGGAGCTTTTAACCTGGCAAATACTTCCTTATAGTCATCCATTTCTCTGGCACGGTCATTCACCAGGTCGCCTGTAAACAGGATGATATCGGGGTTTTCCTGCAGAATGAGGTTGATACCATGGTTCACCGCTTTCTTATTCTGGAAACTTCCGCTGTGAACGTCGCTGATATGTACCAGTTTAAATCCCCGGAAAGAAACCGGAAGATTCGGAAATCCCAGCCTGATACGTTTTACCTGGTAATTGTACTTATTGCTGAACCCATACAATAAGGTACCAAAAAGAGAACTACCTAATCCTAGTCCGAGCCAGCTCAAAAATGTAGATCTGGGTATACCGGTACCATTATTACTCATGTATTGGGCACCTGTACCCGGAAATATTTTACTCATAAGCCATAATGCCACCCTGCGTATGTCATCGGTAAGAAAAAAGACGGCGGCAATAAGTTTGGCAAAGAATAATCCCACCAATATGGCGAAAATATAGTTGCGATAAAACCTCGATTGCTGCATAGCCTGAACATAGGGGAATGATACCAGGGCCAGCAGTGCCAGAACCGAAAATATCCAGTATCCCAGGTGAACCCACATCCGCACCCTGTCGGAGAGGTTTTGTGTTACAACTCTAACCGCCTGGAATACATAAAAATCCAGCAAGAGCATAATAAAAGCAATGACCCAGAGTGTACCAGCGTTCCGCATGTATCAGTTTTTGTGTTCTCAGACGTACAGATGGTGAAAATATTGCTTTTTGGGGATTGGAATTCATAGTTTATAGTCGATAGTCCATGATCTATGGCATTTTATGCCTGAGCCTTTTGTACAAATTAGCAGTGTCAAAACAGAGACTTAAAGCCATGGACCATGGACTATCGACTATGGTCTACATGCTCCTCGAAGCTATGGATAAGATTCTTTCAAAAGATGTGCCCGAAACCGTATTTTTGGCATCCTTCAAAATTTTGGCGGATATGAAACTGACTTATTACGGACATTCCTGTTTTCTGGTGGAACTGAAGGAGAAAAATATCCTTTTCGACCCGTTTATTACCTATAATGAACTGGCAAAAGAGATTGATGTAACCAAAATTGAAGCTGATTATATATTTCTCTCTCACGGACATGCGGATCATATTGCCGATGCGGTATCTATTGCAAAAAGAACAGGTTGTACCGTGGTGGCTTGCTGGGAAATTCATGAGTGGCTGAATAAACAGGGAGTGGAGAAAACACATCCGATGAATACAGGTGGCAAATGGTCATTCGATTTTGGGGTAGTAAAATGTGTGGTGGCACAGCACAGCAGCAGTTTACCGGATGGCAGTTATGGCGGTAACCCGATAGGGTTTTTATTTATGACAGAGGAAGGCAATTTTTATTACAGTGGCGATACAGCGCTTACGCTTGATATGCAACTGATTCCTTCCTGGACAAAGCTTGATTTTTCGGTACTTCCCATAGGTGATAATTTCACCATGGATGTAGCAGATGCCATTCGCTGTGCCGATTTTGTTCAGTGCAAACGTGTGGTAGGTGCTCATTATAATACATTTGGTTTTATAAAAATTGATACAGAAGCTGCTAAACAGTCGTTTGCTGCGGCTGGCAAGGAATTATTCCTGCCCGCCATAGGAGCTTCAATGGACCTTTAAAACATAAAACGTTCGGTGTTACGAACAGCAGACAATTATGGCGAGAATTATCGGAGTTGCCAATCAGAAAGGAGGAGTCGGTAAAACGACCACGGCCATTAATGTGGCGGCGAGCCTGGCCGTATTGGAATTCAAAACATTATTGGTGGATGCCGATCCACAGGCCAATAGCACAACAGGTGTGGGTTTCGACCTGCATAATATTACCAGCAGTCTGTACGATTGTATGGTAAATAACGCTGTTGCTGCAGATGTGATCCTGAAAAGTGAAATACCCAATCTTGATATCATTCCTTCACATATTGACCTTGTGGGTGCGGAAATTGAAATGATTAATTATCCCAACCGCGAAAATGTAATGAAAGGGATACTCGATGCAGTAAAAGATAAATACGATTTCATTATCACTGACTGCTCCCCTTCTCTTGGCCTGATTACCGTAAACTCATTAGTGGCATCCGATAGTGTAATCGTTCCTGTACAATGCGAATTTTTTGCATTGGAGGGGCTGGGTAAACTATTGAACACTATAAAAATTGTTCAGAGCCGTTTAAATCCTGAATTACAGATAGAAGGTATTTTAATGACCATGTACGATGGCCGTTTGCGTTTATGCAACCAGGTAGTAAGTGAAGTAAGAAGACATTTTGATGAAATGGTATTCTCTACCATTATTCATCGTAATACCCGCTTGAGTGAATCGCCGAGTGTAGGTAAACCTGTTATCCTGTACGATGCAGAAAGTAAAGGCGCGATCAACTACCTGAACCTGGCCAAAGAGATATTGCAGAATAATGGGCTCACGAAAATGTCGAACGAAGAGAGAATTATTGAGTAGACTATAATCTATGGTCGATAGAAAAAAAGGTATTAACCATGGACCATTAACTATGGACTATGTACCAAAAATTAAAATCATGACCAACCCTAAACAAAATAAAGAACTCATAGGTAAAGGGCTCCGCTCTTTATTGCAGAATATTGATGCTGATTTAAAGACCACATCCGGTGCCTTAAAAACCGATGTGGTGGAACAGGTTACACATATCAGCCGAATTCCTTTGGCCGATATTCAAATTAACCCTAAACAGCCCCGTCGCGATTTTGATGAACAGGCATTGAATGAACTGGCCGAATCATTAAAACTGCACGATATTATTCAACCCCTTACTGTTTCAAAACTATCGGGTAATAAATACCAACTGATTGCCGGTGAGCGCCGTTTTCGTGCCGCTAAACTGGCCGGATTAAAAGATGTACCGGTTTACATCCGCCAGGCCAACGACCAACAGTTACTTGAACTTGCCTTACTCGAAAACTTACAGCGTGAGAACCTGAATGCAGTTGAAATTGCATTGAGCTATAAACGCATGATGGATGAACTGGATTATACACAGGAACAGGTAGCAGAAAGAATGGGTAAGGAAAGAAGTACGGTAACCAACTATATCCGCCTGCTCAAATTACCACCTGATATTCAACTCGCAGTGAGAAGCGGTAACCTGAGTATGGGTCATGCCCGTGCGCTGATTAATATTGACACGGTTGACAAACAATTATTTGTTTATAAAGAGATTCAGCAGCGTGGCTTAAGTGTTCGCCAAACAGAGGAACTGGTTCGTAAATTATACCAGGCCGATAAAACAGATACTGTTAAATCTTCTGCAAAAGCCGATCTGCCACCCGCATACAAGAAAATTGAAGATAATTTAGCATCACACTTTGCCACCAAAGTGAAAATGGTTCATAACAAAAAAGGTTATGGCAGTATCACCATCGAATATTTTTCACTGGAAGAACTGAATAAAATACTCGATGCCATGAATGTAACGGTGAGTTAATAGCTACATGCGTGTATTCCGCTTATTCATACTATCTTTTTTTCTGTGCAGCAGTATTTCAATGGCACAGGCGCAATCTGATAAAGAACAGTTGACCAATACAAGTGTGTTCAATGAGCAGGACAGCACATTAAAGAAAGACAGCATTACTCCCCTCAGGAAGAAAATAAAGAAATCCCACGATCCCAGAAAAGCTCCACTTCGTGCATTGCTACCGGGTTTGGGACAAGCTTACAACAAACAATATTGGAAAATACCCGTGGTATATGGCGTACTATCCATTCCTGTGATCACATTTGTTTACAACAACAACATGTACAAGAAAACAAAGTTTGCTTATGAAGCCTTGTTTAAGGCGCAATTGCCAGCACCCGCAAGAGACAGTACAGATTACAGGCTAATAGACCCACAGTTACGGGGACTTAGCATTACATCAGTTCAAAGCTATCGTAATGCATTCCGCAGAGACCGCGATTATTCAATTTTGTGGTTTATTATCGCTTATGGATTACAGATAGCAGATGCCACCGTTTTTGCACACCTCAAACATTTTAATGTAAGTAATGACCTGAGCATGCAGGTAACACCTACTTTTAACCCTGTTACCCGATCACCGGGATTTGGGTTGGTGATGAACATTAAAACACCCAGTAAAAAACCGGTGAATATCAGATAACAAATAAATACACTGAGAATGAATATTATTTTAGTTGGTTATGGGAAAATGGGGAAAGCCATTGAAGAAATTGCAGTAGCAAAAGGCCATGCCATTGTACTAAAGATTGATCTCGATAATGCACATGAACTCAATGCCGAAAATGCCTCCAAAGCAGATGTGGCCATAGAATTTACCAGCCCACACAGTGCTTTTGATAATGTGATGAAATGTCTTGAATTAGGCATCCCTGTTGTATGCGGTTCAACCGGCTGGCTGGATAAATTTGAAACGGCCTGTCAGTTATGCGAACAAAAAAATGGCACACTGTTATATGCAAGCAACTATAGTATTGGTGTGAATCTTTTTTTCGAAATCAATACACAGCTTGCCAGGCTCATGAGCAAACATTCTGATTATGATGTGTCGATGGAAGAAATACATCACACCCAAAAAAAGGATGCACCCAGCGGAACAGCTATTACTTTGGCAGAACAGATTATGGAAGCCATCAGCAGAAAGAAACAATGGGTAAATACAGTGTCAACCAAAGCAGATGAGCTTTCCATTATCTCTGAAAGAATTGATCCGGCACCCGGCACCCATAAAATAAAATACAGTTCTGCGATTGATGATATTGAAATCATACATACCGCACATAACCGAAAAGGGTTTGCGGGTGGTGCTGTTTTAGCCGCAGAATATGCTGTTCAACACAAGGGTGTATTGGGAATGAAAGAAGTACTGGGTTTATAACATTTATTTTTGAGAGTTAAACTGAACTAGCTTTTCCCAATCAATCGAACCATTTTCATGACAAAAATTATCGGCGAATTCCTTTGTAAATTTATTAATCATTTGAGCATACGACTGAATAAAATTGTCATTTCGTTCTTTTGCATGATGCCCTAAGGGTTCCACAATTTTTGTGTATAAATCAGAATCCCCTGAAATAAACTCCCAGAACTGCTGTCCACAATACTTGAAATAGTCTCCCTTATCGTTGTTTTTATCTTTCCCATAACAACAACCATTCACAGCAATAACATTCATTTGAGAATTGCTAGTACGTAAGGTTCTTTTTGCTGTTTTAAAGTCAGTAATCATTTTCTTGATTTGGCTGCTATTTCCCCAATTAGGGCCAGATTTAATCGTTACAATATATCGTATACCATCTTTATCAAATTCCAAATCAATACCTGGGATACCAGATTTTTTTCCGCTATAAACTTTTGCATTTATAAAAATAGCTAACCCCTCTAACCAATCGCCAAAGATGGTTTCCTCTTGAGATGAAATAAAAGCATCAGTTAATCCTTTAATAATATCTTGAGCAGTTAAAATATACTTAGCTTTAAAAAGATAAGGGTTCTTCTTTTTCAAAACCTTACCTAGCTTTAATTCCATTAAGCCTGTGATACGCTTTTGATGAAATATGCCAATCTTATTTTCAACGTACTTTACTACGTCGCTTAGGCTCAAAATTTCCATATTTTACTTTTGGTTCTAGCAAATAAAGTTCAACTGGCTTTAGTTTCTCTTTTACCATTTCATAATACTCTGGCACGATTTCAATTCCTATTGAGTTGCGAAGCATCTTATTTGCAACTATCAAAGAAGTTCCTGAACCCATAAATGGGTCAAGAACTATATCGTTTTCCTTTGTAAAAAGCTTAATAAACCATTCGGGTAGATCTTCAGGAAAAGCTGCACTATGATTTTTATTACTACATTCAGTTGCTAAATGGAGAACATTTGTTGGGTATGCCTTATCCCTTGTTAACCAATTAGAAATATTCTTACCAAATCCACTACCAACTTTAGAATTATCTCTAATTTTATCTGTGTCAGATAAATTTTTTAATCTTGATTTAGCCCAATCTCCTATCGGCACCATCACCTCTTCCTGATACATATTAAATTTTCTATCTTTATTAAACTGAAGAAGTCTTTCCCAAGCATCTCTAAATCGGTTTGCCCATTTACCCGGGTAAGAATTTTTTTTATGCCAAATAAACTCCTCAGTCCAAAGCCATCCTTGCTTTTTCATTTCCAAAATCAATTCCATTACATATGTACTTCTTTCTCCGTCAAGTACCTTTTCTTTGATATTAAGAATGAAAGTTCCAGTAGGTTTTAATACCCGCAGAAGTTCTTTAGAAATTGGGATAAACCATTCTACATATTTATCAGGATGAATACCACCATAGGTATTTTTTCTTTGATCAGCATATGGAGGAGACGTAATAATAAGATCCACAGAGTTGTCTGGTATCTTCTTTAACTCATTCGCACAGTCACCTAAATATAAATCTGTTAATATTTCCATATTTCAAAAATAAATGAAGTGCCGTCCGATTGCTAAAATATTTGTCAACAGATTGTGATTTATTGCTAGTAAGGCTAAATCTCATAGAATTTATAATCTTAGTGACCATCCAGCTTTCAAGAACCATGCATTCGATCTGTTGAATGCGGCAGGTTGTTTCCAGCTATTAGTAGTAAGCTGCACTTCGAGGAGCCTGAGTATTTTTAATCCGCCTCCCAGTTCATACACAAAAGAAGAACCTTTGGCGCCGCTTTGAGCATAACTCTGTGTGGCAATACCGCCATGTGCCTGTAAAAAGATACTGCCCACTAAATAACGTCTTACCCCTACTTTAACCGGAACAATACGCAGATTACCGGCAGCAACGCCTGGTCTGCTGTTGAAAAGCTGGTAGCCAATACTACCTGTAAAAATGGTTTTTCCCAATCCAAGTCCGCCACCAAACTCACCCGCTACACCGGCGCGGTAATTGGCATCCAACCCACTTCCGGTTCCCGTTGGGTCTGCATAAGCAAGATTACCAAATATAAGGGCACGGGGTCTTTTGAGAATTTGGGCCTGTGAAAGGCTGCAAAAACCCGTTACCATGATAATAAATAAAGAAAGTTTTGATATTTTTCGCATGAGATTGATTTCTTTGTAAAGAAAAACATTTTTGGTGAATGATATAAGGTTGCACCATCAATGAAATACCCTCAATCAACCCCTTATGCTGTCAAAAAAAACACAATATGCATTTAAAGCCCTTACCTTTATGGCAGAACGCAAAAAAGAGGGCCCGGTATTGATTGCTGAAATTGCCAGTAAGAAAAAAATTCCGCTAAAGTTTTTGGAGAATATCCTGCTTGAATTAAAGAAAGCGGGTTTGTTAGACAGTAAGAAAGGAAAAGGCGGAGGTTACTTTTTCAATGTTGAGCCCCATAAAATCCCCCTGGCAAAAGTGATGCGACTTATTGAAGGCCCCATTGCATTGCTGCCTTGCGTTAGTCTCAACTTCTATGAAAAATGCCACGATTGCAATGAAAAAAAATGTGGTCTGAATAAGGTGATGATTGAAGTGAGAGATAATACATTAAAAGTACTTGAAAATAAAACGGTAGCCGACCTGGCTATCCTGTAACCACTAAAACTAACAGTATGAAAAAATGGCTCATCCTCCTTATCTGCATTCCTTTTATATCGGAAGCGCAGGTTCCTGTATTAAGCGGGAAAAACATCGTAAAACTCAATGTAAGCTCACTTGTTGCCAAGAACTTTCATTTAACTTATGAAAGAAAGCTTACCGGACGCATTTCTGCATCCCTTGGTTTCAGAACAATGGCGAAAGGCAGTCTGCCTTTTCAAAGTACTTTTGAAAACCTGGTTAAGGGTTCTAATTTCAACTTCAACAATTTTAAAATGGGCAATACTGCTTTTACTCCTGAAATACGTTTTTATTTGGGTAAAGGTAATCTGAGAGGGTTTTATGTGGCCCCTTATTTGCGTTTTGCTTCTTTTGATATTACAGCTCCCGTGAAATACACATATAACAATGGTTCTGGTAATGTAACAGATGAAGCACCCGTAGCCGGAAAAATAAAATCAACCAGTGGTGGTGTTATGTTTGGTACCCAGCACAGAATTTTCAAAGTGCTGACTTTGGATATCTGGATCATTGGCGGACACTACGGAAGCAGCAAGGGCGATCTGAGTGTAACTAAGGCTTTCAATACACAGCAGGAAAGAGACGCTGTAAAAGCTGAATTAGATGGAATTGATGCAAGTCCGTTCAAATTCAAAAACGCAAATGTTACACCAACAGGAGCCACTATACAGGCCGATGGCCCTTGGGCAGGTATTCGTGGAGCAGGTATTAATATTGGTTTCAGATTCTGATTATATTTTATCTGCAAAAGAAGAGCCGCAATACAAGTACTGCGGCTCTTTTAGTTTACCCCCCGGTAATGATTTGATTGATTGAAGGAATGATTCCGGTGTCAAATCGTTATATATGATACTAAAAGAATGAAAAACGTTGCACCGGTTTTTATTTTTTCAGGTTTTCTAACATGTCTCTGGTCATTTTCAACAGATCATATTCAGGTTTCCAGCCCC
This sequence comes from Bacteroidota bacterium, assembly GCA_049324295.1. Classification (GTDB taxonomy): domain Bacteria; phylum Bacteroidota; class Bacteroidia; order Chitinophagales; family Chitinophagaceae; genus Sediminibacterium. Next base: position 84,118 of record JBMOKQ010000052.1, read on the forward strand.
AGTCGCGGGTGGCCACACTGTCATCAATACTTTGCGGCCAGCTATTGGCTATCTGCTGACGATAATCGGGTGCATAACTCATGGTAAAGCCCGGAATATGTTTTGAGATTTCCGCTCCTATTTCTTTGGGAGAAAAACTCATACCCGAAACATTATAAGAAGTTCTCACCGCAATTTTATCTGAAGGCGCTTCCATCAGTTCCAGTGTGGCGCGGATGGCATCTGGCATATACATCATCGGCAAATAAGTGTTTTCCTGTAAAAAACATTTATACTTACCATGCTCCAGTGCCTCATGATAAATTTCAACCGCATAATCTGTGGTACCACCACCCGGTGCCGATTTATAACTGATTAACCCCGGATAACGCAAACTCCTTACATCAACTCCATAACGCTGGAAATAATAATTGCACCAGAACTCACCCGCATATTTACTGATACCATATACCGTAGTAGGTTCAATAATGGTTTGCTGCGGACAATTTTGTTTGGGTGATGTTGGACCAAATACAGCTATACTACTGGGCCAGTAAACTTTAGTGAGTTTTTCTTCGCGGGCAATATCGAGCACATTTAATAAGCCCTGCATATTGAGGTGCCAGGCCAGGTTGGGATTTTTCTCTCCGGTAGCTGAAAGAATAGCCGCCAGGAGATATATCTGTGTAATGTTCTGGCGTATTACCTGCACATGCAGCATTTCTTTATTCATTACGTCCAGACTTACATAAGGCCCTGTTCCTTCGAGTAATGGATTTTGTTCTCGCAAATCTGATGCGATTACATTGTTATTGCCATATAATTTTCTCAGTGCCAGCGTCAGTTCAACACCAATCTGACCCGATGCACCAATCACCAGTATTTTTTCTTTTTGCTGCGACATGCAATCCTGTTTTAGAGAAGCAAAGAAAGAGAAAAAAGGGGAATCCGAGGCGTGAATGATGAATGGTCAATGGTGAATATAATTACTTTATTAAGGGGATGACCATTGATCATCACTATTCATCATTCACGCTTGACGATTCACGCCCCCAATTCCCTAATTTTGCCCCTCAAACAACACTCATGATACCAGCATATCTTGCAGACCTATTCAAACACCGGCAATACGATTCCAATAATTTTTTCCTCATTGCAGGACCATGTGTGGTGGAGAGTGAGGAACTGGTGATGGAGGTGGGTGATACGGTATCAAAAATTTGTGCCGACCTCGGAATACCTTATGTATTTAAAGCAAGTTACAGAAAAGCCAATCGTACCAGTGCATCATCATTCACCGGCATTGGTGACGACAATGGTTTATCGTTGATAAAAAAAGTAGGTGAAACTTATAAGCTACCTACTACATCTGATATTCATGCACATGATGAAGCATCCATGGCCGCTCCATTTATTGATATTCTACAGATACCCGCATTCCTTTGCAGACAAACAGATTTATTAATTGCTGCTGCCGATACCGGTAAAGTGGTGAACGTTAAAAAAGGACAGTTCCTGAGTGGCCCATCCATGAAATTTGCTGTTGACAAAATAAAGCAGGCGGGTAATAACCAGATTATGCTTACGGAACGGGGTACCACATTTGGTTACCAGGATCTGGTTGTAGATTATCGCAATATTCCCTGGATGCAGGAACATGGTTGTCCGGTAATTATGGATTGCACCCATTCATTGCAGCAACCCAATCAAACCACTGGTGTTACAGGCGGCAACCCGCAACTCATCGGAACCATTGCCAAAGCAGCCATTGCAACCGGAGCAGATGGTCTGTTTATTGAAACTCACCCCAACCCGGCCATAGCCAAAAGCGATGGCGCCAATATGCTGAAACTTGATTTGCTGAAACCGCTGCTGGAGCAGTTGGTGAAACTTAGGAAAGCGGTGTAGAAACAGAAGAACAGAAAAACATAGGAATGTCCAATATCCAGGTAAAATATTATTGGAAGTTCGATATTCCTCTGTTTTTCTGTTTTTTACCAATTTCGTAGCGGATTTCTCCTGCCGGCGAGGATATAATTTTTGATATTGATCCAGAAAGCTAGGATCATGTAAATGATAACCGGGGAGCCCATAGTGAGGAAGGATATGTAAATAAACCACATCCTTATACGGGAGCTTGCGATACCCAGTTTTTCACCAATGGCGGTACAAACACCAAATGCCCTCAGTTCAAGAAATTCTCTGATCTTTTGCATAATCTACGGTTAATAAAGGGGCTTTGATCAGCAAATTAGAAAATTTTAGTGAAAAAGGAGCTACTCCATGGTGGATAGAACCATAGTCTATGGTAAAAACTTCCAGTCAATAGACTATGGTCTATTGACCATGGACCACTAACTATCTCCTTTTTTCGTAAATTCGCACCCATCAGAGGTAAAACATTGATTGAATCTGTTTTAGGCCCTCAATCGACCATCTGAGATCTGAAATCCGAAATCTGACATCAGACATCAGAAATCAGACATCCCATATCATACATCTAAAACTAATATTCCATGGCATTTGACATTGAAATGATCAAGAAAGTGTACGCTGAGATACCCGCTAAGGTTGAGGCTGCACGCAAGGCGTTGGGACGCCCGCTTGCCCTGTCGGAGAAGATTCTTTTTGCACACCTGCACAAAGATCAGCAACTGAATAATTTTGAAAGAGGCAAATCGTATGTTGATTTCGCCCCTGACCGCGTGGCCATGCAGGATGCAACGGCTCAAATGGCTCTTTTGCAGTTTATGCAGGCCGGCAGACCTAAAGTAGCGGTTCCCTCCACTGTACACTGCGATCACCTCATTACTGCCAAACTGGAAGCAAAAAAAGACCTTGAAGTAGCCAATGCGGAAAGCAAAGAAGTGTATGACTTCCTCGCCTCTGTATCCAATAAATACGGTATCGGTTTCTGGAAACCGGGTGCCGGTATTATTCACCAGGTGGTGCTCGAGAATTATGCATTTCCGGGTGGTATGATGATTGGTACCGATTCTCACACCGTAAATGCCGGTGGCCTGGGTATGATTGCCATTGGTGTGGGTGGTGCCGATGCCTGTGATGTGATGGCCGGTTTACCCTGGGAACTCAAATGGCCAAAACTGATTGGTGTTAAATTAACCGGTAAACTGAGCGGCTGGACGGCTCCTAAAGATGTTATCCTGAAAGTAGCGGGTATCCTCACTGTAAAAGGTGGTACGGGTGCCGTCGTTGAATATTTTGGTGAAGGTGCCAGCGCCATGAGCTGTACCGGTAAAGGAACCATTTGTAATATGGGTGCTGAAATTGGTGCCACCACATCTACATTTGGTTACGATGAAAGCATGAGCCGTTACCTGAAAGCAACAGGCCGCGAGGAAGTGGCTGCAATGGCAGATAGCGTAAAAGATTACCTGAATGCCGATCCGGAAGTATATACCGCTCCTGAGAAATATTTCGACCAAATCATTGAAATTAACCTGAGCGAACTGGAGCCACACCTGAACGGTCCGTTTACACCAGACCTGGCTACTCCTATTTCTAAAATGAAAGAAATGGTCGCCGCCAATGGATGGCCCACCAAAGTAGAAGTGGGTTTAATTGGAAGCTGCACCAACAGTTCTTATGAAGACATCAGCCGAGCCGTAAGTCTGGCCCGTCAGGTAAAAGAAAAAGGACTGAAAACAAAAGCACAGTACACCATTACACCCGGTAGCGAACAGGTTCGTTATACCATTGAGCGTGATGGTTTCCTCGATATTTTTGGTGAGATTGGTGCCACTGTTTTTGCCAATGCCTGCGGACCCTGTATTGGTATGTGGGATCGTGTAGGAGCTGAAAAAGCAGAGCGCAATACCATCGTACACTCATTCAACAGAAACTTTGCCAAACGTGCAGATGGTAACCCCAATACACTGGCATTTGTTGCCTCACCAGAACTGGTAACGGCACTGGCCATTGCAGGTGATCTTACTTTCAACCCGATTACCGATACCCTTACCAATGAAAAAGGTGAGCAGGTAAAACTGGATGAACCTACCGGTCAAGAATTACCGCAGCGTGGTTTTGCTGTTGAAGATGCAGGCTACCAGGCTCCTGCAGCAGACGGTAGTGGCATACAGGTAGCTGTTGATCCTGCTTCAAAACGTTTACAATTACTCGATCCTTTTGCTGCATGGGAAGGAACCGATCTGAAAGGACTGAAACTCCTCATCAAAGCAAAAGGTAAATGTACCACTGACCATATTTCTATGGCGGGTCCATGGTTGAAGTTCCGCGGACACCTCGATAATATCAGTAATAATATGCTGATTGGTGCCGTGAATTTCTACAATGAAAAAACAGACTTCGTTAAAAATCAGTTGAGTGGTGCATACGGTCCTGTACCCGCCACCCAGCGTGCCTACAAAGCAGCTAATATCGGTTCGATTGTAGTGGGTGATGAAAACTATGGTGAAGGTTCATCGAGAGAACATGCAGCCATGGAGCCACGTCACTTGGGCGTTCGTGCGATTCTCGTAAAATCATTCGCACGTATCCATGAAACCAACCTGAAAAAACAGGGGATGCTGGCTTTGACTTTCGCTGACAAAAACGACTACGAAAAAATACAGGAAGACGACAGCATCGATATTGAAGGATTAATTTCATTTGCACCGGGTCAATCATTAACGGTTGTATTGCATCATGCAGATGGTTCTTCAGACCGCATTACCGTAAACCACACCTATAACCAACAACAGATTGAATGGTTTAAAGCAGGTGCTGCTTTGAATATTATTCGTAAGCAGGTGGCCGGGTAGTTGTTTAACCTGTTTATAAAACAAAATCCCCCGACATTTTATCGGGGGATTTTTATTGACTATTATCCTTAATCCGTTTTTTCTTTTCAATTTCCGGCAAATAATTTTCAGGCAAAACAATCCTCTTTCCCGTCTTTGCCTCGAGGTCTTTTCTCGCCTTACCAGCAACATCTCCACCTTCTTTAGCTACCACCTGGTTTTCAACAAAACCATTAGGGTTTCTTGTCTGTACAATAGCTGTTGTTGTGGCTTCACCTAACATGGAGAAAATAAGCTCCAGATCATTCATATGATCGCGCAGGTTTTGATTTTTTAAGCCTTTTACTTTTTTATACTCTGATGGCGTTAACCCAAATGTTGCTTTTCAAATTTCAGAAGTAAGTATCGCGTACTCTATGTGTTCTTTCACGCCTCTTGTCTTCCATTCTTCAGTAAGTTCTTCCCGAATGGCGATACTCCTCATTCGTTTTTCAATCCAGACGTCAGGATAACCTTTTAGTTTGTATAATTCTCTGGTACGCTGTGTTGCCAATTCCGGGTTTTCAATCTCGTCTAAACGATCAGAACCTACTTGTGTCAGCCATAATTTGAATGGTTCGGCTTTGGGTGATGGGATAGATTGAATGATTCGTAAAAGACCTTTTGTGTCAGATGCCTGTATTTTGCGTCTTTTTCCGTCTGCTGCTTTCATTTCAACTGGGGTACAAATTGTACCCCAGTTGCTTTTCAGTTGTTCGTCCCGGCTAAGCATTTTTTTATATACTGCTTTACATCCGAACTATCAGTTAAAATTTCAACAACATCCTGAACAGAGAAGTACCATTTTTGATCTTTCTCATTCCACTCAGTCCGTATCTGTTTACTCTCAAAAAGTTTGATGTTATTCATACATCAACAAGATAGATATTTTTGCTGCGACAAAGCAATAGAAACAATTTAAAATATACAATTTCAGCTTTTGTTAACGTGGCTTTCACTCATGCACTGCGCCTGGGTTTTATTGTAAACAATTTCAACAAAAAAGTGAAAGCATAAGTAGTCAGCAACCCCTCACATACCCAAGCCTTTCAACATCTTCAATACTTTTGACTAATTGAACTCGACCATTTGCTAAAACATACAGGTCATCGCAAATATCAACCACATGCCGATACATATGATCTGTTATAAGCAACCCTTTATATTTCTTTTCTTCCTGGAGAAGTTGTTTTACTTTTTCTATCTGGCTAAGATTTAAATGTGTAAAAGGTTCATCCAACATAGCAAATTGCGAGCGGGTTTTCAATATCACATAAAGTTCTATCAGCCTGTACTCGCCTCCTGAAAGGTTACTAATAGTAGTGTTGTATTTTGAAGCAAATTCAGGAAAAAGTTGTTCGAATACCGAATATTCTAACTCAAAATCTTCGAATATTCTTTTCAGAGAAAATCTCCGTGGAATAAAATTGAACTGCGGCAGGTATAACAATAAATCGGGCCGGTTGAAAGCTGATTTTTGAGACAGATTATCAAAGCGAACAGATTTTTCGCATGCACGACTACCGTAAATAATGTTCATCAGGCAAGTCTTTCCTTGCCCGTTTCTGCCGAGAAGTCCCGTTATCTTTCCGGTTTCACATTTAAGGTACACGCTGGATAGTATTTTTTTACCGCCGAATTCCAACTGAATGCTATCTGCTTCAAGTGTATGCATCATCTGATTTTATAAGTGAGGATGATGAGTAACAAAAACAGCATGAAATCAAATACCAGCGTAGCCGTCCAGAGTATGGTTTTCGAAAGACCTAAGTTGAAGTAATAGTAATAAGTTTTTCGTTTATAGCTGTTGATGAAATAATAGGTAAGTCCGAGGCTTGCTATTTTAAACCAGAAAATCGTTATGAAGCTGCCGAACCCATGTTCCCAGAAAATGCTTATACAACAGGTTGTAATCAGTATTGAAAACAATAGAAAACTCTGGTAAAAAGAACTAATAAGTCTTATGGTTCTGTGAAATTGCATTTATGATGATTACTTTTTTTGCTCTTTGTAATGCAACATCTGCTTACACAAGTGTTAGACAGTGGTTGCAACTGCTTACATGTAGTAAGATAACTATTATCAACTCATTAATACAATGACTTAGACAGTAACGAATTGTTAAAAGTAAACGCCCAACCCTGTTTATGTAGCAATCACTACATCTGCTGGCGTGTAACATTCCAAAAATTATAATCCATCATAGGCGCTTTTAAGACGCCAACATTATGTCCAATCGTTACAATCTGCCCACGATGATAGGTAGTATGAATCATCAAATGCTGCAGGTATTCGTACTTGGGGAAATTTGATGAAAACCATTCCGATTCAATTAAATAGCGTTCACTCATCGCTTCATTGTTACTTTTTACATAAGCTGCCAATAGTTTGGCTTCATTTATCAAATTTTTCATCTCACTTTTAATATCTACGCTCGTAACAACATAATCAAATTCTGGTATTGGTGTTTCACGAATCATTGACGACCAATACAACTGAGTGTCGCTAATATGTTTCAGTGTTTTTGCAATACTACTAAAACTCGATGGACATTCCTTTTGTAATAATTCGTCAGGGAAACTTTGCAACCAGTTTACCAACTGTTTTGTTACCCAAATATTGTAGTCAACGCTGTTTATTATTAATGTTTGTAAACTCATTGTATGATATTTTTTAGTTAGTATTGTTGAATCTCTACCGGAAAATGTATTCCCCGGCAAAATATGCCGGGGAATTTTTAATTACATTGTATGTTCGTCCGCACTCGGCCCATAACTACCGGGTATAGGAATATCCAGCAAACGCAGATATACGCCTAACTGTGCCCTGTGGTGAATAACCTGGCTGAGGGTTCCACGCAAAAAATTTTGTTTTGTTTCTACTGTGTAAATCTGTTCGCCATTACGCAGGGTCCAGTTTTTGGAGAGTGTTGATTCGTTTGCATTTTTCAGTTCATTACGTCCCTCCTCCAAACTTTTTTCAAAATACATCAGTAAGTCTGCAGTGCTGGTAATAATTTCAGGGCTGTATGGATGTGCTGCAAAATCGAGTTCATCACTATTTAGCACCATACCGATCCAGGTAGGTAATTCTGCAATATGAGTGGTCAGCTGTTGCAGGGTCATACTTTTTGAATGTGGTTTCCACAGATATTTATCGTTGGGTACCAGGGTCAACATTTTACGGGTAACTACTGCTTCGTTTTCCAGTTCCTGCTGGAAGGATTGAATGATGGTCATAATTGATTGTTTTAATTGATAACACAAAGCAATCACAGGCCACTGACAACCCTATGGCAGCCAGTTTGAAAAAAGTTTTAGATACAAGTGCGCCTTAAAACAGAGAAATAAGGAATATGAAATAAGGAATCAGGAAGTAACTGTTTGCTGTATTTAATAATAAAAACCACTTTTCTTATTTCCTATTTCATATTCCTTATTCCTCTGTTTCCTCAGTATTCCACCGGAATGTCTTTCATGTAGCTGTCCAGTGAAATATGTTTGCGATGAATGAACGGAGTATCGGTATTGGTGAGTTTTTGGATGCGGGCCACTTTAAAATCGCGGTAGCCATTTCTTTTATGGCACCAGGCTATCAGGTGCCAGGCAAGTGCATAAAATATTAACCCGATGGGTTCTACTTTCCGTACACTGGGTTCCTGGTTTTTATTGAGGTAGGCAATCTGAATCATGGTGCGCCCTGTTATGGCCTCCTGTAACACAGAGAGATACGATACCTGCAATGTCATACATTCCGGTACCTGTAACCGAATACGCGAGGAGAGTGTTTCCAGTTTTTCCTGTTGCGTGGTCTGCAATATGTTCTTTACTTTATTCAATGCAGTCGAATAATTTTTCTGGATGGAACGATCCGAAAAACCATTCACCACGGCTTCCATCAGCAACAAAGCGTTAGCTTCTTCACTGGTAAATGATACCGGTGGAAGAAAATAGCCATTAACAATAAAATAACCCCTACCCTGTTCAAAACTTACCGGCACACCCGATTCATTCAGCGCCTTAATATCGCGGTACACGGTTCTTATACTGAGGTTAAATTTTTCAGCAATCTTTTCAGCAGGCACATATTTTTTGGACTGCAGAAAAGTGAGAATACTAAACAGGCGGTCGATACGGTTCATAACAGAGTATAGAAAATGAAAGATAGAAACTCAAAACTGATCTCCGAAACCGGTCAACAAAAAAAGCGACCCATTAGGATCGCTTTTCAAAACATACTTATACAGATCAGGCCTTTTTGCCCATACCGTTTACCCAGCCTACAACAGCTCCTGTAATGGCACCCATTACAGCCGATGCGGCAATATCTACCCATATACCTTTCAATGCCATAATATTGGATGTTCCATACATGGTAAGATCAAAAGCTGCTCCCATGATCAAACCAATAATAGCTCCGGCCGAAAGTCCGGCTGAAAGTGTGTTGATATTTGCCCAACGGTTAAAAATATACGAATACAAGATACCAGTAAGCAGGTTACCTGCAACAAGCGCCCACCATACCATGTCGGTATCGGCGCGCATGACTCCTGTAGCTGAACCGCTGTTTTGTGCCATAAATTCCATTAATAACATTCCATAAATGAGCCATCCTGCAAAGAATGCAGCAATTCCTCCGGCAATACCGGAAATCAACATTTTTGTGGTGTTCATAAGCAATCGTTTTAAGGGGGATAATGATTTGTCTGAACAAAATAGAAACCAGCTTTCGTAAATGCAAGCTGCCGGCCCCTAATTTTTGCCACTGTTCATAATGCGGGGATAACTCAACCAATAACCTTCACAAACAATTATCTATCATAATCTGTGTTTAACCATCATCTGTACCTATTTTCATGGCCTTATAATGTTGATTTTTTTTTGATTATGACACTAAAGATTTTAACCGTTGCCGGTTTAGCCACTTTTGAAATTTATGCCGCCATACCCGCCGGCTTTGCCTTTGGATTACCTGCCTGGATTATTTTCCTTGCCAGTCTTATTGGGGGATTAGTGGGTGTATTTGTAGCAACTTTTTTAGGAGATAAAATCAGGAAATTCCTCGCCAAATACCGTAAACCCAAACCGGATAAACCAAAAACAGGCTTAATTTATACCATCTGGGAAAAATATGGCCTTATAGGTCTTGGCTTCTTTGGAACCATGACTGTTGGCGCACCGGTTAGTATTGGCGTGGGTGTGGGTTTTAATGTACCCTTACAAAAATTGCTGGTATGGTGCTGCCTCGGTGTTATTACCAGATGCGCGCTCTTTACTTCACTTGGATATTATGGGTTGAAATTGTTTTAGGGAAATTCAGGAGACAGGGAGTCGGAAAGTCTTTATAAACCAGCCCTTTGTAATATAATTGTCAATATTACCAGCCGTCGTGAATCAATCAATACATTTTATACTAAACATGTTATCGCTATTATAATAATCCTTCTTTGCCAATTAGTTCCTGTATCGGAAGTAACCTCGTTTTTTATTATCTTATTTGGATAAAACAACCAAAAATACGGCTATGCAAAGCTGGAGAACAATACTCTTCAAACACTTATCTATGAAAATCTTTCTGTTGGCCGTATTACAAAAGCAACAGAAGCCAACAGTTTCAGTTTTGTAAAACAGGATTATAACCTGTCGCCAGAACTTTATGCTACAGATGATTTCAGCAACACTAAAAAAATTACCGGTACCAATCCGCAACAGAATGATTTTTATTGGGGTAAAAGTGAGCTGGTAAATTTCACCAATAAAAAAGGCAAAAAAATGCAGGGCGCTTTATTCTATCCTGCCAATTATGAACCGGGCAAACAATACACGATGATTGTTTATATCTATGAACTGTTATCCAATACTGTGCATGGTTATGTTACACCATCTGAACGCAGTGCTTATAATACCACCAATTATACCAGCAATGGTTATTTTGTTTTCAGGCCAAATATTGTATACGATAACAATGAACCCGGAATGAGTGCCGTAAACTGCGTGGTTCCCGCCGTAGAAGAAGTATTAAAAACAGGAATGATTGATAAAACCAAAGTTGGTTTAATGGGCCATAGCTGGGGAGCCTACCAGGCTTCCTTCATTATTACACAAACCGATATTTTCAAAGCTGCATGTGCAGGTGCCCCTTTAACTGATCTGATCAGTATGTCGCTGTCTATTTACTGGAACACAGGCACACCCGATCAGAAAATTTTTGAAACTAGCCAGGGTCGTTTCGATGGCCCTTGGTATGAGCGTACACAGGAGCATATCCGTAATTCTCCTATGTTCAATGCATCAAAAATAAAAGCGCCGTTACTGGTGGCATTTGGCGATAAAGATGGCGCCGTTGACTGGCACCAGGGTATTGAAATGTATGGTACCATGCGCCGTATGGAAAAGCCACATGTAATGCTGGTGTATGCAGATGAAAACCATGGCCTCGCCAAAAAAGAAAACCAGATCGATTACCAGAAACGTCAGCGCGAATGGTTTGAACATTACCTGTTAGGCAAACCTGCTGAAAAATGGATCATTGATGGTATCAGTTATATGGATAAAATGAAAGCAAGGGAAAAGCCCGTTTCACAATAACATTTATTTAAAAAACCTGCTCTTTGAAGCAGGTTTTTTATTTTTATCCTGCACTGTAAATAATTGTTATGCAAACCATTAAAACTGCTATACTCTCATTTGGTATGTCGGGAAAAGTATTTCACGCTCCCTTTATCCATCTTCACCCGGGTTATGAGCTGGCAACTATTTGGGAGAGAACAAAATCGGAATCAATAGCTGTTTATCCTGATATACATATTGCCCGTTCACTGGAATCGATACTGGATGACAAAAGCATTGACCTCATTGTTGTGAACACTCCAACAGCAACACATTTTGATTACGCCAAAAAAGCGCTGCAAGCAAATAAACATGTGGTGGTAGAGAAAGCTTTTACAACTACCGTAGATGAAGCTATTGAACTGGATCGTTTGGCTACTGAAAACAACAAGTTGCTGTCTGTATTTCAGAACCGCAGATGGGACAGTGATTTTCAAACTGTACAAAAAGTAATTACCGATGGTTTATTAGGGCCCGTGCATGAAGCCGAATTTCATTTTGATCGTTACAAAGAGGCGCTAAGTTCAAAATTGCATAAAGAAACGGCTGGTCCGGGTGCAGGTTTATTATATGATCTCGGGCCACATTTAATTGATCAGGCAGTATATCTTTTTGGTATGCCCGATGCAGTATTTGCAGATATCCGCACATTACGCCGCAATTCACAGGTTGATGATTCTATTGATTTACTTTTATATTATCCATCAATAAGAGTTCGATTAAAATCGAGCCTGTTGGTGAAAGAACCCATACCGTCGTTTATTGTTCATGGCTTATATGGATCATTTATTAAATCGAGGGCCGACATTCAGGAAGCTGCATTACTGGCGGGAGAAAAAACTGATCAATCTAACTGGGGTGTAGAACCTGCATCGGAAATGGGATTATTGAATACAAAGATAAATGGTATAGAAGAACGAAAAAAAATCCCAACCATTGCCGGCAACTATGGCAACTATTATACCCGCTTATATGATGCACTTACCCGAAAAGGTAGAAATCCTGTTTCAGCAAAAGATGGAATAAAGGTGATGCAGATACTGGAAGCAGCAATAAAAAGTAACCTCGAGAAAAAAATCATTGAACTACATCATGTTGCATAAATACTTTCTGCCACTACAAGAATTATTTGAACTGGAAGCTGATAAAAACGAGGCTTTAAAAGCAAGAGCCTATTTACTCAACCAGTTTGAGCATTATGGTATAAAAACACCCGTCAGAAGAACGCTTTGTAAAACATATTTCAAAGAAAATCAGTTAACTGATATTACAATAGTTCGGTAATTTTTTAAGCTGCCATAGAGCCGATGTTAAGGCAGTGGCTGTATAGCCGTTTTATTTTATTGCAATTCAGCTCTAACCCTAAGTTTGAAAAAATAGTTTCGGTCAAAAACTT
>JBMOKQ010000053.1:0-7053 GCA_049324295.1 Bacteroidota bacterium
GAACGAGGAGTAACAGAGGTTGAAAATGGTAGAGAGCTATTAGTTTTGCTTCGAACACATTACTAAAACGCTCTTTGCTTTTACTTCATTATACCTCCTTTGACCATTTTCAACCCTTGATTCGCATATAATATTGAAGAGTTTAATTATAAAGAAAATTCATCTCACAAATTTGCTTTACCAATAATATCAAAGATAATAAAGGCGATGGTAAATGTATATGAGTTTTATTTAGCCTGCAACCATACAGGCACAAGCATGGCATTCAACCCTGCATCGCCAGCCGTTTCTATGGCCCCAAGTGATACAGGAATAATTTGCACCTGTTTACCTATCTGCTTTTTTTGTTCTTTGGTTAATGATGCAACAACAGCTTCACCCATCAGCAATAAAGAATTTCCTTTTTTGTTTTTAACGGAAAAACTGTTTCCCATAAATAAAGTCAGCTGATCGAGACTGAAAGGGATAATCCGATAGCCCGTTGACAATAACAATTGTTTTACTGCTATCAGATCCATATCATCTGTAAAAGCCTCTTCACAAAGCAACACAAAATCTTCCCCAAAATGCATAAGCATATTGGTATGTAAAGGTGTTTTACCAGATGCATCTCTCGCGCTGAACATAATAGCTTTGTATTTATGGGCTGCAGCAAATTTTTCGAGGATGGCAGGATATGTTCTTTGAGAAAGTGCGGCGTAAATCAGTTTGTGTTGATGATCCATCACCATACTGGCAGTACCTTCCAGGAAGAATCCTTCTACTTCATATTCACTCCAGTCTTCCACATCTTTTAATAAGTATTTTTGCTGGAATACTTCCAGTATATCGTCTCTTTTCTCCTCTCTTCTTTCTCTTCTGTGTATGGGCAATACTACAACAACGCCATCGGGCAAAGTGGTGAGCCAGCAGGCAGGATATAATGCCCCTACAGTACTCATGGCAGACTGGTTAAACAGCAACGTTTCTACCCCCTGCTTTTCCAGCAGGTCATAAAGTAATTGAAATGCCCTTACAATGGGTTTCCCCATTTTGGTATGGGGTTTCATCAGCATGACTGTTTTAGGCAGTATTATCATACTATACCAGTTTGTCGATTCGTTTTGCGAGTTGATGATCAAGATCGGTTACCACATCTCCGGCATCGTGTGTGCTCAACCATATTTCAACAGTGTTCCACACATTACTCCAATATGGATGGTGATTCATTTTCTCTGCTTCAATAGCCACCCTCGTCATAAAAGCAAATGCTTCAGAAAAATTGCTGAATTGAAATTTGCGGTAAAGTTTATTATGCTCTTCTGTCCACATAAAACATCATTTAAATAATGAATAATGAACAGAGGGCAGGCTTGTTCTTCTGTTTTTAAAACACCATATTCCCTTTGTTCTTAATCTGCTCATTGGTAAGTTCGGCAACCAATTGCACACCTGCAAGGTTTTTTATTGATTGTTTGATCCAGTTGCATTTGGTATCATCTACTAGGTCGCCTTTCATGAGCCATAAAAAATCCATGTGTTTGAATTCGGGTAATAAATATTCACCGTCGAACTGGTTATGATAGAGATAATGCACCAAAAAACTATTGGGTTCTTTCGATTCATAAATACTGAAATAATAACTTCTTTCTTTTCTGCGAAGATGTATTTCCAGTCCGGGATTGAGCCTGAACCGGTAGCACAGCAAATGATTCAACTGCAAACAGAACTGGTAATTTTTTACCGGTGCCGTTATACCCAGGAGCCGGGTATCATAGAAGAAATCTTCGTTGAGTTCTTCGATGTTCAGTCTTAGTTTGGTTGTTGCCATATTGGTAGTTCATGGTCCATAGTCTATGGTCTATGGACTATAGGCTATGAACTAACTCAGTTAGAATTGAATATCGTACTCTTTTTCCTCTGCCCCTCTTTTGATCCGAAGTTTGGTTTTATCTCCTGCTTTAAAGTTACCCAATGCCTGCATATAACTCATTACATCTACAAATTTATATTCACCAAGTTGTATCAGAACATCTCCTGCTTTCAGGCCAATCTTTTCTCCCATTTTTCCCGGAGTGGCTCCATCAATACGCATTCCGGTACCTGTGTAGCCATAATCGGGCATTACACCGAGCGACACGGTAAAACGGCGCGTTTGTCCCATTTGTGGTTCTGAAGTTTTGGCAAATGCAAGTTTACCTTTTGTATCGGTTTGTGTAATCAATTCATAAATCAGCTTTACAATATCGCGTTGTGCAGTGTAATTAATTTTATCTGCATCATCGCTTACTTTGTGATAATCTGCATGACTTCCTGTAAAGAAAAACTGTACCGGTATATTAGAACGATAAAAACTGGCATGATCGCTGGGACCACTACCGGTGCTGTCGAATTTAGTGATGAGTGTTGTTTTTAGATTTTTCCAGACTTCATTCCAAACCGGAGAAGTTCCATAACCGCCAACAGTTAATTTATGCGCCGTATCGTACCTTCCTACCATGTCCATGTTGATCATGTAATTAGGTGTTACTTTTACGGTTGGGTTTTCGAGCCAGTATTTACTACCGAGTAAACCAAGCTCTTCTCCGGAAAAGTGCATGAGCAGGTAATTATTATTTACCGGCGATTTTTCTTTCAGTAAACGCGCCAGTTCAAGCAAAGCTGCTGTTCCGCTTGCATTGTCATCGGCTCCGTTATGAATGGCATGAAAAGTATCCAGCGCTGTTTTATCTTCTCCATAACCCAAATGATCATAATGTGCGCCAATGATGATGGTGTTGGCAGCATTGTTGTTAATAAAAGCAATGATGTTTCTTCCTTTTCTTTTCTTTTCCGACAATGATACAGTCAAGGTAATATCCATACTCACTTCTTCATCGGAAAAATATTTTTTCCATCCCTCTTTGGTAATATAAATAACAGGAACAGGCAATAATGCAGAACGGTCGTTTTTATTAAACTGGATATTATCGGTGAGTGTTGAACTATTGTACACAAACAAAGCAGTGGCACCTTTTGCAACTACTGTTTCTACCTGTTTTTTAATAGCGGATTCGAGATCTAAATGAGGATTGTTTTTTTGTTCTTCCAGTGTTTCTTTTACATCATAAAACCAGGGCTGTCCTTTCTCACTCAGTATCATGGCTGGTTTTCCTTTTACCGTTTTGTTGGGACTATAAGGCAGGGGAAAATAGTCTTTGCGAACAGTAAGCGTGTTATCATCTATGGTAAGACTGGTTACAGCATCAATTTGTTTGCCTTCGTTGATATCGAATACTTGCTCATATTCCTTTGTGCCTTTTGGCGTAATTCCTAATTGTTCATATTGTTTGATGATATATTGCGCCGCCAGTTCTTCTCCCTTACTACCTGTTAAACGACCCTCTAACTGGTCATCGGCCAGGTAATTCACATGGGTTTTCAGGTTGGTTACCAATACGGCATTGGCTTTTTCTTCAGCAATTCTCTTTTTACGTTTACTCTGCGACCAGGAAAGAATGGGTACCAGCAACAATAAAAATAATAGTTTCTTCATAATATCAACTTAGCTGGGGCAAAAGTACGTTGGCGGTTGGCAGTATAACAAGTTGTTTGGAAATATTGTTTATTATTTATGCTATAAGTAGGTTCAACGCAGCAGCAATAAGCCTTTATACAAATTCCCGTTCTCCCCTCTTTTTGTTAGCAGTGTTTGAAAATAGTTAATTGGCACTTAGCTAAGTTTTTTAATAAAAAGAAAGGGGATGGGAGTTTAAACAGAGTCGTTTATAACATTACTAAATACATAAGTATTCACACAGTAGGCATTCTGTTCCCGATCTCGTAAGTACCTGCTGTTGATTGCCTTTACTTTTGCACCAATCATTTGAGTAATAAGAGTATACATATTGCCCTGGTAGGTAACCCCAATAGCGGAAAAAGTTCGCTGTTTAACAGTCTTACAGGGCTGAATCAGAAAGTGGGGAATTTTCCGGGTGTTACGGTCGATAAAAAAACCGGCTCCTTATCACTCGATGAACGTACTACAGCCGAACTCATAGATTTACCCGGTACTTATAGTCTTTACCCCCGTCGTGCCGATGAATGGGTAGCTTATAAAGTATTGATGGGTGCCGATACCGACGTAAAAGCCGATGTGGTTCTGCTCGTGGCAGATGCCAGTAACCTCAAACGCAATCTCTTATTCTGTAGTCAGATCATCGACCTGAAAATACCGGTAGTGATGGCACTGACCATGAATGATATTGCCGCCAAAAAAGATATCAAAATAGATATCAATGGTCTCGAGGCCGATCTGGGCATCCCGGTGGTGGCAGTGAACCCAAGAAAGAATAAGGGTTTGAATGAGTTGAAAAAAGTGCTGGCACAGGTAGCGAAATTAGGAAACAATACCGCTTCACGCGATTTTATTGAGAATAAAAAGCTGGCACCACAGGCCATTCCAGCTGTTCAGGAACTGGATAGCCAATTAAGTGATTATGCGGCCGTTCATTTTCTCATTAACCACGAACATTTTCCGCTCAACAATGCTGTGCAGGATAAGATTGAAGAAATAGAGAAAGAACACAACTTCAATCCTACCAAAACCCAGGCCGAAGAAATTATGCAACGGTACACCCGTATCAGGCAACTCATGCAGCAAAATGTGCTTGAACCGGGGCCACTGGCAAAAAAATTATTTACTGATAAACTTGATAACCTTTTACTACATCATATATGGGGTTATGTAATCTTATTATCGGTACTCTTCCTGCTCTTTCAGAGTATTTTCTGGCTCGCCGTTTTCCCGATGGACGGTATTGAATGGGGTTTTACAGAAATAAGCGGCTGGCTGAGCACTCATTTACCCGAAACATGGTGGAGCGATCTCATCATCAATGGTCTCATTGCAGGCTTAAGTGGTATTCTTGTTTTTGTACCACAGATAATGATCCTGTTTGGACTCATCACCATACTGGAAGACACGGGCTATATGGCCCGCATTAGTTTTCTGAGCGACAGGCTGATGCGTAAAGTAGGATTGAATGGAAAGAGCGTAATGCCCATGGTAAGCGGTTTTGCCTGTGCCGTACCCGCTATCATGAGTGCGAGAAATATTGAAAACAGGAAAGAAAGATTACTCACCATACTGGTTACACCTTTAATGAGTTGCAGTGCCCGTTTACCAGTTTTCACCATTCTTATTTCACTCGTTATTGATGATACTTATTATTTCGGTTTCCTGAGTTTACAGGGTTTGGTAATGATGGCACTCTATTTACTCGGAACAGTGATGGCACTTGTTGTTAGTTATGTGATGAAATGGTTTATCAAAATCAGTGAAAAAAGTTTTTTCATACTTGAATTACCTATTTATCGCGCACCCCGCTGGAAAAATGTGGGCATCACCATGGTTGAAAAAGCCAGGATATTTGTTACCGATGCCGGTAAAGTAATTATGGTCATCAGTTTATTGCTCTGGTTTATGAGCAGCTATGGACCAGGGAACCGTATTGAACAAACAGAGGCCAAATATGCTACGTTGATTCAGCAATCACCCGAAAAGGCAGACTCACTCGAAAGACTGGCTTCCACCGAAAAATTACAAAACTCTTATGCCGGCATTTTAGGTCAGTGGATTGAACCTGCTATCAAACCACTTGGTTACGACTGGAAAATTGGTATTGCACTTATCACCTCATTTGCTGCCAGGGAAGTATTTGTAGGCACCATGGCCACATTGTACAGTGTGGAAGAAAGTGATGACAGTTCTTTACGCGAGAAATTACAATCGGCCAAACATGCAGATGGCTCTAAAGTATATACCCTTGCTGCGGCACTTTCACTGATGGTATTTTATGTACTGGCCATGCAATGTATGAGTACACTCGCCGTAGTAAAACGCGAAACCAAAACCTGGAAATGGCCCATATTTCAACTCGCATATATGACGGTTCTGGCCTATGCCATGAGTTGGATTACCTATATTGTTTTTAACTAAATGATAGGCTCTCTTTCTTATGCATTGAAAATATAGCTGCCCTGAAAATCTATTTATAATATCCCCATATTAATCCAGACAGTTTTCTCGTTAATACCCACGCTTCATTATCGACACCCCAACTCTGGTCTTTATTGTTTTTGGTACAGATACACCATACATAACGGGCTCTGCCTCCATTCACATACATCACTTCACTCCGGCTCGCATTTACAGCACCATTTTTACTGGCCACAAAAATACCGGCAGGTATAGATGATAACCCTTCTTCATCCCAATAATTCCTTCCCAATAACTTCAGCATTTTTTCACTGGCCGAATCGCTGAGTATTTGTTTAGCTGCAATTCGTTCAAACAATTGTGCCATTTCTTTTGGCGTGGTTTGTCCCCAACCGTATTGTGTTCTGTTAGCCTCTCTTCCTACTGTTCTGCTATTTACCCTGGTATCTTTAAAACCCAGGCTATCCATGATCGTATTTATTCGGGTACCCGTACCTGCAAGGCTCTGTAACCACAGGCTGGCAGTATTATCGCTGGTGGTAAGCATCAGCATCATGACTTTACTTAATTCAATCTTTTCGTCATTTTTAAATGAACCCAGTATATCAACACCTGCATACAGCAAAGAGTCTTTATAGGTAAGTGTTTGATGATAATCTAATTCAGCTTTTGCAAGCTTATCCATAATACCTACCAGTATCGGCACTTTCACCATACTGGCGGTAGGGAAAATACTATCGGCATTAATGGCAACAGTTTTATTTTTCTTTAAATCATGAATATAAATACCGATATCGCCATTAAACCCCTGTATGAGTTGAGAGATTTGTTGCTGTAATTTTTTATCAGTCTTTTGGGCATTTAACTGAACACAACAAATAAGCAGACAAATAAAGAAAATGCGTTGCATAGCGTGATATTGATGCAACAAGATAGAAATTTTCTTTTCTTCCTTCTTCTTATATAAACAATAGTCCGGTAGTTTTTTTATTGTCTCAAAAAGGGAAATTGTGAATAAGAATGAGGGTGTAGAAAAAGAAATACACATGTAGGTTATAAAAAGAAAAAAGGCAGTAAGATGTTTTGTGAAGAAC
>JBMOKQ010000054.1:0-7034 GCA_049324295.1 Bacteroidota bacterium
GTTCTTCACAAAACATCTTACTGCCTTTTTTCTTTTTATAACCTACATGTGTATTTCTTTTTCTACACCCTCATTCTTATTCACAATTTCCCTTTTTGAGACAATAAAAAAACTACCGGACTATTGATATTAATGAACTAACCAGTATTACAAAAGCATGTTTCCAACATCCTTACCGAGAATTTCATCATGCAGGCATTGAGTTGTATGCCTTCCATAAAAAATTATGGAATAAACAAACCGTCAAAACAATTGAATTTGGTTTGCTCCACCAAAGCTGGTGGGATTCTGTTGATACCATTGCCAGCGACTGGATACATCCTTATTTTAAACTTTACCCCGAACAAATACATCCTGTTACAGAGAAATGGAACCTCTCTTCTAATATGTGGTTACAAAGAAGCAGCATTATGTTTCAGAAGTTCAGGAAAAAAGATACAGATACCACACTGCTTTCAAAATACATCAGACGCTGTAGTGGATCGAAGGAATTTTTTATTCAGAAAGCTATTGGCTGGGCACTCAGAGAATACGGAAAAATAAATCCGGAATGGGTTATCGGTTTTGTGGCCAATAACAGGTTGGCCCCGTTAAGCAAAAGAGAAGCATTAAAGAATATCTAAAAAAAGCCCGATCATTATTTGATCCGGCTTTTATATTTCATTCAAAAGATGATTACATTTTTTTAGCGTCTTCAAGAAACTTTGCCAATCCGATATCAGTTAACGGGTGCTTTAACAGACCCAGGATTGAATCGAGTGGGCAGGTACAAACATCGGCACCTAACTCTGCCGCTTTGGTAATGTGTAATGCATTACGGATTGAAGCTGCAAGGATTTCTGTTTTGAATCCCTGGATATCATAAATATGACGAATCTGACCAATCAGATCCATACCATCCCAACCACTATCGTCGATACGACCAATAAAAGGAGATACATAAGTGGCCCCCGCTTTTGCGGCAAGGATAGCCTGTCCGGCAGAGAACACCAGTGTACAGTTGGTACGGATTCCATTATCGGTAAACCATTTGATGGCTTTTACACCATCTTTAATCATAGGAACTTTCACTACGATATTCGGATGGATAGCTGCCAGTTTTTTACCTTCTTCTACCATTGTGGCAAAATCGGTTGATAACACTTCAGCACTTACATCGCCATCTACCAGTTCGCAAATGGTTTTGTAGTGATTGGCAATTGCTGCTTCACCTTTCACGCCTTCTTTGGCCATGAGTGAAGGGTTGGTGGTTACACCATCAAGGATACCTAAATCATTCGCTTCTTTAATTTGTGCGAGGTTACCAGTGTCAATAAAAAATTTCATAGTATATAAATTAAAATCCCCTTTATCATCCCTTCAGGAGAGAAAAGGGAAAAAATGGCAGGCTACTCACATCGCACCGCTACAACCGCCTATCCTTGCTGCATTCCTGCCCTGGGGAGGTTCAGCAGGAGCTGGTCGTGTAAGACCTGCCGGTGCAAAAGTAAGGGTTGACACCTATTTTCCCTAATTTTTTGAATGGGTTATCGCAGATTTGAAAATTTAACCCTTTGAGTGTAAATATATTAGCCGCAGATTCGCAGATTTTAATCCTTTACTATTTAACCACCTTAAAAGCCGCTACCGAAATTTCTTGAATTCAGCCTGGTAATACCTACCAGCTCATCGTGCCGGCTGCTCAATGGACGGAAATAGAATAATATAAGGTACTCATTTTCTGTTTCCCAATAATTTCCTTCCGTTAATGCAGGATCAGATTTTGCTCCGGTACGGTTTTTATCTTTTGTTACATAATTGTAACTATAATAGCCCTGTTTTAGGAAAAGTGTTTTTTTATAGATTCCTTTTGCGGCATCAAATTCCATCAATGAACTAT
This sequence comes from Bacteroidota bacterium, assembly GCA_049324295.1. Lineage (GTDB taxonomy): Bacteria > Bacteroidota > Bacteroidia > Chitinophagales > Chitinophagaceae > Sediminibacterium. The sequence continues at coordinate 1,880 of JBMOKQ010000054.1, forward strand.
CATCCGCCTGGTTACCTGTAAACTCACCGGTAATAAACACATCTTTTCCTGCAAAAGGTTTTGCATTGGGTGGTAACAGAATAAAATCAACATAAGCATAATCGCCCTGCCACCATGGATTGATAGACTCTGTTGTATTTATTTCATTCCATCCGTTTCTGTCATTGAAAAAAGCATAACGCAAATCATTTCTAACAAGATCGGGTTTAATATAAATATGATTGGGTTGTATGTTTTTATCGATGCGTTCGATACGGTCACTTGAAAAACGAAAACTGCGCAAATCTGCCCAACGATATTCTTTACCTGCCGGGAACAAAGCATCTCGTTCGCCATTATACTCCAATACATTGTTACGAATAAAGGCAGGTTGTAATCCGGTTGCCGCATCATCCCATCGGTTATTTTGAATGATAACAAGTTTGGTTTGTTGCTGTGGACTCATTATGTTTAAATCCTTTGTTGCCACAGTTACCTGTATTTTTTGATGAGTGCGTATAAGACTATTGTTAAATGGTTGTGTTATTCTGGCTCCAATATTTACCTTATCATCTACCACCATAATACGTTTGGTAAATGCGAGTTTAGAAGTATCTCCATCTAAAAATACTTTTAACAGGTAATTACCACTTTTTGTGGGTATAGCGCTCCTGTCGGGTAATAATGCCTGGTAGTGAACATAACGTGTAAGGGCTATTGACGATGCACGGTATTGCGACAACCGGTTCTGTACAAAGCCGCGGATATAATCGAAGGGATTTAACAGGGCCGGCGACCAGTCGGCATTACATAACTGGTAGGTGTAAAAGAAGTTCCGCGGATAAGCGGCCATATCATCGAAATGCAGTTCCAGCTGATCGGCACTACCCAGCCTGATTAATGGTATGGATTGCTGATCGTTTTGCTGGAATAGTTTTACGGTTCTGATGCCTTCCATATATATACGATCAGGTTGCTGCTGCGACATACCAAACTGATTCGTTAAACCAAATACCAGTATTAAAAAAAAATACTTACCCATATATCTTACATTCAGATGTACAAGATAGTACAATGAAAAGAATTCACACTCTCTCAAGTGAATGGGTATAAATACGCTAATCAATTATTATTCAAACTTTCACTTTAAAAGCAGGTTGTCATCTGCCTTAGCTCCTTAAAAAACTTGACAAAAGTTTGATACAGACAAATTTCTTGTAATCTTATTGCACCCTAAAACAATAGATATATTTCTGTAATAAAGCATCAGGCGTATAACCTAAGGCATACTGAAACAAATGTAAATTTTTATTTGTGTTGGTTACAGTCATATTAAAGCCTGCATTTGTGCAATTTTGACCTCGCAAGCCCTGACTACTTAAGTCTGTTACTCCAATCATATAAAGACCTTTTTGGTTTAATATGATTGCGATCTTAAATTCATACTTTATATCTGATTCATAAAATAATATATTCTTACCAGCATTTTTTGTTGTGGAATTTTGTAATTCAGTAGTATTTCCAAGTAAGTCCTTTACATTAAATTTATTTAAAGCATATTCAACTTGCTTATTTATTGTGTCAAGCATAGAAAAAGAAATATTTCCGCCAACTCCAATACTATTGGTATATTGCAGCTGTTGATTAGATATTAGATTAGTTAATTTTTTGGGGAAAGTTGATGTTAGATAAACCGTATCTCCTACATTATAAATTTCCTTTTGAGGACTAAACTCACTCGTTACATTAAAACTATATGGCGTAACCATTGAGCAAGGCCTTGAACTATCTTTATTACAACTGATTGACAATAAACACTGTGTCATTGTAATGAATAAGACAATTTTTAAAAGTTTAATAGTTATATTCATTGAATAACTGGTTTACTTGAATTTGTTGTACATTTCCATTTTGCAACAATAATCGATCCTTAAATGTATGTATAGAGCAAACATCGTGGCGTAGGGTATTGAAGCTTTGATAGGTTGTAAAACCTTATTTATGAGTAATTATTGTACGCGAAAGCAATATATTTTGTCAATGCTGTGCTGATCTAGAGTAATACCCAGAATAACCTGATACAAGTTGATATGCTTATCATTATTAGTAACAAGCATATGGAAATTAGCATTTGCACAGTTTTTCCCTATTAAACCCTGAGAGATTAAATTATCAACTGAAATTGCATATATCCCCTTTTTTTTGCAAATAATTCCGCCTTTGAAAATATAATAGTTTGCATGTTCAGTATATACGGTATTTATGCCTTGATTTTGATTTATTGGTCTTGGTATAAAATTGCCATTCAATGAAATAAAATCAAAGCTATCTTTTGCAGGTTTATTTTGTAAGCTTACCGGGTCAGGAAATACAATGCCAATATCTCCTCCAATGCCTACACTATTTGAGTAATCAATTTGTTGATTTGAAATTGTATTTACGAGAGATTTTGAAAGAGTTGATGTAAAAAATATTGTATCATTAACATTGTATGTTTCTTTTTGTGGTGTGAATACACTTGTAACGTCAAAAGCGTAGGGTGCGTTTCGGCAGGGTCTTGAACCATCTTTATTACAGCTGCCTGCGAAAAGAAATTGCATTGCCGTAATTAATAATATATTTTTAAAGAATTTAGTACCCATATTGTTGAAATAACTTGTTTACTTGTATCTACTATTAATCACAGCACAGTATCGGGCTGGATAAAAGAGGCTGTTGCGCTGATAGAACCTGTATACAATCTGCATTGCAAAGAGGTTTTAAATACCAGCTACCTCAATGCAGATGAGACAACCATCAAGGTGCTGGACAAAGAGTATCCCATTGGCGAACCCCATCATTGTTTAGTAAAATCTGCTGCATAATTTTGCGGTAGCAATAGATGTAGGTCTTGCACAGGAGTACTGTTGATGTTTTCAAACAGGTGGGTTAACCACTTTTCGGGGTTAGTGTTGTGTAGTCTGCATGTAGCAAACAAACTATACAAGATGGCAGCATCCTGTGCTCTTTCATGGCTTCCTGCGAATAAATAGTTTTTGCGTCCCAGTGCCACAGGGCGTATGCTGTTTTCGATCAGGTTATTGTCTATCTGCAAAATGCCATCAGTGGTAAACAGGCATAGCTTAGCCCATCGCTTTAATGTATAGGCGATTGCCTTACCCATCGGGCTCCCCGGCAATGTTTTTGTAAGCAACGCTTTCAATATTTGCTCTAATGTTTTTAATATGGGTACAGTTTGCTGCTGCCGGTGGTTTTTGATTTGCTCAGGAGCAAAGTTTTGTTCCCTGCAATGCGATTCTATTTGGTACAACTGCTGTATTTGGTCTAATACCTTTTCTGCATTGGCATTATCATACTCTTTGGCTTCATAAAATTTTCTCCTGGCATGTGCCCAGCAACACAGGGTAGTTACGCCTTCTATCTTATCAAAGGTTTCATAAGCATCATAGCCATCTGTTTGCAGATAGCCTTTAAAGTTATGCAGCATTGCCTTGGGATACAATGCTCCTCTGCCAGGCTGATAATCGAACAACACTGATTTTTGTTGCGTATTGTAGTACACCCAGTAAAATCCTTTATGGGTAGTTCCTTTCTTATCTTTGTCCAGCACCTTGATGGTTGTCTCATCTGCATTGAGATAGCTGGTATTTAAAACCTCTTTGCAATGCAGGTTGTATACAGGTTCTATCAGCGCAACAGCCCCTTTCATCCAGCCCGATACCGTGCTGTGATTCATCGTGACATTTTGTCTTTTAAAGATTTCAAGTTGGCGATATACTGGCTGATGATCTACAAATTTGCTCACCAGCAAATGAGTAAGCAATGAGGCACCTGCAATAGATTTTTCTAATGGAACGGCTGGTAATGGTGCTATCACCCGTTTGGCTGTTAACCCGTCTGCGGAGGGCTTTATATACTCCGGACGTACAAATTGTTTTACAAACAGTTCACCGGGCTGATACTCCAACTGCTCGGTCACTTCTTTGCTTACTGGCTGTAAAGTACTTACGTCTTCATCAGGCTGTAAAGTGATCACCTCACGGCGAAGCGTATCCGGCAATGGATTACGGCCGGGATGTTTTATGGTGAGTGTGGTTTGTTTTTTTTCAAATGATTTTATCAGCGTGGTTTTTACTACTGTATGTTCACCCAATTTATTATCAGGGAACAGATCTGGTTGCACCATACCGGTGTGGGAGGATACTATAAATTTTTCTCCCTTACTGCCGAAAATCATTTTTTTAAGCTCAGCTAACTGCAATTGAAGCGATTGTATTTGTAGCTGAGATTGCTCGTAAAGTGCTTTGTAATCGGTATGTGTAAGGGTTGTTTCGATGTGTACTTTAGCAGCAAACATTATGCCGTAGTGGCGGTTAATGAAAATCTTTTTCTGTGCCGAATACTTTTTAATACCACGCCCTGCAAAATATATTGCAGTTGTTGTGCGGTGATGTTGTAATGACCTTCCTCATTTGTTACAAGTCGCTCAAAACTGCCACGCTCCAACCCTTTTTCGTACAAGGCGAAGCCGTCATTATCCCATTGCAGTAACTTTATTTTGTTTGCTCTTTTGCCTATGAAAATAAATACATCACCGCTGAGCACATCACGGTTCATTTCATTGCGAACCAGTCCGCTTAAACTATAAGCACCTTTGCGCATGTCGGCAATACCATTGTAATAAAAGTAGCGGCAACCTGGACTCAAATGCAGCATACCAATGCTTTTATGGTAGCTACGTTTATTTCGCCGGTAAAACAAAGTTCCACCCCATTGGGATAAGTAATTTCTACAGATGCCCTTTTTGCAATGCTTATTGCTGTAAATCCAGGAGCTTTATTTTCTCCCTGAAGTTTCTTTGACCAATAATAGTAACCTGATTTTACTATCCCGTTTTGTAAACAGTATTCAGCAACGCTTAATCCGCTTTTGCTACATAGATCTATATGATGGCGCATCTGATCTGACTTTCGATGATTTTTATTTTCCATCAGGCAAAGTTCTTATCCCGCATCTTAATCGACAATATGGGGTTGCTCAATGGGATACGAAATAACATCCAGCATATTTACATCATGCACTGATGCGGTAGTAAATAAGATAAATTCGGGGATGGCTGTCTTAATATCCAATTGAGTATGCAATTTGATCCCTCCTTTGGTACTGCGAAAAGTAG
>JBMOKQ010000055.1:0-28671 GCA_049324295.1 Bacteroidota bacterium
TGTTCTTCACAAAACATCTTACTGCCTTTTTTCTTTTTATAACCTACATGTGTATTTCTTTTTCTACACCCTCATTCTTATTCACAATTTCCCTTTTTGAGACAATAAAAAAACTACCGGACTATTGTAATTTTACTTCTATCATTAATATTCAAAACCAAATCCCTTACTTCAATTGTTCCCCAACCAATGTCATCAATTCTACGAAAGTGAATATTAAGTTCTCGAAAAGCTTCTGGATATCCAATTCTATATGTACCATGTCCACCTCTTGAAGAACCAAACGGGATAGAACTTTTGTTTTTAATACCCGAAACAATTCTTGTAAGAGTTTCTGAAAAGTATTTAAAATCTGTAATCAAAGCTTCAAAGGAATTGTTTAAAGTCTTGTCATTGAAAATTTGATTTGTCAGAATAATATTTGTTGCATTAAATCCTTTGTTGTTTTCACCGGGAGTAAAATTTACTACATAACACTTTCGGTCTTCCCAGTCTGTAAAATAGTAATCTGTCAAGTTGCTTAGAAATTTATCTTTATCACTTAAAGCACTAATATGAAAAAAGCGAGTTTCTTCATTTTCGTCTTTTAAGAAACCAAATCCTTTTTCTTCTTTATAGTCTGTAATAATTCCTTTCATAGTACATCTGTAAAAATGATTCCAGTAACTAATAAATTTATGAAACCCTTTTTTCAGTCAGGTCATTTCTTTTAAATAATTCAAAATAGGCCAATAGGCAAAATTGCAAAACCGTTTATCACATTGGCAAATGCAATTTCAAAATATTAAGGGGGTAAACTAAAGATAAGATCAGAACACTCTGTTCACACGCACCCACTCCGTAATATAATTTGCAATCTCCACCGTAGCAGTACCCGGCGCAAACAGTTTACCCACACCCATTTCATTCAGAGCTTTCATATCATCTTCAGGAATAATGCCACCACCGGTGAGTAATACATCATTCATTTCTTTTTCTTTCAATAGTTGAATCACTTTCGGAAATACGGTCATATGAGCGCCGCTTAATATGCTGATACCAATTGCATCAACATCTTCCTGCAGAGCAGCATTCACCACCATTTCCGGTGTCTGGCGAAGACCGGTATAAATTACTTCCATACCTGCATCGCGTAATGCTGTTGCAATTACTTTGGCGCCACGGTCATGACCATCTAATCCAACTTTGGCCACCAATACCCGAACAGGACGTTTTGTATTAACCATGCAATCGATTTAGTCAGCAAAAATAAGGATCATTTTCGTTGAAAACGCGCTTTCAATGCTGCTACGCCCCGTTCTGTAATGGTTTGTAAAGAATCGTTTCCATTTTCAAAGAGCATAATTTTTGTTCCTGTTTCACGAAACAGGGGATAATGAATAGAATCTTTGATGGCTACTTTTTCAAACTGCTGGAAAACGATATCATCAGTATCGGGCATTCGTTTTCCTACCAGTATCAGGTGTTTGAAAGTATATTTTTTGGGCATCCAGAAAAGAAAAGAAGCATTGTCGCTGTACACTTCCGGTAATCCCAACGATTTGGCATGATAGTTTAAAGCACCTGCTGTATAATAACCACGACAATAAATCATTGTTTTTTGTCGCTGGCTGTCGGGTAAACTTTTATATACGGCTGCTGTTTTTTCCGCCAACTCGCGCCAACCAATCATATCAGCAAAGTCCTGTGGCAAGGGATGATATTGTTGATCCTCCCATTTAAAACTGCCGGTTTTATCAATACCTTTTGCCTGGTACCATTTTGCCAGTTCCTGTGGTTTCATCATGGGTAATAACAATGGCATAATCAGAGATCCAAGTATAACAGGTATCAGCACAAAAACATACCGGAGCAGCTTTGCTTTTGTAGCAGTAATTTTTTCGAGATAAAATGCACCAAAAGCAAAAAGTATTGGATAGGCCCCCGCTGCGTAGTAACTTTTTCCATTCATATAGGTAAGCAGCGCTATTACAAAGAGGTAAGTAAATGCCATCATGCGATATGGTTTCCCTTCGCGGGTAAACGCCGTAAAATACAAGCCAGCCAGCCAGATGAATACACAGGGCAGGAACATCATTAACTGATCGGTAAGAAATGCTGCAGGGTCAATAAACTGAAGTTGTTCCTCTTTTAATTCTTCCATATGTGCAATCAATGGAAAATGATGGTTGTATTGCCAGAGAATATTGGGTAACATGATGAGTAAAGCAAGAGCAGCGGCGAAATAAAGATGTTTGTTCAAAAAAACCTTTCTGTCTTTTGTCAATAATAAAGCTGCAACAAGGCTCAGGGTATAAAAGGCTACAGAATATTTGCTTAACATGCCTAATCCTACACTGATGCCAAATACATACAACCAGGCGTTTTTTGATGTTTGTATAAAACGAATCAGTGCATATGCATTGAGTGTCCAGAAAAATACATCGAGAAAATTTGGATGGAAATAATAGAACAAACGGATATAACCTGTAAATATAAATGGAAGAAAAGCAAGGATAATGGCAAATGCTCGACCGCCTAATGAAAGAATAATTCTGCCCATCAATATAAATGTGCAGGAGCCAATGAGTGCCGGCCAGAACTTCACCCAGAAAATAGAGGTGCCAAATATATTACTAACCCATGCCATGAAGGACAACATGGGAGGAACTTCCAAAAAACCCCAGGCTACATGGTTGCCTTCAGCGAGGTAGAGGTATTCATCGCGATGTAATTCATAAAAAGGATGAACGAGGAGAAAAGGAAGTATAAAACGAATGAGTGCTAAAAGATATAATAGTTTTAGGGTATTCTTCATGCAGGTTGTTTGCAGAAAGATACAAATGATCCTGTTAATGAGTGAGAGTATTGCCACTGAATACGCAGAAAAGTACTGAATGATGCTGTGTATTTCTGTGCCTTCTCCTTGGGAGTCCTTTGGACAGTGGCAATAAATTATCTACTAAGCCAGTAACGAAAGTGTATGCTTAATCCGTCCTACCGTATCTTCTTTTCCAATTAAAGCAGCAATATCAAAAACACCGGGCCCGAATTTGCCACCCACCAGCATTATGCGTAAGGGTAACATCAGTTCGCCGGGTTTTAGCTGGTTGGCAGCAGCGAGTTCTTTAAATTCTTTTTCAAGATCACCAGCTTTCCAAAGTGTGCTGAGTTCATAGGCGCGAATAAGCTCTGTAAAAAACAGGTTTTTCTTATCATCCCATTTGGGTTTGATGGAATCTGTATCAACCTGTACAGGTGCTTCAAAAAAGAAAATACCCTGCGGTACAAAATCAGGTAATAAAGTACAACGTTCTTTAACCAGGTTAATTACTGTATGAAGCAGTTTGGTATTGGTTACAGTAATATTTTTTTCTGCTAACAGCACTTGCACTACAGGAGCCAGCGTTGCTGTATCCGATTGTTTGATCCACTCATGGTTAAACCATTTTGCTTTTTCATAATCGAATTTTGCACCGCCTTTATGTACACGATCCATCGAAAATTTCCGGATCAGCTCATTTAGTGTAAACAGTTCCTGATCGGTGCCATCGTTCCAGCCCAGCATGGCAAGGAGGTTAACAAAAGCCTCCGGTAAGAATCCTCTTTCTTTAAAGCCGATGGTAGTTTCATCGGTTTTTGGGTCGGTCCAATCCATTGCAAAAACGGGGAAGCCTAATCGGTCGCCATCACGTTTACTGAGCTTACCATTGCCATCAGGTTTAAGTATAAGTGGCAGGTGTGCCCATTGTGGCATACTGTCTATCCAACCCAGGTATTTCCATAGTAATAAATGAACAGGTGCAGAAGGCAACCATTCTTCTCCGCGGAAGGCATGCGATATCTGCATCAGGTAATCATCAACTACTACTGCTAAATGATAAGTGGGCATTCCGTCAGCTTTCAATAATACTTTATCATCTACCTGTGAAGTATGAAAACTCACTTCTCCGCGAATCATATCTGTAAAACTTACTGTTTCATTCTCCGGCATTTTTATGCGGATCACATAAGGTATTCCTTCAGTGATGAGGCGTTTTACTTCATCGTTGTCCAGCGTAAGAGAATTACGCATTTTGGTTCGTATATGTTGGTTGTATTGGGGAGAGGGGTTTTCAGTTGTTTTGAAATCAACCCTCATTGCTTCGAGTTCAGCAGGTGTATCAAATGCGTAATAGGCAAAACCATCTTTTACCAGTTGCGCTGCATATTGCCTGTACATCTCTTTTCTTTCACTCTGTCTGTAAGGAGCAAATGGTCCGCCATGTTTCGGGCTTTCATCCGGAACCAGTCCGCACCATTCAAGGGTCTGAAAAATATATTCTTCTGCACCGGGCACAAAGCGGGTCTGGTCTGTATCTTCAATTCGCAGGATAAAATCGCCACCCTGTTGTTTGGCAAATAAATAATTAAACAAAACGGTTCTCACACCACCCAAATGGAGCCCACCTGTAGGCGATGGGGCAAAACGTACACGTACTTTTCTGTTCATAGGGCAAAGATAGTGAGGAGAAAGCTACAAGCCACAAGCTACAGGCTGCAAGCATTAAGATGTGGAAGAATTCACTTGTAGCTTGTGGCTTGCTGCTTGTAGCTCGTATCTTTGTCCTATGTATCTCACCAAAACACCGTGGTGGTTAAGGGCATTATATCCTTCGCTGGTCTGGCGCATGCCGGCAGAGGAGAAAAAAATCTATCTCAGTTTCGATGATGGTCCACACCCTGTTGCAACGCCTTTTGTACTTGATCGGCTTGCGGAATATGGTGCAAAAGCCAGCTTTTTCTGTATTGGTAAAAATGTGGCTGCTCAACCTGCTATTTACCAACGGATATTAGCTGAAGGACATACAGTTGGTAATCATACGCATGAACATGTTAATGGATGGAAAACAACAGATGAAGATTATGTAACAGATACAATGACGGCTGCAACATATATTCAATCTGATTTATTCAGACCTCCTTATGGCAGAATTAAAAGATCGCAGATAAAACTTTTGCGGGAGAAGGGAATGAAGATTATGATGTGGGATGTGCTGAGCGCCGATTTTGATACCAACCTTACAGCACAGGCGTGTTTATCGTATGTATTGTATCATACAAAACCCGGCTCTATTGTATTGTTTCATGATAGTGAAAAAGCCTGGGAAAGGATGTCGGTGGCATTACCGGCAGTTTTAAAACATTTTAGCAGAGAAGGGTATGTATTTGATCGTATTTAATTGCAATTAAGCTGCCTCAAAAAAATAGCCAGAGTAGAAACTCTGGCTCTGCTTTAATCCGTACCCTATGAAAACAATCTTTTCCGACTCTGGTCGGAATGAATCTTTTGATCGCCTGTTGATCTTTTTAGGGTTTGTTGACTAATAACGAGAAATCATTTCATTTTATTTTCTACCCATGAAAAAAAGGTAAATAAGTATGTTTCATGGAGCTTATCAGTATTTATCAGCAATTTTGTGTTATGGTATTGATTGATACGCATTGTCATTTGTATTCGACTGAATTTGGTACTGAAAACCAGGAGATTATTAACCGGGCCCGCGCAGTGGGCATAGAAAAGTTTTACCTGCCCGCTATTGATAGTGAAGTTATTGACGCAATGCTGGCGCTGGAAGCGGCTAACCCGGGCGTTTGTTATGCCATGATGGGATTACATCCTTGTTCCGTAAATGAAAAAGCAGAGGCAGAGCTGGCAATTGTACTGGAATGGCTGAATAAAAGATATTTTGTGGCAGTAGGGGAGATTGGACTCGATTTTTACTGGGACAAGACTTTTGCCACGGAACAAAGAATGGCTTTTGCATTACAGATGGATTGGGCACTGGAGCGAAAAATGCCGATCGTAATACATACCCGTAATGCCATGCAGGAAACCATTGATATGGTAAAACCCTATGCAGTCAAGGGTTTGAAAGGTATATTTCACTGTTTCAGCGGGAGCTATGAATCGGCAAAACAGATTGTGGCAATGGGTTTTATGCTGGGTATAGGAGGTGTGCTTACCTATAAAAATGCCGGATTACCTGAGGCACTGGATAAAATAGGTACCGAACATATGGTACTGGAGACCGATGCGCCTTACCTTAGTCCGGTACCTTACCGCGGAAAGCGGAATGAGAGCAGTTATATGATAGAAGTGGCCAAAAAACTGGCAGAAATTAAAAAAATAAGTCTTGAGGAGCTGGCGGCCATCACCACAGCAAATGCTCAAAAAATATTCGGAAGCTGAGGGGCTAAACATTACTTTTGCAATCCTTTAAAACAGAGAAGTGTTCCCGTCTGAGGCGGATTGAAGGAGCAAGCTTTCCACTTCTCGCTTTAAATTTAAATATACAGAGAGGTGTCCGAGTGGTTGAAGGAGCACGCCTGGAAAGTGTGTATACGGGAAACCGTATCGAGGGTTCGAATCCCTTCCTCTCTGCAAATTCATTATTCAACGTAGTTCAAAACGTCATAAAACCATATTTCATGTGGTTTCTTTGTTTCTGATACTACCCTCAATCCACTCCAGAATCATTTATCTAAATTATTGTCTATCCATTTTCGAATATGGAGACAATGATTTGCAAAAAAAGTAGGGTTGGTTATGAACATTGCATCCCTTATCTTCTGTGACTCTCAATTTGTAAACCATGGAAACTTTTAATTTAACTACTCTAAATACTTATACTATACTTTTCTTTCTGAACAGGATTAAACAAAATAAAACGAAAGAACATCCCATCTATTGCAGATTAACTGTAATCGGAAAGATTTCAGAAATGTCAAATTTATTTATGGATTGATGGAAAACTTGGAATCCTAACAGTTGGCAGAAAATTTCGCTTATCGTAATACGATTTCCCGATTCTGACAGCAATCGAGAATAACGAATCTGATTTTGCAGCCAAATTAAACTTACGAATGAAGACAAGACTTTTTCTGGCTTTATACCTGCTAATCTGTGCGTATCATGGATTTGCACAAAATGAATCTACACTTGGAGCTATCAAGGGTATTATTGTAACCAATAGTAATAAACCTGTGGTTTCTGCCACTGTTCGAATAAAAGGAACAAGAAAAAATACCTTAACCAACAACGAAGGATCTTTTATTATTGATAAAATTCAGCCGGGTGATTATGTTTTGGAGGTTTCCAGCATTGGCTTTCAGTCTTTGGAAAAGAGGATTATAGTATCTGCCAATATAACATCGGATATTACAATCCGGCTTTCAGATGCGCAGACACAGCTTTCAGAAGTAATTGTGTCTGCCGGTAGAACTAAGGAAACTATAGATGAAGTCCCATCATCTGTGTCTATCATGAGCTTAAAAACATTGCAGCAAAACATTAACATCACAACCAATCTGGGCGACATCCTTGAAAACCGGATTTCAGGTCTTGCACCAAGTACCGGGTTGAGTTCAAATTTCGGACAAACTTTACGTGGACGCAGTCTTTTAATTATGGTGGATGGCGTACCGCAATCCACCCCATTGCGTAATGGAGCGATGGATCTTAGGGCACTCGATCCGGCTGTTATTGAGAGAATTGAGGTAGTTAAAGGTGCCACAGCTATCTATGGTAATGGTGCAGCCGGTGGATTGATTAATTATCTTACCCGGAATCCGAGAACCACCAGATTAATAAACAGTCACACATCAATAGGTATGACTGGTTCACTGGTAAAAAGCTCCAACAGTATGGGGGCTCGTATCAGCCAAATGATTTATGGTGATAAAGGGAAGTTCAGCTATGCTGTAAGTGGCGTATATGAGCAAACAGGGGAACATAAAGATGCCGAAGGAGATGTACTTCCACCCGTATACGGATTAGGGGAAACTGATTCTTACAATGCCTTTACAAAACTAGGATATGAATTCAATAACAACCACAAAGTACAAGCCACCTACAATTTTTACAGCAGTCGCCAACCAACCAACTATATAACCGTAAACGGTGACTATAAAACAGATAAAAAAACCACAGCGAAATTAGGTGAGAACAAAGGAGTACCTCAGGGTGTGAAAGGCAATCACAATCTAAGTATTCAATTCTCCGGAAATACCGGTATAGCCAATACACGCTATGATGCAGATGTATATTATCAAAGTGTAGACAATATCTTTTTCTACTCAGAAACTTTTGTGGATGGTGGCGTCTCCCGAATACTGTCTAAAAAAAATGGAGTCAGAGTTGTGTTTAATACACCGTTAGTTCTGAAAAAGTTGGAAGCCAACTTCACTTACGGTCTGGATGCCCAACGAGATAAAACCTCACAGCCCCTGGTTGATGGACGTACATGGGTGCCAGAAATGAACATGTTAAACTTAGCACCTTTCGTACAAACTAAATTTACCTTATTCGACAAACTGGTGATGAAAGGCGGGATTCGTTATGAAAAAGTCAATATTGGCGTGAATGATTATGCTACTCTACCCACTCGCAATACCTCTACCGGTGTAATAACACCTTCCATGAATGTGAAGGGTGGAGATTTAAAATACAATACCCTTGTATCAAATATTGGACTTCGTTATAATTTATCTGACTACTTTTCGCCTTACCTGAGCTTTTCTCAAGGATTTAGTGTTTCTGATATTGGTCTTGCACTGCGAGCTGCAAGAGTGAATGAGATTACAAAGATTAATACGGAAGCAGTGGTCATTGACAATTATGAAGCAGGTTTTGTGAGTAAGCTCAAGAATATTCGATTTGAAGCAACAGGCTATATCAGCAAGTCCAGTTTGGGCGCCAACAGCGTATTTCAAAACGGTATTTTTGTAGTGGTAAGAACGCCCGAACGTATATGGGGCTACGAGTTAGCAGTAGACGTACAGGTGTTAAAGAGCCTGCAAACAGGTCTTACCTATACGTATGTGGAAGGAAGGCTGGATGCAGATAATGATGGTAAATATGATGGTTTAAAAGATGAATATTTGCCAGGCCAACGGATAGCACCCCCGAAGTTAACGGGTTATGCAGATTATGCTATAATACCGGGAAAACTAAACGTATTATTGCAGTACACCAAAATTATGAACAGAGATCGCTTTGCCCGTAACAGTAGTGGCTCTTATAACCCATTCAAAGCACCTGTAAAATCTTATGCGATCCTGAATTCATCCATTGGATATAATTTTAATGAAAGCACTTCACTCAACCTGGGTATTGAAAATATGCTGAATGAAAATTATTTTACAGCTCGTTCGCAATATGGCGCTTTTAATGATAGCTATACTAAAGGAAAAGGTGCAGCCTACCGCTTAACCTTAAATGTAAAGCTGTAATTGCTTTATTTATTCACTCTTTTCATAATCCCGGCTTGCCGGGATTATGTATTTAAGCAATAGTTAGGCATGAAGTGGAAAAAAACAGTAAGTAAGATTCATCTGTGGCTTGGCCTTTCTACAGGGTTAGTGGTATTCATATTAGGTATAACAGGTGCTATTTACTGTTTCGCGCCGGAACTCCAAAGTTTTCAGCCTTACCGGGTGGTTCAGGAAGTCAACAAACCCCTTTTACCACCTTCCCATATTCAGCAGATTGCTGAGAACAGTTTACCCGGAAAAGTACCGCAAAGAATTTACTATGAAGCTAAAAATAAGGCAGTAATGGTGCTGTTTTCTAAAAAAGAAGCATACAGTTATTCCGTTTTCATCAACCCTTATAATGGCAACATCTTAAAGCTGCGTAACAATGAGAAAGATTTTCTAAGTGTAGTACTTCAGCTTCATCGCACTTTGTTAATTCCTTATGGACACGAGATTATCCGGTGGAGTACGGTTATTTTTATTTTGCTGCTTGTCAGTGGCATCATTCTGTGGTGGCCCAAAAATAAACAAACTGCGAAACATGGATTTAAGATCATGTGGTGCGCACACCCCAAACGGCTAAATTATGACCTGCATAAAGTACTGGGTTTTTATATCAGTTGGTTCGTCTTATTTACTGCTCTTACTGGGCTGATGTTTGCTTTTGAAGATTTTGCAGGATTGGTATACAAGTCAACGGGTGCTGATCATTCTATTATAAAGCAAAAACCACCGCTTTCCGAAGTAACCCTTCTGTCAGCTAAAAAGCCTGTTGCTATTGATCGCGTATGGGAAAAAGTATGGCCCGATTTTTATCATAAATATGCGACTATGATATTTGTATTACCGTCTAATGAAAACGGCTCCATCCTGCTGCGAGGCAATCCGGAGAAGGGTACAATTTATAAATCAGACTTCCGTTATTTTAATCAATACACAGGGCAAGAGATTCCCGGCGCTTACGTTTGGGGAAAATATCAGGATGCGAAAGCGGCAGCTGATTACATCAGAAGAATGAATTATGATATTCATACCGGAGCTATTTTTCATTTACCTGGAAGGATTGCGCTTTTTTTCTTGGCATTAATCGTCGCTAGCTTGCCGGTAACAGGTTTTATTTATTGGGTGGGTAAATATAAAAAGGCAAAAACTAAGAAATTCCGCAAAATAGTAACAATAACCTAGCTCGGTTAATTTAAGTATTTAACCCGTTGAGGTATGACTAAAATGCTAAAGTGGTTTAATTAGGGTTTGCTCAATAGCCATAAAATCCATAGTGCGATTAACTTTGAAAGGAATAAACGTTTAACGGATGCAAGGAAAAAGGAGAAAAGGCAGCAAAAAGCATGCAGGTGTTCCTGCTTATGTTAGTCCGAACCAGTTAATATTGTTGGGTTTTGAGACTCCTTTTGAACAAAAATTAAGCAGGGAAAACCGTTGGGTAAAAATGGGCAAAGCTATTCCATGGGATGGGATAGTTCCACATTAGGATAAGCTGTTTTCCGGTAAGGAAGGCCGAGCTCCGATTAGTGGCAGGGTTGTTATCGGAGCACTCATCATAAAGCAGAGACATATAAAATACTGTGGCACATTTCTCCCAATACCCGGGTATTCTCTACATGCTCTCCGCCTTATATTCAGGTAGTCTCTATCTACTCTCCACCTAGTATTACAGTACTCATACTGTACTCTCATGGTACTATACACTTAAAAATGGACTAAAAAGGCGATTTTACAATACAATTCATTGGTTTACATTATAGTACACAGCGTTTACAGTAACAGTTTGAACGAAAAAGAAAGATATCGTAGCTAATTTTGATGCAGTAATAAACAAAGTCTGTAGTTGATATGCTTTAGGTGTTTATATAGATGAGGGGGTATCGCAGACAACGTTCTGCGTAGAAGAATGATTAGCTGGCCTCAGTACAACTTTTGGAAAGTTTCGGAGCTTTCCAAAAGTTAATGCTCATTATTTAAATGCCTGTAAATTAACGATTTACAGGCATTTTTGTTGATTCACTTTTCTGTATATACCCTCTTTTAAGAATATGCTATTTTACTATTTACTGTCAATAGTAAAATATTAAGTATATTTGACTATTGACAGTAAATAGTAAAATGACTATAAAAGAAAAAATACTGGAGTTATTCAAAGAGAATGCTGAATGGGCAGTGCATGAGTTGACGGAAAAAACCGGTGCGTCTAAGCAGATGGTTCATATAGCACTCAACCAACTGCTTTCTGAAGGTCATGTTCAAAAAATGGGGCGTACACCCAAAACGGTGTATCGCATTTTTTCTGCGCCAGCAAAATTCAATAACAAAGAACTTGATACAATTTTTTCAGAGGAGGAACGGAGTTATCTTAAAAGTCATTGGTTACAAATAACGCCTACCGGTAATTTGCTGGATGGGGCCGAAGCTTTCATACATTGGTGCAATCAGCGGAAAGAACCGATAGCCAAAACTTTCATCGAATATCAAAAGACACGGATAAAATATGATGCTTATTACAAAGCAGATGGAACGATTAATGGAATGGAAAAACTTACCGGTACCAAGGGATATAAAAATATCTGGCTGGATGATCTACATTACCTGGATTTTTATGCGATTGAACGTTTTGGTAAAACAAGACTGGGCACACTTTTGCATTATGCAAAGCAGGGTCAGAGCCTGCCACTGATGAGGCAATTAATTGAAGAAACGAAACCCCGAATTACTGATTTTATAAACAATCATAAAGTAGATGCGGTTGGGTTTATCCCGCCAACGGTGAGAAGAGAAGTACAATTAATGAAGGTATTGTCTGGCGGATTAAAACTACCCGTTCCGGTAATTGCTATTAAAAAACTGAGTGGGTTGATCCCTGTACCCCAAAAATCATTGTCTAAATTGCAGGAGCGTATTGACAATGCTTCCGGTAGTTTTGCAGTAACAGAAAAAAGATCATTTGAACATCTACTCCTGATTGATGACGCAGTAGGTTCAGGTTCTACGCTAAATCAGATAGCAGAAAAAGTAAAAAATAAGCAAACAGCTAAGCGGGTAACAGGTTTGGCTATTGTAGGTAGTTTTAAAGGGTTCGATATAATTACAGATGTATAGTAGCTATATACCAGAAAACGAATCAAAAAACCACGGCAGTAATTAAATATCCCCCTCAGGTAATATTCCCTTAACATTGACGTAACATAATGGTAACATTGCCGAAATACTTTTGCGGCAAAATAAACACTGTGAAATCTATTATTTCGACCCTGCTTGCGCTCTTTTTCTTTACTGCTGTATTTGCCCAAACAGGTACCTTAACCGGAAAAGTTGCTTCTGGCTCCAACAATGAAACGATTACTGGTGTGGCCATCTTCAATGCCGCTAAAAAAATAAACCTGATTTCTGATGTAGAAGGTCGTTTCAGTATTCGCCTGGCCCCCGGTACCTATGAACTTACTTTCTCCATGATCGGTTATAAAACCAAAACCATCAGTGAAATAGTAATTGCTGCCGGACAAACCAATGAACTGAATATAGTACTGGATGAGCAGAGGAAGGAACTGAACGAAGTAGTGGTAACCGCTTCACCTGCCCGCAGGGAATCGGCTTCTGCAGTATTAAGCCTTCAGAAAAATAATACCAGTGTGTCTGATGGTATCTCATCTGAATCTATCAAAAAATCTCCAGACCGTAACGTAGGTGAAGTATTGAAACGTGTAACAGGTACAAGTGTTCAGGATGATAAATATGTAATTGTACGAGGATTGAACGACCGTTATAATGTAGCAACAATCAATGGTGCCGTAATGCCCAGCACCGAACCCGATAGAAGAACTTTCTCTTTCGATATTGTACCTTCTGACATGATCGATAATGTACTGATCAATAAAACCGCTACGCCTGATATGCCCGGTGAATTTTCAGGTGGTATTGTTCAGGTTACTACAAAAGATATTCCGTTTAAAAACGCCTTTGGCTTTGCGCTGTCCTCCTCTTATAACAGTATTTCTACCGGTAAAGATTTTAATATTGGTCACAGAGGCAATCTGGATTATTTAGGTTTTGATGATGGTACAAGGGGGTTTCCTTCTTCTTTCCCTTCAACCAACAGGTGGAGAAGTTATGATATGGCCCAGAAAATTCAGGCTTCAAGACTGATGTATAACACTTATGGTGATGAAATTTCTAAAGCCCTGCCTTCATTAAACGGCCAGATCAACTTTGCTAAAAAAATCAGTGGTAAAAACGGGGCCACTTTTGGTATGCTTGGCGCCATTACTTACCGGAACTCACAAAGCATTCAGCTTACCGATCGTCAACAATATGGCGATGCTACTTCTACTACCAACCTTTTGTTTGATTATGCCGATACTTCCTATACGTTTAATACCAGTTTAGGCGCCTTATTGAACGTAGGATATAAAAAAGGGAAAAATAAACTGGTATTAAAGAACCTGTTTAACAGGGTATTTGAAAACGGTAACACCTTACGCGAAGGCTCAAACTTTAACGACCTTCAGTATATCAATAAAAACAGGATATCTATTGCCATGATCAAAACCATTTTCAGCTCACAACTGGAAGGTGAGCATGCACTTGGTAAAAATAACAACAAACTGAAATGGAACCTGAACTTTGCCTTTACCAAAAAAGATCAGCCCGATTATCGCTCACAGCCTTATCAGAAAAATATTTCACAGGTAAATGATAAATCAGTTCCTTATACCATTGCATTGAGAAACACTTACCGTTTCTGGAGTGAGTTGGATGAGAATACAATGGGTGGTAAAGTTGATTATAGCAAACCATTGAAATGGGGTAACACCATATCGAACCTGAAAGTTGGTGTACTGGCTCAATATAAAATCCGCGATTTTGCTGCAAGAGCGTTCCGTTATGAAGAAGCCAATCCATCAAGTTTTAATACGGCTTTGTTAACCATGCCGCCTGGCCGCGTGTTTAACGATGCCAATATGTACAGCAATGGGTTCTACCTGAATGAAATTACCAATAATACAGACCGTTACTATGCCACTTCTTTGCTGTCTGGCTCTTACCTGATGTTTGATAACAAGTTCAATAAAAAATGGAGATTGATCTGGGGTGTTCGTGCCGAAACATTTAATTATGAAGTAGAAACAGGAAACGTAAGCGGTACCAAAACAACCATTAAAAAAGATTACCTGGATATCCTGCCATCTGTTAACCTGATTTACAGCTTTAATAATAAATCAAACATGCGTTTCTCAGCTTCAAGAACTGTATCAAGACCAGATTTCCGTGAAGTGGCTAATTTCTCTTATTTCGATTTTGTAAGAGCTGCCATCATACGTGGTAACGGTGCACTGGAAAGAAGCCAGAATACCAATATCGACCTGCGTTTCGAAACCTATCCGCAGAGTGGTGAAATTATTTCGGCTTCGGTGTTTTTCAAACATTTCAGTAAGCCCATTGAACAGCGTATGTCGGGCGAATCATCTTTAGAATACCAGGTAATTACTTTCTTTAACCCGGATAATGCTTATGCATATGGTATTGAACTGGATCTGCGTAAGAAACTGTCATTCCTCGGAGAAGGTAAGTTCCTGGAGAACACTACATTCAGCGCCAATACTTCTTTAATTAAATCTTCAGTTGATCTTTCTGTAGCATCTAATCCCTATGATCTTAAAAGACCCATGCAAGGACAATCACCATACCTTGTAAACCTGAGTCTTACTTATGCAGATGATAAGGCCAACTGGAGCAGCACTGTATTGTTTAACAGAATCGGACAGCGTATAGAAACAGTGGGTGCTTTTGGTATTCCCGATGTGTATGAGAATGGAAGAAGTGTACTCGATTTTCAATTGTCTAAAAAAGTGCTGAAGAAAAAAGGTGAGATTAAAATTAATCTGGCAAACCTCTTGAACACAAGACAGATATTTTATAATAATGTAGAATCGAAAAAAGAAAATCGCGGGTATAAAAGCCAGGATGACAGGATTCAGTGGAGCAATTTATTTGGTACCAGCTGGGGACTCGGCTTCTCTTATACTTTCTAATATTTCATATTTGTTGATAGATGTAAAAGCTCCTGGTGATTCGGGAGCTTTTTTTATTGCTTCACTGATATGTGGTAACAATTAGTTAATCTTCCCGTAACATACCCATTACATTACAGTGGTTTTTTTGCAGCATAAAAAATAACGAAAATGATACGTTCTCTTTTAATTTCACGTCTGCCAATGGTAGCAATTGCTGCTTTTACAATGACAGCCTGTACAAAAAAAAATAGTGTTGACCCGATTGTGGAGCCGCCGGTTGATCCGAATGCAACTGTGCTAAGGGGTTCTTTAGCAGAAAATAAAACCCTGACCGCGGATAAAACATGGACCCTTAAAGGGTATGTATATGTACCCAATGGCATTACACTGAGTATTGAACCAGGTACGGTAATTAAAAGTGATAAAACAGAGAAAGGTGCTTTATGTATTGAAAGAGGTGGTAAAATTATAGCCAACGGTACCGCTGATAAACCCATTGTATTTACCACAGGAATGGATGCAGGATCACGTAACCCCGGCGACTGGGGTGGTGTGGTTATCTTAGGTAACGCTAAAACCAATCGAAGCTCTACACCCGTAATTGAAGGCGGTCTCGATCGTCCATATGGCGGTACAAATGATGCCGATAATTCTGGCAGCATGAAATATGTTCGTATTGAATATGCAGGCATTGCTGCTTTCCCGGGCTCTGAAATTAATGGACTCACTTTAGGCGCCGTAGGAAATGGAACTACACTGGAAAATATCCAGGTAGTATATGGTAATGATGATGCGTATGAATTTTTTGGTGGAAATGTAAACGCTAAATACCTGGTTGCTTACGGTACAGCCGATGATGATTTTGATTTTGATTTCGGATACACCGGTAAAATCCAGTTTGGTGTGGCACTACGTGACCCGGCTTTTGTTGATAATGGTGATGCCGGTAACGGTATTGAAGCCGATAACGATGGTTCCGGTACTACTGCCACTCCTTATACTCGTCCTGTATTAAGCAATTTTACTTTCGTAGGTCCTAATAACGCTTCAGGTACCGCAGCTAACCATAACTATGGTAACAGGTGGAGAAGATCCGTACGTTTTGTATTACGTAATTCTATCCTGATGGGATGGCAGAAAGCCGGTTTCTCTATTGAGTCTGATGGTACAGCTAACGACTATAGCGTTACAGGTGGTACTTCTGAGTTTAAAAATAACTTAGTACATGCTGTTGCAAGTCCATACAGGGTTTCTGGTTTAACTTCTGCTACCCTCACGGCTGCCGATATGAAAACCAAAGCTGAATCTGAAGGTTGTAAAACATATACCAACGCAGCTGATATCAAGTTAACATCTCCATTCACACTTACAGCTCCAAATATGTTGCCTGCAACAGGTTCTGATGCCTTAACAGGTTCAAGCTTCACCGGCCTGGATGCATTCTTTTCAACAACTACCTATGTAGGTGCATTCGGAACAACTAACTGGCTGGCTAGCTGGACAAGATTCCCCGCTAAAGGACAATAATCAACCCTGATCATATTAAAAAACCGCTTCCGGGAGGAGCGGTTTTTTTATTTCTTTGTATCAAATTTTAATTATGCGGTATTTATTGATGATGATGATCTGCTTTATTGTAATGATGTCTTGTACTGAGTCTGGCAATAAAGAAACGGTAGAAACCACAGATACACCCGTATCCGATATGCACAGGCTTCCGGAATTAAAAACCGTAGATAGTATCGACATGCACTTCTTCCCTGATATCAATGATCAAAAAGTGTATGCGAGGTTTGAACTGAATGATACAGCTGCAATTCATCTTTTTACATTGAATGAAATTAATCATGCTTTTGTTGATCAGCCAAACTGTGAATACGACACCAAATTTTTCTGTTTCTCAAAAGGACAGATCGTTAAAACATTATACGTGGCGGCATTGAAAGATAGCTGTCATTTTATTGGGTTTATTAAAAGCGGAGGAGTAGCGGTTAAGGCACAGTTGTCTGATTCAGCAGCTGCCCTGGTAAATGCATGGAGAAAGAAAAGCGGCAATTAATATGCTCTCAGCGGACTGAGAAAAAACTCCGTGCAACTCCGTGTTTACCTCTGTGAATCTCTGTGGTTGATCTGGGTAAATTTTTTTAACCATAGAGTTACACAGAGGTAAGCACGAAGTTGCACAGTGGTGGGAGTATATTTCTTTTACTATTTCACTTGACAATGCTTGTAGCATGTGTCTTGCCTCTTGAAACTTTCTAACTTACCAATTATTCATCTGCTCGGGAATAACTCTCTCAGGTGCTTTAATAGGATTCTCTTTCCAGTTCGGATCATATTTTACAAACCAGCTTAACCATAATGTGCGTGATAAACGCATGATCAGTGGCTGACAAACAAGTAATAATACAAAAGCGGTTCCCATCCAGTAAAAAATACGATCATCATCAATAGAGAAAGTCATACCGATCAATACCTTCCAGGCAATAAATGTAAACACAAGAAAAGCCACCGATATGGCATAACTCACGTACCCGGTTCCATAATAAAAACCAACTTCAATTTCTGTAGGCTGTCCACAAACAGGACAGTCCTCATGCATATCAACGTTTGTCTTGAATTTATAGGGTTCCTGGCTTTTGAATATCCTTCCTTGTCTGCACCTGGGACAGCGATTATTTAACACACTCCACAGGTACCAGGGCTTTTTCTTGTTCTCAGGCATGAGATAAAATTTAGTACTGCAAAAATACGATTAAATGTTCAGGCTGATTTGCGACAGTCGGAATATCCGCAACCACTCTTTGTTTTATGTGCAATAAGAGCCGTTACCAGAATAGTTAAACCAAGCAAAGCTGGCAGCCAATCACAAAAAATAACAGCCATTGCAATAAACAATATTGCCATGAATAACCTGATGATCAATATCCAGTCTGTTTTTTGTAAAAAAGAATGCAGCATTTTCATACTGCAAGGATGGAAAAAGAAATTGATATCTTACGTGACTTTAGTTACGTTATAAAAGTTTGTGGAAGATATACGCAGGGTTATAATCTATTTGATTCTTTTTCAAAATATTTAAATATTCATTGGTAAAAGACATCTTAGCGTGATGCTGCTGTTGGTTGACAATATAGTCTTTGATTTTTTCCAGATGCATATGCGATACACTAAAAGCTCCATAACCTTCCTGCCAATGAAATTTTTTAGTGGTAAACCTGTTCTTGTTGATGAATAGATTACTTTCTTTTTTAACAGTTATCATTAAATCTGAGATGGATTGAGATGGGTTAATGCCAGCCAATATGTGAATGTGGTCGGGCATGGAATTGATGCAAATAGGGTGATGATGTAGTTTTAATAAAATACCCGCTATATATTTATGGAGTGCAATATTCCATGGGTATTGAATCATTGCTTCACGGTATTTCACAGCAAACACAAAATGAATGTGAAGGCGTGTATAAGTATTTGATCTTAGCATAACGATAAAAATACAACATACCCATCCGGTACATTCGCATCGTTTCAGGTATAGTGGCTACAAATTTTTTAGGATGAATGAATCATTTTGTAAACCGTTATTAATTGAAATGCGTTTTATGCGTGTGTATATAACCCCTCCGGGGTAATACATTCCTCCGGGCATCGGGCTACATTGTGTAACCCCTCCGGGGTTAGGGGTGGTTTAATGACGATGTTGTTTATTGGGTTCGTTGACCTGTTATTTATAACAATCTTCTCACCCCGGAGGGGTTACACAATGTGGCTCAATGTATGGGAGCTGATTTTTTATGACCCCGTGTGGGTCACAAACCTTCGCATGACGGATGAATCATTTTGTAAACCGTTATTAATTGAAATGCGTTTTGTGCGTGTTTATATAACCCCTCCGGGGTAATACATTCCTCCGGGCATCGGGCTACATTGTGTAACCCCTACGGGGTGAGGGGGTGGTTTAATGATGTGGTTTTTTGTTGGTTTGTTAACATGCTATTTAAAACAATCTTCTCACCCCGGAGGGGTTACACAATGTAGCCCAATGTATGGAAGATGATTTTTTATGACCCCGTGTGGGTCACAAACCTTCGCATGACGGATGAATCATTTTGTAAACCGTTATTAATTGAAATGCGTTTTGTGCGTGTGTATATAACCCCTCCGGGGTAATACATTCCTCCGGGCATCGGGCTACATTGTGTAACCCCTACGGGGTGAGGGGGTGGTTTAATGATGTGGTTTTTTGTTGGTTTGTTAACATGCTATTTAAAACAATCTTCTCTCCCCGGAGGGGTTACACAATGTAGCCCAATGTATGGAAGATGATTTTTTATGACCCCGTGTGGGTCACAAACCTTCGCATGAGGGATGATTCATTTTGTAAACCGTTATTAATTGAAATGCGTTTTATGCGTGTGTATATAACCCCTCCGGGGTAATACATTTCTCCGGGTATCGGGCTACATTGTGTAACCCCTACGGGGTGAGGGGGTGGTTTAATGATGTGGTTTTTTGTTGGTTTGTTAACATGCTATTTAAAACAATCTTCTCTCCCCGGAGGGGTTACACAATGTAGCCCAATGTATGGAAGATGATTTTTTATGACCCCGTGTGGGTCACAAACCTTCGCATGAGGGATGATTCATTTTGTAAACCGTTATTAATTGAAATGCGTTTTATGCGTGTGTATATAACCCCTCCGGGGTTAGGGGTGGTTTAATGATGTGGTTGTTTGTTGGTTTGTTATACCTGTGTTGATTGATATCAAAATACTCGTATAAACTCACTACTCACCACTCACTATCTTCTCCATCTGCATGCTTCTCGATCCCTTGATCAATAAATGGGTATGGGAGAATTTTTGTTGCTGATACCAGCTGGCAGCTTCGGTTGAATTCTGGAAATACGTATACGCATGATTCAGTTTACTGAAATCGCCACCTACCAATACCACCTGTTTCCATGCATACTGATCAATCAGGTCTATAATCTGCTGATGCTCTGATATACTTTCTTCACCCAGTTCCATCATACCTCCCAGCATCAATACTTTTTGTTCTGCATGAAGTTTGGCGAAATTTTCTATGGCAGCACGCATACTCGTTGGGTTGGCATTATAGGCATCGAGGATAATATGATTGCCATCTTTCTCCACCATCTGCGATCTGCTGTTCGATGGGGCATAGGATTCAATGGCGGTCTTTATTTTTTCATCAGGAACGCCAAATGCTTTACCCACTGCAATGGCGCATAAAACATTGGGTAAATTATAAGCACCCACCAGCTGTGTGCTTACTTGTTGAAACGATATGCCTTTTGTTATACGCACTTCGAGGAATGGTTCACTGGCAGCAACATCACCTGTTACTAATCCGTCATTTGTTCCATAGCCAATAATATTTTCAATTCCCTTACTCATTGAATGCAGGTAATCGTAATCATTGTACCGGAATATCGTTCCATGATGGGCCCTTATATAATCATACAGTTCGCCTTTCCCTTTTCTTACGCCTTCTATCCCCCCAAATCCTTCCAGGTGTGCTTTTCCGCAATTGGTGATGATGCCATGGGTAGGGGCCGTGTACACACAGTACCCTTCAATTTCTTTCTGGTGATTGGCACCCATTTCTATAACGGCCATTGCTGCATCTGCAGGAATACTCAATAATGTTAATGGCACACCAATATGATTATTGAGATTACCCTGTGTGGTAAAAGTTTTAAAATGAGCAGCCAGTACCGTATAAACAAGCTCTTTGGTGGTAGTTTTTCCGTTGCTGCCGGTAATGGCTATAAATGGAATGCTGAACTGTTGTCTGTGATGTCCCGCCAATGCCTGTAATGTCTGCAATACATCATCTACCAGCATAAGTCTGTTATCATCCACATCTACAGCTTCATCAATTACAGCATAAGCGGCACCGGCTTCCAATGCTTTTACAGCAAAAAGATTTGCATTGAAATTAGGACCTTTCAATGCAAAAAAGATATCACCCTTCTTTAATTTCCGCGTATCGGTCTGTATGGAAGGATACTGAAGGTATAACTGATAAAGTGCTGCGATCGTCATAACTGCAAGATAAGGGGTTAGCAGTTAGCCATTAGCTTTTAGCAATTACTGTGGGTACTTGTTATTAGTGATTCGTTTTATTTTTAACTGCTAACCCCTAACTGCTAATAGCTAATCCCTTCTCCTAACAAAAAAGCCACCTCCTTCCGAGAGATGGCTCTTTTTATATTTACCTTTTCCTTCTTATCGTTTATTTCTCCTGGTTGGAAAGAACTGACCCGTTTTTGCTTTCCTTGATAAACCTTCCGCAGAACCATAATGACTCATGGCACATCGGAAACCAAGTGTATTGGTACTCAGGTTTTCTTCCAGGAAACGGCGTGCACCCGGACTTAACCAGTATGCCCTGTCGTTCCAGCTACCACCTTTGAATACTCTTGATTTATCAGAGATCAGGGTAGTTACACCATAACCATAATTTACAAAGCTGGAAGAGTCGCCATCGAGGTAGTTGGTGGCATAGGAGCGCTGGTAATTTCTTCTGTCGCGTAAGGTAGAATCATCTTCCAGAACGGTTTTAATACGTCCTTTATCATCACGCAGGTTACCCTGTCCACCGGTCATATCAATTTTACGGAACTCATTACCACGGAACAGGTTGAAATCATCACCATCCAATGAGTTCTGCGGACGATATACATCGGCCACCCACTCATTCACATTACCACTCATATTGTATAAGCCATATCCATTGGGAATGAATGAACTTACTTCTGCAGGTATTGCAGCGTTATCATTCAAACCACCGGCTACACCCATGTTATCACCCGCACCTCTTTTAAAGTTGGCAAGGAAAGCACCCTGGTAGGCACTTTTCTGCGTGTAACGAACATTATCGTAACCGTTATTTTTCCAGGAATAAATCTGCTTATTGGCAATCAGTTCCTCACCACGTTTAGAACCTTTCGATTTACGTTGAGGGTTCTCCGCTATATATCCGTATGCAGCATATTCCCACTCAGCTTCTGTTGGCAAGCGGTAATCGCCAAATAAAATACCATCTTCAAAAGTTACTTTAGCCCTTGGACGACCATTGGCATCTTTTAATGGATTTTTGTTGGATGTAGCTAACCTGCCTGGTGTTGACTGGTATTCATCCATCAGGTAAGCCTTTGTATTAAAGTTATCCTGTCCTGAACCGTTTAATTCTTTTTTGATCTGGTTTCTTGCATCGAGGTAACCTTTACCCATGAGGGTCAGTTCATTTACCCTGTCTGTTCTCCAGATACAGAAATCAGTGGCCTGTTTCCAGCTTACACCTACAACAGGATAATAGTTATATGACGGGTGACGGAAATAGTACTCCACATATGGCTCATTATAAGCGAGCTCACTGCGCCATACCAGTGTATCGGGCTTGGCTTCTTCTACGATTGAATCCATTCCGGCACCACCAAATACATTCGTGAGCCAGTACAGGTATTCACGATAGTGTACGTTGGCCACTTCCGTTTTATCAATAAAAAATGAGTTAACGGTAATACGACGTGGTATATTGTTCCAGTCGCCCATAACATCTTCCTGTGTTGCACCCATGGTGAATGTACCACCCTGAACAAATACAAGGCCTGGCGCGGCTTTAATATCTTTTGGTTTTGCAACATTAAAATTGCCCTGGTTCTTATCGTTGTAGTTCCATCCGGTAACCGTTGATTTCTCTGGTTTCTTTTTGAAAATCTTACAGGATGACATGGCACCTGTTAACGTCAACAACAAGATCAGGTTCCGTGTTGTTTTCAATACTTGCATGAGATTCTCGTGTTTGTGGAGTATAGTTTTATCGCTATAACCTTATTTGGTACATGCGAATATATAAGATTTCCCTAAACTACCAATCGCTGCCCGGGATTCTATTGTTAGTAAAAGGCTAATTTTTAAGGAGTTAAAGCCTGTTTTACAGGGATTTTGAGGGGTTTTGTAGGGTAATTCCGACAGAAAATAGAGGGTTTGTTGGACAGGAGGTTGTTGGCAGTTAGCTATTAGCTGTTAGCCTTTAGCCTTTAGCCTTTAGCCAATGGGTAGGGTTATGGAAGATAGTCAGTTTGTAGTCAAATGTCTCTGCTAACTGCCAACCGCCTTTAGGCAGGTCTACGGAAAATAGTCAGTTTGTAGTCAAATGTCTCTGCTAACAGCTAACTGCCAACCGCCTTTAGGCAGGTCTACGGAAAATAGTCAGCATGTAGTCAAATGTCTCTGCTAACAGCTAACTGCCAAGCCCTTAGCTATTAGCTGTTAGCCTTTAGCCAGATTAATGGAAGATTGTGAGCAATATTATCAAATAGCCCTTGCTAACAGCTAACGGCTAATGGCTAACTACCAGCCGCTCCAAAAAAATGCGGGAAATACGCTAACAATTAATCAGCCATCTATCTATTTTCATCCCAAAACTATTTCGATGAGAGATTTTCGAAAACTGGAAATTTGGAAACGATCTATTTTATTCGCCCAGACCATTCATCAGGTAACCTGCACACTACCGGGTCATGAACGTTATGCACTTGCCGTTCAGATGAATAGGGCTGTTGTGTCTCTGGCATCAAATATCGCAGAAGGATGTGGCAGGCATACAAAGCCAGACCTCATCAGGTTCATCCATATCTCAATAGGTTCGGCATTTGAACTTGAAACACAGATTGAAATTTGCTACCTGAATGGTTATATACAAACAGCTACCCATCGAAATTTGATTTCAGATGTTCAGGAAATTCAAAAAATGATGCGCGCGTTTGTTGGGGTTGTTAACGGGAGTTAGGGGTTAGCTTTTAGCTTTTAGCCATTAGCTATTAGCAGTTAGCCTTTAGCCAAGTTAATGGAAGATTGTGAGCGATATTGTCAAATAGCCCTTGCTAAAAGCTAATGGCTAACAGCTAACAGCAAACCGCCAAGCCATTAGCTATTAGCAGTTAGCCTTTAGCCAGATTAATGGAAGATTGTGAACGATATTATCAAATAGCCCTTGCTAAAAGCTAATGGCTAACAGCTAACAGCAAACCGCCAAGCCATTAGCTATTAGCAGTTAGCCTTTAGCCAGATTAATGGAAGATTGTGAACGATATTATCAAATAGCCCTTGCTAAAAGCGAATGGCTAACAGCTAAAAGCAAACCGCCAAGCCATTAGCTATTAGCAGTTAGCCTTTAGCCAGGTAAATGGAAGATTGTGAGCGATATTATCAAATAGCCCTTGCTAAAAGCGAATGACTAACAGCTAACAGCAAACCGCCAAGCCATTAGCTATTAGCAGTTAGCCTTTAGCCAGATTAATGGAAGATTGTGAGCGATATTGTCAAATAGCCCTTGCTAAAAGCGAATGGCTAACAGCTAACAGCAAACCGCCAAGCCATTAGCTGTTAGCAGTTAGCCTTTAGCCAGATTAATGGAAGATTGTGAGCGATATTATCAAATAGCCCTTGCTAAAAGCTAATGACTAACAGCTAAAAGCAAACCGCCAAGCCATTAGCTATTAGCAGTTAGCCTTTAGCCAGGTTAATGGAAGATTGTGAGCGATATTATCAAATAGCCCTTGCTAAAAGCTAATGGCTAACAGCTAACGGCTAAAAGCTAACTTCGATATTCATTATTTTACATTCACCATGATCATGCGTAAAACGCTGACACTATATTTTTTTCTCGGGTTTGCACTGCTGGTGCAGGGGCAGCGACAGTATGCTCCTGTTTCAGTATTAGCCACAGGGAACTGGTTTAAAATTGCGGTTAAGGATGCGGGGGTGTATAAAGTTGATGGGGCCTTCCTGAATACACTTGGCGTGGGTAGTAATCTGTCTTCTGCTGCTATCCGTTTATTCGGCAATGGTGGTGCTATGTTGGGTGAAAATGCCAATGCTGCTTATACAGATGATCTGATGGAGAATGCCATTGAAATAGTGGATGGTGGCGACGGTATTTTTAATACAGGTGATTATTTTCTTTTTTATGCTCCGGGTTCTTCGAGATGGTTAAAAGATAGTTTGAAACAGGGTTATCGCTATCAGAAAAACCTGTATAGCGATTCGGCCCACTATTATATTTCAGTGGGTGGTACCGGTAAACGTATTGCGCTGCAACAGGTGTACAATACTGCACAGGTTGCTGTAACGGAATACGATGAAAGATATGTTTTTGAATCAGATCTTGTTAACCTGATCGGTTCGGGAAAAGAATGGTACGGAGATAAATTTACCCATGCACAAAGTAGAAGTTTCTCTGTTGACTGGCCGGGTTTATCTATACAGCAACCTGTTCTGCTTCGCAGTTCTTTTGCTTCCAGGAATGTGGGCGCATCTGCCAGCATATTGAGTAATGTAAATGCCGCTAATGGAACTGCATTGAATTTCCCTTCTGTTACCGGTACTTTCCTGGATCGTTATGCCACTCATCTCGAACAGGAACAACATTTCAGCAGCAATGGTCAGGCCAACCTGATTATTAAATTCGAATATCAGTCAACAGCACCCGGTGCCGAATGCTGGTTAAACAGATTTGAAGTTTTGGCAAGAAGATCTTTTCAGTTCAATAGCACATCGCCATTACATTTCCGCGACTGGCGCTCTGTTTCAACTAATACCATTGCTTCTTTTCAGCTACCTGCCGTGTTACCCGATATGCGTGTGTGGGATGTAACAGATATGGCAAACACTGTGGCCATGCGCAACAGATCAACCAATACCTTTACTTTTTATAACGATGCTTCTAAACTGAGAGAGTATATCGCTTTTATTCCTGCGCAAACCCTTACGCCGGTTGCTAACGGTAAACAAATCAATCAGAACCTGCATGGTATCAGTACACCTGAATACCTCATCATTACTCATCCTTTATTGCTGGAGGCTGCCGGCAAACTTGCAACTTTTCATCAACAGCAATACAAACGAACGGTACAGGTAGTAAGCACTGAACAGGTGTACCAGGAATTTGCCGGCGGTAATGCAGACCCCGCTGCCATCCGCGATTTTGTAAAGCTGTTATACGACAGAAAAGAAGGGTTGAAATACCTGTTATTAATGGGTAGTGGTTCTTATGATCCCCAAAACCGTATTGCCAATAATTACCGTTTTGTACCAACCTTCCAGAGCAATCAATCGCTCGATCCGTTATCCAGTTATACCTCAGATGATTTTTTTGGGATGCTCGACGACCAGGATGATGTGAACATGGGCAATGCACTTCAAACCATTGATGTGGCCGTTGGAAGGATACCGGCACGTACCGTTGCAGAAGCTAACCGGATGGTGGAAAAGATCATATCCTATCATCAGTCATCGCGTTTTGGAGCATGGAGAAATAAACTCATTTTCCTGGCAGATGATAAAGACCTGAATCTTCATCTGAAAGATGCAGAAGCCGTTTCTGCCGCCTCAGCTAATCCTGTATTTCAGATACAGAAAATGTACCTCGATGCTTTTCCGTTGGTGAGTGGTAGTGGTGGAAACAGGTATCCGGCAGTAAATGAAGCGCTGGTGAATGAAGTAAATAATGGGGTACTGATAGTGAACTACAGTGGTCATGGAAACCATATCAGGCTGGCGGAAGAAGCAGTGTTAACAGTGAATGAAGTAAATCGTTTTCAGAATGCTGCGCGACTACCTCTGATAGTTACGGCCAGTTGCGATTTTTATCCTTTTGATGATCCTTCTAAAAATGCCTTGGGTGCCCAGGTATTAACCGGCGATTCAACAGGAGCTATTGCTTTACTCACTACTGCAAGACTGGTATTTGCATCCAGTAATAGAATCATCAATGAATATTTTATTGGTACGGCGCTGCAGCCCAACGCACAAACAGGAAAGTACCTGAGTTTGGGTGAAGCAGTGCGCATCGCCAAAAACCAATCGGTATTGCAGGCAGGAGAAGTGTTGAATACGAGAAAATTCGTGTTGCTGGGCGATCCGGCCATGCAGCTGGCATTTCCGAAAGAGAAAATCAAAATAACTGGGATAGAAGGGATGGCTGTTTCTGGGGCGGATACGCTGCGTGCTTCAAAGAGTTATTTATTGGATGGGGATGTACAGGATGGTGCGGGTAACCGGCTCAGGAATTTTAATGGGACGATTGCTGTGGTACTGTATGATAAGGCGGGAACGGTTCAGACTTTGGGGAATGATCCGTCGAGTCCTGCAACCGCTTTTCAGCAGCAGTCGGCTATTTTATTTAAAGGGATGTTTACGGTTGATACAGGACATTTTCAAATGCGGATCATCCTCCCAAAAGATGTTTCTTTTCAACCCGGAAGAGGCAGGCTGAGTTTGTATGCGTATAACAATACAACAGATGCTACCGGAGCCGATACAGGTTTTGTTCTGGTAGGAAACAATACCCTTCCGGCAGATAAAACAGGACCTTCTATTCGGTTATTCCTGAACGATACCTTGTTTCGCAACGGTGGCCTTACACATGAAACACCTTTGCTGATTGCTTATTTATCAGACAGCTCCGGCATCAATACCTCAGGCAATGGAATTGGTCACGACATCACACTCATCATCGATGGTCTTATCCGAAATATCCAGGTGCTCAATAACTGGTATGTTTCCGATCTTGACAGCTGGTATTCGGGAACTATTCGTTATCGCCTGCCCTTGCAGGTAAAAGGTGTGCATACCTTAACCCTGAAAGCCTGGGATGGGGCCAATAATTCAACAGAAGTAAAACTGGATTATGTGGTGGATCGACAGGATAGACTGGCCATT
Source organism: Bacteroidota bacterium (assembly GCA_049324295.1). Lineage (GTDB taxonomy): Bacteria > Bacteroidota > Bacteroidia > Chitinophagales > Chitinophagaceae > Sediminibacterium. Next base: position 28,054 of record JBMOKQ010000055.1, read on the forward strand.
AGTAAAGTCATGAATTTCCCTAATCCTTTCCGCGACAAAACGAGGTTTTCTTTCGAACACAATCAACCGGAAAAGGAATTAAAGCTGCAGGTGCTTATTTATGATGCCCGTGGTCGTCTAATTAAACGGATTGCAGGCCCTTACCAGACAGGGGGAACAAGAAATATACAGGTAGAATGGGATGGCAGGGATGAATCAGGTAGAAAAATCCAAAAAGCTGTATATATTTACCAAATAATCATCCAGTCCGGTAAAGAACAATCTGTTCATGCCGGGCAACTTATTCTTCTTTAAATGTATCTGATGGTGTAAATTTTACTTTTTATTTTAATTGTTCACCTGAAATAAAAATCATGTAGCGCTGTACCGTAAGTTTTTTAACCACAGAGTTACACAGAGTATGGCACAGAGTTGCACGGAGTTTTTTTGAAAGTAATAGACTGCATTCTATTACCAGTAAACCCTCTGTGAAACTCCGTGTTTAACTCGTGTAACTCTGAGCCGTAGGTTTAAAACCACAGAGTTACACAGAGTATGGCACAGAGTTGCACGGAGTTTTTTTGAAAGTAATAGACTGCATTCTATTACCAGTAAACCCTCTGTGAAACTCCGTGTTTA
>JBMOKQ010000055.1:28771-93877 GCA_049324295.1 Bacteroidota bacterium
TAACTCTGAGCCGTAGGTTTAAAACCACAGAGTTACACAGAGTATGGCACAGAGTTGCACGGAGTTTTTTTGAAAGTAATAGACTGCATTCTATTACCAGTAAACCCTCTGTGAAACTCCGTGTTTACCTCCGTGTAGCTCTGTACCGTAAGTTTTTTAACCACAGAGTTACACAGAGTATGGCACAGAGTTGCACGGAGTTTTTTTGAAAGTAATAGACTTCATTCTATTACCAGTAAACCCTCTGTGAAACTCCGTGTTTAACTCGTGTAACTCTGAGCCGTAGGTTTAAAACCACAGAGTTACACAGAGTATGGCACAGAGTTGCACGGAGTTTTTTTGAAAGTAATAGACTTCATTCTATTGTAGATAAACTCTCCGTGAAACTCCGTGTTTAACTCGTGTAACTCTGAGCCGTAGGTTTAAAACCACAGAGTTACACAGAGTATGGCACAGAGTTGCACGGAGTTTTTTTGAAAGTAATAGACTTCATTCTATTGTAGATAAACTCTCCGTGAAACTCCGTGTTTACCTCCGTGTAACTCTGTGGTTAAAAAAAACAATACAGTAGGATAGTAGTTACATGAAGGTGAGTGATAATTTTACACATTTTTAAAATATATTGCTTCATGTTTTTAAACCAAAAAAAGACCCAGGCAGCCATCATGGCATTGGTATTATCGTATGCAACCTATGCACAGGATTCAATCAATATCGTATCAACAGCAGTTCCCTTTCTCCGTATATCGCCCGATGCAAGGGCAGGTGGTATGGGCGATGTAGCCATTGCCACCACGCCCGAAGCCAATGCACCTTTCTGGAACCTCTCCAAAGTAATGTTTGCACCAAAGCGCTCTGCTATTGCCGTAAACTATACACCCTGGTTAAAAGACCTGGGGTTGAATGATGTGTACCTGGCCAGTATGGCGGCATATCATAAACTGGATGATGAACAGGCTATTTCATCAACGCTTCGTTTTTTTAGTCTGGGTAATATTCAGTTAACTGATTTTTCCGGTAATGTGCTGAATTCTGTTCGCCCGAGTGAGTTTGCTTTCGACCTGGGTTATTCCAGAAAACTGAATGAGAAGATGAGTATTGGTGTGGCACTGCGTTATATCAATTCCAGATTGGTGGTGGGCGATGTGGGAACGGGTGTGGTGTATAAAGCGGGCAATGCAGTAGCCGGCGATGTTTCATTATACAGTAATGGATTGAATGATGACGGCGAGGGGTTAAGTTGGGGAGTGGTGCTGTCAAATCTCGGCAGCAAAATCGGTTATACCAACGATGCACGTAACAAAGATTTTATTCCTGCCAACCTCGGTATCGGAGTATCCTATACAAAAGTGCTGGATGAAAACAATAAGATCAATTTTGCACTCGATATGAATAAACTGCTGGTGCCTGCTCCTCCGGTGGCTACCGGTAATTTCTCAACAGACAGTGCCAACCTGGTTAATTACAGAACCAAGGGAGTGGTAAGCAGCTGGATGAAATCGTTCAGTGATGGAACAGGTGTTGGAAAATCATTACAGTTTTCACTGGGTGCAGAATATGGATACAATAACCAGTTCTTTTTCCGAACCGGATATTTTTATGAAAACAAGAACAGGGGTAACCGCAAATATTTCAGCGTAGGTGCCGGTTTCCATTTAGATTTTATGGATATCAACTTCTCTTATTTAGTTCCCTCCGGAAGTGGTGTAACAAGAAATCCGCTTTCGAATACGTTGAGATTAGGAGTAGTGTTTAATCTTGAACCCAAGGAGTAATTTGAAAACAGGGATAATTTGAAAATTTGAAAATGTGCTAATTTGAAAATGAAGAACATTCTGATTTGCAGGTTCCTCCAATTAGCAAGCATATTATTTTCAAATTTTCCCGAAGGGTCCTTTGGACAAATTTTCAAATTGTTGAATTAAACAAGCGGCGTGCGCAATCAGCCCCTCCTTCCTCCCCACAAATCCCATTTTCTGTAGTGGTCGGTTTTGTGCAAAAAGGCTTATGTGCAGCTACTTTGAGGAATAAAATATTAATTGTATTTTTGAAAAAATGTTTAGCAAAGATGTCTGCAATAAACTGGAAAATATCATTCAAGGAGTTGTCATTGAAGAATCGCAGGATACTTGCACAACAATCCGAAATCACCTTTGCAGACGCTATACAACAAGTCCAACGGTTAAAGCAGCATTCGAAAGTAAGCAACCTGTCAAAAAAGACCAGGCCCAATTCCTACAACAACTAGCCATCACATCCGGGTTCATGATTTCTGAGATCCCGGCTGAATGGAATTATCTAACACATGGAGGTGAGTCTTCTGTTTACCTGCACGCCAGTAATAAATCTGTTATTAAGATTAATGATGCAATATATTATGCTACCTGGTTGGAATATTTTAATAGCCTCCTGATTCATAACCTGCTCTTCCCAAATACCAGTTACAGGTTGATTGGTTTTTAGGAAAAGGCGAAGGTCTTATATGCAGTTCTTGAACAACCTTTTATTATTTCCAGTGAAACAGCAGATATAGAAGCAATAAGGGAACTGTTAGAATTTAATGGGTTCAGAAATACAAAAAGACAGGATTACTATAATGAACAGTTTGGATTGATACTGGAAGATATGCACGACGAAAATGTTATTCTCCAACAAGGATCATTGTTTTTTATTGACACAGTTTTCTACATCACAGCAAATTTTCAAATTCGATGAATTAATACGGCGGCGTGCGCAATCAGCCCCTCCTTCCTCCCCACAAACCCCATCTTTTCGGTAGTGGTGGCTTTAATGGAAATGTCTTTTATGGTGATGCCCAGAATAGCTGCTATTGTTTCCTGCATTTGAGGTATGTAGGGTTTTATTTTAGGGGCTTCGAGGCAGAGTGTGGAGTCTATATTGATGATTGTATATCCTTCGGCTTCTATTAATGCTTTTGTTTTAGCCAGCAATATTTTACTGTCAATGTCTTTGAATGCAGCGGAAGTATCAGGAAAGTGAACACCGATATCTCCCAGTGCTGCTGCACCCAGCAGTGCATCGCAGATGGCATGGAGGAGCACATCGGCATCACTATGTCCGAGTGCGCCTTTGTCGTGGGGTATTTTAACCCCGCCAATAAATAAATCTCTTCCCTCAACAAGCTGGTGATAGTCTATGCCGTAACCGATGCGGATATTCATGGGGTAAAGATAGGGTAATGCGTTTTTTAATAAGAAAACGTCATGCCGAGCGAAGCGCAGCGAAGTCGAGGCAGCCCCCCGATGATAGGAGTATCTTCATAGAATGAGTATTTAAAATACTCCTATCAAGATACTCCTATCATCGGGGAGGCCCTTCAACTACGCTACGCTTCGTTCAGGGCGACGGGTGTTTATGAAAATGCTTCGTTCAGGGCGACGTTCTTTTTTGCGGTTTACCGCAAAAAGAACGTTGGTAGGTTTAGGCTAAATATTTTATTATGAAAAAAGGTGGATGGGTGTATATGATGACCAATAAGCATCATACTACACTTTATATTGGCGTTACCAACAATTTAGAGAGAAGGGTAAAAGAGCATCAGACCAAGTTCAACCCGAAGAGTTTTACGGCGCAGTACAATGTTTGTGTATTGGTTTATTATGAGTTCCTTCCTACCATTATGGAAGCGATACTTCGGGAGAAACAATTGAAAAGATGGTCGAGAGCTAAGAAAGAATGGTTGATAGGGAGGATGAATGGGGAATGGGATGATCTCTCGACTTCGCTGCGCTTCGCTCGAGATGACGGGTGAGGGGGGCGGCTTCGCTGTGCGAAGCTCGAGATGACGGGTAAGGGGTGTCTCGACAAGCTCGACATGACGGTTTTAATTAAAGAACGTCATGCTGAGTGTAGCGCGTCTCCCTGAGTTTGTCGAATGGGTCGAAGGGGCTCCCCGGGTTAGGAGTATGGTCGTAGCATGAGTAATTAAAATACTCCTATCATTGGGGAGCTGCCTCGGCTTCGCTCGGCATGACGTTCCTTAATAATAAAAAAAACGACCCGCCTTAGGCGGGTCGCTGAGGAGGTTATTGCTCCTGTTCTTTCTGCCAGTCCAGCGGCTCCTCGTAGAGTGTGAGCTGGCTGATGGCGGTGGCTGCTGCGCCTGCGGCGGCGGCGTAGCCGGAGATGGTGATTACCAGGGCCGGTAATGAAACCGGAATGGTTAAAACAGCCGTAGCCAGAGCTGTTAGAACCAGTCCGAGGTTCCTGATCTTTCTGAAAAAGGGCGGCGTTTGTGCCTGCGCCCGTTGGATGATTTTTTTCATGTTTGTTGTTTTTGAGCCGTTAGCAGTTAGCTATTAGGAGTTAGCTTTTAGCACTTTGTACACGCTAGCTAAAAGCTAAAAGCTAAAAGCTAAAGGCTAACAGCTGCCCCACTGGTAATAGTGAGTAAAATGGATTTCTTTTGATGCAGTGCATTTAGCAATGCTTCAAGTAACCTATCGAAAGCCATCCTGCTTTGCTCACCGGTTCCGGGGCCGGTGAGGAGCAGAACGGGGGCTATACAGCCTTTTAATTCGCGTGCGGCATGGTTGGCCGGATGTAGGAGTATATAACTCCTTCCGGGCACATCTTGTATTGCTAAGTGCCAGCGAAATTTGTTGCTGTATCTCCGCTTCAATACATAAGTGCCTTCAGGTATGCACGATCTGTTTACCTCATTGTTGCGCCAGGGCAATTCTATCGTATAACAGACCGGCTCACTGTTGGCCCCCATCGTCAGTAATCCATTCGTGCCTTCCTCGTAATAGGTGCGGTGGATAGTTAGGTGCATAGGCAGAATTTTTGATGTCGGATGTCTGATGTCTGATTTTAGGGTTGTGTGTTGGCTGTTAGCTATTAGCCATTAGCTGTTAGGAGAAAGTCTTTTTTTCGTGGGAGCGTATTATGCTACCCTCATTTGTTTGTTCTATTCTACCAATAGCTAACTGCTAACAGCTAAAAGCTTGTGGCTTGCAGCTCGAAGCTCATAGCCCATAGCTCACAGCTTCCCCTCACTTCCTGATTTCTTATTTCCTATTCCTTATTCTACATTCTCCTAGCCCTGATCCACCCTAATCACCGTACTGTTAATACTGGCATTGCTGATGAGGGGATAGAAATGTCCGTTCAGTTCAGAAAAGTATTCCAGCTTCAGCACCAGGATCACCGGATCGGTACTATTGGCGGGAAGGGTTTCTGTGAGAACGGTTTCAGGTAATACCTCATCATCTATCAGCAACCTTGGTGTGGATACCATCACTTTGCTGATCTCTTCCGTTTCAAAATTCACAGAGGAGGCTGCGAGCGTCAGCATAAAATGCGTGGCCTGTGCAGGTGCACTCAAACGCTGTCCCGGAATCATCTGCCGAATGTTAACCACTGCTACGCCGGTTAAACGGTTGAAGGCTGACGAGTATCCCCCATTGATGGCATGATCAATACTGCCGCTGCCTGTGAAATCGAAACCGGTTAACAGACTGAGATCACCGGCACTGGGACGTCTTTGTCCTCTGGGGTTCAGGCTGTCTGTTTTACGGATTGCATTCATCAGTTGAGTTGTTTGCTGCACCAATGATTTGTTTTTGATGTTCCAGTTCAGGTCAACAAATGCGTTTCTGAAAATCCTGGCTTCTTTTGCGAATACTGCAAATTCTGAAGTATGATCGCGCCATGACTGGAACTGTTGTCCGGTCATGCGTTCTGCCATGTTTACTTTTGCTCTTTGCCTGGCTTTAAATCCATTTTTGGTTTGTGAGTAGGTAACATCCCCTAACGTACCACTCAGGTTATGAGTGCCGAATTGTTTTGCTCCCATTTTTTTTGTTTTTAAGTTTTAAAAATTGATCTGTTGTTTTTGGTAACAGACCCGTTGATTGTTTCCCGCTGCAGACGGGCCACCGGTGGTTGTTAACGAGGTCAAAACTATTTCGGGTTTCTAAACGCTGGGGCTGACAGGGCTGATATCAGCCCTGGTATGTTATTGATAATTAAGTGATTGAGACAGATTTTTTATGTATGATGTCAGATCGCTGATGTCGGATTTAGATGATGGATTTGATTTTAACATGATGTTTATCATTGTTGGTGTTTCTACTTTTTTATCTGTTAGCAATGCGATAATGATGCATAGAGACTGGTTACTGACAACCCATGGACATCCATAAGACAGAGATAAGAGAATGATAGTGAAAACATAGTCAGATGATAGCGAAGTGATAGTGAAAGCATAGTGCAAGGATAGGAGAATGTAGGATGCAGGATTTGAATGGGGGTGTTTTTTTCTTGTGGCTAATGGTTCAAAGCAAAGACACAGATCGCTTCAACATTCACTACCCTATTGATTCACATAACAGTACCTCCTTGCAGGGGAGACCCTTCCTCGCAGTTTCCGACTTGCAGTCGGAATGCTCGTCAGGGTGACGTGTCAGGAGTAGGAGAGTGAGCGAGGTGATGGGCAAAGCCCATCACCTCGCTGTTTTACCCATGTGGTTCGTCACCCTGACGAGCATCCCGATCTTTGATTGGGAATGCGAGGAAGGGTCTGTTGTTGTAAATGGAAAGGTATTTATGAAAGTAAAGACCGCAGGAGAATGTCGGATGGCAGATGTCTGATTTTTTCTTATGGTTCATAGTAAATTCCGCTCGATAGAAAAATGTCGGATGGCAGATGTCTGATTTGAATGGGGTGGTTTTTTTCTTGTTGCCTGCAGCTTGCGGCTTGCAGCTCATAGCTAATTGTTCATGGCAATTTTCTAATGATCGTCCAGTTGTTTGGATTCCGAGTCTATCACCTCTTTTGTTATAACAGGAAGGTTTTCTTTGAACCAACCTGGCAGTTCATGCGGGGGAATTGAAGAAGTGCAGATGCCTTTTTTAAGTACAGCTAGTCCAATATGTTCTATACCTGATGTGTCTATGATTGTTACTGAATTGAAGATCATAAAATATTTATCCAGCTTTTCAAGATTTCCATAAAAGTTAGCAGATAACGTTTGTGGGTCTACATAATGTCCACCTTCTTCTTTTCTTGCAACAACACGTGTTTCTGATAAAACAGTGTCTGTCAGTCCAAAAAATATCAAATGTATTTTATAGCCGTTAAGTACCCCGTCAGCATTAAATGTAAACAATAGCACAATAGGTACGGATAGCTCGTACTATATTTTTCGAAAAAGAAAGTATAATTTAATTCTTACTGGGTAACACATGGTAGCCCAATGTATGGATGATGATTTTATGACCCCGTGTGGGTCACAAACCTTCGTATAAGGGATGAATCATTTTGTAAACCGGTATTAATTGAAATGTGTTTTATGCGTGTGTATGTTACCCCCTCCGGGGTAATACATTTCCCCGGGACATTTTGGAGCCACCATATGTACCCCCCACGGGGTTAGGGGTGATCTAATTTATGTTGTTATTTATTAGTTCGTTAACTCTCAAATGTTGGGGAATATAGTCAGGACCAACAGCCGATTTTCCCGCCCCATTAGAACCAGTTATAATGTATAAAGATGGCATCTCATTAAATCATAGAAAAGTTGAACCTGCTTCTTAAGCGGGTTGCTTCGATGTTACTTAATTCTCTGATTACCGCAAAATCTCTGGATGAGTGAGCAACTGAAATTAATTTGATACTACCATTGGGGTATTCAAGATAACACTGATCTGTAGATAATTCTTTTACATTAATCATAAAGGGCAGTCCATTTTTAAGCTTTTGCTCACGCAATTTCTTAACTGCTCTGGTACCTTTATTACTTGCAATTTGAACAACAGTCATAATAGCAAATTTATTGAAAAAAAGCGTGATTTTACGTTAAAAGGGGATCAAATTTTGATGTAGGATGATAGATAGAAGAATGTCTGATGTAGGATGGTAGATGTCAGATGTCAGATTTTTTCTTGTGGCTTGCAGCTGATGGCTAATGGTTCATAGCAAATGGCTCAGGATAGAAAAATGTCTGATGTATGATGTGGGATGTCTGATTTGGATGGGGTGAATTTTTTTTGTGGCTTGTAGCTCGCGGCTTGAAGCTGATGGTTCATAGCAAATTCCTGATCTCACTACTCACTACTGACTACTCACTTGAGTAACCGATGTCTGATTTGAATGGGATGATTTTTTTTTGCGGCTTGAAGCTTGTGGCTTGTAGCTCGCGGCTTGAAGCTGATGGTTCATAGCAAATTCCTGATCTCACTACTGACTACTGACTACTCACTTGAGTAACCGATGTCTGATTTGAATGGGATGATTTTTTTTGCGGCTTGAAGCTTGTGGCTTGTAGCTCGCGGCTTGAAGCTGATGGTTCATAGCAAATTCCTGATCTCACTACTCACTACTGACTACTCACTTGAGTAACCGATGTCTGATTTGAATAGGATGATTTTTTTTGCGGCTTGAAGCTTGTGGCTTGTAGCTCGCGGCTCGCAGCTCATAGCTCACAGCCCTTCAAAGTTGTGCTATTTTCTGCAACATCGTCATCAGATGGGTGCGTACAATGGAGAGGGCCGGACCTTCTAGAGTATAGAATTTATCGTACAGGTGATGTTCCGATATAGGCGATTTTGTTCGGCTGGTTCTGAATGTCTGCGATACTATCCGCATCAATTCACTGTTATTATCTGTTACCAGTATGCCTGCTTCTATCAGCAAACGAAAAAAAACAGCCAGTTGCGATACGGAGAGACTGGTATGAAATAAAGAAGTGGCAGGGAGGGAATGGTTTGCTGTACCGCTCATGGCCTCCTGCCGGTATAGTACCAGTTCAGACTGTATGGCTTCTTTGAGTTGTTTTTTTACCGGAGGCAGTGCGGGTTCAGCTCCGGTATAATCTATCAGGGGTATTCTGTCTACCCACTGTAAATATTTTACCCAATGTATGATGGCTGTTGGCGATTCTTCCTGTTGAAGTGTCGCTCTTTCCATGAAATAATGAATAAACAATTCGTGGTTGCAGTTGCGTCTGATGAGGGTTACCAGTGTTGCCGTATTGGTGTCTGTATGAACGCCCGGCTGTTCCGTAGGTAAGCATGCCAGTAACTCACTCCAGTATTCAGTCTGGTAATAACTATGGGTACCTGTTTTATTTAACTGGCTCCTGTAAATACCGGAGAGCAGCGGTACAATGCCTGATTCCATCAACTCAGGATAATTTGCTTCCAGTGTTGTCCAATACTGTTCCTGTTGTGTTTTATGTGGTTCCCATAAACAGGTGGGCATGGGTTCATGCAGGTTAAAATGTTCCGGAAAATGCCGGCGAATAAATGATAAGGTCTCCGTACACCATATTTCCAGTTGCTCATTGGTACGGTTGCGTTTATGGGCGGCCGGTCTGTTCCGGTACAGTTTTTCGAGCCATATATGTATGGCTTTTTCAGCCACCAGCACCAGGGTTCGAAGGGCTTTTTTACCCTGCACTTTCAGGACGGTTCCCGTAAATGCTTTTTCCAGCTCCCTTGCTTTTAAGGTGGCCGCTTTCCTTTTCTGCTCCCGCGCTGTTTCGGGTAGTTCCTGCTTTGTGCCATCATGAATAAGCAGGTTGAGTTCCCTGAATGTGTCTTCCATGGTAGTGGTTTTCCGATGATGAAATCCTATGACTGAATTGGGGGATAGTTCAGTGATTTGCTGGGGGGATACTTCGACAAGCTCAGTACATGCTTCGATAAACTCAGAACATGCTTCGACAAGCCCAGTACTTGCGTAGAAATATAGTTATTTTATTTCTATATGCAAATATTGTATATGTAGTTTTTTCTATTTATTTTAACGTCACCCCGAGCGTAGTCGATGGGCCCCCTTCGACTACGCTCGGGGTGACGTCCTTCGACTACTTTGACGATGAGGAAACTTCTACCATACCGGCTTATCATTTTTACTGCCCTTCAACTGGCGGCGCTGTTTTTTTTGGCCTGGGTTACGCTTAATCTATTGCCTGTTATGGTGAAGACCCTTTTTGCGGGTATGGATCAATGGAACCTTGTTTCCATTGCCTTTTGCTGGGCAATTCAGGTGGGTCTGGTTGCTGTATTGTCATCGGTTCGTGATTTTCTGCAGCCTATTGCACTTAACCGGATGACCACAGAGCCTTTACTGCCATTAAAAATCAGCTGGGTAATGCTAGAGCTTGCCAGCTTATGGAATTACCGGCTACTCATTTCATTATTATTCAACACGGCTGGCAGCATTGGTTTCTTTATCATGGGTCAATGGTTGTTGCTGCTCCTGCTGCTGTATTTTTTAACAGCCATTGCAGCGCCTATGGGGTCTTTTCGAGTTTTTCGGCTGTTGTTTCTTCATCAGCATAATCAGAAGCGTAATTTCTTCCCTTTATCTTCTGGTGATGATCATCAGGTTCTTGTCAGTAAAACCATTATGCCTGCCCCCATCTCGCCTCAGGCGAAACTAAAACCACGTCATTTAGGCTACCCCGGTTGGGTTTGGCCTTTTGTATGGCTGCTGGTTTTTATGATGTTGGATTGGATGGGATGTGGATAGGGAATAAGAAAAGGGCACAGGAAACAAGGAACAAGGAACAAGGAACAAGAAATAAGGAACAAGAAACAAGAAACAAGGAATAAGGTACAAGACTTAAGGAAATAGCATTACCTGAGATTTGATTTTCTTAGAACTTTTCACGTGTCATGCTGAAGAAGAAAGTAAGCGCTTTTAATCTTTTATACCCTTGTTTTCCTGATCCCTTGCTCCTTATTACTTGATCTCTTTGTATTGTTATCTTTGACGCATATGAACAATGACAGGATTGCTATTATCGGACTGGGTTATGTGGGGCTGCCGCTGGCGGTGGCTTTTGCCAAACAGTATTCGGTAATTGGGTTTGATATTAATAGATTTTTTTCACTAAATGAAAAAGACATTACCATCTTTCATAAACATAATGCTGTGCCAAGAGATTTGGTTTAATTGAGGTTGTAATTATGTTTTTATTATTTATCTGGAGAGGTTTACCATACTATATTTGCCGAAAATTAAAATAATTTTTTATACATGAAGATTGCAGTAATTGGAACTGGGTATGTAGGTTTGGTAACGGGTACTTGTTTTGCAGAAACAGGAAATAAAGTTACCTGTATTGATATTGATAAGTTGAAAGTAAAAAAACTTAGGAATGGTGAAATCACGATTTATGAGCCAGGATTGGAAAAAATATTTCTTAGAAATCTTAAAGAACAAAGATTACATTTTACAACAGATTTGGCCGATGGGATTTCAGATGCATCTATAATTTTTCTGGCACTACCAACTCCTCCTGGCGAGGATGGTTCAGCAGATCTAAAATACATATTAGGTGTGGCAAATGAACTAGGGAAAACTATATCAGAATATAAAGTTATTGTAGATAAGAGTACTGTCCCTGTGGGAACAGCCGACAAAGTAAAAGAGGCGATTGCTGCTAACTATAAAGGTGATTTTGATGTAGTTAGTAATCCTGAATTTTTAAGAGAGGGCGTAGCCGTAGATGATTTTATGAAACCAGACCGGGTAGTGATTGGAGCCTCTTCGGAAAGAGCCAAAAAGTTAATGGGTGATCTTTATGCCCCATTTGTTCGACAGGGAAACCCGATTTTATTCATGGATAAAAAATCTGCGGAGTTGACAAAATATGCAGCCAATTCTTTTTTGGCTACTAAAATTTCATTTATGAATGAAATTGCTCAATTATGTGAGCGAATGGGCGCTAATGTAGATATGGTACGAAGAGGTATTGGGAGTGATGAAAGAATTGGTAAGCGCTTTTTATTTCCCGGGATTGGTTATGGAGGGAGTTGTTTTCCTAAGGATGTGAAGGCTTTGATTCATTCTTCAGAACAACTTGGGTATGATTTTAAAATACTTCACGCCGTTGAAAAAGTGAATTCAATTCAAAAACTTCACCTTATCACTAAGGTTAAAGATTATTTTAAAAGCCAGTTGTCGGGGAAACATTTTGCCATTTGGGGTTTGTCATTTAAACCCAACACTGATGATATTCGAGAGGCACCCGCATTAGAAATCATAGAAGCATTGTTGAATCAAGGAGCAACTATATCTGTCTTTGATCCAGAAGGGATGAAAAATGTTCAGCGAATAATGAATAATCAACTACAGTATGCTGATAATATGTATGCAGTTTTAACTAATGCAGATGCTTTAATAATAGCAACAGAGTGGAGTGAATTTAGAACACCTGATTTTGAGCAAATTCGGAAGGAGTTAAAAAATGCTGTAATATTCGATGGACGAAATTTGTTTGATCCAGTAGAAATGAAAACCTTGGTATTTGATTATTTTAGTATTGGAAGAAATTAATATTAGCGATAATGAAAAAAAGAGTCTTAATTACAGGAGCAGCGGGATTTTTAGGCTCTCATTTATGTGATAAATTTATCAATGATGGGTGCGATGTAATTGGAATGGATAACTTGATAACCGGTGATTTGAAAAATATCGAACATTTATTTCCAAATCCTTGTTTTGAATTTCACCACCATGATATAGCAAAATTTATTCATATAACAGGGCGTCTTGATTATATTCTCCATTTTGCATCACCAGCTAGCCCGATTGATTATTTAAAAATTCCAATACAAACGCTTAAAGTTGGAGCACTAGGCACTCATAATTGTCTGGGATTAGCAAGAGATAAAAAAGCGAGAATACTTGTTGCCTCAACAAGCGAAGTGTACGGGGATCCTTTAGTACATCCTCAAACGGAAGAATACTGGGGTAATGTTAATCCTGTAGGTCCAAGAGGTGTTTATGATGAGGCAAAAAGGTTTATGGAAGCTATTGCAATGGCGTATCATTCTGCTCATGGAGTTGAAACAAGGATCGTGAGAATATTCAATACCTATGGCCCCAGGATGCGATTAAATGATGGCAGAGCTTTGCCTGCTTTTGTAGGACAAGCTTTACGTGGGGAAGATATTACGGTTTTTGGGGATGGTAGTCAGACAAGGTCATTTTGTTATGTTGATGATTTGATTGAAGGTATTACCAGACTATTATTAAGTGCATATCATTTGCCTGTAAACATTGGTAATCCTGAAGAAATATCATTGCTGGATTTTGCTAAAGAGGTGCAAAAGCAAATTAGTACAAAATCTTCTCTTGTATTTAAGCCATTACCCGCAGATGATCCTAAACAAAGGAGACCTGATATAAATCTAGCACAAAAATTATTAAATTGGCAACCAAAGGTTAATCGTTCGACTGGACTGAAAATTACTATCGATTACTTTAAGGGGCTACCTCAGGAAGAGTTATTTAAGCAACCCAAATTTTTATAGATTTTATTATACAACTCAATTATGGCAAGTATTAAAAAAGCGATTATTACAGGAATAACTGGTCAGGATGGGGCTTATCTGGCTGAATTGTTATTACAAAAAGGCTATGAAGTGCATGGCATTAAGCGTAGAAGTTCTTTATTTAATACACAAAGAATTGACCATATTTATGAAGACCCTCGTATTCAGAATCGCCACCTCGTATTGCATTATGGGGATCTAACTGATGCTTCAAATCTCATTCGTATTATACAGGAGGTGCAACCAGATGAAATTTATAATTTGGGGGCCATGAGTCATGTAAAAGTAAGTTTCGAGATGCCGGAATATACGGGTAATGCCGATGGTTTAGGCACATTACGAATACTTGAAGCAGTTCGTTTGTTAGGGCTTGCTAAAAAAACGAAGATTTATCAGGCGTCTACTTCAGAGTTATATGGGTTGGTACAGGAAGTGCCACAAAAAGAAACAACTCCTTTTTACCCGCGTTCACCCTACGGTGTGGCTAAGTTATACGCTTACTGGATCATGGTAAATTATCGGGAAGCGTATGGCATGTTTGCCTGTAATGGCATCTTATTTAATCATGAATCATCCACCAGAGGCGAAACTTTTGTAACCAGAAAAATAACGAGAGCGGTCGCCAGAATTGCCCTAGGGTTACAGGATACTCTATATATTGGAAACTTGGAAGCGCGGCGTGATTGGGGGCATGCTAAAGATTATGTAGAAGCAATGTGGCTGATGTTGCAGCAGGAGCAGCCAGAAGATTTTGTGATAGCAACGGGTATAACTACCAGTATTCGTGCATTCGTTAAAATGGCATTTGCGGAAGTTCGAATAGAATTAGAATTTGAAGGAATAGGTGATAAAGAAGTAGCAAAAGTTAAAAGCTGCACTGGCGAATATCAGTTACCAGTGGGTACCACTGTCGTTAAAGTAGATTCGGCTTATTATCGCCCAACAGAGGTAGATTTATTGGTTGGAGATGCCAGTAAAGCCAATGAAAAACTTGGGTGGAAACCTAAGTACACGCTGGTAGATATGGTAAAAGAAATGGTAGAAAGCGACCTGACTCTATTCAGAAAGCAAAAATTCCTTAAAGAGCATGGATTTGATCTCCGCAATGAATTTGAGTAGTCTTAGTATTACTTAGGGCATTCTCGATCATCCATTGAGTCATAATACCTAACCTCTAATACCTCTTATAATGAACAAAAACTCAAAAATATATGTAGCCGGACACAGAGGCATGGTAGGGAGTGCTATTGTTCGGAAACTGGAAACAGAAGGGTATCATAACCTTGTGTTGCGGAGTTCTACGGAACTGGATTTGCGAGACCAGCATGAGGTGGATGTGTTCTTTTCGGCGGAAAAACCCGAATATGTATTTCTGGCAGCGGCTAAGGTAGGGGGCATACAGGCAAATAATACTTATAGAGCCGATTTTATCTATGAGAATCTGATGATAGAAGCCAATGTGATTCATGCGGCTTACAAGTATGAAGTGAAGAAATTACTGTTTTTAGGATCCTCCTGTATCTATCCTAAACTGGCACCGCAGCCATTAAAAGAAGAATATTTATTGTCGGGATACTTAGAGCCAACTAACCAGCCCTATGCCATTGCTAAGATTGCGGGGATTGAATTATGCGATGCCTACCGGCGACAATACGGTTGTGATTTTATTTCAGCTATGCCTACTAATTTATATGGGCCCAACGATAATTATGATCTGGAAAAATCACATGTCTTACCTGCGCTGCTAAGAAAATTTATAACTGCAGTTGATGACGGGGCAGCAGAAGTGGTTATTTGGGGTACAGGGACGCCATTACGTGAATTTTTGCATGTGGATGATATGGCCGATGCCTGTCTGTTTTTAATGAACAAAGTTAACACGATTAATAATCCTCAACGAGAACTAGCCATGTGGAATGTAGGTGTTGGGGCAGATATTTCTATCGCAGATTTGGCCATGTTGATTGCGAAAATTACCGGATTCAAGGGGCATATTCACTTCGATATTGCCAAGCCTAATGGCACACCACGCAAGCTTATGGACGCATCGGTACTTAAAGCCCTCGGATGGCAAGCTTCCATATCGCTTGAAGAAGGCATCCGTTTGGTGTATGATGTGTTGATTAAAAACAAGGCATGGTAGGTGTTAGGATTTAGGTGGTAGTTGTTGGGGCATAAAATCCACTAATCCCTAACACCTAAATCCTCACCTCTAGCCCCCTATACCCGGGCTTCAATCTGATTTTGAAACATTATGGTTTTTTCCATACCTCCATCCCCTATATTTGCACACCTGAACCACAATTTATCCCCCCAGTTTCAAAGGTTCTGTTGTTTATTATGCTTTGATTTACTTAACATTGCATAGTTTTTTATGGTCTTTCCCTAGGTTTAGTTTTCCTGGAAAATGAATTGGTAAAAGACCCTGTGTATATATAATTTTGAATATCCTCGAACTATATGTGTGACTAAGATAGGCGAAGCCATGCAATAATCTTAAAGATCAATATTTTAAGTAGTTATGAAAATAAAATTTTTACTGTGCATTTTGGTGTGCATTGCTCTTGCTTTTGTAACGACAGAGTTAAAGGCGCAGGATCTATTAAAAGGCAAAGACCTGAGTGCTATTAAAGTAGATCAACTCACTGATGCTGATATCGCTAAATTGAAAGCTCAACTTAATGAGTCGAAAGTTACCATTGATCAGGCGGAGCAAATGGCGTTTGCAAAAGGAATGAGTTCCGGTGAATTTGCCAAGCTGAAAGCAAGATTAAATGCTAGTGATAAACAAAACAGTGCTACGGGTAAATTAAAAGCTGAACCCAAGTCTAGGAATAGTATCGAAAAGCAAAACAACAGTGCCGACAGTCTTGCAACAGAAAAATATGCAGACAAAAAGCCTCAGCCCCTTATTAATCCTTTAATCTTTGGTTCTGAATTGTACACGTCTATGTCGCCAAATTTTGAACCCAATCTCAAAATGGCTGCTCCATTGAATTATGTATTGGGTCCGGATGATGAGCTATTGGTGACAGTATATGGCGTACAAGAATATACTGGTGAATTATTGGTGTCTGATGAAGGAAATGTGAATGTGCCGAATGTAGGGCAGATACGTGTGGCAGGGCTTACCATTGAAGCAGCAACACAGAAGTTGAAAACGGCGATGGGAAATTTAGTTTATCGCTCTTTAAGAGATGGTTCAACTAAATTGTCCGTTACCTTAAATAAAATCAGGAGCATTAAGGTTACTGTAATTGGTGCAAGCAGACCGGCTAATTATACATTATCTTCTTTGGCAACAGTATTCAATGCACTGTATCTAGCAGGTGGACCAAGTGAATTTGGTAGTTTTCGTGAAATTGAATTGGTGAGAAATAATAAGATTGAGCGCAAAATAGACCTTTACAGAATGTTGCTAAAGGGCAACCAGTCTGATAATGTAGGTTTGAAAGACAATGATATCATCAGAATTCCTGCGTATAAAAAAAGAGTAGAATTACAGGGGCAGGTAAAACGACCAGGAATTTTTGAAGTACTACCGGGTGAAACCTTTCAGCAGGTAGTAGATTTTGCTTCTGGGTTTACTGATACTGCCTATACTGCCATTATAAAAGCTTACCAGAACAGTGACAGAGAAAGGAAAGTGAAAGATGTGAACGCAACAGAATTCAACACTTATCAACCAGCTTCTGGCGATGTTTTTGTTGTTTCAAAAATTTTAGACCGCTTTCAAAACAGGGTAAGAATTAATGGCGCTATATTTCGTCCGGATGTATATGAATTAACGAATGATTTAACTGTAGGTGATTTGATTCGCAAAGCGGATGGCTTGAAAGAAGATGCCTATACCAAACGGGGACAGATTATTCGTTTGCAGGAAGATCTAACCAGATCTATTCTGTCATTTGACGTACGGAAGGCGTTACAGGGAGATGGTATTCATAATCTGAGGCTGAAAAGAGAAGACGAAATTCTCATCAGCTCCATATTAGACTTGCGTGATTCATTTAAAGTGACGGTACAAGGAGAGATTAGGTTGCCTGGTCAATATGAGTATGTAGAAAATCTTACTTTACGTGATATTATATTACAAGCTGGAGGATTCACAGATGCTGCTTATAAGAATATTGAAATCGCAAGATTGATAAAAAGAGATAGTATTACTTTAACAGATAACAGGGCCAGCTCTATCATTAATACAGAAGTGGATGGTGATCTGAGTATAACGTCGGCATCAGTAGCAATCATGCCATTTGATGTAATCACAATCAGACGAAAAGCGGGATATCTACTTCCTGAATCTGCCATGGTAAATGGACAAGTCCAATACCCTGGCCCTTATGCCTTGAGTAGCAGAAATGAGCGTGTAAGTGATTTATTAAAAAGAGCAGGTGGTTATACACCGGATGCAAACCCTGCAGCGGCATATATTAAAAGAATGTTAACGGACGAAGAAAAAAAGAAGAAAGAAGCGGCAAAAGAAATTCAGCGAAATATCAGTGAAAAAGATACCAGTACCTTACGCAATTTGGATGAAGGGTCGAAAAAAGATTTCGTAAGAGTGCCTTTAGATTTGGTTGCTATTATGCAAAATCCCGGGTCAATAGAAGATTTAACATTAAGAGCAAATGATGAATTATTTATTCCAAAATTTGATGGTCAGGTAAAAATTAGTGGGGGCGTTTTACTGGAAACCCAAGTTCCTTATAATCCTGCTCAAAATTTTAAAGATTATATAAGTAGTGCAGGTGGGTATAGTGGGGATGCCTGGAAAAAGAATGCATATGTTGTTTATGCAAATGGTAAGGCGGCCACCACAAGACATTTTTTAATTTTTAAAAAATTTCCAAAGATCCATCCAGGAAGTGAGATTGTAATTCCTAAAAAAGCAGAGAAAAAAGGAATGAGTACAGGGGAGATTATTGGTATTTCAAGTGCGCTTGCTAGTTTGGCAGGTGTCGTTATAGCCATTTTAAGATTATAGGTTGCTTTTTGATAAGTAAGATTAAAATTAACCTTCGAAACTTTTTAAATGACTACAGATACTCAAAAAAAAGATTTTATTACAGCCAAGGAGTTATTAGAAGTAATAAAATCATATTATTCTTATCTGACTAAGAAATGGGTAATTATTATTATAATGGTCATTCTTTCAGGAATTATTGGATATGTGTATGCTAGTTATCAAAAGTTTATGTACACCGCTGAATTAAGTTTTGTGTTGGAAGAAGATAAGGGTGGAGGTGGGGGAGGTTTTTCAAATATTGCTAGCCAGTTCGGTTTTGATCTTGGCTCGTCAGGAGGTGGGATATTTAGTGAAGGGAATCTTATGCAGTTGATGAAGAGCCGAAAATTGGTTGAAAAAACGCTATTAAATGGGATAAATTTAAATAGTAAAAAAAGAACTACGCTTATAGATTTATATATAGACTCTACAAAAATGAGAACCTCGCTTCAAAAGGATCCTTTAACGAAAAATATTCATTTTCTACCTAATGCGGATATTAATAAATTAACAATTGAGCAAAATATTCTCTTGGGTACTATTTATAATCAGATTAAAGCGAAACTTACTGTTTCCCAACGCGATAAAAAGAATTCAATTATATTTATAAGTTATAAATGTAATTCAGAATTTTTTGCAAAGGTATTTGTTGAAAGCCTTGCAAGAGAGGTATCTGATTTTTACATTGAGACTAAGAGTAAAAAAGCTAAAACTAATGTTGAGATTCTTCAACGTCAAGCAGACTCTATCCGTAGAGAATTAAATTCAGCAATCTCTGAAGTGGCATCTATCAACGATAAGACTTTTAATCTTAATTCTGCACTTATAAACACACAGAAAGTACCTTCCACAAAAAAGCAAATTGATGTACAGGCTAACTCTACAATTCTTTCGCAATTAGTAGCTAATCTTGAAATGGCAAAAGTGGCGTTAAGGAAAGAAACTCCATTGATACAGATCATAGATTATCCAACATTTCCGCTTGAAGTTAAAAAAGTAGGTCCAAAAAAGTCTTTTGTGATTTTTGGCTTTATTGGAGGACTATTAGCAATTATTTCCCTTATAGGTATTAAGCGAGTTAAGGAAATATTGTATTAAGGAACTAAATAATTTTGATCTTAAATGACCGAGAGTTATAAACTTTTAATAACAGGTGGTGCAGGTTTTATTGGATCTAATCTTGTAGAAAGATATATTGATGACCCGAAAATTTCACTTATCAGAGTTGTGGATGACCTGTCTAATGGTAGTTTATCTAACATTCAACCATTTCTATCTAACCCAAAATTTGAATTTATTGAAGCAGATATTTGCAATTACGATGTTTGTTTGAATGTAACAAAAGGTATTGATAAAATTTCTCATCAGGCAGGACTGGGTTCTGTTCCCCGTTCTATTGAAAACCCGGTTCGAAGTGCAGAAGTTAATATAATGGGTACCATCAATATGATGAAGGCCTCTTGTGATAATAAAGTTGATAGAATCGTTCTTGCATGTTCATCTTCTACTTACGGAAGTAATATTGAACTACCCAAAAGAGAAGATAAAATCGGAAATCCTGTAAGTCCATACGCTGCCACAAAACTGGTAGTTGAAATTTTTGCAGATGTATTTGCGGCCACCTATGGATTGGATTACATCGGGTTACGATATTTTAATATTTTCGGACCTAAACAGAGTTTGGATAATCCCTATGCGGCCGTTATACCCGTTTTTTGTAATGCTTTTATAAAAGATACTTTCCCGGTAATTAACGGAGATGGCGAAACAAGCCGCGATTTTACTTATGTGGATAATGCCGTTCTGGCGAATGATCTGGCACTCTTCACTGAGAACAGAGAGGCAATTAATAAAATTTATAATGTTGCCTGTGGGGATCAGGTTTCGCTGAATGAAATAGTAGGCATGCTAACAAAAATTACCGGAAAGAAAATATTTCCTGAATATCGCCCGGAGAGAAAAGGTGATATTAAACATTCACGGGCGAGTATTGAAAGAATTGAAAAATACCTGGGATACAAAGTTTCGGTAAGATTTTTTGAGGGATTAGAGAAAACTTACCAATCTTACTTAAAAAAATAGCTTACATGCTGTGTATCGTCCAGGCAAGAATGTCTTCAAAGCGGTTTCGGGGTAAAATGCTTGAAGAATTATCTGGCGTTTCTGTTCTTGAATCTGTTGTAGGCAGATTGAAATTATCCAAGTCAATTACTAAAATTATCATAGCAACTTCCCTAGAACATTCAGATGATAGGTTAGTTGAATATTGTTCAAATTTAGGATTGAATTATTTCAGAGGATCACTTGAAAATGTTGCTTCCAGATTTCATGATATAATCGTTTCTGAAAAATCGCCTGCGTTTATCAGAATTTCTGGGGACAGTCCGCTGATCGATCCTGAACTGATTGATAAAGCCATAGAATTATTCAATCAGAAAAATGTTGATCTCTTCACCAATGTTTTTCCAAGAAGCTTTCCGAAAGGACAGTCTATAGAGATCGTTAAATCCAATACTTTCATAGCTGCCTATCAGTTAATGACAACTAGCGATGAGCTTGAGCATGTAACTGGTTTTTTTTACAATCGAAAAGAAGAGTTCAAGATTTTTAATTTGAAAGCGCCGGGAGATTATAGTGATGTAAACCTTTGCGTTGATAATCCGGAGGATATTACATTGCTGGAAAGGGTATTGGAAGATAATCATGGCAAGCTAGCTCCATGGAATGTATTAGCGGACTCGTATAGAACCGTAAAAGCAAAATTAATTTTTGAGTAAGATATTAAAAGTTGGTGTGATCGGCTTAGGCGTTGGTGAAAAACATGCTGAAACATATTTGGCAAACAAAAATTGTAAACTCATTGCCGTAGCTGATTTTGATGAGCTGAAACTTAAAAAATTTCAGTCAAAAACAAGTGATTTGAAATATGTTTCTGTGAATGCAGATACTATTTTAGCAGACCCTGAAATTGATCTTGTTTCCATAGCCTCTTTTGATAATTTTCATGCTTCTCAGATTATTGCAGCAATTTCTGCAGGTAAACATATTTTCGTTGAAAAACCTCTTTGTTTACATGACGAAGAATATAACGCAATCAAAATAGCACTTGCCGAAAATCCGCAAATAAAACTTTCTTCAAACCTGGTACTCAGATGCGCACCGCATTTTAAAGGAATTAAAGAAAAACTAAACTCAGGGTTCTTTGGAAAGCCATACTATTTTGAGGGTGATTATAATTATGGACGAATCCATAAAATTGTAAATAGTTGGCGGGGAGAAATTCCTTTTTATTCTGTTGTTCATGGTGGTGCCATCCATTTAACAGATCTTATCATGTGGTTGGTTCAATCCAGGGTAACAGAAGTTGCAGCAGTAGGAAACAGGATAATGACTGAAGGCACAAAATTCAAATTTCCTGATATGGTTTCGGCCTTATTGAAATTTGAAAATGGTATTACTGGGAAGGTGTCAGCCAATTTCGGTTGCGTTATGCCTCATCATCATGCACTGTCAGTATTTGGATCTGAGGCCTCCTATATCAAAGGATTTCAAACTGAACAGTATTATAGTTCTAGAGAAGGTGACGGGAACAGATTGAACAGAATATACGAGGAAAAATTTGCAAAAACGGAAATGCTGGAATCGTTTATAGCATGCATTTTGAATAATAACAATGCACCATTAGTTACAGCAATAGATGTATTAGATTCTATGGCGGTATCACTGGCGATCGAAAGATCGCTTAAAAGTAATCATTGGGAAAAAGTAACATATTAACTTAAATAAAACCTTAACAATGAATATTCCTTTTGGAGTTCCTATGATCGGGCCGGAAGAAAAAGCAGCGGTAGCAGCTGTATTGGAAGGCCCCATTTTGGTACATGGTCCTAAAGCAACAGAGTTTGAAAAAGCTTTTGCTGATTATACAAAAGCACCTTATGCTGTTAGTGTGTCCTCTTGTACGGCAGGAATGCATCTAGTGTATTTTACTATTGGCCTTGGGCCAGGGGATGAAGTAATTGTTCCTGCGCAAACGCATATTGCAACCGCTCATGCAGTTGAATTAACAGGAGCCAGACCTGTTTTTGTTGATGCAGATACTGCTAGTGGAAATATAGATATTAGTAAAATCGAAAATGCAATTACGTCGAATACAAAAGCTATCGCTGTTGTACATTATTTAGGTGTCCCAGTTGATATGCCACTTGTAAAAGCTATTGCTGATAAACATAATTTATTTCTACTTGAAGATTGCGCTTTATCGCCAGGTGCTTATGTCGATGGCGTACATACTGGCTTGTATGGTGATGCGGGGGTATATTCATTTTATCCAGTTAAACATATTACAACAGCGGAGGGGGGTATGATTATTCTAAAGGACGGGGATCTGGCTGCAAAACTTCGCTTAAAGAAAGCATTCGGTGTTGATCGTACTCACGGGGAGAGAAAAATCCCGGGAATGTATGAAACAGTGGCTCTTGGCTTTAATTACCGTATGAGTGAAATTCACGCCGCTATCGGTATCGAACAGGTGAAAAAATTACCTGCATTCCTTAGCAAACGAAAAGAAAATTTCGAACTTCTAGAAAGTCTATTGTCCGGTGAGAAAAAAATTAAAGTATTGCCGGCTCCTGTAAACAATCATTTAATTAGTTGCCACTATTGTCTTTCAGTTATTCTTGACGAGGAAACTACTCCTAAAAGAGCGGCCATTATGGATGCGCTTACAGCATTGGGTATCGGATCAAGTGTCTATTATCCGCAGCCTGTCCCAAGGATGAAATATTACAAAGACAAATACGGTTACGACCCAAGTCAATTTACTAATGCAGCAAGATTGAGTGATCAATCTATTGCGTTACCGGTTGGGCCTCATCTTGGTGAAAAGGAAATGAAAACGATTGCATCTTCTTTAATTGAAATCTTAAATAAATAGAATTTTTATGAGCAATATTCCCATTCAAAACAAACGTGTACTAATTATAGGAGGAGGTGGATTTATCGGTCACAATCTCGCACTACATCTGAAAAGCCTAGGGGCCGATGTTTCAATTATTGATGGTTTGGAAGTGAATAATCTTACATCAGTATTAGGGAATTCAGATAATCTGCCTTATCCGCAACTTTCTTATACAGTTCTTACTGAAAGATTGGATTTAATCCGGAAGGCAGGTATCCCATTATTTGTTCAGGATGCAAGAGATTACCATGCATTATCACACCTGATGAATAAAATCAAGCCCCAGATTATTATGCACCTGGCGGCTGTATCGCATGCAAACAGGTCGAACAAAGACCCATATTCAACGTTTGATCATAGTCTGAGGACTCTTGAAAACGCACTTGATAACGCTAAAGACAGAGAAGGGGTAGAGCACTTTGTGTTCCTGTCTTCAAGCATGGTGTATGGCAATTTCAAAACCGATGCAGTTGATGAAACAACCGTTTGTGAACCACTAGGAATTTATGGTGCGCTTAAGTTTTCGGGAGAAAAAATGGTGATAGCATATAATCAGGTTTTCGGACTTCCCTATACCATTGTAAGGCCATCTGCTTTATACGGTGAACGTTGCATCAGCCGAAGAGTTGGGCAAATATTTATTGAAAATGCGCTGTTTGGAAATGAAATAACTATGAATGGTGATGGATCTGATGGGTTAGATTTCACTTATATTCAGGATCTGGTTGGCGGTTTAGCAAATGTGATCTCAAATGAAAACGCCAAGAATCAGATTTTTAATCTCACTTATGGCTCTGCCAGAACAATAGCCGATATGATTGATATTCTTAAGGGTTACTTCCCTGGAATCTCAGTTAAGAGTATTGCAAAAGATAGCCTAATGCCAGATCGTGGTACGCTTTCAGTTGAAAAAGCCAAGTCTCTGATTGGATACAATCCAACATGGTCTCTGGATAAAGGCTATCCTAAATATATTGAATGGTATATCGATCTATTTAACCGGAATCCTGATCTGCGAAAAAAATAAGCACTAAAAAATTGATTCACCACGATAAATGGCTTTCAGGTT
Organism: Bacteroidota bacterium; assembly: GCA_049324295.1. Taxonomy (GTDB): domain Bacteria; phylum Bacteroidota; class Bacteroidia; order Chitinophagales; family Chitinophagaceae; genus Sediminibacterium. The sequence goes on from JBMOKQ010000055.1 coordinate 53,123, forward strand.
TATTAGAAAAACCTGTTTATCATGTTCCCGGTAATATTCTGGATATAACAGCAGAAGATATTCCAGAGCAAAGTTGTTTTATAGATGCTAAAGCCTCTGTAGAAGATCTTTCCTCGGTAAAACATCTTGAAGATCTCGGGTTCAGGCTGATCGACACGAACGTGCAATTAATAAGACAACCTGAACCAATCAATATTGAAAACGTCGTTTCACGATTTGCAGTTGAGTTTGATGATAAAGCAGTAAGAGGACTTGCAAGATCTTCTTTTACACAAAGTAGATTTCATCTCGACCAGAAAATCCCACGCAAAATCGCCGATAGGGTTAAAAGTGAATGGGCCGGGAATTATTTTCTCAATAAGAGAGGTGAATGGATGATTGTATCCGAAATCAATGGCGTAGTTGTTGGTTTTTTACAACTTTTAAAAAAAAACGACTCAACAATTGTAATTGATCTTATTGCTGTGGCGCCAGGTCATCAGGGTAAGGGCATTGGTAAATCAATGATATCCTTTGCTATACAAAATTGTCTGAAGGTAATTCCAACTGTTATAGTGGGTACGCAAATTGCCAATACGAATTCGCTGAAAACGTATAATAACCTCGGGTTTAGAATCTGTTCTGCTCAATATGTTTTCCATTTACATAAATAAAAAAACAGAGAATGATTATTGAAGGCCATGATACAGGTAAGCAGGTGTTTATAATTGCAGAGATTGGAAATAACCACGAAGGAAGTTTCGATCTTGCGGAAGAAATGATCGAAAAGGCCGCACAGTCCGGAGCAGATGCTGTAAAGTTTCAAACAATTGTACCTGAGCTTCTCGTAAGTGTTTTAGATCAGGAGCGCATCAAAAGGTTAAAAAAGTTTCAGTTTAGTTATGAACAGTTTGAAAAACTAAAAAATTATGCTGCTTCAAAAAATATAATGTTCTTTTCTACACCCTTTGACCTTACAAGTGCATCCTTCCTAAATTCAATTCAATCAGTTTTTAAAATTGCTTCCGGCGATAATAATTTTTATCCGCTTATTGATGAGGTTGCTTCGTATGGTAAACCCATGATTATTTCTACCGGACTGTCTGATAAGAATTTGCTTAATAATATTTATAAACGGGTTACAGAAAAATGGAAGCAGCAGTCAATAACCCCGGGTTTGGCATTTTTGCATTGTATGACCAGTTACCCTGTGCCGGACAACGAAGCAAATCTTGCTTGTATACAGGATCTTAAAATGACATTTCCCGATATTATAATAGGGTACTCTGATCACACAACAGGTATAAAGGCAGCGCAATATGCTGTGGCAGCAGGTGCAAGGATCATAGAGAAACACTTTACCATCGATAAGAACTATTCCGATTTTCGGGATCATCAGCTTTCTGCTGACCCTTCAGATATGAAAGCAATGGTTGAAGGGATAAGAGAAATAGAGCTGATGATGGGCTCCGCTGAGCGTGTTAATGATCAGTGTGAAAAAGGAATGCATGAAGCTGCAAGAAGATCAATTGTAGCTGTTACAGACCTGTCTGCGAATACAGTTATAACAAAAGACCATCTTACCTGGGTTAGGCCAGGTAATGGTTTGGCTCCTGGATATGAAAACTTCTTATTTGGAAAAAAAACAAATAAACCTATTGCTGCAGGGAACATGATTACAATGAATGATATTGTTTCAGAATAATAAAATATAAGGTAACTATGTGTGGAATTGCCGGATATATAGGTAAAAACATTCTTGATGAAGAAACCCTTAACAATACACTTGTTAAGATGAACAAACGTGGACCGGATCATCAGGAATACCGATCATTTGTTATTGGTGATACCCAAACATATTTATTACACAGCAGACTTAGTATAATTGATCTAACAAGCCGTTCAGATCAACCATACACTATTGGCGAACATGTTATTATTTTTAATGGCGAGATTTATAATTATGTGGAGCTGAAAGAAAGACTGATCAGTAGAGGAGTTAGTTTTGAAACAAGTTCTGATACTGAAGTATTACTTCAGTACTACATACTATTTGGAGAAGAGTGTGTTCAGTATTTTGAAGGAATGTGGGCTTTTGCCATTTATAATACAAATACAGGCAAATTATTCCTGTCTAGAGACAGGTTTGGAGAAAAACCTTTGTACTATTTTAAAACAGATGACGGAATTTACTTCGGGTCTGAAATTAAGTTCCTTCGCTCGCTTTCAGGCATCCATTTTAAACCTAACTATCGACAAATACAACGATATCTGGCTCAAGGCTATAAATCTTTATATAAAGGCAAGGAAACGTTTTTTATTGGTATATCTGAATTAGGTTCAGGAGAGAATTATACATTCATCCCGGGTAAAGATCCGGTTATAAAAAAATATTGGAAACCAGAAGTGCTTGTCGATAAATCTATATCAATTTCTGAAGCAATAGAAGGAACAAGATTTCATCTGATCAATAGCATGAAAATCAGATTGCGGGCAGATGTTCCGCTGGCATTTTGTTTAAGTGGTGGAGTCGATTCTGCATCACTTGCATCAATCGCAGCAAAAGAGTTTAATTATAATGTGGAAAGTTTTTCCATTATAGATTCTGACGAAAGATATAATGAACTGGATAATATTATGGCAACTGTAAACGATACAGGGTGTCGTCATACATTGATCAATCTGAATTATGAAAATAATCTAGATAGATTAAAAGAGCTCATTGCCTATCACGATTCGCCTGTGGCTACAACCACTTTCTTTGTTCATTCAATGCTATCTGAACAAATTAAAAAATCCGGATTTAAAGTGGCTTTTTCAGGAACTTCTGCAGATGAATTATTTACCGGATATTACGACCATTTTCTCCTGCATCTTCATGAAATGAAAGATCATCCGGATTATCAATCTTATCTTGATGACTGGTATGAACACACAGGAAAATTTGTTCGGAATCCCATATTGAAAAACCCCCATCTCTACGATGAAACTCCGAATTTCAGAGAACATGTTTTTGATAATGCTGCGGAGTTTACCGGTTATCTAGTAAATAACCAGATAGAGCCATTTGCTGAAATGAATTATACAGACTCGCTTTTACGTAACCGGATGATGAATGAACTGTTTCATGAAGCCACACCGGTAATACTTCATGAAGACGATCTCAACTCAATGCTGTATTCTATTGAAAACAGGAGTCCATTCTTAGATACTTCACTGCTCAAATTTGCTGCATCTATACCCTCTGAGCATCTTATTAAACATGGGTATGGAAAATACGTATTGAGAGAATCCATGAAAGGGATTTTAAATGAACAGGTAAGACTGGACAGAAAGAAAAAGGGGTTTAATGCATCTATCAATTCTTTATTCGATTTACAAAGCCCGGAAATAATTGATTATTTCCTCGACCCATCATCTGAAATATTTAACATAATAGATCATGCTGCTGTCTGCCGTATATTTAAAATGAAACCTGCACCAAATGAGTACAGCAAATTCATTTTTAGCTTTATGAATGCAAAGATCTTTTTAGAACAAAACCAATAACAATATAACATCTGATATGCAATATTGTAAGTCCTGTATTTTACCAGATTCCAGACCCGGTATCATCATCGAGACCAACGGTTCGTGTAATGCCTGTAATAATTTTACAGAAAACAAAGACAATATAAATTTTGATGACAGGGAAAGGCAATTTCAGGAAGTTGTTAAAAATGCTAAAAATAAAAGTAACGGATATGATTGTATCATCCCGGTAAGTGGCGGAAAAGATAGTACCTGGCAGGTAGTTAAATGTCTGGAATACGGATTAAATGTTCTGGCTGTTACTTGGAAAACGCCGGGCAGAACGTCAATTGGTCAGGCAAATCTTGACAATCTGGTATCATTGGGTGTAGATCACATTGATTATACCATCAGCCCTAAAGTGGAAAGGAAGTTTATGTTGAAAGCGTTCAGTAAATACGGTTCGACTGCTATTCCAATGCATATGGCTATGTTCGCCATACCACCAAAGATTGCGGCAAGTTTTGGTATCCCGCTTATTGTTTGGGGGGAGAACTCAGCTTTTGAATATGGTACCGATGATGAAGCGTTAACCGGATTTAAACTGAATAGTAACTGGTTAAAAAAATTCGGTGTTACTAATGGAACAGTTGCAGAAGACTGGGTGTCTGAGGATCTTACAAAAACAGAACTTACTCCTTATTTTTCATTAACAGATTCGCAAATAGATAAGGCTGGAATTAACGCTGTTTTTTTGGGTTACTATTTTAATTGGGATGTTGAAACAAGTCTTTCTGTTGCTACGGCAAACGGATTTAAAGTTTCTGATAAGGCAAAAACAGGAATATACAATTACGCGGATATTGATGATGACTTTATATCGATCCACCACTACCTTAAGTGGTATAAATTCGGAATTACCAGGTCTTTCGATAACCTTTCACTGGAAATACGTAATAAGAGAATAACCAGAAAGGAAGCTCTCCAGAAATTGAACTCACTAGGTGATGAAACACCTTATGATGACATCCGGAAATTTTGCGATTTTGCCGGTATTTCAGAAAAGAGATTTTTTGAAATAGCGGAAATATTCAGAAATAAAAACATTTGGAAGAAGGATAACGGGATCTGGAAAATTGAAGGGTTTATTGATGAAAAATATAATTGGACTAACCCTGGAAAAAACTAATTATGAAATTTATTGAGAAAAACCCGCCTAGGACATTTGAAGTAGGGTATGACAAAAAAGGAATGATCAGTGATTGCGGCTCTTTATATCTGAAGGCCGATGAACAGGTAACACTATTTACGGAAGAAGGAGGCGAATATGATGTTACCCGAAAAGAGTGGGGGTTCTATGCAACACCTTCTCTGAATGGAAGGCTATCTTCATTTAAGTTAAAAGCTGTGTTAACTAAGAACAGATATGACCGCTACTTTATCATGTTGCTTGAAGAAGGTAAAGAAGCTTGCTTTCAAAAATATGTTGATGAAGAACCATTAGTAATCGTTGCATGGCTCGATAATCTGGAACATTTACAAGAATTGGATAAAAAAATAAACGATAAGTAGTATGAACTGCCCAATATGCGGAAACCAATCCTTTGATACTATATTCCAATATACACAACCTCCTGTTATTGAAACCAGATACCCGGCTTTAAAGGATGTTGACTATTACAGAGAAACCCGGCAATGTAAGCAATGCCTGCATTTTATTGCCTTTCAGGAAATGGATCTTTCAGCTATTTACTCTGGCGAGTATGTAAGTGCTACTTATAAAGATAAAGCAGGCGTGCAGGGAACTTTTAATAAAATCATTAATCTGCCAGCGGAAAAATCAGATAACACCGGACGAGTTGCCAGAATATATGATTTTGCAGTAAGATATTGGGGAGGGTACACTAATAAAACCGTACTCGATATCGGTTCAGGACTCGGTGTTTTCCCTTACCTGATGAAAAAAAATGGGTGGCAGGTAACAGCACTTGATCCTGACCAACGAGCTGCAGAACATATTAAGGATGCTGTTCAGGTAGAAACTATCTGCGGCGATTTCTTTGAGGTAGATAGCACTCGAAAATACGATCTGGTAACTTTTAATAAAGTACTTGAGCATGTAAAAGATCCGATAGCCATGTTATCTAAAAGTAAAGATAATCTGGCCGATAACGGCTTAGTCTATGTTGAAGTTCCCGATGGCGACATTGCAGTACTTGATGGAAAAGAAAGAGAAGAGTTTACTATTGACCATCTTTACATTTTCAGTTTTATTTCATTAGCTATTACTGCTGAGAAGGCAGGATTCTATCCGGTTTTAATAGAAAGACTAAAAGAACCCAGCACAAAGTATACACTAAGAGCATTTCTTAAGAAAAAATAATTTTCACAGGTTAAACAAAAAAGTATGACGAGTTACGAAAAAGCAATCGCACATTGTTATTCAACATGGGGGAAAACATATTATGATGAGTATTATGGATCTAATAGTCCTTACCCTCCTGTGCATACTGAACTGTTGCGTTCTATTTTAAAAGATAACGCAGTTAAAACCATTTTAGACGCAGGATGTGGACCTGCATCCTTTTTGAGAGATGTTATTAAGGAGAATTGGAACTTATATGGGTTTGATCTTACTCCTGAAATGGTAAGTGAAGGCAAGAGGGTTTTTTCCGAGAACAATATAGACCCCAGCCAGATCTGGCAGGGTAGTATAATAGACAAATCATCTTTTAAAAAACCTGATGGCAACACACCGGAATTTGATGCAGTGGTTTGTGGTGGAGTATTGCCCCATATACCGGAAGAGCATGATAAGACGGTAGTAGAAAATCTTCGTGATGCAGTTCGTTCCGGAGGAATTGTTGCTTTGGAAGCACGGAACCAACTCTTTGGAATGTTTACATTAAACCGATACTCGTATGATCTTTTTTTAAAAGAATTGATAAAGCCTGAGATAGTGAAGGATCGTTTAAAAGGAAACGGAGAAAAAATGGATCAGGTTGTTGAGCAAATGAAAGAAAGATTCAGAATGGATATTCCGCTTATCCGTAAAGGTAAAGCTGGAGAACCAGGCTACGACGAAGTATTGTCAAGAACACATAACCCCTTTGTATTGAAACAACAATTTGAAGATGCCGGGCTTCGAAATATTAAAATCATGTTTTACCATTACCATTGTGTGCCTCCTATGTTTGCTGGACTTCTTGGAGATGAATTTATTCCACAAAGCGTAAGTATGGAAAATCCAAATGACTGGAGAGGATATTTTATGGCTTCAGCATTTTATATAACAGCGAACACAAAATGATTAGGAGTAACGGTTGGAGCATAAATAATATTTGGGAGCATAGTTCTATTATTGAGAAACTCTACGAGCAAAGATGCAAATTGGAAATAGAGGAAATGACCTCGCATGCACAGGCTATTAATATACTTAAGCCATATTTGGAATCTGGTGATAAATTGCTTGATGTAGGTTGTGGAAGTGGATACTTTTATCACTCAATCAAATCAAGAAATATCCCGGTTGAATATTATGGCATTGATGCTACAAGCCTGTTAATTGATATTGGAAGAAAAATTTTGCCCCAATATGGATTATCAGAAGATAATCTTCAGGTAATCAGAATAGAAGATATGGATGCAGATGTCGATCATATAGTTTGTTTAAATGTTCTTTCAAATATTGACAATTACCATCGTCCGCTGGAAAGAATTTTGAAAAGCGCTCGTAAAACGGTTTTATTAAGGGAGTCTGTAGGACCCATTACTGAGTATAAATACGTCATTGACAACTATCTCGATAAAGAACTTAAAGTACATGTCAATACTTATTCGATGCATGATTTAAAATCTTTCATCGAAAGTTATGGCTATTCTGTGTCTTTTGTAGAGGATATTTATACAAAAGGGCAGCCACAATTGGTTATCGATCATCTCCATTATTGGCAATTTATAGTTGCTATCAAAATAAAGTAAAAATATGTCTCGAATTGCAGGATTGTATTTATCAAAAAAAGGTAAAGAGATTGTCGAATCAATGCTCGTTTCAGTAAAAACAGATGTTAGCTGGAAGATGAATGTCATTGAAAATGAAAACACTTTTTTGGGAATTACAGGACCTGACACTTCCAAATGCAGTATTTCAGAAGAAGTCAGCGTTATTATTGATGGGTATATCTATAATTATAAACAGAAGAATGCTCAATTGTTAGCTGAGTATATAATTCAACAATATCGAAAATCAGGTTTCGAAAAAACGATTAATGAATTGAACGGAGATTTTGTGATTGCCCTGTACGACAATTCAGAGAAAACACTTTGGATTGCCAGAGATAGAGTAGGCGTTAAACCCCTTTATTATGTAAAAACAAATGAAACTTTCATTTTTGCATCACGATTAAGATCAATCATTAGTTCAAAATTGATAAATACAGAACCTGATACTGAATTTGTAGGAAGATTTGCAGGTGGTCATTACAGGTATATTGATAATATACCCGGTCAATCACCATATAAATGCATTCAACAGCTCCCGTCAGCTCATATACTTCGGTTAAAGGATAATGAAATAAAATCGTGGCCTTATTGGAAATTAGAGGAAGGGGGAAATTTCCAAAAAACAGAAAATGAATTGGCAGAAGAATACCGGGCACTGCTTTCAGATGCCGTAAATATCAGATTCACTACCGCTCATAAACCTGCATTTACGCTGTCGGGAGGGATGGATTCATCATCTGTGCTAGCTTCGGCTGTTAAACAAACCGGGAATAAGCAACATGCATTTTCATCTGTATATGTTGATAAGACCTATGATGAATCGGATGAAATTGCCTCAATGCTGAATTCTTCTGTGGAGGAATGGCATAAAGTGGTATTGAATAATAAACCTGATGTTTTTGCGAATGTCAGAAAAATGATTGCAGTAAATGACGAACCAGTTGCTACGGCTACATGGCTGTCTCATTTTCTATTATGCGATGAAGTAAAAAAGCAGGGATTTGGCAGCTTATTCGGGGGACTGGGTGGGGATGAATTGAATGCAGGTGAATATGAATATTTTTTCTTCCATTTTGCAGATCTTATCAAATCCGGGAAAAAAGAAGTGTTCTTACAAGAAGTTGAGAAATGGGCTGAATATCATGATCATCCGGTATTCAAAAAAAATCTTGCGGTAGCAGAAGAAAGTGTAAAACGGATGGCAGATCTTACACAATTGGGCATTTGTTTACCCGATCTGCAACGAATGCACAAATATGCAGCAACAGTGAATGCAGAATATTTTAACTTTGCCGCTTTTACACCTAAAATGGTACACCCGTTTAATTCATATCTAAAGAACCGGACGTATCAGGATATCTTTTTTGAAACAGCTCCTTGCTGCTTAAGGGCCGAAGACAGACAAACACTTGCTTTCGGGTTGGATAATTATGTTCCTTTCTTCGATTACCGTTTATTAGAGTTTATGTTTAAAGTGCCGGGGGAACTCAAGATCAGAAATGGAGTAACAAAAATTTTATTGAGAGAGGCTATGAAAGGAGTACTGCCTGAGGAAACCAGAAGCCGTATTAAGAAAACTGGGTGGAACGCACCTGCGCATATGTGGTTTTCTGGTAAAGGGCTGGAAGAGCTCACAGATATGGTACATTCTCAGCAATTCCGAAATAGAGGTATTTATAATATAACAGAGGTTGAAAAAATAATCAGTGAACACGAAGAAATTGTGAGAACGGGTGTTGTTAAAGAAAATCACATGATGTTTTTATGGCAATTAGTTAACCTTGAACTTTGGTTTGAAAGTTTGAAATAATATCCCGGAAACCGCACAGAAAGTATTAATCAGAATTATAATTTATGAAGTATAAGCTTGTAGACGAGTTAGTTAGCTATATAACTAATGAAAATCCATTCCAAAAAAAATTTTTGATACAATCTTTCAATGATATTGATACAAATCATCTTGATAGCTTAAATGAATACCTTAAATTCTGTATTTCAAATGGTATTGAGCTTAGTTTCATAGCGAAATCATATAATTTTATAGTCAAAGAGACATTTAAAGAGCAGATTTTTTTTAATAAGCACAAAAGATATAGGTATTCAAGCTATCGAGAAGTAGCTGGATCTGTTTATATGGATCCTGAATACATGAAAAAATACATGTATGGGTTGGCAATAACAGCTTTTTTATGGAAACAACATCAGCTAATGCATGTTTTTTTCGAAAAGGTACTACCAAATAACAAAAAAGGAAGCTTTCTTGAAATTGGGTCTGGGCATGGATATTATTTTTTAAAAGCATTGACTAAGACTTCCTTCGATGATTTTACAGCTATTGATATAAGCCCTACTAGTGTAGAAATGACAAAGGCTATAGTAACAAAATCAATTGATCCATCTCTCAATAAAAAGTGGAACATTTATGAATGCGATTTCTTAAAAATGGAAACTAACAAAATATATGATGGTCTGGTAATGGGAGAAGTGTTAGAACATGTTGAAAATCCATACGCATTCCTTCGAAAAATTTATGATTTGGTAAATTCTGAAAGCTTCGTATACATAACAACTTGTGCAAATGCACCTGAGATTGACCATTTATATCTTTTTAAAAATGCATCCGAAGTCATTGAACTTGTACAAAGCGCCGGGTTTGCAATTGTTGAAAAATTAATTGTACCCTATTCGAACTTCACTCTCGAAGAAACAATTGAAAAGGAATTACCACTAAATATAGCATTAACTCTTAAGAAAAATGAGCAAGTTTGATAGTATAACTATTGGAGAAAAAGCTGAAATAATTCATACCGTTACTGAAAAGGATGTAAACTCCTTTGCTAGTTTAACCGGGGATGACAACAAACTTCATATGGAGGATTCTTTTGCCAAACAAACATCATTTGGAAAAAGAGTAGTACATGGCATGTTGAGTGCTTCGTTCATATCTACAATTATAGGTACCAAACTTCCTGGTGATGGGGCACTCTGGTATAGCCAGTCCATCGAATTTTTATTACCTGTCCGTATTGGCGATGAAATTCGGGTAGTAGCAGAAGTTAAAGCAAAAAATGAGCGTTCAAAAACAATTGAATTGCAGACAGATATCTTTAACCAACATATGCAAACGGTTATTACTGGAACCGCTAAGGTTAAAATTATTGAGGTTGAACCAAAAGCTATTTCTAAAGAACAGGAAAAAAATAAAAGAGCAAATACAGCTCTTATAATTGGTGCTACCGGCGGTATTGGTTATGCAACCTGTAAAGAGTTAGCATTAAAAGGATTTAATGTAATTGTACATTATAACCGTAATGAAGAGAAAGCTATAAAAATCAAAGGGGAACTGGAGAAAACAGGAGTAAGTGTTATTATATGTAAGGCAGATATTTGTATGCAAACTGAGGTTGCTGAAATGTTTAGTATGATCAATAGGAAAATGGGTGCCATAGATGTCCTTATCAATTGTAGTACCATCGCTGTGCCAATAATTCCCATAAAAAACACAGATTGGCAAAACATTCAAAATCATTTGGATATATCTGTTAAGGGAATGTTCAATCTTTTCAGCAATGCCATACCTGTAATGACAGATCAGGGATATGGCAGGATAATCGCTTTAAGCACACAAGCAATTGAGACAACCCCACCGAAAGGTTGGATAGGATATGTAACAGCCAAATCAGCTTTAGCTGGACTTTGTAAATCAATGGCTGTTGAACTTGCATCATTGAATATTACCGTTAATATGGTTTCACCAGGGATGACGACAACGGAGTTGATAGCTGATATGCCAGAAAAGGCTAGGTTAATAGTGGCATCTAAAAGCCCTATTAAAAGACTTGCCAATCCTGAAGATATAGCTGCTGCAATTTGCTTTCTTGCTTCGGAAGAAGCTTCTTATATAACAGGAGAAACCATTCGAGTTAACGGTGGTCAGGTTATGCTTTAATTTGTAAATAATATTAGTATGACTTACGCTGAAATTTTAAAAAAAAATGCCGAACTAAAAATTACTCTTGAAAATATAAGGGAATTCAATATTTTAATACTGTCCAATATTATTGTAAATCAACAAAAAGAAATTCTTGAATACACATTAAGAAATGAAGGTGTTAATGTAACTGTTGATATTGGTAATTATGATAACATATTTCAGGATAGTAGCACGGTTGGAAAGAGAGAAGCTGTTTTGATTTTTTGGGAAGCAGCCAATATAATTGAAGGGTTTGCTTATAGGGCAGACCTTTTATCAAAAGAGAAGATGCAGGATTTGATGAAAAAAACTCAATCGCAAATCTTATCAGTATTAAACAATCTAAAATCGATCCCCCTAGTAGTTTTTAATTCATTTTCATCTGCGCCTTTCACTAATGAAAATTTAGGACTCAATTCCTTTGAAAGATTTTGTACCGATCTTAATTTATTTATAACCCAAAACGCCCCGGTAAATACCATAGTGGCGGATGTGAACAAAGTTTATAGCAAATTGGGAATTGAGAAAAGTGTTGACTTCCGCTATTGGTATTCTTCAAAATCTTTATATTCTATTGAATTCTTTAAAGCTTATGCAAACTTTGTGAAACCTTCCTTTCTTGCGATTACCGGAAAAACAAAAAAAGCATTGTTTCTGGATTGCGATAATACCTTATGGAAAGGTATTATAGGTGAGGATGGTTTAATGGGTATTAATTTATCTTCAACTAGTAAAAATGGTACAGTATATGAAGAAGTACAAAGCTTAATAGCTTCACTTGCTGAAAAAGGAATAATAATCGGTTTAGTCTCAAAAAATAATGCTGAAGATGTTGATGAAGTGTTTATGTCTCATGGTGATATGGTTCTGAAAGATGAACACATAGCAATTAAAAGAGTAAACTGGGAAGATAAACCCGGCAATGTAAGTGCCATGGCTAAACAATTAAATATTGGGTTGGATAGTTGCGTATTTATCGATGACTCTGATTTTGAAACAGATTATATGAAAGAACAGAATCCTGAGGTTTCTGTTTTTAAAGTGCCTTCAAAGATTTATCAGTATCCTGATTTGATGCGAAAAATTAATTCGCTTTTTTTTACGCTTAGTAAGACAAAAGAGGATATTGAAAGAACAAATATGTATAAATCTGAACAAAAGCGTAATGAAGAAAAGGCTTCATTTGATTCAATGGAAGATTACCTTACTTCCTTGGAATTGATTATGACAATTTATACTGACAATATTACCCTTGCTCCCAGAATCGCTCAGATGACTCAAAAAACAAATCAATTTAATTTAACAACAAAACGATATACTGAGTCGGAAATCCACGATTTTATACAGTCCGATAAATATATGGTATCAGCTTTTGGATTAAGAGATAAATTTGGGGATGCTGGTATAACAGGTTTGTGTATAATTGAATTTGACAATGAAAAAGCAAAAATTGATACATTTCTAATGAGTTGTCGAGTGCTTGGTCGGCATGCTGAGAAAGCTTTTATGAATGAAATTATTAACGCTTGTAAAGAAAAGAATATAAAAAAGCTAACTGCTTCATATATAAAAACACCAAAAAATGCTCAGGTATCGGATTTTTATCAAAAATCAGCATTTACTGCTACAAGTAAAAATGAGTCCCAAACTGAGTATATTATGAATGTAAAAGAATATTTTCTCAATAAAATTAATTATATAAAAATTATATATGAAAAATCAAATTAAGAATGTAATGAGTGCTGTATTCAGAGTTCCGGTAGAGTCTATTGGTGATGATGCATCTCCTGATACAATTGAAAATTGGGACTCTCTTAAACATATGAACTTAATTGTAGCATTGGAAGAAGAATTCGATATTGAGTTTAATGACGAAGAAATACTTGACATGGCTAATTATAAAATAATTTATGCCACACTGCAAGAAAAAAAGACTCGATAAAATTCTACACAGATTATGCCACACTATACTTATGATGAACTTGTAAATGCTTTACGAAAAGTGGGATTAAAAGCCGGCGATACAGTATTTACACACAGTAATATCGGAGCGTTTGGTTTTTCGGATAGGGGCTCATCGGAAAATGAAATATTCAATTCTTTTTTAGAAGCTTTTCTAGAAGTATTGGGTTCTGGAGGAACTTTAATAGTTCCTTCTTTTACTTATTCATATGGCAGAATGCAGGTCTTTGATCCAGAAACCAGTATATCCCAAATGGGCATATTTGCTGAAAGGTTAAGAAAAAAATCTGGGGTATTCCGCTCTGAGGACCCTATGTTTTCTGTTGTTGCATTTGGAAAAAATGCTGAATTTCTTACAAGTAATGTTTCTAACGAGTGTTTTGGGGATGATAGTTTTTGGGATCGCTTCTATAAAATTAATGGTGTGATATGTAACCTTGGAATTTTTGGTGGGATATCAACTTTCATACATTATGTTGAGAAAAAACTAAAAGTTCCTTATCGTTACGATAAGTTTTATCCGGGGATGGTCTCAATAAAAGGGGTTACATATGCAAAAAATGTGGTTTTTTTCTGTGCAGATATGATGAATTCCGAAACTCAGGTATATATTGATGAATTTAACAGGATTGGTCTGGAACAAGGGATTATTAAAACTCAAAAATTAGGCAGAGGTGTAGTGTCATTAATTTCTGCCCAAGATACTTTTACTTTTATTAAAGAAACTATTAAAAAGTATCCCAATTTCCTTATTCAGGGTGCAAAAATAGGAAAAGATCCAGTTTTGCTTAAACGGAATACTCCTTTTCCCGACAAAAGACTTACTTCTAATGCAAATATGGAAGAAATGATCAAAGCGGTTTGGGATTTGCCGCGTGATCTCGTTTCAGATGGATATGATGATGCTTTAAATATTCTCTCTTCACAGATTGATATTAAAATTCATGAATACCCTACCGGTTCGAGATGCTGGACATGGATAGTTCCAGAAAAATGGACATGTACAGAAGCTAGTCTTGAGTCTATAGATGGGAAAAAAATATTTTCTTACGACGATAATTTCCTTCATGTAGCGGCTTATTCTCAGTCATTTAACGGAGTTGTTTCAAGAGAGCATTTATTCAATCACCTAACAACACATGAGTATATTGGTGATGCAATCCCTTTTGATTACCTTTTTTACAAAAGGGATTGGAAGTTGTGTTGTAGCAAAACAACAAAGGATTCACTTACAGATCCAGAATACAAAGTCAAAATAAAATCAGAGTTTAGCTATGGCACTTTAAAGGTAGGTGAAATTTTTATAAAGGGAGAAACAGATGAGTGCATAGTTCTTTGCGGACATCTTGATCATGCGAATCAGGTGAATGATGGATTAAGTGGAGTCGTTGTTGGGATAGAAGTAATGCGTAGGCTAAAAAAATTACCTCAAATGAGGTATAGTTATCGGTTAATCATATGCCCGGAAAGTATTGGCTCAGTTGCCTATTTAAGTAATAATGAAGACTTGATTCCCAATATGAAAGGTGGCATATTTCTTGAGATGTTGGGACTTAAGAATAGCCACACACTGCAGTTTTCAAAACAAGGAAATACGCAATTTGATATTTGTTGTAAAATCATAATGGCCGAGTTGGAGCCAAATTGTAAAGTTGGTAAGTTTCTCCAAGTTGTTACAAATGATGATAGGCAATTTAATGCTCCCGGAATTGATGTTCCGATGCTTTCTTTGTCTAGGGTTGAAAAACCAACAGGGTTAGACGGGGCTTGGCTTTACCCTGAATATCATAGTAATTTGGATAATCCAGCCTTATGTAGCATCGATCAGCTGAATGATTCCGTAGATAAAGTGATTGGAATAATTAAAGCATGGGAAAATAACTATATACCTGTTAATAAATTCAAGGGAGAAATATTTTTATCTGGCTGCAACATTACTTACGATTTCGCATCAGATCCGAAAAGTGGACAGGCTTTGTTTGAAGTGATGCACATGATTGATGGTAAGTCTTCATTAATAGATATTGCTGATGCAACAAGCCTGCCTTTTAGTTCTGTACTTGGTATTGTTAATAAATTTCATGAAAAAGGACTTGTAGAAAAAAAATATTGAGTAATTAATGATTGCAACAAAAAAATATCCCGGATTTAATAGATTGAACAAAATTTATATAGCTGGTAATATAACCAGAGGTTTGTTGAAGAATATTGTTAAAATAATTGATCATGAATCCTTAACGGATGATCATAAAGTAATACTCACCTCAAGTTCAATTATAAATTCTCTCGATTCCAAAACCGATGTCGCTTCTTACGAGAATCTTTATATAGATTATTTTTCAGCAATTGATCCGGTAGCATTGTCTGGGATGATCAACTCGTTTATAAAAAAAATGAGAAATGATCAAAACATCCTTGATTTCACATTGTTGACTTCTTATTTATATGCTTTTTTCATGGACTATTGGTGCCAAATAGTTGAATTAGCTTATCAAACAAATGATTCGAAATTAATTTATATTGGGTCACCTGCGAATACTGAGTATAAAATTCTTAAAAGTATATATGATCAAAGATTCCCGGATAAAAAAGTTTCAGAATTCAAAACCTCATTATCTGTTTACCTACTGGATTTGATTAGTAGGGGATTATATCAGTACACAAAAAAAAAAGAGATAAAGAAGGATAAATTCGCAAATCATTTTACAAGCAAAATAGAGGCTGCCGAATCAAAGAACGAATCAAAAAAAATCGTTGTGATCGGTATTTTAGAAGAAAGAAGATTCGGACGTATTTCTTTTTTACAACAAAAACTAGCCGAATTAGGTTATAAAGTTGTTCTGTTCTCATGCCTCGCCAAAACAGAAACCCTAGAAAGGTTAAATGATTTCCCTGAGTTATATAAAAGGGTGATTTTTGACAACTCTTTAGTAACAAAAAATGAGGCAGAGGAAATTCTGAATAAAACAAGGGGAGAAGTAATAAAAACGTACGAAATTACTGCTGCAGATTCAGAAATATACAATCATACTTACAAATCTGTGCCAATGATTGCATATGCATGGAATGAATTGTATGAAGTGATAATGCATAGATTTTTGCAGGCATCAGTTAACGAAAAAGCTATCACCAAATATCTTGATTCCAATAAAATCAGTTGTTTTATTGGAATGGATAATAGTGTCGCAACATCTGTGTGGATAAAAGAGTGTAATAAAAGAAACATTCCCACAATATTTCATTTTTATAATGGAACACAATCGCCGATTGTATTTCAACTTTTGGCAGATTCATTTAATCCTACCAAATGGTTCCTTGGTGGGAGATCTCAGATGGAAAAACTTGCAAAATGTAAGTCATATAACAGTCAGCAACTTGTCTTAACTGGCGATATATTTAATGATATGGTTGTAAATTGTAATAAAAAGCATATAAGGGAAAAGATACGCTCTCTTGCCGGAATTGAAGAAAGTTCTAAATTGATTGTTATAATATCGTCATACATCGCTTCGGACTTTTCTATTGAAAAAAAGAAAAATCTTTTTCAATCTGTATATGAGGCTGCAGGTTTTACTGGACATAAAGTTGTAATTAAAGCTCACCCTAATGAAGATATTTTATTGTTGAAACAACAAATGAAAGAATGGGGTATAGAAGCTTTTCTATTTCATTATGAAAGTATCCGTGATGTATTTATAGCAGCTGATATAGTATGTATGTATTTTAGTGAATCTGCACAACAAGCTATGATGGTTGAGATTCCAGTAATTTCACTTGTTCCTGAAGAAATGCTTAGTAATTTAGATAAACACTGGAACTATTATTCATCGGGTGCAGTAGAATTCGTTTCATTAGGAAGCTCGCCTAAAAATGCTATTCAAAAAATCGCCAACAATTCAGTTTATC
Organism: Bacteroidota bacterium; assembly: GCA_049324295.1. Classification (GTDB taxonomy): domain Bacteria; phylum Bacteroidota; class Bacteroidia; order Chitinophagales; family Chitinophagaceae; genus Sediminibacterium. The sequence goes on from JBMOKQ010000055.1 coordinate 70,455, forward strand.
GTGAACAATTACTTCATCGGGCTAGAATATTTTGTGAAAATAATTTCGGTAAATGTGACGGAAATAACGCTAAACGGTTTGCTTCAGCTGTTGACATAATAGTTAAGGGAGTTAGTAGTATTTAATTGCTTAAATGATTTTATTTTCATGACTGTTATTAACAAATTAATTGAACTTCTATCCATAAGACAAAAAAAGCAAATTGTATTTCTTTTTTTTCTAATGATAGGCGGTATGATTTTCGAAACACTTGGTGTAGGTCTGATCATTCCTGTTTTTACCATTCTTACCAAAACAGACAGTTCAACTCAGTCACCCTACCTCGCTTATTTTTACAGCTTTTTTGAAAATCCTACACCTGGAAAAGTAATTAGTGTTGCAATGGTGCTGATGGTAGTCATTTACTTCATAAAAAATATTTATCTCGGTTTACTGGCGTGGGCGCAGTACCGGTTTGCTAATTCATTACAGGTGTATCTTTCTCAAAAGTTATTTACAATTTATCTTTACCAGCCTTATACTTTTCATCTCCAAAGAAATTCTGCACAGTTGGTACGTAATGTACTAACTGAGGTAAGCCAATATCAGGCTGCCATAGGACAGATTATGACGCTAGCTTCGGAAATACTTGTCATTACAGGTATTACAGCACTTCTGATATCTTCTGAACCAGTAGGTGCAATTGTGGTATTCATCACTTTATCAGGAGCAGCTTGGGCATTTAATCGTCTCACTAAACGAAAAGTAGCAAGATGGGGTGAAGAGCGATTGTACCATGATGGGCAGACTAATCAACACCTCATGCAAGGGCTTTCGGGTGTAAAAGATGTAAAAGTATTTGGACGTGAAAAAGAATTTTTGAAAATATTTTATAAGCATCAGACAAAAAGAGCCAAACTGAACCGTTTGTATGCTATCATTTCTAATCTACCCAAATTATGGCTCGAGTTTTTGGGTATGCTTGGATTAGCCTTGTTGGTTATAATCATGATCGCTCAAAACAAACCCATTGAAAGTATCGTGCCTACACTGAGTTTATTTGCGGTTGCATCTTTCCGTTTAATGCCATCTGTCAATAAAATCTTGAATGCTTTTCAGGGATTAAGTTATACTAAGGCGTCTATTGAAATGATTTACGATGAGTTGAAGCTCAACGTTTCCGAAACATCTTCCAAACGCGGGCACAAACTCAACTCACCTCAAACGGGTATCTTTATTGACGACCTCACTTTTAATTATCCTTCAACAAAAGAAGCAGCCCTAAAACATTGCTCTTTCTTTATTCCCGTTGGACAATCGATAGGAATTGTTGGCTCCTCCGGCTCCGGTAAAAGTACGCTAATAGATATTATCCTTGGTCTTTTAACACCTGTTGGAGGTAAAGTAATGGTTGATGGAAAAGATATTAACGAATCGGCAGAGAATCTGCGCAATTGGCAGGACCAAGTAGGGTATGTTAATCAAAGTATATATATGACTGATGATACTTTACGCAGAAATGTAGCATTTGGTATTGAGGATAACGAGATTAATGAGAATGCGGTAGAAAAAGCTATCAAAGCTGCACAGTTGGATGAATTCATTAAGAGTCTGCCAGATGGTATCAATACCATGGTAGGAGAAAGAGGGGTAAGACTGTCTGGAGGTCAAAGACAACGTATTGGCATTGCTCGTGCATTGTATCATGATCCGCCTGTGCTGGTTCTTGATGAAGCCACAAGTGCCCTCGACCAGATAACAGAACAGGGTGTTATCGATTCAGTTAAATTGCTCCGCGATAAAACTATTATTATTGTTGCTCACAGGCTTTCGACAATTGCTCATTGCGACCAAATTATCAAATTGAGCCATGGCAGATTGATTGAAAAAGGAACCCCAACTGAGATTTTATATGAAAAACAGAAAACCAAATCCTAGCAGGCTATAAATTCTATAACGCCCAACACAAACGAAAAAATAAAATTTCAGTATGAGTATTAAAACGGTTGTAAAAAAAACATTTCAAAAACTATTCGGTAAAACATATGACCCTTTTGCCGTGCTAAAAAAGGAGATCGAAAGTAAAGTAATTGAGAAAGAATTTTTGGAGATCTACCATTTATGCAAAGATTATACAATGACATCGCCAGAGAGAATGTATTCATTGTATAAAGCAACCCGATACATAATAGATGCAAAGATACCAGGCGACTTTGTTGAATGCGGAGTTTGGAAAGGGGGGAGTGCAATGGTTATTGCGGCAACGCTAAAACAGATAGGTGTAACAGACCGTTATATTTACCTATATGATACTTTTGAAGGAATGTCGGAGCCAACCGAATATGATGTAAAGAATGTTCCTGGCGGTGGTGCCAGTATTAGAGAATATTGGGAGCAAAACCAGAAGAATGATGTAAATGAATGGTGCTATTCATCGTTAGGAGAGGTGTCTGCTAATTTGCAAAAAACAGGTTATCCCAACAATATGTTTAAACTCACAAAAGGGAAAGTTGAAGACACAATTCCAGGAGTAAAACCTGAGATAATCGCATTGTTACGTCTAGACACAGATTGGTATGAGTCAACAAAACATGAATTATATCACCTTTATCCTATTCTTCATACTAAAGGAGTACTGATCATTGATGATTATGGCTCATGGGCGGGTGCAAAAAAAGCCGTTGATGAATATTTTTTAAGTACACCTATTTTATTCAACCGAGTAGATACAACCGGTAGGATAGCGATTAAAGTATAATTGAATTCCAAGTTGTTTATCAAGGCAAACTCTAAAAATTATTATTTTATAAATTAACTTTCAACTATGGCATTTGTAAAAATCAAACAAAAAGTAAAAGATCTGCTACATGAATTTTTCATGGCTGCTGATTATAAACACGCAGTAAAAAAACTTAAAGAGACAGAGGATGAGTTTCAGAAAAAATATGGATCAAAGTTTAACGTGCCATTTCAGTTTCAGGGTAGAAGACATTTTTCAACAATCGGGCCCAGCCAAGTGATGAAAGAAATAACAAAATTGTATGAACTGGTCAAGTCTGAAAATCCTAAAACTGTGCTTGAGATAGGAACGGACAAGAGCGGAACACTTTATCTCTGGTGCCAGGCTGCTGCTGACGATGCAATCATCGGCTCTATCGATCTTTCCAGCAGAAGAAGATACTCCCCACAACGCAGGGAGCTGTACGCTAAATTCATCAAAACGGCACAGCAAAAACTTCATTTTCTCCCATTCAGTTCTCACGAGCAATCAACTGTAGAAAAAGCAAAAGCAGTATTCGGTGGCAAGCAGATAGACTACCTTTTCATTGATGGTGATCATACCTATGAGGGGGTAAAAAGTGACTATATTATGTTTTCCCCTCTTGTAAAAAGTGGCGGACTGATTGCATTTCATGATATCAAAACAGTTAGGCCGGATTGTGGTGTAAGAGAGGTATGGGAAGAAGTTACCAAAGACATGGATAAAGCCAACTTTTGGGAATATGCGGAAAACGACTATGGCCCACTTGGAGCAGGTATTGGAGTGATCAGAAAAAAATAGTGCAACTAAGTATAAATAAGCTATGAGAAAGTTAAGAAACGCTTACCTAATCCTTTCAGGTATCCTAGTTCAGGTTATTCGATCTCCGAAATTGATTTTATCTGTTTTTTCTGAGGTCAATTATTATATTAAAACAGCCAGAGCCTTTAAAAAAGCCGATACGGAAATTCAGAAGTATGAAACACTGCCCATCTTTTTTCAGAGAAGAGAAAGTACTTACGATAGGCACTATGTATTACAGGCATATTGGGCCTCAAGCATTATAAAAAAAAATGCGCCAAACCTTACTTATCATGCAGATGTCTCCTCTAATGTAAGTTATGTGGTTCAGCTCTCTGCCTTTATCCCTATTCATTTTGTAGAGTATAACCCTCCTAAACTGGAACTGCCATCAATTACATTGATTAAAGGCGATGTTGTACATCTTCCTTTTGAAGATGAAACCATCAAATCAATTTCATGTATGCATGTTTTGGAACACATAGGCTTGGGAAGATATGGTGACCCTATTGATCCCTTGGGTATGAAGAAAGCTTGTCGCGAATTAACAAGGGTTTTGGCAAAAGGTGGAAATTTATTAGTTTCATTCCCGGTAGGTAAGCCAAAAGTAGTTTTAAATGCACATCGGGTGCTTCACCCTGTTAAGATACTCGAATATTTTCCAGGTCTTAGGTTACAAACTTTTGCAATGGTTGGAGATGTCGGCGGACTAAAAGTGGATTGCAATCCGGAAGAAGCTGCTGATATGAATTTTGCCTGCGGAATGTACAGTTTTATAAAAGATTAGCAATCAGTTCAACATAATTATGAAGTATCCTTTAGTAACCGTTGCAATAATCAGTTTTAACAGGCTACACTATCTAAAAGCAACGCTTGAATCGGCCAAAGAATGTATACAATATCCGAATATCGAATGGATCGTAAGTGATAACAGTTCCAAAGAATCAGGTTTGCGTGAATACCTAGAAGGACTCCATTGGGTGCATGTTAAATTATTTGGTAACCAATCGCATGCTGATGCAATGAATGAAATCGTAGAAATTGCTAAGGGTGAATATATTTTTATCTGGCCGGAAGATGTTCAATTTGTTATAAAAGGAGATTGGTTAAAAGATGTTGTTGAACTATTAGATAAAAACAGAGACATTGGTTCCATAGGAATTAATTTCCTTCGTCGTTCCACCTACAAAAAATTAACAACTTTCAGGAAATGGCTTCAGTTGAAATTGGTATTGGCTGAACTATACTATTTTAAAACAAAATTCAGGGTTTCAAGGAAACTTGTTTCTTCCTCAGGATTTAAAGCATTTACGCTGGGATTTGTATGGCCTGGGGTATGTGGTTCCGGAATTCCATCGGTGGCCAGAACACAGGTTTGGAGAGATATTGGGCCGTGGAAGTCAACTAAAACAGTTAATACGGCGAATATTATAGACTCTTCTTTAGGCTCTGAAGAAGATATGGTAAAAAGGTTTTATCAACGAGGAGTTCCTTTACAACAGGCATGCCTTAATCTTTCTGTGGCTGCTGATATTGTAAACGATGATATCGGCGCAAAGGCAAAAGTGAGAAAAGGATATAGATATGGCAATTATACTCCTCCTTCTGGTGACTTTTATTATGAATTGACTGAGCAAAAGGACATTCAATTGTCTACTAGTACCCCGGTCTGTTTTGAAGACTTTGTAAAGCCAGTTGGGTTCCAATTGCCTTTTGATGAAAAGGGAAATTTGAAAAAAGCACCGATTAATATGACTACCAAAACCAAGCTTCCGGAATAGGATTTTATAGTACAATTTATGAAAGTTGAACACAGAAGCCCTTCTGATATTAAATTACTCTTCGTTTACAAACGAAATTCTCAAGATCCTACCCAAAAATCTTTATTGAAGACCTTTCCCAAATATCTTGGATCCTTTCACACATTTTGTTTCAAGCCCGAGGAGAGAATGCGTTTTGAATCGGATAATCTGAAGGTATCCCAAAGATTTATTGACCAAGTTGCCCAGATCAAACCCACACATATTTTTATGTGGTTGGTCTATCTTAATCCAGAAGAGTTACAGTGGTGCAAAAACAAGAATATAAAGTTAGTGGCAACGATTAATGGGTTCGCATCTTTTTCAACGGGTTTATATAAAAGCCGGGAACTCTATATTGAATCTTTGAAATTATTAGATATTTTTTTTATACCACATGAGCCGCATATTAAAAGGTTGAGAGAATTGGGTGTGAATGCAATCGAACTTCCGTTCAGTTTTGATCCCACTACTTTCAAAAGATTGCCTTTGGTAAGGGCGTTGGTACCCTATGTAAATAAATTCTTTTTTGTAGGTAATTTTGGTGATGGATCTGAACAGAGCCGCTACAGAATTGATATGCTGAAACATTTCGCCGATCTTGGAAAAATCATGGTGATTTCCGATATCAAAATCGTTCACAAAAACGAACGTCATAGCAACCCCATTCCCTATGAACCGTTATTGAATCTGATAGCTAATCTTTCCAAATATCTGATTTGCTCAGATTACTTTCCAAATCTCAATGAATATAGTGAACTGAATAAGTCTGAGATATCAGACTATGATGTAGATTACAAATTTGCCATAAGGCCGAGAATTTACACAATGATTGGCGCAGGATCACCTGTTATTATCGAACGACATAGTCAACTACAAAGATTTTTTGATGATGGAAAACACCTGATCATGTGGTCGGATTATGATGAATTGAAAGAGAAAGTTGCTTACTATGATCAATACCCTCTTGCTTATAAAAAGATAGCACAAGTTGCTATGGAGTATGTAACAAAAAATCATACTACTGATAACCGAATTCGGGAGATTATCCTTCCCGAATTATTGAAAAGATAAATATAGCTAAATGGCAAAACAAAATATATATCAAAGTTTAAAGGGGGTTTCTTACCGTAGATATTTGTTAAATCAGAAACTTAATTTTTTGTTTAGTGATTTTTCGGCAGGAATTGTTGTTGATATGGGCGGCACAAATGCTGTATCTCATAAATATTTTAAATTCCCTAAAGAAAAAGCGGGAAAATGGATCACATTGAATATTGACCCGGAAGCAAAACCTGACATGTTCGCTTCAATATATGACACGGGATTACCTGATCAATACGCCGACGCTGTGGTTTGTACTGAGGTGTTTGAACATTTGGAAGATCCATATTCAGCAATGAGAGAAATTAAAAGAATATTAAAACCGGGAGGTATATTTATAGGTTCAACACCTTTTTTATTTAAAATACATGGTGATCCTGATGATTATTTCAGGTACACTGAATCAGCACTACGCCGTATTTTTCTGAAAGATTTTAGTGAGGTAGAAATCTATCCGATGGGAGGTGGTTTAGGAACAGTTGGTATGTTAATATCACAAATAACAAATGATTTAAAATATCGGGTACTTAAATATGCTGCAATTTATTTGGCAAGATGGATGGCTGTTGTTGACTATAAAATGGGCCACGAGCGAAAAGATGCAGTTACTACAGGGTATATTTGGAAATGCAAATTGTAAAATTATAATTAACACAAATACATAATTGGATTCATTGGTGAAACTGTATAATCGTATTTCTGCCGACTTATTTTATGATAGAAATCTTAGCTTTAAAAATTCCTTATTTTAAGGATAGAAAATGTTCAGATTTGTAGCATTGCAAAATACATATAGATAAGATCCTCTACTCCGGTCATGCCAAATATCGGAAGATTTGTTATTTCAAAAAGAAGGCAGCTATTATAGGTAATGATTCAATTGTTCAATTTGATAGAGGAATTATTAAATGTTATCGGTGGCAAGAGACTTATCAATTCCAGATTCCATGTAATGTGAAATATTTTTAATTACATGATTTTGAATACAACCGTTAGATTATTGAATTGTGTATTAAACATTAAGTAAGATAAAGTTAATGGCACGACGAATAAAAGTTCATTTTACAGGAATTGAAAATAATGGGTGGGCTTTAGATGAAATTCAACGAATTGCTATTGATCTTACCAAAGATTTTGTAGAATCAGTGCCGATAGAAACTGCTGAGATTGTACATTCAGCCTGGTGGCATGGGCTAAGAAATTATTCGGTTGACCAATTGAATGGAAAAAGACTCATCAGCGATTTTGACAACCCTGTATCACATTGGTTAACCCAGCCAGGTTTTCAACCCTCATTCGAAATGAATATGAATTGGGTTGGGTACAGTTCTCAATCACTTAATGAATTAAAAGAGTATATAGGTAAAGAGGGTTTTTTTGTGCCTTTCAGATTTGATGAAACATTATTCTATTCAGTCGATAAAGAAAATGAAAATAGAATTCGTATTGCCGAAAAACTAAAACTTCCTGATGGTAAATATATCATTGGTAATTTTCAAAGAGATACTGATGGCGCAGATCTCTCTAAAATAAAGATTCAAAAAGCTCCGGATCTTTTTCTTGAAATAGTTCTTGAATTACATCAAAAAGGTCTGCCCATACATATTTTACTGGCCGGTCCAAGGAGGCATTGGATTATTGGAAAATTTGAAGAATATGGAATATCGTACACCTATTTTGGAAAGAAAATGGATACGGATGATTTTTCAGTTAATCGGTTGGATAGAAGTACGCTTAATATTCTTTATTCCTTTCTTGATCTTTGTTTGTTAACCAGCCGATGGGAGGGTGGCCCATATGCAATTGCCGAAGCCGTGATGTCTCGAACAAAAGTAATATCATCACGTGTAGGAATTGCCGAAGATGTATTGGCTCATAACTGTTTATACAATTCTGTAACAGAGGCGATTTCTATTATTGAACAGGATATTCTTACAAAAACATTAGATCGACATATTTCAGAAAACAAAACCCGTTTGTTAGAAAATTTCGGAAAAGAATCTGTTAGAAAGGCTTTAATTGATCTTTATCAAAGTGTACTTGAAAGGCCGCCATTCGAAAAGAACAACTTATCTCCTGAATACTATAAGCTATTTGGTCGAAGCCGTTTAAAATCACTGTTAACCTTAATAAGGAATAAGATCTTTCCGAGTAATACAATACGGATATCATCTCAGGTTGATTCAGGATTTTTTAAAGAGGTGATACAAACCCTAGAACAATCATCTATTCGAATAAGCAAAAATTATGGCAACCCCAATGCTTCTATATTGTTTTGCTATGATGATTTTACTGAAAATGATAACCCCCAAAATTTTAATAAAGTAAGCGGGAGAAAATTTATCGTAATTAATGATGAGTCAAAAGTAAGAATTGAAGATGTTAAGTATTATTTTTCTGACAATTCAAAAGACATAACCTTTATTTTCAAAAACCGCGGTTCACTAAAACCCGTTTCGCATCTATTTGTCGGGAATCATGTTTTTCTTTGGGAGGGATTGCATACAAGTATCTCAGGTAAAGACAAAATGAGTGAAATTTTTCTTTTAGGCAAATAACATCGGCCATTACTTATAGTGATTTTATATAAATGCAAGCGAACTGAATTCAATAAAATCTTAAATTTTTCTAATGTTTTCTTTTTTTAACAGAATAAAAAAAACACCCCTTGTACAAAGTGAATATGCAGGTAAATGTGTTTCGATTTTAAGAGAGTTTAAAAAACCTCCTTACGGAGGCGGCAACCAGTTTATGCTTGCCTTGAAAAAAGGGTTTGAAGACCTCGGTGTTACTGTTGTAAATAATAAGATCAATAAAAAGATTGATGCCTATATCTTTGACTCTGCCTGGTTAAATAAAGATCTATTAAAGCAATTAAGAAAGGTGAAGGATCCAACAATCGCTCACAGGATCGATGGTCCGATTCAATTGTATCGAGGCAGTGACAGTAAGGCAGATGATGAAATATTTGAATTGAATAAGGAGTTTGCATGTGTAACAATTATTCAGTCTGAATATACATTGAAAAACCTCTTGAAGCTAAAATACCAGCCAGTTAATCCAGTAATTATTTATAACGCTGTAAATCCTGATATTTTTTATAAAAGTGAAGGCATCGTAAATCCGGTTGGGAAAATTAAAATTGTATCAGCCAGTTGGTCAGATAATCCTATGAAAGGTGCTGCCATTTATAAGTGGCTTGACGATAATCTCGATTTTCAAAAAATAGAGTATACATTTGTTGGAAGAGTTAAAGAGACCCTGAATAATATTAAGTTAGTTTCACCTGTTGACTCTCATAAACTTGCTGAGATACTTCGAAATCACGACATTTATATTACAGCTAGTGAAAATGATCCATGTTCTAATTCATTGATCGAGGCACTTGCCTGTGGCCTTCCAGCGGTGTATAGAAATTCAGGGGGCCATCCTGAATTAGTTCAAAAAGGAGGGTTGCCATTTGATACACCCGAACAAATTCCTGAACAAATCGAAATAATTTGTAGGGACTACCAATCTTTTGCTAATAACATAAAAATTAATTCAATTACTGATATAGCACGACAATACTTGGATGCAATATTCAAAAAAGAGAAATGATATTCAGAATACTATTTAAAATCAAATAAAGAATATTTATGCAAACTGTAATAAATTATATCGGCGATCTTAAAAGCAGTTGATAAGTTAGATATTTCTTCAATTGAAAAAGTAGGGCTACTTTTATAACTGCCAGAGATAATAGAAAAAAATGATTTTTTTTGGTAATGGAGGAAATGGTTCCACAGCCTCACATTTTGTGTTTGATTTGGCTAAAGGCTGCTCTTATAAGAAAGAGAAAAGGATTAAAGCAATTTGTATTTACGATAATACCCCAACCCTGTTAGCTTACTCAAATGATGTTGGTTATGATATTGTTTTTTTAGAACAGTTAAAAAATTTACTTGAGCCAGGTGATGTAGTTATTGGTATTTCTGGAAGCGGAAATTCAAAAAATATAATTAACGCCATAGAATACGCAAATGAAAATGGCGCTATTACAATTGGTTTAACTGGTTTTGATGGTGGTAAATTAAAGGCGATTAGTACTATTTCGGTTAACGCAAATATTAACGATATGCAGATATCTGAAGATATACATGTTATTACCATGCATATTTTATATAAGCTTTTAGAATAATTTTTTGTTATCTATTAAATTTCGATAAATCGTCAATTAATGCATGTCTTTTAAAAAATCCAATCTCTTCTTTTTTTGTATACTCCTACTAATAATTTTTATTCCTTGGGAGTTGTTTTCACCGGGGAGATTTGAAGATCTTTCTGTTTACAAAGATTATCTTGTTCAGAATTTAAGGCACGATGAAACGATATTTAATGCACCGGCCTTTTTTTTCTTTCGAGAAATTTTTTTTCAACAGTGGCTTTTCTTCTTATATGACTTTTTTCAAGATGAAGATTTAACAATTAAAGTCGTATCAGCAATAACAATTTTAATTTTTTTTAAGGGATTAAAAGGTTCTGATACAGATTTCAGGGTCTATATTCTATTGATTTGCCCTCTAATGATTGATTTTTTTAATTCGCAATTAAGAAACTCATTAGCGGTTTCTATTTTCTTAGTTGCTATAAGTCTTGAAAAGAGGTACATACGTTATTCTCTTTTTGCAATATGCATAGCTGTGCATCTTGGCTCATTACTTCTAATTGGAACTTTTTTTATTGTAGAAATTATATTTAAAGTCGTCAAAAATAAAACCCTTCAATTTTTAATTATTTCTCTTTATTGCGTAGCCGCAGCATTTGGGGATCAATTGTTCTTTATATTAATTGATGATCCAAGAATTGATGTTTATTCTGGCCAAGGTAGGGGTGGCATGAGTCTTATTTACTTTATATGGTCACTTGTTTTTCTTTTAGCTGTTTTAATTCATAGGCGAAAGGATAATGCTAATAATATCTACATTAATTATGCATTAACTGCTTCTTTATTGGTTGTATTATGTTACTTTTCTGGCTCATACTATGGAAGATATTTAGCTATGTTTTTTCCGCTTATACTTTTGAGCATTGGCAAAATTCGATTTAATAACTGGATGTATTGGACAATGTTATTTTATTCTGGGTATACTTTTTTTATGAATTTTATTGTCTGAGGAATCATAATACTGTAATTTTTTATATGACAGATTTTATAAGTGTAATAATGGCGGCATATAATGCTGAGTTATACATCGAAGAAAGTATTCAGAGCATCTTAGAACAAATCTCAGTTAACTTTGAATTGATTGTTGTAAATGATGGATCTGTTGATCAAACTGACTCAATTATTAAAAAAATTGCTAAAAATGATGACCGTGTCATACTTATTAATCAAATTAATCAAGGGTTACCAAAGTCATTAAATAATGCACTTCGTATCGCTAAGGGAGATTACATAGCAAGGATGGATGCTGATGACATTGCTTTACCTGACAGGTTATACACTCAACTTCAATTTCTTAAAAAAAATGATGATATTAATATTGTCGGATCGTATTTAATTGCTTTTGGAGATGGTAAGAAACGAATATGGAAGTTCCCGATTTGTAAATATGAGTGTGATGCTATGATGCTTTTTCGTAACCCACTTGCACATCCAGCTATTATGTTACGAAGATGCGTATTCGATATATCCGGAGTGTACGATGATCAATTTTCCTATGATCAAGATTATGAATTATGGGCAAGGGCTTCTAGTGTTCATGGGATTACTAATATTCCTAAAGTGCTTTTGAAATATCGTATTCACGAAAGCCAAATGGGGTCTTTGTATACAAAAAATAATAGGATAGAATCACAACAGAAAACTCAGTTGTATCTTCTACAGAAATTAGGCTTATATCCAACTATAGAGCAACTTAATATTCATACATTAATTTCGAATGCATATCGGCTTGAATTTGATGCTAAAGTTGATATTGATTCTCTTCAATTTGCTGGTCAGTGGATAACAGAAATCTATAAAAAAAATAATGAATTAAAAAGGTATAATCCAGTAGCATTAAAAGGCTGTTTATTACAAAATTTTTATTCGTTTTGTTTATATGCTTCTAACAATGGTATAGTAGCTTATCAAATCTATCAACGATATCAAAGTGATTTTGGGATAAAAAATTTTAATTTAGTTCTCTTAATTTCCGGAATTTTTAGAATGGGAAGAAAATCTCATTTGTTAATATATAATCAAATTAACAAATTGAAGTTATTCTTGCAGTAACCAATGAATTTATTTTATGTTGAAGAGGGTTTTACTAAATACTTATCAATATTATCTGCGTTTTTTCGAGTATCAAAAATTACTCAAAGTCAAATTTGATAACACTGTCGATGGTGTTAAGGTCTTTACTGGCTTTCAGGATAAAAATAATGGGGGGGGATTAAAACTAAAAGATTTAAAGAAATTTGAATCAACTGATTTAAGGTACAATATTTTATATCTTGTGAGTAGTGCACTTCCTTTTAGCTATATGGAAATGATTAAAAAAGCTAAGCGAGCAGGTATAAAAATTGTATGGAATCAAAACGGAATTGGATTCCCAGCATGGGCTGGTAAAGAGTCAAATCGAATTAATCGATTGATGAAAAAAGGATTGATAAATGCTGACTTCATTATTTTTCAAAGTAAGTTTGCTGAGGAGTCTGTTAATAACAGAATCACTTCTACAGAGACAATCAAATCTAAAATAGTATATAATTGTATCAATACTTCATTATTTAATAAAAAGGAATATACTTCTTCTAAGCCGAGAATATTGGTAGCAGGGTCACATAATAATATTGAAAGAGTTACAACAGCAATTGAAATTTTCGAAATTCTTCATAAGAAGGGAATAGAATGTGAGTTAATTATTGCAGGGTTGATAAAAAAAAGATTTGAGTCAATTATTAAAAAAATTATTTCTGAAAAGAGTCTTTCGAATTTTATTCAGATAACTGGGCAATATGGCAGATATGACGGAGCAACCATATTTTCAGCTTGTGATATTTTATTACACCTTCAGCCTTTTGATAATTGCCCAACAGTGGTAGTAGAAGCAATGGCGTCAGGATTAGTTATTGTAGGACCTAATAATGGTGGAATTCCAGAATTGGTTGGGTCTTCTTTGAGTAAATGTCTTGTCACTAATAAAACAACTTATGATACCTATGATTGGGGGAGTCCAAAAGAATATGCTAATAAGATTGTCGAAGTTTTACCAGATCTACCTAATTTGCAAAGAATGAGTAGAATTCGAGCTGAAAATAACTTTGATTTATCTATGTGGGTTTCTTCGCATGAGGAGATATTCAATGAATTGAAAATGTCTTTTATTAACTAATTCATATTTTAAAATTTACTAAATTGACATCAGAGCAGCAGATTAATTTTCTATCTGAAAGGGGCAAAATATCTATTATTGGTTTAGGATACGTAGGTCTCCCATTAGCAATAGAATTTGGAAAACAATTTCGGACAGTTGGGTTCGACATAAATAGTGGTCGTATAGATGAACTTAAAGATGGAGTAGACCATACTAAGGAAGTAGAGTCTTCGGATTTACTTAATACGCCTAAACTTTTATTTTCAGATAATGCTTCTGATATAGAAGATTCGGACTTTTACATAGTCACAGTGCCAACCCCTGTTGATGAATATAATAAAGCTGACCTTAGTCTTATTAAGAGGGCGACGGAAATGATAGCAAAATTTATTCGAAAAAATAATATTGTGATTTATGAGTCTACGGTTTTCCCAGGAGTAACTGAAGAGTTCTGTGTTCCAATAATAGAGAAAATTTCAGGCTTAAAACACAACGTAGATTTCTTTACTGGATACTCTCCAGAACGAATAAATCCCGGTGATAAGAAAAATAGGTTAACAACAATTCGGAAAATTACATCAGGATCTACTTATGAGACAGCTTTAAAAGTTGATGCTCTTTATAAAAAAATTATCACTGCCGGCACTTATTTAGCTAGTAGTATAAAAGTAGCGGAAGCTGCAAAAGTTATTGAGAATTCTCAAAGGGATATCAATATTGCTTTTGTAAATGAATTAGCTAAAATTTTTAACTTAATGGGGATTGATACTGAAGAAGTATTAGTTGCCGCTAGTACAAAATGGAATTTTCTTCCATTTCGTCCAGGTTTAGTTGGGGGGCATTGTATAAGTGTAGATCCTTATTATCTAGCCCAAAAAGCACAAACATTAGGCTATCATCCAGAAATCATTTTATCTGGAAGACGAATCAATGATGGAATGGGTCAGTACGTGGCCAATGAGTTAGTACGTATAATGATTGTACATGATAGACCCGTTAAAAACTCTAAGGTCTTAATACTTGGTCTAACATTTAAGGAAAATTGTCCAGATATAAGAAATACCAGAGTTAAAGACATATATGATTCCTTACTGAAATACAGTATTGATGTACATATTGCGGATCCACATGCAGATCCGTTAGAAGTAAAAAAAGAATACGATATCGATCTTTACTCTTGGGAGAAAATAAATAGTGCTGAAAAAATTATTGATGAAGGTTTTGATTCGTTACTATTAGCTGTATCACACGACATTTTCACTGATATCAATCCAGGATATCTAATGAAAAATAGTTGTATTGTTTACGATGTGAAGTCATTTTTCCCAAAAGATACTGTTCATGCCAGACTTTAAAAAAGTGATTCTTACCGGATCTGCGGGGTTTATAGGATACCATTTAACAAACTATTTACTAAATAGCGGATATCATGTTACAGGTATAGACTCTATAAATAATTATTACGATGTTTCCCTAAAGCTTGATAGACTCAAACAGCAGGGTATTCTAATTTCTGATGAAGTTGTTAGTGCATTCCATTCGAATAATTCTCATGATATTCAACACTTCAAAAGCTCAATTTTTTCAGGTTATGATTTTTATTTGGGGAAAATTGATTTAGAAGATCATGTCAACTTCGTTTTCAAAAATACCTCTGCTGATATTGTGATAAATTTGGCTGCACAAGCTGGCGTGAGATATAGTCTTTCTAATCCACGAGCTTATATCGAATCAAATATTGCAGGTTTTTTGAATATTTTAGAGGCAACAAGAAATCATTCTATAAAGCACCTTTTATACGCTAGTAGCTCAAGTGTTTATGGATTAAATGAAAAATTGCCGTTTAGCTCAGCAGACGCTACTGATCATCCTATAAGTTTATATGGTGCTACTAAAAAGAGTAATGAATTAATGGCACACAGCTATTCTCACTTGTATAAAATACCAACGACAGGGCTTCGTTTCTTTACAGTATATGGTCCGTGGGGAAGACCAGATATGGCTTTGTATAGTTTTACAAAATCTATCATAGAAGAGAAACCTATTGAGCTTTTCAATAATGGTGATATGATTAGGGATTTTACCTATATAAATGATATCTGTGAGTCAATTGTGAGGCTAATTCCTAAAATTCCTATAGAGTCTTATGATAAAAAACTATTAGTACTACCATCAAGCAGCACAGCGCCATATCGTATTTTTAATATAGGCAATAATCAGCCAATTAATCTCAAGTTTTTCCTTAGCATACTTGAAACGAAAATTGGTAAAAAAGCAAATATCATTTCCCGGGAAATGCAACCAGGAGATGTGTATGCTACTCAAGCTGATGTTACCGAACTAGCCTCTTTGACTGGCTATACTCCATCGACTCCTGTTGAAACGGGTATAAATGAATTTGTTGATTGGTTTAGAAGATATTATAACTTTTAAGTCGTGGAAAACGGAAATACCAAAATGCGTGTAGCTATTATTTTAACTGCATTAGTTAAGCAAGGTTCTATAACAGTGTTCAAAGAGTTGGTGCACCATTTATCTAAAAAAGAATTTTTAGTAATTGATCTGTATTATTTTGATTCCAATGTAGAGATCACAGTCGACTGTCCAGTACAGCAAATATCATTTAAAGATAAGTTGCCAAGATATGACTATGATGTGGTGCACTCAACTGGGTTGAGACCTGATATTTTTATTTATTTGAACAAGAAAAGATTCCCTTCTAAAACAAAATTTCTCACAACGATCCATAGTTTTATCAGGAAAGACCTGACCAATGAATATAATTCAGTAGTCTCCTTTTTTGCATCATTTTTCTGGTATAAGATATTGAAAGCTCAAGATGTAGTGGTAGTATTGACAGAGAGCGCCCAAACATATTATACAAAATATCTTTCCTCAGAATTGGTTGTGGTTAATAATGGAAGAACTGTCATTCATGACTACAAAACACCAGATGAAGATGTCGAAAAATTAACTAAACTAGCAAAAAGGTATAAGCTTATAGGAACACATGCTAAAATAACCAATATAAAGTCACTCGATACTGTTATCAATGCACTACCTCTTTTACCTAGCTATGCGTTTGTTATTATTGGTAAAGGGAGAGATGTTGATAAATTAATAAATCTATCAGAGAGGATTGGAGTCTCTGATAGATGTCTTTTTCTTGGATTTAGAAGTAACATTCTACCTTACTTTCAATATTATGATCTCTATACAATGCCATCTTTAAGTGAAGGACTTCCAATGGCTTTGATTGAAGCAGTTGCTAATAAAGTGCCTTGCCTTTGTTCAGATATTGACACTTTTCGTGAGCTTTTCAATGATCAGGAAGTTTTGAAGTTTAAAGTTCAAGATTCTAATGACTATGCTCAAAAAGTAATGCTGTTAAGTGATAAGGAGATTAGCAATAATTTTGCTAAAAGAGCTTTTGACACGTACACTAAATCATATACGGGGGAAGTAATGACTGATAATTATGTAAGGCTTTACGAACGATTAATAATGAATTCTACTAATTAATCAGATTAATTTGCAATTGATATAAATAAAAATTTGATGATTCATTTAATAAGCAGAAAATATGCAGAGGATACAACTGATAGTATGCTATTCACTCCAATCGTCGAAGACGTGACAAAAAAAGTTGGACGAGATAATGTAACAGTATGGGCAAAAAGTAAAGATGCGGATATAAATATCGAAAAAAAATTTTATTTATTTAACTTATTCTGGAATGGGATTAAGTTTATTAAAAGAAATGATACTGTATTTGTAACATCGACCCCACCTTTTTTGGTAATCATAATTTTAATTTTAAGAGTATTTAAAAAATTCCAAGTGATTTATCAGGTCCAGGATTTATATCCGGATATGATGAGATTCCTTTCATTTAAGTATCGTCTTATCTACTATATTGTTTATCCTTTTGCTTTTCTATTATATAGGAAAGTAAATATTTTTATCACAATCAGTGATTGCATAAAGCTTCGAATTGCAGAAAATTATAAAATTAATACCGATAAGATTATAGTAGTAGAAAATTGGACTGATATAAAAAATGTAGCATTTGCTGAAAAGCAATTATCTAATAAAGTAATTTATATCGGAAATATTGGTAGAGCACATGATTATTCATACTTCCTTGAATACATAGTAAAAGAAAAATCTAAATTTAATATTGTTATCAAAACAGATAACACGTCTAAAATAAAAATATTTAATTCAACGACTTCACTTGCAAATGGCTTAAAAGATTATCGGTTACCTGATTCTGTTGAGTGGAATCATAACCGTTATAGCTCTGCGGAACTAGCTCAATTCCTTTCTGGGTTTGATTATTCGATAGTTTTTCTCGGAAGAGGCTTTGACAAAATTCTTTTTCCTTGCAAAATATATTCATCACTTTCTATATTAATGCCGGTAATTTTTTTTGGTCCCGAGGATTCTTTTGTTAACATTTGGCTTGAGAGAAACAATCTTGGATTTCACTATTCAAAAATCGGTGAAAATTATTCTAGAATAAATTTTTATCGAAAACAAATTCATTCTTTTAATGAGTCGAATACATTTAGCCAAAAAATAAATATTATCTCTAAAACTATTATTTCATGAAAAAAGCGTTAGTAACTGGTGGATGTGGATTTGTTGGTCGTCATTTAGTTCGAAGATTAGTAAATATGGATTATCATGTTACCATTGTAGATAATTTTTTCCCGGGAAGTGGATTTATTTCACTTGAAAAGTGGCCTGAAATTGTAAATATTGCATCGCAAAGAGATCGTATTAAATTTTACGAGGCTGACTGCCGG
The DNA here is from genome assembly GCA_049324295.1 of Bacteroidota bacterium. Taxonomy (GTDB): domain Bacteria; phylum Bacteroidota; class Bacteroidia; order Chitinophagales; family Chitinophagaceae; genus Sediminibacterium. The sequence goes on from JBMOKQ010000055.1 coordinate 89,053, forward strand.
GACTTTTTTAAAGAAGACTTAAGCTACTACGATGATGTCTATCATCTTGCTGCAGTAGTTGGAGGACGAATGGTAATTGAACGAGATCCTTTAGCAGTTGGAACTGATTTATCAATTGATGCTGATTTTTTTTATTGGTTAAGTAGACTACAAAAAAAACCGGGGAAAGTTCATTATTTTTCTAGTAGTGCTGCATATCCTATAAAATTTCAAGGAGTTACTAACCATAGGATCTTAAATGAAAATGATATTGACTTTAGTTTGGGTAATATTGGAGTTCCTGACCTTACCTATGGATGGAGTAAACTTACTGGCGAATTTCTGGCAAAAACTTATTATAATGTTTATAATGCTCCTATTGTTTGTTATAGGCCTTTTAGTGGTTATGGTGAAGATCAAGATCTTACATATCCTTTTCCATCAATAGTTAAACGCTGTATGGAAACACCTGAAGAAATCCCTGTTACTGTTTGGGGTTCAGGAAAGCAAAGTAGGGATTTCGTATATATAGAAGATTGCATTGATTTGATATGTGATTATACGCATTCAATCAATGATGCATCTGCAATAAATATATCAACAGCGATAAGCACGGACTTTAATACTCTAGCTCATTTAGTATTAAAGTTATTAAACAAGAAAAATGTCATTATAAATTCATCAGATAAACCTGAAGGTGTTTACTATCGTGTTGGTGATACAAGTTTACAGCATTCAATTGGTTTTACAGACAGGACTTTATTGCATGAAGGAATACAAAGAACCATTAATTTCTTTGAAAAATAAAAGTGTGAAATGATAAGCATAATTATGACAGGTGCAACTGGTTTTGTAGGGCAAAATCTGATTCCTTATCTTGAGAAGAATAATGATGACTGTAATATTATGCCTGTATCAGTACGATATGGAGATACATTCACATTACAAGGAAATATTTATATTCATTTGGCAGGGAAAGCGCATGATACAAAAAGCGTTACTAAAAGTGAAGAGTATTTCGAAGCGAATTTTTTACTAACCCAAACTGTTTATAATAGATTTCTTGACGATACTGAAGCTCGATGTTTTATCTATATGAGTTCAATAAAAGCAATAGCAGAGCAACCAGGTTCAGCAATTGTTGATGAAAGCTATTTTGAAGATATAGCAACAAGTTATGGGAAATCAAAAAAAATGGCTGAAGATTATATTCTGTCTAAAATTCCTGAAAATAAAAGTGTATTTATTTTGAGACCCTGTATGATACATGGACCAGGTAATAAAGGCAATTTAAATTTATTATACAGATTTGTACAAAGAGGTATCCCGTACCCATTAACGGCATTTCAAAATAAGAGATCATTTTTGTCAGTAGAAAATTTATGTTATGTAATAAATCACTTAATTAAAAGAACAGATATCGAATCCGGTATCTATAACGTAGCTGATGATACAGCAGTATCAACGAATAAAATTATTGAATTGATTGGGGAACTTCTGCAACGCAAAGCGAGGACTATACCCATACCTCAATTTCTAATACGGTCACTTGCAAAATTTGGGGATGTATTGTCCTCGCCTTTAAACTCACATATGCTGAAAAAGCTGACAGAAAATTATATTGTAAGTAATCAAAAACTTATTGAAGCGCTCGGTCATAGATTACCCGTTGAATCAGAAGCAGGACTGAGAAAAACCATTTTATCTTTTGTTAATGCTCATTAATTTTTTATTCTTCCTGTTTGCATACTTATTATTAGAGCTAAGCTATTTTGCTATAGCAAGAAAATTCGAAATTGTTGATAAACCGAATATCAGGAGCTCTCACCAACAAGTGACCATACGTGGCGGAGGAGTTTTGTTTCCAATAGCTGCACTATTTTTTATTTCTTATACCAGCTTTGATGGAGTTTTATTAAGCTGTGGAATTTGTACTATTTCAATACTCAGTTTTGTAGATGATGTGCGAAGTATAGATAGTAAGTTACGGCTTCTGTTACAAGGACTTGCAGTTGCATTTATGTTATATCCTATCATTAAAGGGATCAATTTGTATTGGGTACCTTTTTTTTTCATATTAATATTGGGAGTAATTAATGCATATAATTTTATGGATGGTATAAATGGAATTACTGTGATGTATTCGTTAGTTAGTATAGGTACTTTATATTATATTAATAAAGATATTTTCATATTAGAATCAAATACATTTTTCTTGTCTGTAATAGCATCATTGGTTGTTTTTGCTTTTTTCAATGTTCGGAAGAAAGCTATATGTTTTGCAGGAGATGTAGGCAGTATATCCATCGCATTTATAATTTGCTATTTATTGATTAAGTTGGTTTGGGCAACCAACTGGCCTTGTTGGATATTATTATTGGGGGTATATGGGATAGACACCGTATTTACAATTATTTGCCGCATTTTCCGAAAAGAACCTTTGATGCAGGCACACCGGTCACATTTTTACCAATATTTGGCCAATGAAACAGGCATGGGACAACTAAAAGTTAGTTTGCTTTATGCGGTCACTCAGCTATTGCTAAATTTGACCGTCATTTTTTCTTATTTACATGATATTCAGTGGCTTTCTTCGGTAACATTATTTGGATTTCTTATTATATATAGTATATTTAGATTTCAATTCGAAGGTAGTAAGCGATTGTTTGATTCTTATAACCCAGACTAACTATCCTTATGTTTCAGAAAATTAATATTGTTCCCCGTTGGATTATATTCTTGATTGACTCGGCAATTTGTGCTTTTGCGATGGTCTTTGCACATCTTGTTAGGTACAATTTGTCAATGGAAGCAATGGATTGGCAAGTATTGAGTGGCAATGTATTGATTTTGGTATTGATTAATTCTATTGTATTTATCAATTTCAGAACTTATGCAGGAATTATTCGATATACTGGTATCCAAGATGCACTTCGTATCTGTTATGCGATTTTAATGACCACTTCGGTTTTATTTTTTATTGGGTTAGTATCAGCCAATACAGGTGGCGGAGCATTGAATTTTCCGACTGTTACCTTAATTATTTATAGTTTATTCAGTTTCTTGTTTCTTATTTCTTATCGGGTGATTGTAAAATATGTTTTCGCTTATTTACGTAATTATAAAATGGATCGTAAAACTGTAATTATTTACGGTGCGGGTGAAGCGGGTTTTGCTACTAAAAGAGTATTAGAGCACGATGCAACATCGAACATTAGTGTAGTAGCTTTTGTGGACGATGATATGCGTAAAGTGGGTAAAGTGGTAGACGGTGTTAGAATTCATCATACATTAGACCTGCAGACATTATCGATGGGGCAGAAAATTGATGAAATCATTTTGGCTGCATTCACCATTGCCCCAGCCAAGAAAAACGAACTGGTTGATTTCTGTCTGGATCACGACATCAAGGTATTGAATGTACCTCCCTTAGATAAATGGATTAACGGTGAATTCTCTGCCCGTCAATTACAGACTATTAAGATTGAAAATCTGCTGGAACGTGAACCTATAAAAATCAATAATGAAGAAATTGCAAACCAGGTAAAAGGGAAACGTGTGTTGGTTACAGGTGCAGCGGGTTCTATAGGTAGTGAGATCGTTCGACAATTACTTCGCTTTCAACCTCACACTATCATTCTTTGCGATCAGGCTGAAACACCTTTGCATCAATTAGAACTGGAATTGCAGGAAATAAATACGCAAACAGCTTGTATACCTTATCTGGGAGATGTTACAAATGAGGATCGTATGCAGGAAATGTTTGCCATGTACGAACCCCATTATGTGTATCACGCTGCCGCATATAAGCACGTACCCATGATGGAACTTTGTCCATCAGAAGCCATCCTGACGAATGTTATGGGGACCAAGATTATCTGTGATTTATCAGTGAGATATCATGTAGAACGATTTGTGATGGTATCAACAGATAAAGCGGTGAACCCAACTAATGTAATGGGTGCTTCTAAAAGACTGGCAGAATGTTATGTGCAATCATTGTATCATTCTTCTGTTAATACTGGTGATAAGGAGAAATTCACCAAATTCATCACTACCCGTTTTGGTAATGTACTGGGATCAAACGGTTCAGTAATTATCCGCTTTAAAGAACAAATAGAAAAAGGTGGACCGGTTACCGTTACCCACCCCAATATCACCCGTTTCTTTATGACCATACCCGAAGCCTGTCAGCTGGTACTTGAAGCAGGAAGCATGGGTAGTGGTGGTGAAATATTTGTATTCGACATGGGTAAACCGGTTCCTATTGTTGATCTGGCTAAAAAAATGATTCGTCTATATGGTTATGTGCCCGGTATTGATATTGATATTAAATACACCGGACTCAGACAAGGTGAAAAACTCTATGAAGAGCTCCTCATGGATTCTGAAAATACCCTGCCTACCTATCATGAAAAAATCATGATCGCCAAAGTAAGAACCAATGCCATCGATTCTATTCAGCAGGAATTTACTGACCTGATTCGCCTAGCCAAACAAAGAGCCAATACCATGGATATGGTGGCTAAAATGAAACAGCTTGTCCCTGAATTTGTCAGCAATAACTCTGTTTTTGCGGAATTGGATAAAAAGAATGAAACGGGTAAGGATGGGAATGTGGTGGCGATGAAAGTAGGGTAACTACTTTGTAGAGGCAGGATGATTTGACCAACCCTACGATTTTAGATTGTTTTAAATTAGAGTTTACTAGTATTTATTTACTCTCCGTTTACTTTCTTTGTCTCTTAAGTAACTAAATTATCTGGGACTAATGCTAAACCTAGTCTTGTTGCTTGTTGTTTCAGCTTTTTGAGTTGCCGTACTTTGAATGATTCGAGATATTTAT
>JBMOKQ010000056.1:0-92609 GCA_049324295.1 Bacteroidota bacterium
TCCTGCATTCATAAACAAATGATATACAGAAATATATGGCTTTTCTGGTTTTTCAAAAAGCAAATCGTCTTAGGCTTAAAATCCTCGCAAACTCAATACTGACAATATTTTCAAAGAACTGTGCATTGCCTCAACGCAACGCTAGTGATATTGAATTGTTTCTAACAGGAATAATTACAGCTGAATTTTTTTATGCAGTTGTAAAATGGAGTGTTATTAAGAGGGGCCTCCTGCTCATTTTTTCGCTGCTACTATTTTTTATGTTATTTTTTACAGATATGCTATTGATGCCAGATAACCCCTTCCTTTGGAGAATGCTGAATGGTATAGCAGCTGCTGTTATGGTACTGGCATTATCTACGGCTCAAAAGAAATGTAATATTGAATGGCTAGTACTTGGCGGTAAAATTTCATATGGTATCTATATGTATCACATGATTGTTATTACCGGGCTTATTTTCATCTTTCAGAAACTACCTGTTCATGGGTTTTCGGTGGTATTAGGTGTAAATATTCTCAGTATGGTATTTACTTACCTGCTTGCCTTACTGTCGTACAGGTTGTATGAAAGTAAGTTTTTGAAAATGAAAAAATATTAAATAGGCTGAGGAAAACCACAGGTTAGAACTTCCTCTGCCTTTATTCTCTTCTGATTATCTTTACTGTTTAAATTATCTTTTATCAGATGATCTATATAAAAAAATACAGTTCGCTTTTGATAGTGTTTGTTCTTATCCGGGTTACACTAATCGCACAACCTATTTATGAGCGACATACATACGAAGTGTACAATTATCTCTACAGGCTTGCACAAAAAGGAATAGTGGAGTTTAATGATAATATAAGACCGCTCAGTAAAACTTATATTAATGCGGTATTGGATTCAGCCGCCGTCAGGATAACTGAGTTAAACGAAACGGAAAAAAAGGAACTGGCTTTTTACTTACGTGAATTCAAAGAAGGAGAACGTAAGCGTATTATGTCGGCAAGGGGCGAAGGTTTTACACTTTATGCAGATCCTGTTGTTACTTCTTCTATTGCACTGGGAAAAGGGATGGATGTGAAATCCAGTAGTATGGGTATTAATTTCTGGGGCAGGATAGGTAAGAGCCTCGGCTATCAGTTCTCATTTCAGGATATCAATGAAAAAGGGAAAGGGTTGGACACTTCCAGAAAATCTTTATTTGCAGGAAATACCACAGGTATTGTGAATGTAAGTCCATTTGCAGTGAACAAAGCAAGTTTTTCAGAATTAAGAGCCAATCTACGCTATGAGTTTAAAAAGGGTGCGGTAAGTGTTGGACAGGATTATCTCTTATGGGGTTATGGTGAAGCCGGACGTTTGGTGCTTTCAGATAAAGCACCAGTTTATCCGTATATACGACTCGATTATCAACCCTTACCCTGGCTAAGCTTTAATTATACGCATGCATTTTTGCGATCGAATATTATTGATTCTTCTGATTCTTATCCTATTCCCGGCGGTGTTGGTTTCAGACCAGTTGAAATTGCGAAATATATGGCATCGCACAGCATCGATTTCAGGTTAACAAAAGGATTGATATTGTCGATAGGAGAGTCGATGATTTATAATGACCGGTTGAATATTGGTTATTTAATTCCGATCATGTTTTTTAAAGCATTTGATAATAATACAAACACCGGTGCTTTAGAGAAAGGATCAAATGGTCAGTTCTTTTTTCAGTTAAGCTCACGTAATCAGATAAAAAATACACACCTGTACGGAACACTTTTTATTGACGAAATAAAACTGACAGGTTTATTTGATAAGGTTAAACAGCGAAATCAACTGGGCTATACAGTAGGAGGTTCACTTACAGATATTGGAGGAATCAATTACTTCACTTTGGGTGCAGAATACACCCGTGTTCGCCCCTTTGTGTACCGAAATTTATTGGCTACGCAGAATTATGTACACCAGGGTTATTTATTGGGCGACTGGATTGGTAGTAATGCAGATCGTGTTATATTTTACTCAAGGTTCACCCCAATGCCACGTTTAAAACTCTATGCCCGCTATACCCATCTCCGTAAAGGAGGACCAGGTACATTGGATCAGCAATACATTCAACAACCACAACCAGCATTCCTCTTCGATTTTCAACAAAGGTCTGATGAGTTCTTATTTAATGCCTCATATGAACCCCTTTATCGTTTATACCTGAACATGCAGTTACGCAGGTTTGACCAGCAGAACATAGTTAGTCTGGGAATGACCTATGGGCTGTAAGAACAGAGGAATAAGAAATAGGAAATAAGAAATAGGAAATAAGAAATAGGAAATAAGAAATAGGGAATAAGAAAATTTAAAAACTTTGCCCTCACTTTCTTATTCCTTATTTCCTATTTCTTATTCCTCTGTTTCTCCTTTGTTTAATACGCATTTTCGTCTCCTTTGAGCATATTTACTATCGTTTGGAAAATGATCTGGCAGTCGAGCCAGAAACTCCAGTTTTCTATGTACCAGAGATCGTAGTTTACGCGTTTGTGCATGTCATCGGGGTGAGTGGTTTCCCCACGACTGCCATTTACCTGTGCCCAACCTGTTATACCCGGTTTTACGAGGTGGCGAAGCATGTAGTTGGGAATAATATCTTTTGACTCCAGTGATAGTGGTATCGGGTGGGGTCTTGGCCCAACAATCGACATACTTCCCGATAATACATTAATAAATTGGGGGAGTTCATCCAGACTGGTCTTTCGTAAAAAACGTCCCACACTTGTAACGCGTTTATCATTCCGTTTTGCCTGCTCAAAACCATTTCCATCTTGCTCTTCTTCTTTTCTCATGTACATGGTTCTGAATTTGTAACAGATAATCTTCCTGTTATTCAATCCCCATCTTTCCTGTTTAAATAAAATAGGTCCGCGTGAATTTAATTTTATCACAATGGCAATGATAGGGGCGAGCCAGCTATAAATGAATACCAGGAACAGAATTGAAAATAATATGTCGAACATACGTTTGAAAAACCTGTTCTCAGCTTCATCGAGTGGAAAATAACGCAAGCCTACTACCGGGAAACCGGCATAGTTGGTTACTTTAAATGAGGGGAGTCCGTGACGGCCAAAATCCTGGATTAGGTTTACCCTTTTTGTATTTTTCTCGCATATGTCGATTACGTAATCAATTTTAGCTGTTTCATCGTTGGGTAATGCAAGAAATACCTCATCAATATTATTATACTTTAGTAAATCAGGAAGTTGCTGCAGTTGTCCTAAATACTTTCCATTGAATGAATGGTGTTCGGTATCATCAATTACACCTACAAGATTATATTTAAGATTGTTGTTTAGAATACCTGTTCTGTAAAAATTAGCGGCGAGGGAGCCTGCACCAACGATCAGAATATTTTTTTCATATTTATACTGTTTGCGAACAAATGCAACAGTTACCCTGAAAAAATATTTCTGAAATGGAACAGTGGCGAAAATCAATATATGATAATAAAAGATAAGCGAACGATAAATATAAAAATCTTCGTAAAAGAGAAAAAGCAAAAAGATAAGGAGAAGTAAATGTGTGGCAAGGTGGCGGAGAAAAACAGTCATCTCCTGGGAGAATGAGAAGATGGTGATTTCGCCATATAACAGGAATATCCTTGCGGCAATATACCATATGAGTAAACTGCTACCGAATATGATGACCAGCGGGGGCCATAAGATGTGCAAGAATTTTCCTGTATCAATAAAAGAGGCAACAGCAAAACAAAGCAACAACAGAATAAAATCCAGTAGAATTCTGACTAAGTAATTAATTTGATTTCCTTTAAACATCTTCAGAATGGATTTGAATGCAATATATAGCCTTATTATTATATCTGGGGCTTAGGAGTTAAGCTGTTAGCAGTTAGCCATTAGCTATTAGGAGGAATTATTTCTTCCTAATAGCTAATGGCTAACTGCTAATGGCTAACCCCCTACCTTTCCCACAGTTTTACTAATTTCGCAGCATGTCAGAAATACCAATAAGGGTACGTATTGTAAATGCATCTAAAAATAACTTACCTGATTACGCTACCTCCGGGTCGTCCGGGGTTGATATCAGGGCTTATCTTGAACACCCGATCACTATCAAGCCCTCTGAGCGCATATTGGTTCCTACCGGCCTCTTTGTTGAAATTCCCGAAGGTTACGAAATACAGATACGTCCGCGCAGTGGCCTGGCCATTAAACAGGGTATTACCTGTTTAAATACTCCGGGTACCATTGATGCAGATTACCGGGGCGAAATAAAAGTGATACTGATAAATCTTTCTGCCGAAGAACATACCATTCAATCCGGCGATCGTATTGCCCAGATGGTATTACAAAAAGTAGAAAGAATAGAATGGGTGGCAGCTGATACTTTAGATGAAACTGAAAGAGGAGCAGGAGGGTTTGGCAGCACAGGGAAAATTTGATGATGTCGGATGTAGGATGTCTGATTTGGGAATGGTAGAGGAGTTAGGGGTTAGGGGTTAGAGGCTAGGGAGTATAAATTGGTAAGGAGGGTAGAAATAATGATTAAATCAAAGATCTCCGAAGGAGTCTCCAACGGAGTTTTATGAACCTTCGGACAAAAAATCAAAGATCAAAAATGGTATCAGTTGTAATTAATATGCTTAGAAGTATCAACTCACAGCTCACAGCTCACGGCTCACGGCTTGCAGCTTGCAGCTTGCAGCTTGTGGCTTGTAGCTTCTTTCTTTTCTCCTGTAAAACCGTAAAAAAAGTAGAACAGATTCAGGAAGCCATTACCAAAAAAGATACGGCGCAGGTAGTGGTGATTAAAGAAACACCTGTGGTTGATTCTGCAGCTATTGTAGCAGATATTATGAGTAAAGTGGTAAAGAATAAAATTGACTTTACCACATTTAATGCAAAAATAAAAGTGGATTATGAAGGGGCAGAGAAAAACGATCATTATACCGTTTATCTGAGCATGCGGAAAGACAGCATCATTATTATTCGTGTGAAAGGTTCGTTTCTGGGTATTTCAGCTGAGGGACTTCAGTTAAAAATTAATAAAGACAGTTTGATACTGGTAAGAAAAGTAGGCGAAAAATATGTTATGAACCGGTCTATCAGCTATTTAAAGGAAGTAACGGAAATACCTTTCGATTTTGTTACGCTGCAGGATATGCTGATTGGCAACCCTGTTTTTATGAGCAATAACCTTATTTCGTATAAAAACAGCAATACCCAGCTACTTGTGGTGATGGTGGGCGAATTGTTTAAACACCTGATTAACCTCGATAAAACAGATAACCGGATACTCTATAGTAAACTGGATGATGTGGATGTGCAGCGTAACAGGACCTGCGATATTACCTTCAGCAACTACCAGCCACTGGGTAATTATCTTTTTTCGGCCAACCGGAAAATTTCCATGGCGGAGAAGTCGAAACTCAATATTTCACTTGATTTCAAAGAATTTACGTTAAATGATCCGTTAAAATACAATTTCGATCCACCAAAAAACTACAAGCGTAAGTAATTTACGACTAATTTATTCGTTATATAGCTTGTTCATCTGACCCTGGTTTAAAATTGTAACCATGTTGAAATCTGTTTTTTGTCTTATTATATCCTGTGTCTTTGTAATTGCGGGCTACGCTCAGCAAACCCGTGAAGAATTACAGAAACAGGAACAGGAACTGAAAAAAGAGCTGTCAGAATTGAACCAGCTACTTTCCCAGACCCAGAAAAACAAAAAACTTTCATTGAGTCAGCTGGCACTTATCAAGCGTAAAGTGTTCATGCGTGAGCAGTTGGTGAACTCTATCAACAGGCAGATCAGGGATATGGACAATACCATTTTCCTGAATGAGCGCGATATTTATCGCCTCAGAAAAGAGCTTGATACCCTTCGGGTGAAATATGCCAAAAGCATAGTTTTTGCGTATAAAAACCGCAGCAGTTACGAATACCTCAATTTTATATTCTCCTCCAGGAGTTTTAATGATGCCATTAAGCGGATCACTTACCTGAAAAGCTACAGGCAAAACAGGGAAACACAAGCCGATGCCATTATTCAGTCGGAACAATTACTGAAAACCAAAATTGAAATTTTAGGCAATAACAAAAAAGAACGGATCACTACCCTTGGAAAACAAAGTGAGCAATTGAAAGTATTGCAGGATGATAAAAAAGCACAGGACCGGGTAGTGGCACAGTTAAAAGGAAAAGAAAAGGAACTGTCTACACAGATAAAAAATAAAGAGAGACAACGTCAGAAAATGCAGCAGGCAGTGATGGCCATTATCAGGCGTGAAGCGGATGAAGCGGCAAAAAGGGCCAAACGAAAAGCTGCCGATGATGCCAAAAAAACCGCCGCTAACAATACCAAACCTGCCAATGTTCCTACAAAAACAAATACAACTACAAATACGGTAAAAAATCCGGCTGTAAACGAACCTCTTGAAGTCAGACCCGTTACCGACAGACCCTATACACCTTTTGAATCGACACCTGAGGGGCGTGAAACATCTATCCAGTTTGAACAGAATAAGGGTCGTTTACCCTGGCCGGTAGATAAGGGAAATGTATATGTGCCTTTTGGTATATCTACTGTTCCTGGAACAAAAATTACGCAGAAAAGCGACGGCATCCAGATCGCCTTACCCGAAGGTTCACCGGTTAAAAGTGTAGCTAATGGAGAAGTGGTTTATGCAAGTGAAATCAATGGCGACCTGGTAGTATTTGTTCGACATGGTAAATACTTCACTTCTTATAACCAGTTATCTGGTATATCTGTTTCTGTAGGTCAAAACGTAAAAGCCGGTTCCGTACTCGGCCGCTCCGGTAAAAGTATCGATGGCGAAGGAGCCATTATTTTCATGATCAACAATGAAAAAGGCACGCTGATGAACCCGGAGCATTGGCTCAAGCCAAGGAGATAGAGAACAGAGGAATAAGGAATATGAAATAAGGAATGAGAAAGTGAGGGCAGAGGAGTCTTTATTTTCATATTTCATATTTCATATTCCTTATTCCTCTGTTTTCCTATCTTAGGGTATGCAACAATACATCCTCTCCTTCGATCAGGGTACCACCAGTAGTCGGGCTATTGTGTTCGACCGTGCGGGTGCTATCTGTGCGGTGGCGCAGAAAGAGTTCAGACAAATTTTTCCGCAGCCGGGTTGGGTGGAGCATGATGCCAATGAAATATGGAGTACACAATTGGGTGTTGCCGCAGAAGCCATTACTAAAGCAGGACTAACCGTACAACATATTGCAGCTATCGGCATTACCAATCAGCGTGAAACAACCGTTGTGTGGGATAAAGCTACGGGTCAACCTATTTATCATGCCATTGTATGGCAGGACAGAAGAACAGCTTCATTTTGCGATGAGCTGAAAGCCGCAGGTAAAGCAGTATTGATCCAGGAAAAAACAGGATTGATTATTGATGCTTATTTCTCTGCCACAAAAATCAGGTGGATACTTGATCATGTGCCGGGTGCAAGAGAAAAAGCGGATAAAGGCGAACTCTGTTTTGGTACCATTGACACCTGGTTGGTATGGAAGCTTACTAATGGAAAGATACATGTAACAGATGTGTCGAATGCCTCACGTACCATGTTGTTCAATATTCATTCACTTTCATGGGACAATGATCTGCTTGAACTGTTTACTATTCCAAAAGCCATTCTTCCGGAAGTAAAAAGCAGTAGTGAAGTATATGGTTATACACAGCATATTTTAACCGCACATAATATTCCCATTGCAGGTATTGCAGGTGATCAGCAGGCGGCATTATTCGGACAAATGTGTACGCAACCGGGTATGGTTAAAAATACTTACGGTACAGGCTGTTTTATGCTGATGAATACCGGCGAGAAAGCAGTACCTTCTTCCAATCACCTGCTTACGACTATTGCCTGGAAGATAAAAGGCGTTACACACTATGCACTGGAAGGAAGTGTATTTATTGCTGGTGCTGTTGTACAATGGCTGAGAGATGGTTTGGGCATTATCAGGCAATCAGGTGAAGTTGAAACACTGGCCGCTTCGGTGAAAGACAGTGAGGGAGTATATGTGGTTCCTGCATTTGCAGGATTGGGTGCACCTTATTGGAACCAGCATGCACGTGGAACCATTACGGGCATTACCAGAGGCACTACAGCCGCTCATCTGGCCAGGGCCTCACTGGATAGTATTGCTTATCAAACCATGGATGTATTAAAAGCGATGGAAGCAGATGCGGGCATCGCCATAAAAGAATTAAGAGTAGATGGCGGAGCCACTGCTAACAATTTATTAATGCAGTTTCAGAGTAATTTATTGAATACAAAAGTTGTTCGCCCTACTATTGTAGAAACAACTGCTTTAGGTGCCGCATACCTGGCAGGACTGGCAGTGGGTTATTGGATAAGCGTGGAAGACATTCAGCAACAGTGGCAGGTGGATCGTGCATTCTCTCCCGATATGTCTTCGGCAGAAAGGGAACAACTGGCAGCCGGATGGAAGAGAGCAGTAGGTGCAGCGGAGTATGGCACGGGAGAAAGCTATGAGCTGCGAGCTACGAGCTCCTAGCTGTAAGCCACAAGTATCTTATAAATCAAATCAGACATCCCCATAGGGGTCTCCAACGGAGTTCTATGAACCTTCGGACTGCCATCAGACATCCGCCATCTAATATCTGACATTCTCCTTTATGAACCGATCCACACAATTGCAACAATTAAAAGAAGATATTCTATGGAATATGGTAGTGATTGGGGGTGGCGCAACCGGATTGGGTATTGCGGTAGATGCTGCATCGCGTGGGTATAAAGTGTTATTGGTGGAACAGTCTGATTTTGGTAAGGGCACTTCAAGCCGGTCAACCAAACTGGTGCATGGTGGGGTACGTTACCTGGAACATGGTAATATAAAACTGGTTAAAGAAGCATTACGCGAGAGAGGGTGGTTGTTGAAAAATGCACCCCATCTTACTTCAGTACAGGCATTTATAATTCCGGTAAGAAAATTCTGGCAGAAATGGTACTACGGTCTTGGACTAAAATTATATGATCTTTTGTCGGGTACACTTTCGCTTGGGCAGACGAAATTATTATCAGCAAAAGAAACAATGGAGTTATTGCCTGCACTTGATGCGAAAAAAGTGAAAGGCGGAGTACTGTATTATGATGGTCAGTTCGATGACAGCAGGTTATGTATTGATCTGGCTTCTACTGCAGTATTGCATGGTGCCACAGTTGTTAATTATTGTAAGGTTACCGGGCTTGTAAAAGAGAAGAAGAAAATAACAGCGGTAAAAGTAAAACTGCATAACAGTGAAGAAGAGTTGGAGATTAAAACAAAGTCTGTGATCAATGCAACCGGTGTTTTCACGGATCATATTCTACGGATGGATGATCCTGCTGCTGAGCAGATGGTGGATCCTTCGCAGGGAATTCACCTGGTAGTAGATAAAATTCATTTTCCGGGAACACATGCATTAATGATTCCAAAAACAGATGATAAGCGGGTTTTATTTGCTGTTCCCTGGCTCAATAAAGTAGTAATAGGTACTACAGATACAGCTGTTGATGAAATAACAGATGAACCGTTGGTACTGGAAGAAGAAGTAGATTATATACTGGAACACCTTAACCGGTATATTGAACCTGCGATTGACAGATCATCTATCTTGTCTGTCTTTGCAGGACTGCGTCCTTTGGTACGTTCAAAAGAAGGAACCAGTACAGCATTGTTATCGCGCGATCATACCATTGTAGTATCAACAAGTGGACTGGTTACCATTACCGGTGGTAAGTGGACCACGTACCGGAAAATGGCACAGGAGGCAGTGGATAATGCTGTTTTTGTTTCGAAGCAGGATAAGCGTTTGTGTATTACCAAAAACCTGCCGATAGGCGATCCTATTGCAACCAGGCAGAAAAAAGATAACCTGGTGCGTGAGCAACCGGCACTCGATCAATTGCTGCATCCCGATTTTGAGTACAAATGGGTAGATGTGGTATATGCCGTTCAGCATGAAATGGCCATAACGGTTGAAGATGTACTGGCCAGGCGTACGAGGATTCTTTTCCTCGATGCGAAAGCCGCAATGGATTGTACGGATATTGTCATTAATTTGATGCGTGAAACGCTGGGAGAATCGGAAGAATGGGCCGGTGATCAGCGAAGCATATTTCTTGAACTGGCAGAAGGGTATCTTTAGGAGGATGTTAGAGGGCGGATGTAGGATGGCGGATGTCTGATTTGATTTATAAGATACTTGTGGCTTGCAGCTAGAAGCTAGGAGCTCGTAGCTCAAAGCTCGCAGCTCAAAACCCTACTTCCAATAAAAACAAATTGAAACTAACTCTATGACTACATTTCTTGCTGAATTACTCGGAACTGCTATTATGATTATGATTGGGAATGGTGTGGTGGCCAATGTGGTGTTACCGAAAACAAAAGGTAATGCCGGTGGGTTGCTTGCTATTTGTTTTGGCTGGGGACTGGCAGTGTTTGTTGCAGTATATATGACTGGATCTGTTAGCGGAGCACATTTAAACAGTGCCGTAACCATTGCTATGGCTGCAGCGGGTAAATTTTCCTGGAGTGATGTGCCCATGTATTTAACCGCACAATTACTGGGTGCCATGCTGGGTGCCTTCTTTGTGTGGGCTACTTATCGCCAACATTTCGATGTTTCTGAAGATGCTTCAATGAAACTGGCTTCTTTTTGTACGGCTCCTTCGATCAGTAATCCGGTGCAAAATCTTTTTTCTGAAATACTGGCTACAGCTGTTTTTATACTGGCCATACTTTTTATTACCAAAGCCGATGATAGTCTTGGCTCGCTCGATGCTTTACCCGTAGCACTACTGGTAATAGGTATTGGTCTCGGACTGGGCGGGCCCACCGGATGGGCCATCAATCCTGCCCGTGATCTCGGTCCACGTATCATGCATGCGCTTCTTCCCATTAAAAATAAAGGTGGAAGTAACTGGGCCTATAGCTGGATACCGGTGCTGGGGCCAATCATAGGGGCATTGATTGCAGTAGTAGTGTATCAGGCGATTAGTTAAAGCTACAAGTTGCAAGCCACAAGGGGGGCTTTGGGCCGTGAGCTGTGAGCTGTGAGGAAATGGAGAAATGAATGATTAATGCAATCATGAGATAAGGAGAACGCAGTTGTTCTCGCTGAGGTTTTGATCATTTCCTCCTAACATCTAATCCCCTAACCTCTAACTCCTATCCCCTCTCCTGAATGGTAAATTAAAGTAACTGTTTTGGGCTTTTGGTTTGCGTTGTTTGGCGGGGCGTTGGTATTCGTGGTAATAAATTTTCAGCAGGATAATAAAATAGGAGATAAGCAGCGGGCCAAAAATGAGTCCGGTAATACCAAAATAATGCAGGCCCATAATTACACCCAATACGGTGATGATGGGGTGTACATCCGCCATCTTTTTGGCGAGTAAAAAACGAACCACATTATCCATGCTGCTCAATACTACGGCGCCCCATACCAGTACAAACATACCCTGCCAGTTATGCCCTGTTACCAGCATGTAAACACCAACGGGTATCCAAACCAATCCTGTACCCACAATAGGTATAACAGAGGCAAAGCCGGCAACTACTGCCCAAAAACCGGGATCAGTCATGCCTGTAATCAATAATGCGATATAGGCAAACAAACCCTGTATCACTGCAATTAAAGGAAGTCCAACGGCATTGCTGAAAGTCTGTGCCCGGAGTTCGCGACCGAAAAGTGCGATCTGACTTCTTTTAAAAGGCAAAAACAGGAACATGGCCGCTTCCATACGATTGGCATTCATGATCATAAAGTATAAGAAGAAATACATCATGATCATGGAACTGAATAAGTTGACACCCTGTGTTAATGCAGTTGATACAAAATTGGTAATATAGATATGCAGCTTGCCTATATTCTTATCAGACAATAAACTAAACTGAAACTCTTTCTGGAGAAAATGATCGAGTTGGGAGAGCGGTTCGGTAACTGTTGAAAAATTTTTGGCCACCAGGGCAATTTCCTGGTACATCATGGTGCCCAGTACGGTTATGGGGAGCAGGATGATAAAAAACGAACTCAGGATAACCAATATGGCTGCCCATGAACGGCGCCAGCCTTTATTTTTTACCAGCCATTCAACGGGTTTTTTACTCAGTACATAAAACATGATGGCTGCAAGAAAGGCAGTGAAAAAGGCCATCAGGCTATAAATCAGGAATACCCCGATGACAAGAATAAATCCCAGGAAAATATACCGGTTGACCTTATGTTCAGGTGTATTTTGCATAGCGCTAAATTATAATATATTTTACCCTTTTCTCCGTAAAATACTGTTTTATCAACTAATAACCCTAATCAGCTGTGGGCTTTGAGCTATGAGCCGTGAGCGGGTAGGATTTTTTCTTTTGAAAGCATAAATTATCGTTGAACCATGTTTTTTTAGCCCATAGCTCAAGGCTCGCAGCTCATAGCTTTCTAAAGGCCAGAATGGCCTTTTTTTGTGGGTAAAATTTAGTTGATGGATTTGCCATTTTTTAGTGTGCATCCCCTTACCTTTGCCGCCAAATCGGAAAACCTGTTTTCCGTGCCCGAAAGGGTACATTTTTAAACCTAATTATATCTCCTGATATGGCTACAAAAGGTAAGATCAAACAGATCATCGGTGCGGTGGTTGACGTTCATTTTCCTGATAAAACTTTGCCTGAAATCTACAATGCACTTGAGATTTCGAAAGAAAATGGTGAAAAACTGGTTCTGGAAGTGCAGCAGCACCTCGGTGAAGACAGCGTTCGTACCATTGCTATGGAAGGTACGGAAGGATTGGTGCGTGGAACGGATGTGATTGATACCGGAAGAGCAATTGCCATGCCAATAGGTGATGGTATTAATGGACGTTTATTCAATGTAACAGGTGATGCAATTGATGGTTTGCCACAGGTAAACAAAGCAAATGGTCGTCCTATTCATAATAAACCACCATTGTTTGAGAACCTGAGTACAGCTACAGAAGTGCTTTTCACAGGTATCAAAGTAATTGACCTGATTGAGCCTTATGCAAAAGGTGGTAAAATTGGTTTGTTTGGTGGTGCGGGTGTAGGTAAAACCGTATTGATCCAGGAGCTGATTAACAATATTGCAAAAGGACATGGTGGATTGTCTGTATTTGCTGGTGTGGGTGAGCGTACCCGTGAAGGAAACGATTTGTTACGTGAAATGATTGAAGCAGACATCATGAAATATGGTGATGCCTTTAAACATAGTATGGAAGAAGGTGGATGGGATCTGAGCAAAGTGGATATGGAAGGATTGAAAGATTCTAAAGCCACGTTCGTGTTTGGTCAGATGAATGAACCTCCCGGAGCCCGTGCCCGTGTGGCCCTTTCCGGACTTACCATTGCCGAATATTTCCGTGATGGAGATGGTACCGGTAAAGGAAAAGATATCCTGTTCTTCGTTGATAATATCTTCCGTTTCACACAGGCAGGTTCTGAGGTATCGGCCCTGCTGGGTCGTATGCCATCGGCCGTAGGTTACCAGCCTACACTGGCTACTGAAATGGGATTGATGCAGGAACGTATCACTTCTACCAAAAATGGTTCCATTACCTCTGTACAGGCGGTATATGTACCTGCGGATGACTTGACTGACCCTGCTCCGGCCACCACATTCGCCCACCTTGATGCCACTACGGTATTAAGCCGTAAGATTGCCGACTTAGGTATTTATCCTGCGGTGGATCCACTGGATTCAACTTCAAGGATTCTTACTCCGGCTATCGTAGGTGAAGCACATTATGAAACTGCCAACCGTGTAAAACTGATTCTTCAGCGTTATAAGGAACTTCAGGATATTATTGCCATTCTCGGTATGGATGAACTAAGTGAAGAAGATAAAATGACCGTACAGCGTGCCCGTAAGGTACAGCGTTTCCTGAGTCAGCCATTCCACGTAGCTGAACAGTTTACAGGTCTGAAAGGTGTATTTGTGAGTATAGAAGATACCATCCGTGGTTTCAATGCCATTATGGACGGTGAAGCAGATGAATATCCGGAGGCAGCATTCAACCTGGTAGGAACACTGGAAGACGCCATTGAAAAAGGTAAAAAACTCCTGGAAGCAGCAAAAGGCTAATTAATTAATTTGAAAATTTGAAAATTCATTTCCCATAATCTCAAAAGAGATTTACTGAGTAGTGAGTTCTTCATTTTCAAATTTTCAAATTTTCAAATTCTCAAATTACTATGACCCTCGAAATATTAACACCTGAAAAAAAGCTTTACAGCGGAGAAGTGTATGGTATTCAATTACCGGGCATTACCGGATTATTTGAAGTACTGGATCAGCACGCTCCATTGGTAAGTGCTTTAGGGAAAGGAAATGTGAAGATTCTGAAAGATAAAAGCAACACTGAATTATACAGTATTCAGAGCGGGTTTGTGGAAGTGTTGAATAATAAAGTTACCGTTTTAGTTGAAGGTGCATCTGCCTTATAAACAGGTTGCGCTAATCTTATAAAAAAGTAAAGCTCCGGAGAACCGGAGCTTTTTTGTTTCCCCCGGAGGAGAAACTTATTGGGGGTAATTTACATTTCAATAGACTGGGCTGTATACACAATGTCTTTCACGATAGCATCGAGTTCCTGTGATGATTGTTGCAGACGTTGATGCACGTGCAACTGGTATTCATTCATTTTTGATGTTTCAAAGAGGGAAAGCAACCCTATAATATTGGCCAGTGGTTTTCTTACTTTATGCGACTGTGTCCATGCAATGTTTCGTAATTGTTTATTCTGATTTCTTAGTTTTTGTTCTGCAATTTTTTTATCTGTGATATCGATGCCGGCGGCCAATACACCCTGAATTTCACCATTTTGATCTGTTAACAAAGTATTACGCCATGCGATGGTACGCTCAGAGCCATTTTTATCTATGATGTTACGTTCATAATAATCCATATATACGGCTTCACCCCGCATAATTTTTTTAAAAGCTTCTTTGTTTTCTTTTTTACTGGCGTGCAGAGAAAATGTTTCGTGCCAGTTGGCACCGACCAGTTCTTCTTTTGTATAGCCGGTAATTTTACAA
This sequence comes from Bacteroidota bacterium, assembly GCA_049324295.1. Lineage (GTDB taxonomy): Bacteria > Bacteroidota > Bacteroidia > Chitinophagales > Chitinophagaceae > Sediminibacterium. Next base: position 15,067 of record JBMOKQ010000056.1, read on the forward strand.
CCATACTGGTTAATTAAACGAATAGAAGCATGCTGGTCAATAACCACAATCAACGATTCAACAGCATCTATATATAACTCGGCGCGATCGCGCTCCTCTTTGAGCCTGTTTTTTGTAAGATAGTTTTCTGTTACATTAACACAGGTGCCAACCAGTTTAACTGCTTCTTCTTTTGCATTATAAATAACCTTGTAATTCCCTTCAATATGCCTGATAGAGTTGTCTTCTGTAATAACTCTGAAATGAAACCGACTTGATAAACCATGACTGGTATGAGTTGGCGTACTTACTATCTTTTCTATTATATGCAAGTCATCCGGGTGAACAAACTGAATAAATGACAAAAGATTATACTCAAAACTTTCCTTACATATACCCAGAATTGCGTGCATATTTTTATTCCAAATGATAGAATTGTTGCTAAGCGTGTATTCCCAGATTCCATACGGTATTAATTCAGCCGACATGCTTAACTGTTCAGATTCATTGAGCGAAAACAGGTTTTTTTCCCCGCGGTATTGTTGCATATTTTTCTGTTTCATGAGTGCTGAGTTGGCAGTTTAGGAGTTGGGCGACATCATTAGTTTAATCATCCTGGTAAAAGCCAGTTCATTGGCTCTTACATCGAGGAAGCAGGTAAACCTAGGATCTCTGTGTATTAGTTTTGAAGCAGCTGTTATGTCATCAGCAACAATCAACAACTTTATCTGGGGTGAGATATGGGTCTGTAACGATTTAAAATGACGTAAATCGTCTTCGCGCATGTCTAGCTGATGAATAATAAGCGGGGGAGGCGGGTATTGTTGTAAGGAACGGGTTAATTGTGCTTCATCAACAATTGTTATTGCAGATAAAGCAGGCACCTGTTCCGCTAATAACCGGTGAAGCCCTTTTGCAAAAAGTAAATGTTTGCAGCAGATAAATATTGGTTCCATATGAATACAAATCTATTCAGTTGAATTGTTTTGTATGGTAGAACCGCCTGTTATAGAATTGTCGTTGCCGGTAAGCAGTTTTTGTAGAACAAACAATGACATTATATCAGCTGATGATCAATGGCGTAACGGATGAGATCTGTATTATTGCTCAATTGCAGTTTCGTAAGTACCCGGGTGCGATAGGTACTGATAGTAGTAACACCCAATGATAATTGTTCGGCTATCTCTGAAACCTGGTTGCCTTTAGCCAGCAGGATAAAAATTTCATACTCCCTGTTCGATAAAAGTTCATGTAATGGAATGGAGGAATCAAGGCCTGCATTTTCGGCGAGTTTGTCGGCAATGGCAGCCGAAATATATTTTTTTCCGCTCAGTACTTTTTTTATGGCTATTACAAGCTCTTCGGTGGCCACATCTTTGCTCATATATCCGGCGGCACCGCTTTTTAATGCCCTGATGGCATATTGTTCCTCAGGATGGATACTAAGTATTAAAACTGGTGTTTTCGGATGCCGTTGTTTGATATCCTGAACCACATCCAGTCCGCTTCTGCCCGGCATAGAGAGGTCAGAAATGATGATGTCCCACTCATCCGAAAGTGTTTTGGTGAGAACATCTTCAGCGTCGATTGCTTCACCAATCAGTATATCAGGAAAAGCTTCCAGTAATATCTGTTTAAGCCCTTTTCTGATTACAGCATGGTCATCAACTATTAAAATTCTTAACATAAGAATCGGATATAGGAATAACAATTTTTAAAGTGGTACCCTTGTTTTTTTCAGTCTGTAGTGAAAATGTTCCCCCTAATATATAAGTTCTTTCTCTAATACCCAAAAGACCATATCCGGCCGATTTAATTGCCTGATCATCAATTCCTTTTCCATTATCGGCAATCAGGAGTTCAACGAAAACACCATCGGAAGAAAGGGTTCCGGTAATTTTTCCGGCATTGGCATGTTTAACGGCATTATTCACTGCTTCCTGGTAAATTCTAAAAAGGCTTGTTGCTTTTTCAGGGGTTAAGTTGATGGTTGTTGCTGAAGTAATCAGTTCTAACCGAATGGAAGGATACCTTTTCATGGTTTCCATGTTCAACCATTCTATTGCAGCAATCATGCCAAGATCATCTAAAATATTTGGCCGGAGGTTGGATAATATTTTCCTTACAGCAATAATGGCCATATCAATAGACTGATTTACTTCTTCTATCTTTTCAATCAATGTTGGGTCACTATTCTGCATTTTTTTCCGTAGCCAGTGTGCATCCATTTGTAAACCGGTGAGTTGTTGCCCGAGATCATCATGAATATCGCGGGCAATACTTTTACGTTCCTCCTCTCTTACCTGTTGCAGGTAACCGGATAATCTTCTTAATTCATCATTCACTTCTTCCATTTGTTTTTCCTGCATCTTCCTTGCCGTAATATCTTTTGAATAAATAGTAATACCTTCCGATGAAGGGTATACTTCATGGAGTAACCATTGATTCAGTGGAACATCTAACTGCTCAAAACTTTTTTGTACATGGTTCAACATACAGGTATTTATTTCAGAATGGAAAACAGTATCCTTCCACTCTGGTATAACCTCCCATATAAGTTTCCCCAGCAGTTCCGTTGATTGCTGATGAAACCGGTTAGCGGCACTTTCATTAATATAAATAAAACGGAAATTTTTGTCGAGTGCAATAAAGGCATCGGAAATACTCTCCAGGATATCTGTAATCTGAGCCGTTTGTATATCAACTTTTTCGGCGAGTAGTTTGTTTAACTGCTGTAATTTCAGGTTAATTTCATTTCGTTCGGTAATGTCTCTTATCGATGCTGAAATAACTACGCCCATGGATGTTTTTACCGGTGCCAGGCTTATTTCAACCGGTATTACCTGTTTGTTTTTGGTTACTGCAAATAGTTCAAGTCCTTCACCCATCATACGGGCATGTGGGTGTTTACCATAATTTGCCCTGTGTTGTTTGTGTTTCGTTCTGTTTATTTCCGGTAATAATATTTCTACGGATTGTTTCAGTAATTCTGTTTTGCTGTACCCAAATAATTTTTCAGCCTGTTTATTTAGTATGATGATTTGTCCGTTGCCATTTACAATGATATTGGCATCTGGGGCGGCATCTACGATTGATTCAAAATTTTCGAAGTCTGTTTTCACCCGTTTTAGCTCATTTCGGAACCGGTTGGTAAATAAAATCAACAATATAACGGTACTTCCTACAATAATGTATTGAATGATGTTGAGTTTACTGAAAGATGACAGATAGTCTGTTCGAAGTTGCTTTACATAAGCAGACTGTTCATTTTGTATGGCCGCGGAAAAAAAACGAATTTGGTCTGTATATTGTTTACCTTCTTTGGCATTATATTGTTGCAGGGCTTTTGCTAATGGGAGCGATTTACGCAGTTGAATCATCTGTGTTGAAAAATTCAGTCTTAGAACTGTATAATTGCAGAGTGAATCAATAAAAGACTTAACTTTTGAAGTTGCGATATCACGGAGGCTGTCTATTGCCGGATAGATATGTATTTTGGCCTGTTCGAAGGGAGTAAGAAATACTGTATCTCCTGTAAGCATATATCCCCGGGCACCGGTTTCATTGTCAATAGAAAGGGACAATAAATAGTCGGTTTGAGTAACGATCTGGCTGGCTTCTTCGATATGAATGGAGAGCTGCTTTAAATCCTGCGTTTGTTTAATAGAAACAGCAATAATGGTAGTGATAATAATAATCAGCAGCAGAAAACCGATAAAAACTGTTTTAACACTTTGCAGATTCATTATTGGCAATAGTTATGTCGTATACTCAAAATAATAAATGAAATAAAAATGAAAAATTATATTTCTGCAGATTTTGTACGTTCAATGATGTCTTTAATCAGTTGATCGAGCTCTATTGCAGATACTTTTAAATAGTCCAATAACTGTTCCTCTGATAAGTCATTCTTTTTCAATTCATAAAGCTGTAACAGGCCTATAATATTGGCGACAGGCTTGCGGATTCCATGCGATTGCATCCAGGCAATTTTTTTTAGTTGTTCATTTTGTTGTATAAGTTTTTGACGTAGTAGCTGATCCTCGGTAATATCATGGTTAATGCCAATTAATCTTATATTTTCATTGCCCAGGTTTCGAATACATTTTACATTGCCTGCAATAATTCTGATTTCTCCATTTGGTCTGATGATTCGGAAATTTGCAAATAAGGGGGCATCAAATTCCAGGATTTTTTCCATGGCTCTTTCCGTTTTCGGCAGATCTTCCGGATGAACCCTGCGTTTAAAGTCTTCCATCTGGTTATTGAAATCTTCTTTTTTTACACCATAGATATCGTACATTTTATTATCCCAAATCAGTTTATTGTTACTGAAATCGAATTCCCATACGCCGAAATTCAGTAAATGCGAAGCCAGCAAAAGCCGCTCTGCTTCTGAAAAAAAGAAGTTATAGATATAATGTCCGGGTGTAGTCACGATGCTTTCGTAGAAATTACCAACTTTTTAGTAAAGCCAATGCTTAATTTTTTATTAAAGAGCTGAAAATGAAACTATTCAGTTGAGTTGCGGGTCTATGGGATAATTGATCATCTGGCTATACTCGCCACCCAGATCGGCCAATGCATTTTTCCAGATAGCCATTGCTTCTGTATGAAAAACCAGGTTTTTATTGGCGGCCCTGGTGATCCAGCTTTTTTCATTGAGTTCACTCTGGAGCTGTTGTTCTGCCCATCCACTATATCCTATAAAGAAACGAAGATCATTGGGCAACAGTTTTTTGCTTCGTAGTAACATAAGTATTTCTGAAAAGTTGCCTCCCCAGAACACATGCTTACTTACTTCTATGCTATCGGCAATTAGATCGGGTCTGCAATGAAGAATATGAAGGGTATCTTTCTGTACAGGACCACCTTCCAGTAATGGTATAGGCAGTCCGGCAGCTTCCGGCATTACATCTTCCAAGGTAATATCCAGTGGTTTATTCAGCACCAAACCAAAACTGCCTTCATCCTGGTGTTCGCATAAGAGAACCACTGTACGAAGGAAGTTGGGGTCCTTTAAAAAGGGGTCAGAAATAAGTAGTGTGCCGGGCTTTAGCAGATCCATAATGAAAAGTTAAGCTAAAACATTTTAATCGGGAAAGCAGTTGGCAAGGCGTTAAAAAGCTGATAAACATTCATATTGCCTCTTTGCCGCTTGCTGCAGACCATTATATTTGTGAGAATGAAGAAAACTTTCCCCGCTATTGTTATACTGATTACCCTGTCGCTGCTTGGACTTTTTATCATACAAAGTTCCTGGCTCAATAATTTATTGGAGATACGTAATTCAGAATTCAGGAACAAGGTTGACAATGCCGGGGGAAGGGTTGCTTTAAAATTAAATGGAAGCGCAAAAAGTACACAATCATTGCGCTTGCCTAAAAGAGGTGGACTTTCTTTTAATTCAGATTTTCATCTGAATTTTTTAAAACCACCTACCATTGATCAGCGGTACAGTGTGCAGGATATTTACCGAATGATCCGAACTGAGTTGGAAACGGAAGCAATAAAAGATATCAATTTTGAGTATGCCATTATTGCTCCATCGGAAGACATAGAAATGTCGACTCGTAATTTTTCAAAAGAGTATTGGGACACGGTTGTAAACAGGCGTCATTATTTTGGTATTGTTCCGGAGAGTGGGTCAGATTTTGAGGGAATCAGTAGTATTGAAACACTGGTGATAGTAGTACCCGATTTTAAAAAACAGGTATGGGCCTCTCTCAAGTGGGAGCTTATTGGAGCCGCTGTGTTTATGTTGATCATTATAGCTGCTTTTTATGTAACCATACGGTCATTACTGAATCAGAAAAAGCTGAGTGAGATTAAGAGTGATTTTATCAATAACATGACGCATGAGTTTAAAACGCCACTGGCCACCATCTCATTGGCTGTAGATGCGATCAGGAATGAAAAAGTACAGGCCGATCCACCAAAAATGAAATACTTCAGTAGTATTATCAAAGAAGAAAATATTCGCATGAACAAACATGTGGAAACCATTCTGCAGGCGGCACTGATGGAGAAACAGGAATTAAAACTGAATGAAGTTCCGCTTCATGTTCATGAAGTAATACAACATGCACTTGATAACCACCAGTTGCAGTTACAGGATAAAGAAGGGGTGGTAGAATTGTATCTGAATGCAGCCAATGACCTGATTGAGGGAGATGAGGTACACTTCATTAATATGATTTCAAACCTGATTGATAATGCCATAAAATACTCAAAAGATAAACCAGTCATCCGCATCACAACACACAGTACGGCAAAAAATATTGTGATACGTGTAGAAGACAATGGCATTGGTATGAGTAAAGAAAGTTTGAAACGAATTTTTGAAAAATTCTATCGTGCACATACCGGGAACCTGCATAATGTAAAAGGATTTGGTTTGGGTATGAGTTATGTTAAAACTGTAATAGACGCACACAAAGGCAAAATAAAAGTAGACAGTACTTTGGGAAAAGGGAGCAGCTTTACACTTGAAGTGTCTTTGAAGAAAGGAAATGGATAAGGGTGTGGGCTGTTAGCTATTAGCTTTTCAGAAAAAAATAACTTCTTTAATAACTTTTACCAGTAGCTGGCAGCTTGAAGCTCATAGCTCCTGCCCGGAGCACCACAATAAACAGCCATCACCATAACTCAGGAACCTGAATTCGTGATGGAGTGCATGGTCATAAATCTTCTTCCAGTCGGCCCCGGTAATAGCGGCAACCAGTAACAATAAAGTAGATTGCGGTTGATGAAAGTTGGTGATTAATCCATTGATGATTCTGAACCTGTATCCCGGCGCAACGATGATACTGGTTTTGGTAATAACTCTTTGTATCTTTTTGGTAGTCATCCATTGCAGTAATGCATTGAGTGCTGTTAAACTGTCAATTGTAATATCTGTTTCATAAGGATCCCATTGATGGACGGTTAGTGCCGATGAACTGATACCAGGGTTTTGAATAATTTTTACACCGAGCCAGTATAAACTTTCAAGTGTGCGCAGTGATGTGGTACCAACTGCAACGATGTTTTCCGCTAAATGAGATATAATTTCCTGAATCGTATCAACCGATACATCAATAAATTCAGCATGCATATCATGATGCTGCATCAGCTGGGCCTTAACGGGTTTGAAAGTGCCTGCACCCACATGCAGGGTTACAAATGTTGTATGAATATCTGCGGCATTGAGCGATTCAATCAACGACTCCGTAAAATGTAAACCCGCTGTTGGCGCGGCAACAGAACCATCATGTTTGGCATAAACCGTTTGGTATCTTTCATGATCTGCTGTTTCAGCGGCCCTGTTCATATAAGGAGGCAAAGGAAGATTACCGGCTGCGTGTAATACATCTGCAAAAGAAATATCCGGGTTATCCCATTTGAATGAAATGATATAATAGTCCTGAACCTGTTCGGATTTTTCTGCATTAAGAGATACGGGAGTACCATGGTATACAAAAGATAAAGAGAGTAATGACTCCTTCCATTTTTTTGCAGCACCCACAAGACATTTCCAGTAAACCTCTTGTTTTTGTAACATGGCCGTTGTTATATCGGGGTAACGATCATCGGGTTCCAGGCAAAATATTTCAATTACGGAACCAGTTTCTTTTTTAAAGTATAAACGGGCCTCCACTACTTTGGTATTATTGAAGACCAGCAAACTATTCGCAGGAAGCAATGAAGGCAGGTTATAATATGCTGCACTGGTTATTTGCTGATTTCTGTAAACCAGTAATTTGCTCTGATCTCTTTCCGCTAAAGGATAACGTGCAATTCTTTCATCCGGTAAATCGTAAGTAAAGTCCAGTATGGATAAATCTTTTGGATGCTTCATTGCGTGATTTTGAAACGGCAAAGTTAGTGTTGAAGCCGCTTTAACAACACATCATTTCTTTCTGCGTACAATTTTTAAACCACTCCACTGATTGCTTACTGCACAAACTTTTACATCTACCCGGCCGGTCGGTAAAACAATATTTCTGATGATGTCTTCCTTTATATCAGTTATAATGCCAGTCGATTTTTTATACCACGAAATCCAGGTACAGCCTCTTTCAGCTGTTTCTTTCACATAATTGTAGAAAAAGATATTTTAGTTCCTGCCGGCTGCCGGCAAAACAATGGCTGAGATCGGCTTCCCCACTTTTTACCGGGTTCGGGGAAAGAAACAGTCTATAAAGATGGGGTAATCTGCCGGAGCTGAAACAAACCTGGTACGGGTTTCTGGTTTAATACCCGGCTTCTCCCATACAGGTTTACCGGAATAACCAACTATAGCTATTATATTGATTTTTTACACTTTGATTTTCAATAAAATATATAATAGGTAAGCGTTTTATCTGGTTATCCACCTGTAATTAACATCAATCCACATTTCATTCACATCTATTTTTCACCAAATCTGCTGAAAATCAATGCTGTATTGAACTGCAAGGGATAAAAATCTGTGGATAAATACAGTTGCTCCAAATTCGGGTAGAAAGTGGGAAAAAGTGTTATTTTGTGTCAACAAGTGGTAATCTTAAAAATAGTTATTCACCAATGACCGGATTTCACGGAGAATATGAAGCTACAGTTGACGCGAAAGGGCGTTTCCTGCTTCCGGGTGGACTGAAAAAGCAGTTGCCGGAAGGGGAGAGCCGTTTCATACTCAGCCGTGGCTTTGAAAAATGTCTCACGTTATATCCTTTAAAAAGTTGGGAAATAATTATTGCCAAGATCAGCCAGTTGAATGATTTCGACCCCAAGGTACGCCAATTCCGTCGCCAGTTTTTGGGTGGTGCAACAGAAATAGAGCTGGATAGTGCCGGCCGTATGCTGTTGCCTGCTTCACTGAAGGAATTTGCTGGCTTAAGCAAGGATATCATCCTCGCTGCGGCACTTGACCGTTTCGAGATCTGGGATGCCGGTAAGTACAAACAGCTCTTTGAGGATTTCTCACCAGAAGCTTTCAGTAGCCTGGCGCAGGAAGTGATGACAGATAAAATTTGAAAATGAGACAATTTGAAAATTTGAAAATGAAAAACGCATGTTATTTCATTTTCGACTTCGCTATTGTCTTTTCATTCTTTAAAGTCTGTATGATAAAAAAAGAAAATCGTCATCCCGACGCAGGAGGGACAAATTTTCAAATTTTCAAATTCCCCAATTGAAATCAGGTTATCACATCCCCGTCCTCTACAATGAAACGCTGGAAGCGTTGTCTATAAACCCCGATGGTGTATATGTGGATTGCACTTTTGGAGGTGGTGGACATAGCAGGGGGATATTAGCGCAGCTCAGCGAAAAGGGCAGGCTCATTGCCTTCGACCAGGATGCTGATGCGCAACGTAATATTCCCGATGATAAGCGGGTGTTATTTGTGCCGCAAAATTTTCGTCACTTGCAACGCTTTCTTCGCTTGCATGAGATTACAGCTGTAGATGGCATTCTCGCCGACCTCGGTGTAAGCAGTCACCAGTTCGATGAAGGAGATCGCGGTTTCTCTATTCGTTTCTCCGGTCCGCTGGATATGCGGATGGACAGGCGACAATTGCAGAGTGCAGCAGATATTGTACGCAGCTATACAGAACAACAACTGCATAAGTTGTTTGAACAGTATGGTGAAGTCAGTAATTCAAAAACGCTGGCGCGACATATTGCGCAGCACCGTAATCACTTGCAGGTACAAACCATTGAACAGTTTAAGGCGCTGATAAGCCCCGTGGTGAAAGGCAATCCGAATAAGTATTTGGCTCAGGTGTTCCAGGCGCTTCGTATGGAAGTAAACGATGAAATGGGGGCTTTGAAAGAAATGTTGCAGCAGGTTCCTGCTGTGCTTAAAACAGGTGGCCGTATTGCCATCATCACCTTTCATTCCATAGAAGACAGGCTGGTAAAGAATTTTTTCCGGCAGGGGAGTTTCGACGAAACACCTGATAATCCCTTCTTGCCTGTAACGAAGGAGCAGGTGCTGAAAGTGGTAACAAAAAAACCAATAACAGCAACCGCAGAAGAGTTGAAACAAAATACAAGAAGCAGAAGTGCAAAACTGAGAGTGGCAGAGAGGGCGTGAGGCGTGAAAGGAGTATTTCTCCCCTCTTTGCGCAGCAGAGAGGGCTGGGGTGAGTTGAAAAGAAATTTAGATGTCTGAAACAGAAAAAATACAACAAAACAAAAATCCACTGAAAGGCTTGTTCAATTATCAGTGGATACTGAAGAATATTCCATTCTTCCTGTTTTTATCTGTGTTGGCTGTGTTATACATAGCAAACGGGCATCTGGCAGACAAAACAATTCGCAACATTAATAATACAACTAAAGAGTTGAAAGAGCTGCAATACGAGTATAAGACTTTGAAAAGTGAAGTGATGTTTAAAAGTGAGGAGCAGCAGGTAATAAAAGCAACAGGGCCATTGGGGCTGAAAGTGATTAAGGAAACGCCGGTGAGGTTGAAGAGTGAGGGCGTGAGACGCGAAAGGTGAGACGTGAGAGAAGTAAAAGATTAGTGCAAGCCTAATGTTTGCCATCGGCAAACAATATTCCCTCTTTGCGAAGCAGAGAGGGTTAGGGTGAGTTGAAAATATATAACCGTACCAACTTGGAAGTAAAGCGCGACATACTATGGAGAGTGTACCTCAGTTATATACTGGTGGTACTGGTATGTATAGCCATTTTTGGTAAGGCGGTTTATATACAGCAGGTGGAAGGAAGTTATTGGAGAAGCATGAGCGACAGCCTGCACCAGCGTATTGATGAAATTGAAGCGGAACGTGGAACCATCTACAGTGAAGATGGCCAGATGTTAAGCACCAGTATTCCGCAATTTGATATTTATATGGATTTCCGCGTGGAATCGCTGCGTGCAAAAAATGGATTATTATTCAGGGAGAATATTGATTCTCTAAGTTATTACCTGGCCAATTTATTTGGTGATCAAAGCAAGGAAGATTATAAGGCTTTGTTGAAGCAGGGATATAAAAATAACGATGCCTATTTCCTGTTGAAGAAAAAAATATCATTCAGAGAATATGAAGAGTTACGCAGGTTTCCACTGTTCAAATTAGGCAGGTATAAAAGCGGATTGATTGCGAATGAAAAAACCATTCGCCTCAATCCATATAAAATGCTTGCGTTCAGAACCATTGGTCTGGCAAGAGATGCCAATAAAGTAGGTTTGGAAATGACATACGACAGTATTCTGAAAGGAAGAAACGGAAAACAGTTGGTTCGTTCAATTGCAGGTGGCGTATATGTTCCGGTTGATGCCGATACTTATGAAATTGAACCTGAAACAGGGAAGGATATTGTAAGTACGATTGATGTATTTATCCAGGAAGTAACGGAAAATGCATTGATGAAAATGATGGTGAAGAATGAAGCTGAGTATGGAACAGCCATCGTAATGGAAACCAAAACCGGAAAGATAAAAGCAGTAGCCAACCTGGGTAAAAGAGGTGAAGGGCAATACTGGGAAGATTTTAATTATGCCATCAGCCCGTCAGAGCCAGGGTCAACTTTCAAGCTGGCGACTATGATTGCCTTGCTGGAAGACAAAAAGGTAAACCTTAACCAGAGTGTAGATCTGGAAGGTGGTACCTGGAAAGTAGCCGGACAGGTGGTTTATGATAGTGAAAAACATGGCCGTAATGTGGTATCTGTAAAACAGGCATTTGAACTCAGTTCAAATGTAGGTATGGCAAAACTGGTCGTGGCACATTATTCATCCAGTCCATCACGTTTTATCAATCACCTGAAAAAAATGAGGATGGATACATTAACCGGAATTGATTTAACCGGTGAACGTAAGCCCACTATTTTCAAACCCGGACATAAACTCTGGGGGCCAACAACACTTCCATGGATGGCGTTCGGTTATAACCTGTCTGTAAGTCCGCTACAAACTTTATCACTCTACAACGCTGTTGCCAATAATGGTAAGATGATGAGACCCTATCTCGTAGGTGCAGTAAAAGAAGAAGGTGTATTGCAGCAATCTTTTTCACCTGTGGTAGTAGATGAAAAAATTTGCAGCGATGAAACACTAAAGCAATTACGTGAATGCCTGGAAGGAGTTTGTATTGCAGGAACTGCGGCCGGTTTGTTTAAAGAAACACCTTATAAAGTAGCCGGTAAAACAGGAACGGCGCTAGTGGCCAATGGTAACAGGGGTTATGCTGATAAAGTGTACCAATCATCATTTGCAGGTTATTTCCCGGCCGATGACCCACAGTATACCTGTATCGTTGTTATCAAAAACAAACCACATGCAGCTGTTTATTATGGTGGTTCGGTTGCCGGCCCTGTATTTAAAGAAATAGCAGATCGTTTGTATAGCACCTATGTGCGGATAAATAACCTGGCAAAAAAATCGGCAGGTATCGACAGTAGTTATTTCGTTTATGCAGGATTTAAACCTGATCTGACTACTGTAACCAGAAAGTTGAATATTCCTTTTAAAGATTCAACCAAGAGAGTTGATGAGTGGGTGGCAGTAAGTGGCCGAAATAAAACAATTATACTGAACACAAAAGTAGTAACAGCTAAATCTATGCCCCAGTTAAAAGGTATGGGTTTAAAAGATGTGGTATACCTGTGTGAAAACCTTGGGTTAAAGGTACAGGTGCAGGGAAAAGGTAAAGTGGTTGCACAATCGGTACAGGCCGGACAATTAATTGCAAAAGGACAACTGGTAAATATAGCGCTCAATTAATATGACGAAACTTCAGGACATATTATACAGGGTACACCTGAAACAGGTGCATGGCAGTACGGATATTACTGTTACAGGAATTCAGATCGATTCCAGGAAACTGGAAAAAGGAAATGTATTTGTTGCTATTAAAGGTACTTTATCAGACGGACATGTGTTCATTGATAAAGCTGTTGCCTCAGGGGCCACAGCAATTGTTTGTGAAACCATGCCGGCATCATTACAGGATGGAATTACGTACCTGGAAGTGGCCGACTCACAGGAAGCTGTGGCTTATATGGCACACCAGTTCTATGATGAACCTTCTCTGAAAGTTAAACTGGTAGGTGTAACAGGAACAAATGGTAAAACAACGATTGCAACGGTGCTGTTTAAGTTGTTTACAAGACTGGGTTATAAATGCGGATTGATTAGTACGGTACAAAACCAGGTTGGTGACGAGATTATTCCATCAACACATACTACTCCGGATGCTGTTAGTTTGAATGTACTGCTGAAACTGATGGCTGATGCAGGTTGCAGCCATGTATTTATGGAATGTAGCAGTCATGCCATACACCAGCACCGTATTACGGGTTTACAGTTTACGGGTGCATTGTTCAGCAACATTACACATGATCATCTTGATTACCATAAAACATTTGATGAGTATATCCGTGTGAAGAAATCATTCTTCGATCACTTACCGGCATCGGCTTTTGCCATTTCAAATGCCGATGATAAACGCGGGGAAGTGATGTTGCAGAATACGCAGGCATCAAAATATATGTACAGCCTGAAAACGATGGCAGCCTTCAAAGGAAAAATTTTGGAGAATGCGCTTACGGGTTTGATCATGATGGTGAACGACAAAGAAGTTCATTTCAGACTGATCGGGGAGTTTAACGCTTATAACCTGCTTGCTGTGTATGGTGCAGCAGTTTGTTTGGGAGAAGATAGCGAAGAAGTGTTGACAGCTTTGAGTATGCTAAGTGGTGCAGAAGGAAGATTTGATTACGTGATCAGTGGTGGATTAATTATTGGAATTGTAGACTATGCACATACACCCGATGCACTGGAAAATGTATTGATGACCATTAAAAAATTAAGAAAGGGGCACGAGCAGGTAATTACAGTTGTTGGATGCGGTGGCGACAGGGATAAAACAAAACGTCCTGTAATGGCACAAACTGCATGCGACCTGAGTGACAGGGTGATTCTTACCAGCGATAATCCAAGAACAGAAGAGCCTGAAGCGATTCTGAAAGATATGGAAATGGGATTGAGCAGTTCTGCTAAGAGAAAGTACATCAGTATAACAGACCGGAAAGAAGCAATCAGAACAGCAGTGAGTTATGCAGGTCCGGAAGATATTATACTGGTAGCAGGAAAAGGGCATGAAAAATACCAGGATATAAAAGGTGTGAAATATCCTTTTGATGATAAACAGGTATTACTGGAAATGTTTACGGCACTAAATAAATAATAACAACAAAACACAAACAACCTTATGCTGTACCAATTATTTACATGGCTGAAACAGGAATTTAATGTGCCGGGTGCAGGTATGTTCCAGTTCCTGACATTCAGGATAGCAATGGCCGTATTGCTGTCGCTGGTAATTGCCACAGTATATGGTAAACGCCTGATTTTATTTCTGCAAAAAAAACAGATTGGTGAAACAGTGAGAGAACTTGGGCTACAGGGCGAACACCAGAAAAAAGGTACACCAACTATGGGTGGTGTTATCATCCTGCTGAGTATACTGATACCTACTTTATTATTTGCCAATCTTGATAAAGTATATATCCGTTTGATGGTATTATGTACCGTTTGGCTTGGTATTATTGGTTTCCTGGATGACTATTTTAAGATAAGAGCCAGAAAAGCTGCTTTACAGAAAGGGGAGTCGTACAAGAAAAAAGACAGTGACGGATTGGCCGGTATTTCAAAAATTATTGGACAGGTAGGATTGGGTATCATTATTGGAACCACCTTGTATTTCAGCAATGCAGTAACAGTAGAGCGCGAAATAGTGTTAACCAATGCAGTTGAATTAAAACAGGGAGAGCGTTTGGCCAAAGACACTAATATCATTGTAAGAAATATCAATGGGATAGAAAGGCGGTATGTAAAAGTAAAAACACCGATCACTACTATTCCTTTTGTAAAAAATCATGAGTTCAATTACAGCAAACTGATCAGCTGGATGGGTGAAGGAGCGGAGAAATATACTTGGATTATTTATATCCTGATCGTAACATTCATCATTACCGCTGTATCAAACGGAGCCAATATTACCGATGGATTAGATGGTTTGGCTGCAGGTGTAAGTGCCATCATTGGTGTGGCGCTGGGTGTGTTCATTTATGTGAGTGGTAACTATGTATTGGCCGATTACCTGAATGTAATGTACATACCCAATCTTGGTGAACTCTCCATTTTTGTGGGCGCATTTGTAGGAGCCTGTATAGGATTCTTATGGTATAATGTGTACCCCGCACAGGTGTTTATGGGCGATACGGGAAGCCTTGCACTTGGTGGTATCATTGCCTCACTGGCCATCATTGTAAGAAAAGAATTATTGATCCCCATTTTCTGTGGCGTTTTCCTGGTAGAACTGGTGAGTGTGATGCTGCAGGTAAGCTATTTTAAATACACAAAGAAAAAGTTTGGTGAGGGAAGACGAATATTCCTGATGAGTCCATTACATCATCATTACCAGAAGAAAGGGTTTCATGAAAATAAAATAGCCATCAGGTTCTGGATCGTAACGGTATTGTGTGTGGTGATGTCGATCCTCACCCTGAAAATGAGATAGTGAAATGAAGCAACATAGACTGGTCATATTAGGTGGAGGCGAAAGTGGCGTAGGTGCCGCATTGTTGGGCAAACAAAAAGGATATGAAGTGTTCCTGAGCGACGGTGGACCCATCAAACCAAAATATGAAAAAGAGCTCCTTGATAATAAGATTGATTTTGAATCGGCGAAACATAGTCTTGATCTGATACTGAATGCAGATGAAGTGATGAAAAGTCCGGGTATACCTGAAAAAAATGAAGTAGTGAAAGCTATTCGTGCAAAAGGTATACCGGTGATCAGTGAGATAGAACTGGCTTATCGTTTTAAAGGTGAGAGCAAAATTGTAGCAATCACTGGCAGTAACGGGAAAAGCACCACTACTGCATTGATTTATCATATCTGCCAGACAGCCGGACTGGATTGTGCACTGGTGGGCAATATCGGGTACTCGTTTGCCAAACAGGTAGCGGAAGATCCTAAAGCACTGTATGTGGCCGAAATAAGTTCTTTTCAGCTGGATGATATAAAAGATTTCCGTGCCGATGTAAGTGTGTTGCTGAATATTACGGAAGATCATCTCGACAGGTATGAATACAAGTTCGAGAACTATATCAACAGCAAATTCAAAATCATCGAAAACCAGACCATGCTGGATTATTTCATCTACTGTGAAGATGATGAAGTGATCATGGAAAAATTGAGACTACTAACCATCCATACTAACCCATTACCATTCTCTATGAAACACGAAGTAAAAAAAGGCGGCTACATCAAGGGCGACCAGATGATGCTAAGAATCCAGGAAGAAAGAGTAAGCATGAGTATTTATGATTTTGCCCTTAAAGGGAAACACAACAACTACAACACTATGGCCGCAGGAATTGCCGCTACCACTTTGGGTATCAGGAAAGAAAAGATCAGGGAAGCTGTAAAGAATTTCCATAGCCTGGAACACCGGATGGAATTTGTGGCCATGGTTCGTGGGGTTGAGTTTATTAACGACAGTAAGGCCACCAATGTAAACAGTACCTGGTATGCACTTGAAAGTATGACCAAACCAACTGTACTGATACTCGGTGGAACCGATAAAGGCAATGATTATTCACTGATTGCCGAATTGGTAAAAGATAAAGTGAAAGCCATAGTATGTATGGGTGTAGATAATAGTAAGATTATAGAAGCATTTAAAGATGTGGTACCTGTAATTGTGGAAACCGATAGTGCAAAGAAGGCGGTAAACACTTCTTTTAAATTGTCGGCAAAAGGTGATGTGGTATTATTAAGCCCTGCCTGTGCAAGTTTTGACTTGTTTAAAAACTATGAAGATCGTGGTGCGCAATTTAAAGATGCCGTGAAAGAGTTGTAATATACTGAAGCCGATAACGCAATTGTTACCGGGAAGGAATAAATATTATGCCAGAAGTAACCGATAAACTGTTTTCCCAGATACCCAGTGTAGAAGGTGTACGCAGCCAGCTTGTTGACAGGGCAAGAGGCGATAAGTATATCTGGGGAATTGTATTGCTTTTATCACTGATATCGATACTGGTTGTATACAGTGCAACCGGTTCACTGGCGTATAAACTGTATAAGGGTAATACCAATGTGTATTTATTCAAACAGGTGTCGTTTACAGTGGTTGGTTTGTTGCTGATTTATTTTTTGCATCGGATCAACTATTCATTGTTTTCAAGAATTGCCACTATTTTATTTCTGTTGTCTATTCCTTTGTTGATCTACACATTATTTTTCGGAGCAAAAATTAATGAAGGAAGCAGGTGGATCAAGCTACCGATTATTCACCTCACGGTACAAACCAGCGATTTGGCTAAACTGGCACTGTTTATGTACATCTCGAAACTATTGAGTAAGAAGCAGGAAGTAATCAAAGATTTTAAGAAAGGATTTATTCCTGTTGTAACACCCGTACTGATTATTTGCGCACTGATTATGCCGGCGAACCTTTCTAATGCATTACTTACCGGTGCCACTTCATTGCTGCTGATGTTTATAGGTAGGGTAAGCATGAAACATATTTTACTTACTATAGGTGTGGCATTAATACCTGTTATGTTTATTGTTTCGGTTGCTGTAATGACACATCAGGGCAAAAAAACGAATAGTGATGCAGTAGTAGCCGAAAAGGCAAAGTCGATCGGTCGTTTCGGAACATGGGTAAAACGGGTACAGGATTTTATTTATGCAAAAGAAGCGGAAGTTCCCTACCAGGTGCAACAGGCAAAAATTGCCATAGCTAATGGGAGTGTTCTGGTTGGACTTGGTCCCGGAAACAGTCAGCAAAGAAATTTTCTTCCACAGGCATATAACGATTTCATTTATTCCATCATCATCGAAGAGTATGGCTTGATAGGGGGTGCATTTATGATATTTATTTACCTCGTTTTTCTTTTCCGCTGTATACGCATCTTCCGGAAATGTCCATATGCATTTGGTGCTTTCCTTGCATTGGGATTGAGTTTCACACTGGTAATACAAGCCGTGGCCAATATGGCGGTAAATGTAAACCTGGTACCGGTAACAGGGGTTACACTTCCATTGGTGAGTATGGGTGGTAGTTCATTCCTGTTTACCTGTTGTGCCATTGGAATTGTATTAAGTGTGGCACGAAATGTAGAACAGATAGAAGGAAAGCCGGAACCTGCACCGTTAGCAACACCCCAAACCACAACCGTAGTATAAAATGGGAAAAAAAATTATCATAGCAGGAGGTGGAACCGGCGGACATATATTTCCGGCAATTGCCATTGCCAATGCCATCAAAAAACTGGCACCAGATACCATGTTCCTGTTTATTGGCGCGTTTGGTAAAATGGAAATGGAAAAAGTGCCACAGGCAGGCTATGAGATTGAAGGACTGGATATTGCAGGATTTAACCGCTCCAATATTTTTAAAAACATCTCACTTCCATTGAAGCTGATCAGGAGTTTCTGGAAAGTAAGAAAGCTGGTAAATCAGTTTCAGCCCGATGCAGTAATAGGTGTGGGAGGATACTCAACATTTCCCGTATTGCGTTATGCACAACAGAAAGGAATACCCACGTTTATTCATGAGGCCAATTCATTTGCCGGGAAGAGCAATATGCTGTTGGGCGCAAGGGCCACTAAAATATTTGTAGCAACAGCCGGAATGGAAAAATTTTTCCCACCAGATAAATTGATGATTACAGGTAACCCGGTAAGAAAATCGATAGCAGGAATTGCCGTATCAAAAGAAGCTGCATTGGAAAGTTTTAAACTGGAAAAAAATAAGACAACCATTCTTGTAATGGGAGGTAGCCTGGGTGCTAAAAGTATTAATGATGTAATTGCGGCACATGTGCATGAATTTATTTCACTCGATATTCAACTGATCTGGCAAACCGGAAAAAACAATGCCATGGCTTATAAAGAAAGAGGCAAAGTTTTTTCAAACATATGGGTGGATACTTTTATTACCGACATGGATAAAGCATATGCGGCGGCAGATATAATAGTGTCGAGAGCGGGAGCCATGTCGGTGGCGGAGATATGTGTGGTAAAAAAGCCGGCCATATTTGTACCATATCCGCATGCAGCTGAAGACCACCAGACGGTGAATGCCATGCATCTGGTAAATAGGGGAGCAGCTTTAATGGTAAAAGACCAGGATGCCGTGAAAGAACTTTTTTCTAAAATGGTGGCACTTGCAAAAAGCAATAATGAACAACAAGGATTGATAGAAAAAATAAAACCACTAGGCATCACAAATGCAGATGAAGTAGTGGCAACAGAAATATTAAATACAATCGGTGATTAAGTTAAACAACATACAGAAAATATATTTTATCGGTATCGGTGGTATTGGTATGAGTGCGCTTGCCCGTTATTTTAAGTCGAGGGGGGCAGAAGTGAGTGGGTACGATAAAACCAGTACGCCTCTTACCCGCGAACTGGAAGAGCAGGGTATTACTATTCATTATGAGGAAAGGGTTGATCTGGCTCCTAAAAATGTGGATGCAGTTGTATATACGCCAGCCATTCCAGCCGCTCATGCTGAACTGGTATATTATCGTGAAAATGGATATACGGTGGTGAAAAGAAGTGATGTATTGCAATGGATCACCGAAGGCTCTTTTAATATTTGTGTGGGAGGAACACATGGTAAAACAACCGTTACATCCATGATCGCACACTTGCTGCGTCATTCAGGGTATGGGTGTAATGCATTCCTGGGTGGAATAGCTGCTAACTATAATACCAATTTCTGGAGCAGTGAAAGAAATGTGGTAGTGGTAGAGGCTGATGAATATGATAGGAGTTTTTTAAAACTGGTACCAGATATTGCTGTAGTAACAGCCATCGATCCGGATCATCTTGATATTTATGGAACGCCGCAGGAAGTGGAAAATGCTTTTGTACAGTTTGCCGGTAAAGTAAAACCCGGTGGATGCCTCGTAACCAGGAAAGGACTCAGCAGGGAAACCGATCTGCAAGCCACTCATAATTATAAATATAGCTACAACCGGTCCGATGCAGATGTAAAAGCCATTAACCTGCTGGTGCAGAATGGCAGTTACAATTTTGATGTAAGTGGTCCTGGTTGGGTCATCAAAAATATTACCCTTCATATGGGAGGGTTACACAATATTGAAAATGTGATCGCAGCGATAACTGTTGCTAATTATTTAAACATCAGTGATGATGCTATACGTGCTGCGGTAGCTGATTTTAAAGGTGTGAGAAGACGATTTGAATACGCATTGAAAAATGAATTGCACGTGGTTATTGATGATTATGCGCATCATCCCGAAGAATTAAGGGCATTGATCAGTGGTGTGAGAAGCATTTTCAGCAATAAAAAACTCACACTGGTTTTTCAGCCCCACTTGTTCAGTCGTACCAATGACCTTGCTGATGCCTTTGCGGAAAGCCTCGATATGGCCGATGAAGTGGTATTGTTACCCATTTACCCGGCGCGTGAACTCCCGATGCCGGGTGTGACCAGCGAACTGCTGATCAATAAAATGAAACAACCTGGAAAACAAATACTGGAAAAAGAACAGATGCTGGAATGGATAAAAGATAACAGACCTGAACTGGTGGTAATGGCCGGAGCCGGAGATATTGATGCGTTGGTAAAACCTGTTAAAACGATACTGGAACAATAGGATGAATAAGTTCAACTGGAAAAAAAGATTGATCCAGACCGCATGGGTACTGGCAGGTATCGGTACAGTGGTACTGATGGGCGCAGCCATGCAAAAAAAGAACAGGAAGATCTGCACAGATATAAAGATTGAGATCACCGGCATAGAAGAGAATATGTTTATTGATGAAAAAGATATTCTTGAGTTGGTAAATCAAAAAAGAAAAGTAATTGGTACAGCGATAGCTATGTTAAACCTACGTTCGATGGAAACTGCTTTGGAAAAAAATCCCTGGGTGAAAAATGCAGAAATGTTCCTCGATAACCAACAGGTATTACAGATACAGATAGAAGAAAGACAACCTGTAGCCAGGGTATTTACCATACAGGGAGGATCATTTTACCTGGATAGTGCAGGTGTAAGGCTGCCATTGAGTGATAAGTTAAGCGCAAGGGTACCCATGTTTACCGGCTATCCATCAAACAACCTGAGATTATCAAAGCCGGACAGCTCTTTATTAAAAGATATTGTAGAACTAGGTAGGTATATACTTGCAGATTCTTTCTGGACCGCACAGGTAGCACAGGTTGATATTGAACCGGGGCGTCAATTTGAACTGATACCTGTTTTTGGAGATCATGTGGTGAGCCTAGGCAATGCAGAAGAACTGAATGCCAAATTCAACAGGCTCTATACTTTTTATAAACAGGCCTGGTTGCAGAAGGGTATACATTATTATGAAAAGATCAATGTACAATACGATAAGCAAGTGGTAGCGGTTCGGAAAGGAATGGAGGGTATACAACAGGATTCAACAGCGGCACTGGAACTGATCAGGCAAATGATAACGCCTCCGGAAGATATTTCTGCTGTTCTGGCAGAAAAAATGCCTCCGGCTAAAGCAGATAGTATTACCAAACCTGCTACTGTTGTGCAAAAGCCTGTTAAAGAAACAACACCTGTTAAAACTATTACTAACATCAACAATAAAATAAATACGAATCCGTTATCGAAGAAGGCCGATCCAAAAAAGAAGTCGGAACCGAAAGCGGTGATGAAGAAAAGTGAATAGTCAATGGTGAATATTGACCATTCACGGCAAAATTTGAAAACAACTAAAACACATACTTTATGAATCACAATGAATCACCCATCATTGTTGGTCTGGACATCGGAACTACCAAAATTGCGGCTATTGCGGGTCGTAAGAATGAGTATGGTAAACTGGAAATACTTGGTTTTGGCCGTGCCAATAGTAGCGGTGTACAACACGGACAGGTGTTAAACATCGATCAGACCATCAAAGCCATTCAACAGGCATTGTTAAACTGTTATGAGAGTAATCCTGATCTCGAAATCAACGAAGTATATGTTGGTATAGCAGGGCATCATATCAAAAGTCTACAGACACGTGGTGACATGGTTCGCCAGGATCCTGAGACTGAGATACAGCGCTGGGAGATTGATCAGTTATTAAATAACCAACGTAAGACTTTTATACCTGCGGGCGACCAGATTATCGATGTAATTCCACAGGATTTTCATGTAGATAATATCCAAAACATTAAAGATCCTGTTGGGTATAATGGGGTAAAAGTGGGAGCAAATTTCCATATCATCACAGGCGACAGAAATGCCATCAGAAACATTCACCGTGCTGTTGACAGAAGTGGTCTGAGTACCAAGGATCTTGTATTACAGCCGCTGGCTTCTGCAAGTGCTGTAATGAGTGATATTGATATGGAAGCCGGTGTTGCCATCCTTGATATTGGTGGCGGTACAAGTGACCTGGCCGTTTTTTATGAAGGTATTCTGAAACATACTGCAGTTATTCCTTTCGGGGGAGAAAATATTACCAACGATATCCGCATGGGATTGGGTGTATTGAAAAGCCAGGCCGAAGCCATGAAAGTACAGTTCGGCAGTGCACTGGCAGATGAAGCCAAGAACAATGCATATATCACTATTCCTGGTTTGAAAGGTATGCCTGCAAAAGAAATCAGCGTGAAAAATCTCGCTGCCATTATTCAGGCAAGAATGAGTGAGATACTGGATTTTGTTACCTATCATATTAAAACCGTAGGTCTCGACAGCCGTGCGCTGAATGGTGGTATTATCCTTACCGGTGGTGGTTCACAATTAAAACACCTGATTCAGTTAACAGAATATACAACCGGTCTGAATGCAAGAATAGGGTTGCCAAATGAACACCTGGCACCTAATCATATTGAGGAGCTCAAGAAGCCGATGTACGCAACCTGTCTGGGTCTTATATTGAAAGGTTACAGTGATTACGACCACAAGCACAAACAGTTTACGGAGCAGTTTAAAAAAGTGGAAGTGCCAAAGAACCTGAAAGTAGAAGCACCTGAAATGGAAGCCCCTGTAATGCAGGCTGTACAAGAAGTTGACGGCAATGTAAGAAAACAGAAGTTCTGGGATAAATTCAAAAATAACCTGATTGATCTGTTTAAAGAAGAGGAGGACCAGGTAATAAAATAAAACACAGTTTAACTACGTTTCCTATATATCGTCCCATTGAAAACTAAGTAATCTACTAACCCAACAAAAACGTTCTCTATGATTCACTTTGATCTTCCCAAACAGAAATCCTCCATCATCAAGGTTCTTGGTGTGGGAGGCGGTGGAAGCAACGCCGTTAACTTCATGTTTGATCAGAATATCGAAGGTGTTGATTTTATTATCTGTAATACCGACGCCAAAGCAATCGAACAAAGTAAGATTCCCAATAAAATACAATTAGGTCCACACCTTACACAAGGATTAGGTGCAGGTGCCAATCCTGAAGTAGGTAAAAAGGCCACTGAAGAGTCGTTGGAAGAAATAAAACGCATCCTCGAAGTAAATACCAAAATGGCGTTTATTACGGTAGGGATGGGTGGTGGTACTGGTACCGGTGGTGCGCCTATCATAGCACAAATCTGTAAAGAGCTGGGTATCCTTACAGTTGGTATTGTAACCACTCCTTTCGGCTTTGAAGGTCCACGCAGACAATTACAGGCCGATGAAGGTATTCGTCAGCTGAAACCATATGTAGATACTTTACTGGTAATCAGTAATGATAAGCTGCGTATCCAGTATGGTAACCTCAAAATGAAAGAGGCATTTTCCAAAGCAGATAATGTGCTGGCAACTGCTGCAAAATGTATTACCGATGTAATCAATAGCCGCGGACATATTATTGTTGACTTTGCCGATGTATGTACCGTTATGAAAAATGGCGGTGTGGCCATATTGGGTAAAGCAGAAGTAGAGGGTGAAAACCGTGCACAACTGGCTATTGAAGAAGCATTGTCATCTCCATTGCTGAATGATAATGATATCAGGGGAGCAAAATGGATACTCATTAATATCAATAGTGCAGAAGGAGATCATGAATGCACCATGGATGAGCTCGAAACAATTAATAATTTCCTCCGCATGCAGGCTGGTGAAGATACAGATGTAATTGTGGGTATGGGTTACGATAATGCACTGGATAAAAAAATAGGTATCACCTTAATTGCTACCGGTTTTGAACATAAGGACCCTTTTGCCAAACCTGTTGAACAAAAAAAACCTGAACCTAAGCAGGAGAAAATTGTAATGACCCTCGATGTTGAGCAGGCAGAAACAAAAACTGCTCAGCAACCCGTTCAGCAAACGTTGCCACTGGAAGACAAGGATCCTTTTGCTCCAAGAATGGAGGATGTAGCGGAAGAGGCACCGGTATTAAATTTTTTCGCCACTACAGCCATAGTTGAAGAAACAAAAACAGAAGAAGAACCCGCTGAAAATTTCACCCTCCAGTTTGAACTGAGTACGGAAATTACAGAGGAAGTAGTAGTGCCTGAATTACCTAAAGAGGAAGTACATATAGTAAAAACTATCGTAGAGGAGGAGTTATTGCAGTTTAAAGTAAATGAACAACCACAACAGCCTGCAACAACCATGTTCAGTAAACCCATGAATATTTATGCGGAACCTGAAAGACCTGTACCTGTTCAGGAAATAACACCTCTTGCACCTGTGAAAGAAGAGAAACCCCTTAAACAGGAAGAAGAAATGCTGATGCAGCTGGTAGAAAAAGAAGAAAAACCTATGGCACCTGTAGCAGTGGTACCTCAGTCAAATTTTATTGATGATTCTGTACTGGATGATGCGGAAGAGCAGAAAAGAAGGGCAGCAGAACGTATTCAGAAACTGCGTAACCTTTCTTTTAACATGAATAACAGCTCAGAAGCGAACAGTGAGTTTGATAATGTGCCTGCTTATGTAAGAAGAAATATGGAACTCTTCGGGAATACCCTTACTTCCGTGGAAGACTTTTACAGTAAATATACAGTAGGTAAGGATGAAAATAATGAAACTCAAATTTCTACCATCAACACATTTTTGGATGGTAAGAAACCTGATTAACGATTGCTTATCATAGATGTTTAGCCTGGTGATTTTAGTTGTTGACCCCGACCCAAGTGTCGGGGTTCTTTTTTCAACCTTTATTGTCGGATATTTGTTGTACCAATAAAATCAATGGAAACAGTACTTATTACCGGTGGAACAGGCATGGTTGGCAGATACCTGACGCAGTATCTGATACAGAAAGGATATGACGTAAACTGGCTTAGCAGAAAGGCGGGAGGAGGAAAGAGTCAGGGAGGCAAGAATCAAGGAAACAAGGGTCAGGGAAACAGGGTACAGGTATTTCAGTGGGATATTGATAAGCAAACAATAGATGAAAAGGCCATTTCATCAGCAGACCATATCATTCATCTGGCGGGTGCGGGTGTGGCTGAACAACGCTGGACACCCAAAAGGAAACAGGAAATACTGGATAGCAGAACAAAAAGCAGTGCTTTGATTGTAAAAGCGCTGAATGAAATTCCTAATCATATAACAACAGTGGTGAGCGCATCGGCTATTGGCTGGTATGGTCCCGATAGGCCAGATAGTAAGAGTCCTTTCACAGAAGATATGCCGTACTATCCTGGTTTTCTTGGCGATACCTGCAAGGCATGGGAAGAAAGTATTGAACCTGTAACCGCATCTGGCAAAAGACTTGTACGATTGAGAACAGGAATTGTATTAAGCAGAACAGGTGGGGCTATAACAGAATTTAAGAAACCAATCAGGGCCGGCATTATACCCATATTTGGATCAGGTAAGCAGGTCGTAAGCTGGATTCATGTTGAGGATCTCTGTAAACTTTTTTTGTATGCAATAGAAAATAAAGAAACCCAGGGATCATATAATGCAGTTGCTCCAAATCCGGTTACAAGTAAAGCTTTAATGATAGCACTTGCAAAAAGAATGGGAAGATCATGGGCATTACCCGTTCCTGTTCCGGCATTTATTTTAAAAATCTTATTGGGCGAAATGAGTATCGAAATCCTGAAAAGTGCAACCGTCAGCAGCGGGAAAATAGAAGCGGCAGGCTTCCGGTTTAGTTACCCGACTATTGAACAGGCAGTTGGCAATCTTTGATTTTTTGATCTAGGAGAAAATTCCAATCAACAAATCAAAGATCAAAAATTCAAAGATCCTCTTAAAGATCCCTCTTACTATGTACCCTGTAACAAATGATCCAGATGATGGCTGTAATGGCAATGGTTAATCCAATATGCAGAGGTACAGCATCCAGTGCTTTCTGGTATTCTGCTTTGAGGTCTTTTCCGAAATTACCGATAAATGCGGGAACAGGTATTAACCTGTCTGATGCTTCGAAGGGGAAGAATTTACCGATATCATTTTTTGCCTGATACTTAAACCATGATACGGCTATGTTTTCAAGAATAAGATAGTGAAACAGGAAAATACCCAATGCAATGAATGCTTTTTTAATCAGGTAACCCAATAGGAAAGCAATCGAAAGCTGTGCAAAAGTTTGCAGGAAAAATAATGGAATGTATTCCAGTTGCTCCGACCAGCGGTAAAAATTATTACTGTCTGTATAAGAGCCATAACCAATGGCAACAATACTGTACGATAAAGTAATGATGGCGGTTACAATTAATACATCACATAACTTGCTGGTAATAAAATCTTTCCTGCTCCATCCGTCAATAATATTCTGTCTGTGTGTGCGGTAATTGTATTCATTGGTTACCAGCATAATTACAAGGATGGCAGGAAGTACGATGAAGAAAGAAGAAAAGAATGCCACCGTGTGCCATGTTTCAGGAAATGCATATGGATTTCCCAGGAACATTTTTGCAATGGCGCCTGTTTCTTTTCCTTTGGTAATATCTTCATATACTTTCAGGAACATCAGGTTGATACTGGGGTAGGTTAATGCCACAATACCCAACATCCACCAGAACGCGGGGTATTTTTTAATTTTTAACCACTCAATTTTTATAAGAGAAAGCATACTATCTTTTTTTAGATGAATTAATCGTTGGTTAATTCAAAGAACTTGGTTTCGAGACTCTTTTTCTTTAACAGTAATTGATTCAGTGTAACACCTTGTTCAAAACAGTAACGGTTCAGGTCATCCATACGGGCGGTGCCAAGTGGAAAATACAGTTCAAACAATTTACCATCCTGTTTCAAATGAGAATGACCACTGAAGCCTTCCAATACAGCTTTGAGTTTATGTGTATCTGCAGCCGATATTTCAACAATATCTTCATTGGCCAATACTTCATCTACTTTTCCTGCGGTAAGTAATGTTCCTTTTTTGAGGATGGCCACATGGGTACACACTTTCTCTACTTCATCGAGCAGGTGACTGGCCATAATGATGGTTTTACCATCTCTGGCCAGTTGTTTAATCAGTTCACGTATTTCAGCAATACCAACTGGATCGAGACCATTGGTAGGTTCATCAAATACCAGCACGTCCGGATTACCAAGCAGTGCGGCACCAATAGCCAGTCTTTGTTTCATACCAAGACTATAGGTTTTGAACTTACTTTTTTTCCGGGCAGATAATTTTACAATTTCCAATACCCTGTCAATATCAGCTGCATCACCTCGGCCACTGATGGCTTTGGTAATATTAAGGTTATCAACTGCAGAGAGATAATGATAAAAATTGGGTGTTTCCAACAGTGAACCGATCTGTTTGCGGGTTTCCGGAGAACCAGGTTTCCCCATCCAGGAGTAATTACCTGAATTGGCTTGTAAAATATCAAGAATGATACTTAGCATGGTTGTTTTACCACTACCGTTAGGACCAAGTATGCCGAAGACACAACCCTTAGGAACATCAAACGAAACAGTGTTTAATGCCTGTATGGAGCCATATCTTTTCGAGATTCCCTGGATGGAAAGAACAGGTTGCATAAGCAGTTGTTAACGATGAATAATAATGGTGCAATACCTGCACCAACTTACCGAAGATACTCAGAATAGGATGAGAACGAAAGAAATGGGATGATCAGTTTTTTACATGTACCAACGGTTGTTGGGAAGGGCGGAATATTTTTTCCTGCCCGGGATTTAAATCCCGGGCAGGGAAAAAGTAGGGGCTAGTTTCTTAAAGGTCTGCCACTTTTCAATACACTTTGAATGCGTTCCAGTGTTTTTCTTTCACCACAAAGACTCAGGAATGCTTCTCTTTCAAGATCAAGTAAATATTGTTCCGATACCAGTGTAGGCTCGCTCAAATCGCCACCACACATTACATAAGCTAATTTTCTTGCTACCAATGCATCATGATCAGTTGCATAATTACCTCTCCACATGCCATTGATACCTGCGTATAAAGCGCCCAAAGCAGAACGTCCCAATACTTTAATATCACTACGCTGAACAGGAGTGGTATACCCGCTGTCAGACAATTCTATCACCGATTTTTTGGCTTCTGTTAATCTTCTTCCGAGGTTCATTACAATTTCATCGGCGCCTTTTCTGAGGATACCCATTTCAACAGCTTCCTGTGCCGATGTGGCCACTTTAGCTGTGGCAATTGATAAAAACCTGTTCTTCAGCGTAATTGTTTCGGGCTCGTCGTCATGCATTTCATCAGCGGCTCGCAATACAAATTCTTTGGTACCACCACCACCAGGAATTAGTCCCACACCTAATTCAACAAGTCCTATATAAGTTTCTGCTGCTGCGCAAATTTTATCGGCATGCAGGTTCATTTCACAACCGCCGCCTAGTGTGAGTCCATGAGGAGCAGTTACCACGGGTACGGAAGAATAACGAACACGCATCATGGTATTCTGGAACATACGGATGGCCATATCCAATTCATCGTATTCCTGTTCAATGGCCAGCATGAAAATCATACCCACATTAGCACCGGCGCTGAAGTTGGCACCTTCATTACCAATTACAAGGCCTTTGAACTTTTCTTCTGCAATACCAATCGATTTATTAATGCCTTCCAGTACCTCGCCGCCAATACTGTTCATTTTAGTACTCCATTCCAATCCGGCTACGCCATCACCTATATCATACAGGCGACAGGCACTGTTTTTCCAAACCAGTTTATCGCGGTGGTTGTTTAATACCAGGAACGATTCTCCACCCGGAATAGCTTTGTATGATTTTGATGACTGATCATAAAACATCCTGCGGCCATGCTCTACTTTGTAAAAACTGGCTGCGCCTGAAGCCAGCATCTCATCAACCCATGCAGCAACACTATGGCCCGCCGCTTTCATGGCTTTAACTGTGGCTTCAACACCAACAGTGTCCCATGATTCAAAAGCTCCGATTTCCCAGCCAAAGCCGGCCATCATGGCATCATCTACACGATAAACTTCATCGCTGATCTCGGGCACACGATGTGAGATATAGGAAAACAATGAGAAATGAAATGCACGGTAAAATTCTCCTGCTTTATCAGGAGCCGCAGAGAGCATTTTAATTCTTTGCTTCAGGTCATCAACAGGTTTGGCCGCCTCAATACTCGCAAATTTTGGTTTGTTGCGAGGGCCGTATTCCATGTTAGACAGGTTCAGCGTTTGTATTTCTTTACCTTCGGCCGATTTTAGTTTTTTAAAAAACCCCTGTCCGGTTTTATCACCAAGCCAGTTATTGGCAACAATTTTATCGAGCCAGGCCGGGATATTAAAAATGGCTTTTGCCTCATCATCCGGACAATTATCGGCAACGCCTTTTGCTACTTTCACCAGTGTATCAATACCCACTACATCAGCAGTACGGAAAGTGGCCGATTTTGGTCTGCCGATGATGGGTCCGGTTAATGCATCAATATCATCAATACTTAACCCGAGCTTATCCATAATATGGAAAATGCTCATGATGCTAAACACACCAATACGGTTGGCAATAAAAGCAGGCGTGTCTTTACAGAGTACCGTTGTTTTACCCAGGTACAGATCACCATACTGCATCAGGAAATCAACAATCTCCGGGTCGGTATGTGGTGTGGGAATAATTTCCAGTAAACGCAGGTAACGGGGTGGATTGAAAAAGTGAGAACCACAAAAATGTTTTTTGAAATCATCACTTCTTCCCTCTGCCATCATATGAATGGGAATGCCCGAAGTATTGGAGGTAACCAATGTACCCGGTTTGCGAAACTGTTCTACTTTGGTATAGATCAGTTGTTTGATATCCAGCCTTTCCACCACTACTTCAATGATCCAGTCGCAGCCAGCAATATCTTTCATGTTATCATCAAAATTACCGGTGGTAATTCTTTTTATAACAGCTTTTGAATATACCGGTGAAGGATTGCTTTTAATGGCAGCCTGTAAAGCATCGTTTACGAGTTTATTACGTTCAGCCGGTTTGGTACTTTCTTCTGCACCCTTTGCTATCATGTCTAATAAAAGTACCTGTACACCAATGCCCGCAAAATGACAGGCAATACGAGAACCCATAACACCACTGCCCAATACCGCAACTTTTTTGATGGAACGTTTCATATGTATATTTTTATTTATTTCTGTCATAACTTATCCCGTATCATGGGATGGAATTCGCCAATAAACATTTCAGTTGGTATCAACCTTTGTTATAGCTCATTTTATACAATATGCTTGACCATAAAATTAGTTAGTTATGCAACTATTTATACCGAAGGTAAGGGAATTTATTTTTAAAGAGGGGGTAACGAGCGGGCAAAAAAATATCAAACAGTATTGCTGCTGTTTGATATTGTGGCTCTTCAGTAGGATTGCTTTGTATAGCTAATTTATTCTTCTGAAGGGGCCGCGCCCTTGTATGCCATATAGAGGCAACCGAGGTAAACAATTAATAGTACGTAAACTAACATAATCGGGGGGGGATTTTGTTTCTACAATTTATGATGAAACCGGCTTATTTACATGGAGTTTAACAGTCCTTTTATTCACGGTATGTGGATACAGGATGTAAAATACCTGATTTTTAATGCCTTAAGATAATGGTAAATTTTCAGATGATCTGCATGTAGTTACATCACCTGACAATTATATGACAACAACCCGGGTTTCATTTTGTTCTGATTTTCCTGCCTTTTAACATTATTCGATTGAATTTGACCCGCTTTCAGTTATTTTTGTTTACATGGAACTTACGTCTGAACTCGTGGATCACCTGGCACATTTATCAAGGCTGCATTTTTCGGCCGAGAGTAAGAATGAAATACAAAATGACCTACAGAAAATGTTGGCATTTGTAGAGAAACTGTCTGAGTTAAATACAGAAGGAGTAAAACCAATGTTGCATATGGGACAGTCATTTAATGTATTAAGAGAAGATGAAGTAAAAGGTTCCGTTGATCGTACCACTGCATTACGGAATGCGCCGGGTGCCAGTGAAAGTTTTTTCAGGGTTCCTACAGTCATTCGAAAATAAAATACTTAAATACAAGCCAGCGTATGTCAAACCAGGTGATCATCAGACTAGAAAACATCCAGAAAAGTTATTTCATGGGTAACCAGGCCATCCCTGTTCTGAAAGGAATTACGCTTGATATCCGCAAAAATGAATACGTGGCTTTAATGGGTCCTTCAGGAAGTGGTAAGAGTACGCTGATGAATATATTGGGTTGCCTGGATTCGCCTACCGGTGGTAAATATATTCTGAATCAGAAAGATGTGAGTAAGATGGCCGATGATGACCTCGCCGAAGTACGTAATTCGGAAATAGGTTTTGTATTCCAGCAGTTTAACCTGTTACCCAGGTTAAGTGCCGCAGAAAATGTAGCACTTCCATTGATTTATGCAGGGGTAAGCAGGAAAGAAAGAATGGAAAGATCACTAGCGGCATTAGAAAAAGTGGGTCTGGCAGACAGAAGTCATCATAAATCAAATGAACTGAGTGGTGGCCAGATACAGCGTGTGGCCATTGCCCGTGCACTGGTAAACAATCCCTCAATTTTACTGGCAGATGAGCCAACAGGTAACCTCGATTCAAAAACTTCAGTAGAGGTAATGGAGATATTTGGGAAGATTCAACAGGCGGGTAATACCGTGGTGCTGGTAACACATGAAGAAGATATTGCAGCTTATGCTCACCGGGTGGTACGTTTGCGCGACGGGCTTGTTGAAACAGACAAAATACGAAGCTCGGCTATGGCACATTTGGCATAGTGCTGATGTTGATAGGTGCAGATTTTGTGGAGAGCTTTAAAGGGCTCTCTTTTATCTTACAGAGTCTCTAACGGAGTTCTATGAACCTGTGAACGTAACTGAACCAATCAAATCTATTTTTGTTTTCACTAATAATACAGTCACAATGGCACTAAAAATATATACCAAAACGGGCGACCTCGGAAAGACTTCCCTTATTGGGGGAACCAAAGTACCCAAGAGCCATATTCGTATTGAAACCTATGGTACCGTTGATGAACTGAACTCGCATATTGGTTTGGTGGGCGATTATTTTGATGAACCGCATTCACGTTCTGTGCTCAAAGAAATACAGGATCGTTTGTTTACCATTGGCTCCTCATTAGCCTGCGATCCGGAGAAAGAACCACTGATGAAAATTCCTGATCTGAAAGAAGCAGATATCACCGCACTGGAAAAAGAAATCGATAAAATGAATGAAGTGTTGCCGCCGATGAAATTCTTTATTCTCCCCGGCGGACATATTGCTGTTTCTGCTACCCATATTGCCCGTTGTGTTTGCAGAAGAGCAGAACGTAATTGTGTGAATATGCAGGAGCAGGAAATTTTTGTTGACCCTTTGGTGATTAAATACCTGAATCGCTTGAGCGATTATTTGTTTGTGCTTGCACGTTTTGTTGCACATCATTTAGGGGTGGGGGAGATTGCTTGGAAACCGAGGGTGTAGGGGAGGCGTGAGACGTGAAAGGTGAGCCGTGAGAGGGGAGTGATTCAGTTCAGACTCTCTGAATTCATATTCTTACAGATTTGTGTTTTATCTTGTTACATGGAGGGATTTATAATAAAGCGTGTAAATAGTTTGCTGTGTCTTTCAACCCTGCATTTCTCAGCAGATTCAGTACCTCAAATTCATCTTGCTTAGGATTCTTTTTATTTAAAACCATTTCTTTAAAAGCACTCACTGCTTGTTCCTGATTGAGGTCTATAATATCAGTTAGGAAATCATCAGCGGTTTTGGCATATAGACTAAATGATTGTAAATATGCTTCCGGAAAGTCTTTGATATTATTCGTTACGATGAGATTGGCATTTGTTTTTATTGCTGCTGCCAAAACGTGGCGATCGTCTTTATCGGGT
The DNA here is from genome assembly GCA_049324295.1 of Bacteroidota bacterium. GTDB lineage: Bacteria > Bacteroidota > Bacteroidia > Chitinophagales > Chitinophagaceae > Sediminibacterium. Next base: position 48,265 of record JBMOKQ010000056.1, read on the forward strand.
AATTCTAAGTGGTCTATTAAACCTTTGTAATTTTGTACCAAAGCGTCAGGAAAAGCAGCATTTGCTTTTCCTATTCTTTTAGCTGCGTCTTCTTCTGAAACACCTTTTTCTATCATCACTCTTTTCCATTCATCGAATATATGTTCGCTCCATTTGGGTGTATACAAGTCATAATAGGCAAACCAGAATAAAATATCTCTGATAATTACCGGATAGACGACATTGGTATCCAGAACAACTATAAAGCGTACACTATGAATCATACAAACCAGTTTCTTCGTCCAGGTTCATGATATCAATGATGTTTTGTTTCTGTTGCTCCTTCATTTGTTTTCTATACTTCATAATATCATCATATTTTATTCTTCTGTGCTTACCAACCTTTGTAAATTCAATTTTCCCATCTTCAAGCAGCTTCACCAAATGAGGTCTTGAACAGCCAAGCATTTCAGCCGCAGCCTGGGTAGTTACTTCCGTTGCAATAGGTACAAGCGAAATTAATTTGCCCTGTCCCATCGCTTTTAAAATATCTCCCAGCAGTTTCAAGGCACTCAGAGGAATTTTAATTTTTTCACTTGTTTCTTCAATCTCAATTTCAGGTTGCTCAGAATTAAGTTGCTCTATCACCGAAGCCAAAGCGTCGTAAGATTCACTTGCAATCTTCTGGTCGAGTTTTGAAGGCTTTCTTATTTGCTCTACTACTTTCATGATGATCAGTTTGATAGACGCAAATTAAACGAAATAAACGAAATAAACAAAATAGTCGAAATTCGGACTGATATAAGGAAGATTCCCTGGTGGTGAAAAAGCACTACAAAAGGAGGCTTTCTTCAGGGAAATACGCTTTTTAAAAGCAGATGATCCATACCAAAGCCGCACCAGATATGAGTTTTCCTCGCACCTGCTTCGGGGTTTCTTCGGGAAGTTTCCGAAGCGGCTTCGGGTGGGCTTCGGGAATTTCCCGAAGAAACCTCGAAAAAAGCCCGAGCAAAGGTTGATTGTGGTGCGGCTGTGGTGTTACCGATGTGTGAAAGGGGTTCGGAAGAGACGTTCTCCAAAAAAAAGGAATGTACCTATTGTAAAATAGAAATATTTGAAATATTTTTATACGAGACGAATGTGTTTCGCAAAGCATAATTCAATTGAGTAGATTGGCGAAATTGAGTTTCGGCAATTTACAAGTTGGCTGCAAGGCTAAGTGAAACTCCCTAATAATATGAAACTGACAAAAGCAACCATTACTAACTTCAAGGGCATTAAAGACCCGACAACTATTTCGTTTGACAAATTCAATGTTATAGTTGGACAAAATGACGCTGGTAAATCTACCATACTAAAAGCATTAGACTGTTTTCTTAATGACAATTCTCCAAAGGTTGAAGACTTAAATAATAAAGCTGACAGCCAAATAGTATCAATTGAACTATTTTTTTTACCTGAAAAGAGTTCAATTATCATTGATGAAAACATTGAAACGACTTTTGAAGATGAAGAAATATTAAATGAAGAAAACCTATTACAGGTTAAAAAGAGTTGGGATACTTCAAAAACTAAAATAACAGCGGAAACATCTGTTATTCGGAAAAGGTATAATCAACAAGATTGTTTAACACTGACAGAAGCTCAACTAATAACTTTATGCGGACAGTTAAACATTCAAACGCAGAAAGCAAATGGCGATGAATATAACAATGCCGAAAAAAGAGGAAAAATAAGAGAACATCACTTAAACAGTGGTGCTGCCTTTACTTTTGAAAGAGAAACTTTACCAACAACTGGTAAAACCCGACTAAAATCAATTCTTGATAACCTTAAGAAATCACTTCCTCGTTTTGAATATTTTAAAGCTGACACTTCACTTTCTGAAACAGATACAGCCATCCAAAATTTCTTTAAAAAATTAACTGAGAAAACAATTGAGGAGGAAGTTGATAAAGCAGAAATTGAAGAAGCCATCGAAACAAAACTTACAGAGGTTTTAGATAAAATAACAAACAAAATAAACCAAGTTGTTGATAGTTCTGAAGCTGTAAAGCCGGTAATTAAATTCGATTGGGGTAAATTAATCAATACTACTTTTAGCAGTACACAAGATGATAGCCCAGTTCCGCTTAGTTCAAGAGGCGATGGGTTCCGAAGAATTACAATGATGGCATATTTTGAACATCTTGCCGAGCAGGATAATGACGAAAAGCAAAATATCATATTTGGCTTTGAAGAACCTGAAACGTTTCTCCATCCTTCTGGACAAGAAAAATTATTCAATAAGTTATCGTTAATGTGCGACAATGGCTATCAGGTTGTTATTTCAACTCATTCTTCAATAATAGTAGCTAATACAGACAAAGAGAACATTACTCATATAACCAAAGTAAATGGCACTTATACTGCTGAACAAAATATCGCTGACATAAGTAATATCGCTAAAGACTTAGGAATAACAGTAGACAATCAGTTCATCAACTTATTTGACAAAGCAAAAGTTTTGTTTTTAGTTGAGGGTATTGATGACGCCACAGCTTTCCAACATATTGCCTCATTGTATAAAGCGAACAATTTAATTCAATCGGATTTTTCGGACTTAGAAGTCGCTATAATTCCTGTCGGGGGTTGCGATAGCATTAAACATTGGGTTACATTAGATTTATTAAACCAGTTAGGTAAGCCATATTTTATATTTCAAGACAGCGACAAAACAACTGCTGCTGAAATATCACCCAATCTTACAAAACTTACAAACGCAGGCTTTCAAGACGGCGTTAATTTTAGGATAAGTAAAAAAAGAAATTTAGAAAACTACATATCTGCTGCGGCACTTAATAGAATAGTCGCTGGTGCGGCAATGGCTTATGGAGATTGGGATAACGTTAAAGATATTTGTGCAAGACATCCACGAAATGGAGATTTAGGTGGACGCAAAGTGTGTGAGCGGCATTTCACCAAATTGACATTTGCAGAGATAAGGTCAACTTTTTTTGATGGCAACGAAGATGAATTTGTCTTGACACATCAAATTATTGAAAATCTAATCCCTGCATAACAGCCCAGCAGCCAACATTGGTATTGCCAATAGTGGGGCTTGGCATTGGAGCAATCGGCAGCGGTAATTCTGCTGTACTGTGGTTCGGGGCTTGACGAATAAAGCCCAGCTTTAGTTCTTAATATTTAACTTTATCAAAAAGCCGGGCAGCAGTTCCGGGCGGACGAATATTAAATTCCCCACCATCGGCAATACCTAGCCGTTAGCTGTAATACTATGACAAAATTCGTAATTGATACTGAAAATGATTTTCTATCTATTGACGGGAATAAATTTGAATTAATAGAAGTCGAAGTAGCCGGAAATAAGTATCTCATTTGTGAAACCGAGTTAAAAGCTTTGCAATCAGTAAATTTATCAGTCTTTGACTATCCAATAAATTTGACAATAGACGTTGATGATGAAACAGGCTTTGATACTTATCTGTTTCATAAGTTGTCAATATCGAAATCAAATAATTTTATGGTTTTTGACTTTGAGTGTAGTCAGCCAAATAAATACTGGGAAGGCACATGGGGGCTTTCGACTTTTCTTGCTGCATTAAGCGATAGCGTAAAGACAGATGGAAGCGCAACTGTAGAATTAATGTATTTAGATGGTGATTGGAAAGAACTAACGATTCGTTTTGTAACTGACAAAAATTTCAATTTTAAAAGTCAAATTGAGGAGTATTCTACTATTTTAAAAAGGTTAATCAGGGATACCGAATTAACACTTGCTGGCGGTGCAGTTTGGCGTAAAGAATATGAAACTACTGAAAGCCTTTTCTGTACAGAGATACTATATCCATTGCTTAGAAAAATGGGTTACATAGATGTCAGATATACACATGGCAAAAAGGAGTATGGGAAAGATTTCACTTTTTCAGAGCAGACAAAATTTGGAAACTTACGACACTTTGGACTACAAGCTAAAGCTGGGAATCTTAGAGGGAATGTTAATGCAGACATAGATGAAATAATTGGACAACTCAATGACGCTTTTGGAATGCCTTATCATGAAGTTAGTGCGAATGAAAATCGACAAATTTCAACTTTTATTGTTGCTATTAGTGGTCAATACACCGAAAACGCAAAAGAAAAAATAATCAATAAAATTCCCAAGCATTTTCTTGGTTCTGTATATTTTATTGATAGGGATAAAATAATCGAGTTGGTTGAAAAATATTGGCGATAGGCACAGCAACTAACAAAAGGGTTACCGTTAGGCTGCGGATTAACTTTCCAAAAGTGTCGGATAAAGTCAACAATGCCATTTGTATATCGCTATCAGTATTATAGAAAGAGCTTAATTTGAAATAGTGTATGTAGAACGCTATTCCTTTTTGGTAGAAACTAATAGCTCATTTTTAGCAACTGCCGCTTCAACACCGATTCCATATCGTTGTCCTCGAATGTCAAAGAGGGCATACATGATGTCAGCGTGTGTCCGAAACCGGACGATTTTTACCCGATGACCGCTATAGCTTGCGGGTAAGGGTTCCCGCATATTGGGAACAATTGACCAATGATAAATCGCAGTAAATTTTTCACCCGTTGCAGTTCCGAGTGTGTATGTGCTGTCTGCATTCACCACGATGCCTTTTGCGGTAGTATATTCCTTGTCGCTGGATTTTACCTTCTTTTGCGCGAGTGGGGGAATTGCAAAAAGAAGAACGAACAAAATAGCAGTAAGTTGTTTCATAGTATGTGTTTTGAATACAGAAAGATAGCAATCATTTCGACATGTCACCATATATGGTGCGAGTTAACTTTTGGAAAGTTCCGAAACATTCCAAAAGTTTCGCATTGAGTCAGGTATAACAATTGTATAATTTCCCAAACGCACTAGAATAACCTAACCAAAAAACAAAGACATCCCCTTCCCCGGTCTTTGCTTTTTCTGAGGAGGCAATTCTCTGGACATATCTTTATTGTATTGCTCAATTTCGAGGGTTAGGAATTTCTGGTATTGTCCTGCCATAAAATCCTCAAATGCTTTTGTGTTTTCATCTTTACGAGAAGCAATCAGTGCATCAAAATATTCTTTTTTGTCTTCCTGGTAAACAATGGCAAGTGGCAAATTGAAATAAGCCTGTACAAAATTCATCAGTAATCTACTGGTTCTTCCATTGCCGTCATAAAAGGGATGAATATTTACCAGATCAAAATGTACTAAAAAGGAAAGCCTTAGTTGTTCCTCAACTGTATTTACTTTCTGTAGCTGGTTACAAAGATTGTCAGCGAGTCGTAACGTATAATCCGGAACCTTATCGAAGGATATAAAATAACTACCACCCGCACTAACGTTACCTTTTCTAAAAACACCTTTAGTTGCATCGATCTCGCCAAATACGGTTTGATAAACACTGCCGGTATGATGCATTACTTTAGCATTTACGCTTTGAATAAATGTAATATCAGGCAATTGTTTTTTATGCGCCGCGTCAAGTACAAATAAAAGCGCCTGATGATGGTCTTTTACCATCAGGCTATGTTCCAATGGCTTACCTTTTGGAGTGATTCCTTCTTCCAATAAAAGCCTTGTTTCATTCTCGGTTAAAGTAGAACCCTCAATGCCTGATGAGTGGTGTACAATAGCATATTGATTGAATCTGTCATGGTCTATTACCTGATTCAAGTTCAATGATTTGTATGCTGCTATTATATCCAATAACTTTTCCACCTGATAAAGATAGGTATAAATAAACGCTGCTTTTTCGAGTGCCGGTCACATTTCAGTCTGTTTAACCTCAAGTCATCGTCAGGTTTACTTTTGATGCGATTCGCATAATGAACGGTATGTATAAGCTATACCTTCAGCAGAAACGAAGAAACCCTTCCATGTACCCGAATGGAGCCTAAATGAGCACCGAATAAACACCGAAGGAAGCCTTAAGGATCAACGGACAGGTAACGGACTTATAACGGACTTGTAACGGAGAAATAACGCAGGGATATCGACGGTTTAATGAAAATTCGCATATGTATTGTAGGCTTTCTATTGTTGGAAATGGAAGCGTGTGAGAGTCAACTTTTGTAAAGTTTAGGAACTTCCCAAAAGTTCTTAAACACGTTTTGTTGCACATCATTTAAATGTGGCGGAAATTGCTTGGAAGCCGAGGGGGTGAGGAGGATGTTGATGAATACTACGGTTAGCCTCACATTACCAACTCTTTTTTTTTCGTTCAGCGAGAGCTGAAAAAATATTGAAGTCATATTTACCTGTAATGTCAGCAAGACTTTTGTAGATAGCGATGGCTTCATCGAAATGATGATTTTTTTCAAGGGACCATGCCTTTAAAAACATACTTTGAAAGTTATTTTTATCGATATTCAGTGCCATGTCAAAGTTTTCTATTGCGGAGGAGAATCTTCCTGTCTTGAATTCTATTATCCCTTTTAAATTATAAAATTCGGTAGTCAACTTGTTTGAGTTTACTTTTTTAATTATCTCAATTTGAGATTTTGCCGAATCAATGGTGATGTAGTCAAGTGTTTGATTTCTTAGAGAATCCATTGTGTGATAATAGCGATCGCAAGTAAAAATCATAGATACAGACAACTTTTTGTAAATATCCAAGCCAAAACGCTGAGCAACATTGTCAGAAGAATCCTTGTAAATTCTGTAGCACTCGGCAATCAATAAGGCATTATTTTCTTGGAAAGATTTCATGAAGCATTCGCCAAAGCTATCATCTCCTATACTTTTTGATTGCGATAAACAAACACATGCGGCAGATGACAAAAGTGAGTCTACGTCACGCTGACCGTTTGCAAGCAAACAAAAAAATAATAAAACTCCGAACAAAATACTCTTCATGGAATGGTTTTACTTTATAACTATACAATCATAAGCATAAAAAAACACACATAGAGTTAACTTTTGGAGAGTTCCGAAACTTTCCAAAAGATCTGCATTATTGACCATTCCCCATTGACGATTCACGCAATCACACAATCCTCCCATCCTTCATATGCAACACCCTGTCGCTTAAACCCGCCAATTCCTCATTATGTGTAACAATTAAAAAAGTCTGTTGAAACTGTTGGCGAAGTTGTCCGAAAAGGGAGTGGAGTTCGCGGGCATTGGTGCTGTCGAGGTTGCCGGTGGGTTCATCGGCAAAAATGATATCGGGTTGGTTGATGAGTGCCCTTGCCACCGCCACTCGTTGCTGTTCTCCACCCGATAACTGGTTGGGTTTATTTTCCATACGGTCACTCAAACCCAGGAGTTCGAGTAATTCAGCGGCTCTTTTTTCCACATTTTTTTTGTTAGTGCCGGCTATCCATCCGGGAATACAAACATTTTCTATGGCTGAAAATTCGGGTAACAGGTGGTGAAACTGAAATACAAAACCAATATGCCTGTTCCGGAATGCAGATAATTTTTCACCTTTCAACAGATCCACCTGCTGTTCATTGAGCCAGATGGAGCCGCTATCGGCCTTGTCGAGCGTACCCAGAATATGTAATAAAGTGCTTTTTCCTGCACCGGATGAGCCCACAATACTCACCATTTCGCCTTTGGAAATACTAATATCCACGCCTTTCAGCACTTCTAACTGACCATATTTTCGGGTAATATTCACCGCTTTGAGCATGATTCCGGGCTGTTTTATGCTCAAACTTAGCCCATATCAGCCTTTTTTTAAACATTTCTTTACACAGGAACTCGAACCACATTTGGTGGTATCGTATATACGGTTACATTTGCAAAAAATTAAAAGGTAAGTTATGTTCTGGACATTAGAATTGGCAAGTTACCTGGAAGAAGCTCCCTGGCCGGCCACAAAAGATGAACTGATCGATTATTCCATCCGTAGTGGTGCACCAATTGAAGTGGTTGAAAACCTCCAGGAACTGGAAGATGAGGGTGAAGTGTACGAGAGCATAGAAGATATCTGGCCCGATTACCCCAGCCAGGAAGACTTCATGTTCAATGAAGATGAATACTAATACCCGCTTTCAGGAAGAATAGATTCTAAGAAAAAAAATCCCGCCTCTTAGTTAGTAGCGGGATTTTTTGTGCATAGCCATTAGCTAATAGCTTTTAGCTAATGGCTCCAGATTATTGTCTTTTCTTAAAACTAAGTTTAAAATAAAACAATACGAGTGTCAACACCAGCACTACCAGGTTTGCTACGATGACCGGACCACTTTCAATGGCAAAACCATATACCAGCCATACAAGGGTGCTGGTAACAACAATCATAATCATCCATATACTCAGATCACCCACACTTTTCGATTGCCAGGATTTATATACCTGTGGAATGAAAGTAATAGAGGTTAAGAATGAGCCGAGATAACCCACGAGTTCGATCCAATTCATAATTAAATTATTTATTGATGTCTGATGTCTGATGTCGGATTTGTTTTATATCCGACATCCTACATCAGACATCCTACATTATTTATTCCACTCCCAGTTTCGTCATCACATCCATACTCACACCTGTGGTAGAATAACCGCCATCGTGGAAGAGGTTTTGCATGGTTACCATTCGGGTGAGATCGGAGAAGAGGGTGATACAGTAGTTGGCACAGTCTTCCGCACTGGCATTGCCCAATGGAGCAATGGCATTGGCATAATCGAAGAAATCGCCAAAGCCTTTGATACCTGAGCCTGCTGTGGTTTTGGTGGGTGACTGCGATACAGTATTGATACGTACTTTTTTCTCGAGTCCATAATGGTAACCAAAACTGCGTGCAATTGATTCGAGCATGGCTTTAATATCGGCCATATCGGTATAGAATGGATAAGTGCGTTGTGCGGCTGCATATGAAAGCGCTACCACACTGCCCCATTCATTAATGGCATCTAATTTTTTTGCTACAGCCAGCATTTTATGAAGCGACATGGCTGATACATCAATCCCCTTCATGAAATATTCATAATTGGATTCTGTATAAGGTATTTTCTTACGGATGTTTACACTCATGCCGATGGAGTGCAGCACAAAATCTATTTTACCACCCAATACTTCCTGCGATTGGGTGAACAGGGTAGTCAATTCTTCTACGCTGGTAGCATCAGCAGGAATAATCTGAGAGTTGGTTTTCTCGGCCAGTTTATTGATTTCACCCATACGCATGGCGATGGGGGCATTGGTTAACACAAATGTTGCACCTTCTTCGTGTGCTTTTTCAGCCACTTTCCAGGCAATGGAGTTTTCATCGAGGGCACCTGTTATGATACCGCGTTTTCCTTTGAGCAGGTTATATGCCATAATAATTCGGTTTAAAATGGTTTAGTAGGGGTAAAAGTATAGAATATCGGTTAAACCCTAATTCATCATCATTTCCCGGGCATTTTCGAGTGCCGCGGCGGTTGGTTTTTCTCCACTCAGCATCCGGGCTATAGCAGTAATGCGTTCATCAGTATCCAGCAGGCGGATATTGGTTTTTACAGCGTTTTCTACGATCTCCTTGTACACAAAGAAATGCGCATCGGCCTTGCCCGCTATCTGTGGCTGGTGGGTAATACAGATGATCTGTCTTTTAGCAGCCATATTTTTCATGATTAATCCCACCTGTTTGGCGGCTTCACCGGAAATGCCGGTATCAATTTCATCAAAAATCATCGTGGGCAGGTCGATGGATGCAGCTACCAGCGATTTTATGCACAACATCAAACGACTCAGTTCACCACCACTGGCTACTTTGCGGATGGGTTCGAAACGATTGCTTTTACCTGCCTGTCCGGCAGGCAGGTTAGCATCAAATAGAAAGTCAATCTGATCTTTTCCATATTGATGTAATACGGTTTTCTTTAGTTCTACTTTCAGTTTTGCATTGGGCATACCTACTTGTGTAAGTAACCGGTTTACTTCCGATTCAAGTGGTTTAATCTGCTGCTGTCTGGCAGCCGATATTTGTTGTGCCAGTTGTTCTGCCTGCTGGTATAAGACCGCTACTTCTTTTTCTTTTGCAAGAATGGTATCATCAATCTGTAAAACAGCTTCCAGTTTTTTCGACAGCTCCTGCTGCAATGCCAGCAATTCATGGGTGGTTTGAAGGCCATGTTTCTTCAATAGTTTATATCCGTCTGTCAGCCGCTGGTTGATCCATTCAATTCTTTTTTCATCGAACTGAACCTGGTCATTTACATGATCTATTTCACCGGCAATATCCTGTAATTCCACCTGTGTGCTTTGTAATCGTTCAATTACCGCAGCCAGGTCTTTGTGCATATCTGCAAAAGGCTGTAATTGCTGAATCAGTTGTTTGATGGTGGTTACAACAGGCTGTTCACTTTCGCGCAATTCATAAAATACTTTGTTGAGTGCAGATTTTATTCCCTCGGCACTACTCAACATCTTCAGTTCCTGATCCAGTTCCTCCAGTTCATTTTCTTTGAATGATAATTCATTCAGTTCGTCAAACAGAAACTGGTGATAATCGGCTTCTTTGGTGAAAGCATTTTTCTGCTTCTTCAACTGTTCCAGTTCTTTTGAAATCAGCTGCCACTGCTGGAATATTTTTCTGAATTCATTTAATACAGGTTCATTACCGGCCAGTGCATCAAGCACTTCCCGCTGAAAATCGCTGTCGCCCAATTCAAGTGTGTCAAATTGCTGATGCAGATCAACAAGCAAAGAAGCCAGTTGTTTTAATTGCTGAACGGTAGCGGGTGTATCATTGATGAAGGCCCTTGATTTTCCATTGGCAGCAATCTCTCTGCGTAATACCAGTTCATCGTCGGCATCAAGTTCCTGTTGCTGTAGGAAAGCCAGTACTTCAGGTTTATGATCTGTGCTGAACACACCTTCAATAAAACATTTTTTTGTACTGTTCACCAATACAGAACTATCAGCCCGCTCGCCTAATATCAAGCTCAGCGCACCCATCAATATACTTTTACCCGCTCCTGTTTCACCCGTAATAATATTCAGGCTATTGGAGAAGTTAATCTCAATCTCATCAATGATGGCGTAGTTCTGTATATGGAGCTTGGTTAACATGTGTAATGGGCAATGGTGAATAGTCAGTATTTCATCCTACTAACATCTAATATCTAATATCTAATATCTAATATCTAACATCTCCTCCGCAATTTATATAAAAGACTATTCTCCTTTGCATCTCAATATCCCCGATTTTGCTCTTTGGTCGAGGGAGTTTTTGTATTCATGGTCGCCCATGTCCAAACAACGCTGGTAATATTGTATGGCCAGCGATTTTTGTCCTTTTGCTTCATATATCTGCGCCAATTGAACCGCCGCACGTGCACCATAATACTCTTTTCTGAATTCGCCCAGTCTGATAGCAGCGAGATAGGCATTGATGGCATCATTTTCACGGCCCAGGTCATCATAAATACGGGCTGCACGATATACATATTCAAGCTTGTCTTCTTCTTTATCAAAATCGGTTTCAGCTTTACCATGTAATAAAGCAAGTGCTTCACGATGATAACCGCCATCATTGAGCAGACGTGCTTTTAGTAGTAAAATATTGGGCCAGTAATTGGCTTTTGCATCTTTTAATGCTTTTTTATCTGCATCAGAATCGGTATTGCCTTTTATTAGTACCAGTTGTTTTGCTTTTTCAGCGGCGGCCGTGTTTCCCTGTAAATAATAACAAAGCCGTATTTTATCGTACACATCTTTCACATAAAAATTACCCTTGAATTTTTGTAAAAAGCGTTCAAAATAGGGGATGGCTTCCTCTGGTTTAAGCTGGTACATTTTTACAAAACCCATTTCAAAATCCCAGATGGGTATATCGAGGTATTCGGTGGAATGATTTCTGTTTTGAACAACCTGTTGGGTGTATTGCGACTGTTTGTTATTGAGGCTGAGATTAGCTGCCATCCAGCCATGTAAATGGTTGTTGACCAGGTCGAGTTTTTTTTGTTGGATAAATGCCAGTGCCTCCTCTTTTTTGTTATCCATATAAAACAATAGATATGGATAGATGAATTGGGCTTCAGGGGCAAATATTTTTGCTGACGGATCATTGTTGTTTACAAAAGCCTGTACCGTTTTCAAACCTTCTGTAACGGAACCACGCATGCCCAATAAACCAGCCAGCCATTTGTATCCTTTTGGTATGGTGCCAATCATGGTTTGCAGGGTGCCATACAGCAGATCATCGGGAATAAAATGGGGGAAGGATTTTTTGTTTTCTTTCAGTAAAACCCAGGCACGGCGAATATCCCAGCCTGCCTCCCACATTTTACCAAACTTAATGGCCGATGCGGCTTTGTGTATGCGGATAGTGCTTAGTGCAAAACGATGAAAAGGAGCGTTTTCAGGACCTTCATCCAGCGCATCAATTCTTTCACTGAATCGTGGATACCTGAGTTTATAGTCTGCCGGATTTTCATTTAAAAATAATACCAGGAAATCAATATAACTTTCAAGCACAACAGGGATCAGGTTATCAGGATTTTGTTGTTGTGCTTTTTGAATCAGCTCCTTTCCATGCTCTATTTTCAGCCTTGTAATTTCAGTATAGGCCTGCTGGCACAATGTATTAAAGTCGTACACTTTCCGGCCGATACCTGAAAGTGACAGCACTAAGAATATCATTAGAATACCAGCCTGCTTCATGCGGCCCGAAAATAAGAAAGGACAGCCAAATAGCTGTCCTTTCAATGTATTTTAATGTAGAATGGTTATTTCACATCTACGCTGTCGTTCAAATCAGCATCTACTAAAATACGACCACAGTTTTCGCAAACAATGACCTTCTTGTGTAAACGGATCTCACTCTGGCGCTGAGGAGGAATAGAATTGAAGCAACCGCCACATGCATCGCGCTCAACAGGTACCACAGACAATCCGTTGCGGTAGCTTTTACGGATACGATCGTAGCTGTACAACAGGCGGTCGTCGATATGACTGCGCGCTGCTGCACTTTGTTTATTGAAATGTGTTTCTTCTTTTTCTGTATCGGCGATAATTTTTTCCAGTTCACCTTTTTTATGGTTCAGTACACCATCTTTTACAGCGATCTGTTTTTTAGCAGCTTCCAGTGCTTTTACCTTATCGGCCAGTTCTTCATTGGCATCGCGGATATGTTTCTCAGCCAGTTTAATTTCTAGCTGCTGCATTTCAATTTCCTTATTGATGGCTTCAAACTCGCGGTTGTTCTTTACATTTTCGCTCTGCTTTTCATATTTAGCAATCAATGCTTCACTTTCTTTCATTGCAGTTTTTTTGCTTTCAATGAATTCTGTAATACCATTAATCTCTTCTTCAACGCGGGTCTGGCGGCTCTGTAAACCCTGGATCTCATCTTCCAGGTCGCTTACTTCCATCGGAAGTTCACCCTTCAGAATCTGGATCTCATCCAGCTTGCTGTCGATCTTCTGCAGTTTGAGCAGATTAACCAGTTTTTCTTCAACCGAAAAGTCTTTAACGGAAGCCATATTGTATAAGTGGTTTATTGTAAAATACTTGAATCCTGTTATTTTCCTCTTACGTGAAGTAGTTCACCATATTGGTTTTTACCCCTGATTTGAGGACGGCAAAGGTAGGGAATTTAGCCTGTAAAACATCAATCAGCAGGTCGGTTGTATATTGCTCGCTTTCCCAGTGTCCGATATCGGCTAACAGTATCTGGTCATTGGCATCAAAAAACTCATGGTATTTAAAATCGGCTGAAATATAGATATCTGCCCCCCTGGATACCGCTTTTCCGGTTAAAAAGCTGCCGGAACCACCACAAAGTGCTACTTTTTTGATTTTTTTACCCAAAAAGGGGGTGTGCCGGATGATTTGCAGGCTGAAAGCTGTTTTCAGCATTTGCAAAAAGAAAATTTCGTCCATGGCTTCCGGTAATTCTCCGATCAGACCACTTCCAACATCCTGATAATCATTCGATAAACTCACCATATCATAAGCTACTTCCTCATAAGGATGGGTTTCAAAAAGGGCTGCCAGCACCTGTTGCTGGCGCCAGGCCGGGAAAATGACCTCAATTTTTGTTTCAGCCTCAAAATGGGTCTTCCCGATTTGGCCTACATGTGGGTTGGTACCTTCTCCTGCCCGAAAACTGCCTGCTCCTTCCGCAGAAAAACTACAGTGACTATACTGACCAATATTTCCCGCTCCGGCGGCAAACAATGCATTCTTTACTTGTTCAGCCTGGGCCTGTGGTACAAAACTGTATAGTTTCATCAGCAACCCCGCTTTGGGAGCCAGTATTTTCCGGTTGATGAGTCCGAGCTTATCTGCTATCCTGTTGTTTACACCATCAATAACGTTATCGAGGTTGGTATGAATGGCATAAATGGCAATATCCTGTTTAATGGCAGCTATTACTGCTTTCTCTACATAGTTTTTGCCATTTAGTTTTTTAATTCCGCTAAAAACAATGGGGTGATGGGCCACTACAAGATTGCAGCCTTTTTCTTTTGCCTCCAGTATCACCGCTTCGGTAGCATCGAGTGTACAAATGATACCTGTGCATTCCCATAACGCGGAACCGGTAATCAGTCCGGCATTATCGTAACTCTCCTGTAACACCGGTGGTGCCAGTTGTTCCAATACCTGTATGATATTATTGATATTCATGTGTTCATTTTATTGATTTTAGCCACTACTTGTCCCGTAAAACGGGATGGAATTCGCCAATGAACATTTCTGTTGATGTAAAATTAGAGTATGGCTCATTTCATATTTGCTGATTGCTGACAGCAAGTTACCTTCATTCTATAATTGATGGTATGCAGGAAGGCGATTTTCTTTTTTATGACGGGCAAATATTGCGATCAAATAAATTATTGATTTCACCCAATAACAGGTCGTACAGGTACGGCGATGGTTGTTTTGAAACCATAAAACTGCTGAATGGAAAGATTCAGTTGGCCAATTATCATTTTGAACGGCTGATTTCCTCTCTTGAGCTGCTTCATTTTAAAAAGTCAGGTTATTTTACTGCCAGCTGGCTGGAAAAGCAGGTGTTATTGGTTGCGGAAAAAAACGGACATATGCAGTCTGCACGCATCCGGCTTACGGTTACCAGGGGCGAGGGAGGTGTGTATGATGAGCAAAACCAGTTTCCTTATTTATTAATTCAAAGCTGGCCGCTTTCGCCAACCTCACAGCAATTCAATGAGAATGGATTGGTGATTGATGTATATAAAGATGCAAGGAAAGTAATAGATCGTTTTTCATCTGTCAAAAGCAATAGTTACCTGCCTTATGTAATGGGTGCTTTATGGGCAAAAGAACAACAGTTGAATGATGCTGTTCTGCTAAACCCTTTCGATCGTGTGGCAGATGCTACCATTGCCAATGTATTTATAGTGAAAGATGGGATCATAAAAACCCCTGCTCTTACTGAAGGGCCCGTTAATGGAGTGATGCGCCGCCAGGTATTGCAAATGCTTCGTAAAGAAAATATACCGGTAGAAGAAGGAACTTTAACAGTAGATGAATTGATGGAAGCCTTAGAAATATTTTTAACCAATGCCATACACAGCATCAGGTGGGTAAAACAGTTGGGTGATAATAATTATGGTAACCAGTTGTCGCAGCAATTGTTCAGGAAACTGGAACGGTTAAATCAATAAAGATTCCCACATTCATTACCGGTAGTGAACTATTTGGTTTAAAGCGTGTTTACAACTAAAAGTTAACTCATGAAGCCCCGCATACAGGTAATGTGGTTCAGGAGAGATATTCGTTTATCAGACAATGCCGCATTGTATTATGCTTTGCGTTCAGGAGTTCCGGTATTACCTGTTTTTATTTTCGATAAAAATATTCTTGACAAGCTGGATGATAAGGCCGACAGGCGTGTTGAGTTTATTCATGCAGCCCTTGCTGAATTACAACAACAACTTGTTGAAATGGGCAGTTCACTGGAAGTGTACCATGATTATCCCCGGGAAGTATATAAAAAATTACTGGAGAAATACGATATACAGACCGTATTCACCAATCACGATTATGAACCTTATGCTAAAGAGAGAGATGTTGCAATTGCAGCCTTATTAAAAGAGTACGGTGCCGGTTTTAAAACATATAAGGACCAGGTAATTTTTGAAAAAAATGAAGTAGTAAAAGATGATGATAAACCTTATACCGTATTCTCTCCATATGCAAGAAAGTGGCGGGCAAAACTGAATAACTTTTATTTAAAAGCATATCCAACGGAAAAGTATTTTACAAATTTCTATCAACAATCTCCCATAGCTGTTCCATCATTGGTATCGATAGGTTTTCAGCCGGTGGCTCTTCCTTTTCCTTCGAAAGCGCTTGAAGAAGCTGTAATCAGGCATTATGGGGAGAAGAGAAATTTTCCTGCTTTAGAAAAAGGAACATCTAAAATGGGTGTGCATCTGCGTTTTGGTACGATAAGTATTCGCTACCTCGCAGGTAAGGCCATGGAATGGAACGACGTGTACCTGAATGAATTGATTTGGAGAGATTTTTATCATGCTATTCTCTGGCATTTTCCACAGGTTGGTAAAGGTGCTTCTTTTAAACCCGAGTATGATAAAATTGAGTGGAGGAATAATGAAGCTGAATTTGAACACTGGTGCAATGGTACAACAGGATACCCTATTGTTGATGCAGGTATGCGTGAACTCAATGCAACAGGTTATATGCACAACAGGGTGCGTATGATCGTTGCTTCTTTTCTCACCAAACATTTACTCATAGACTGGCGCTGGGGTGAAGCCTATTTTGCTCAAAAACTGCTCGATTTTGATTTAGCTGCCAACAATGGCGGATGGCAATGGGCCAGCAGCAGTGGTTGCGATGCTGCTCCTTATTTCCGTGTGTTCAATCCATCACTGCAAACAGAAAAGTTTGATAAGGACCTGCGCTATATACGTAAATGGATACCGGAACTGAATGAATTTACTTATCCCCAACCTATTGTACAGCATGAACTGGCAAGGAAGAGGGTGCTGGAAGTTTATGCCAAAGGGCTTAAGGGGCTATGAGCCGTGAGCTTTGAGTTGCGAGCTGTTAACTTCAGGTTGTTCATGTCTTATTTCTCGTGGCTCGCGGCTCATAGCCTTTCATACCATTCTCACATTTATAGAAATAACCCTGCATCACCTCTCCGTTTCTCTCGTTCTCTGCGGTGAAAAAAACTGTTGCTGAAAAGAAAATAATTTCTTCACGCAATGGTAATATACAGCAATAGACAAGACGATAACTTCATGCTCTCAAAAACTCAATGACTATGCGTTTGTTATCAACCCTTATTGCTTTCCTCATTTCAGTTGCTGTATCAGCACAAGACAAGGATCAGAAAATAATCATCATTACAACTGATGGGTTGAGATGGCAGGAGGTATTTAAAGGAATGGATGCAGCTATTGCCAATAACCCGAAATTTAACCAGGAGGATAGTGCAGGAATTTTTAAAAAATATTGGGACAAAACAGAAGCTGGTCGCAGACAGAAACTGATGCCTTTTTTCTGGGGAACACTTGCCAAACAAGGGCAGATATACGGAAACAGGGTATACGGTAACAAAGTAGATAATGCAAATCCTTACTGGTTTTCTTATCCGGGTTATAGCGAAATACTAACCGGTCATGTAGATACGCTGATTAATTCAAATGATTATCCACCTAATCCGCATACAAATATCCTGGAGTTTTTTAATAAAATGCCTGCCTATAAAAACAGGGTAGCTGCTTTTGGTGCCTGGGGTGCTTTTGACAGAATTATTAATGAAAAACGTGCGGGCTTTCCGGTACTCAATGCTTATGACGATAATACTGCCGTGCTTTCAGATTCTGTTATGAAACTGTTGAATGAAATGAACCAGACAGGATTCAAACCATTTGGTACAAGTGAAACCCTTGATGTGTTTACACATTTTCAGGCATTACATTATCTGCAGGTTAAAAAGCCAAAAGTGTTTTATATTTCTTATGGTGATACAGATGAGTTTGCACATCACGGCGATTACAAATATTATCTTGATGCAACACACCAGTTTGATGAGTGGGTGGGGCAAATCTGGAACTGGATTCAGCATGACCCCGAGTACAAGGATAAAACCACATTACTTATTACAACAGATCATGGAAGAGGCGATGCGGTAAAAACAGAATGGACTTCTCACGGTCAAAAAGTATTAGATGCTTCACAGATATGGTTTACCGTAATTGGTCCGAAAGTAAAACCATCCGGAGAAATCAAAAAGTCGCAGCAACTCTATCAAAAACAATTGGCGGCTACTGTGGCGCAATTGGCAGGTTTTAATTTTATCGCAGAACATGAAGTAGCCAAAGCGGTGGAAATAGAGCAGAAATAATGAAGAGCAGGCAATATAAAGGTATTGTACCCATTGTGCTTTTACTGTTGTGGTCAACGCTTGAGGCACAGACCAATAAACTGGCACCCTGGACCAGGGGTATATTCGACATTCATCATATCAGTACGGGCAGGGGTAATGCAACATATATGGTATTTCCCGATGGAACTACCATGCTGTTTGATGCTGGTGAAATTTCAGATACACATCCCCGAACCCGGTCAGACAGGAACAGCAGGCTGTACCCTGATGGTTCAAGACAGGCATACGAATGGCTTGCTCAATACATCACTGCATTTTCGCCTTTTGAAAAACCTCAGATAGATTATGGGGTTATATCTCATTTTCATGATGATCATTTTGGAGAATGGGACTCGCAGAAAAAAAAATCTGCACAGGGTAATTATGTGCTAACCGGATTTACTGGTGTGGGTGATCTTGTTCCGATCAAAAAAATGACAGACAGGGGACATACAATGCCAATAGATCTTCGGTCTGAAATATTTCAAAAACGTTTTGAAAAAGATGAATACCATATCATTCAGTCGCTGAATAACTATTTTTCTTTTCTGGATGTACACAGGAAAAAAGGGATGATATACGATAGTATAGTTGCAGGCGCAAACGATCAATTTGTTTTAACCCGTGAACCTGGAAGTTTTCCCGAATGGCAGATTAAGACTATTGCTGCGGGTGGCAGGGTGGCAACAGGATATAAAAACAGGGAATCTATAAATGTGTTTCCGGGAAATGATTATCCGGGTGAAAATCCATTGAGCGTTTGTTTAAAAATCAGCTATGGGAAATTTGATTATTTCACCGGCGCTGACATATCGGGTATTGACGAATTTGGTGCACCTGATTTTCAGTCGATGGAGTCGCAGATTGCAGCACTGATTGGTGCGGTAGATGTGGCCACATTGAACCATCATGGTAATAGAGATTCACAACAGGGTTCTTATGTAAGAACCTTACGACCCCGTGTTTGGATACAACAAACATGGTCTTCTGATCATCCCGGACATGATGTGTTAAGGCGTATCATGTCAACTACTATTTATCCGGGCCCAAGAGATTTATTTGCAACGGATATGTTAGATGCAAACATCAATGTAATAGGGGATGCATTTGTAAACAGGGCGTATAAAGCAAAGAAAGGCCATATCGTTATACGGGTACAACCGGGCGGAGATCGTTATGCTGTATATGTACTTAACAGTGCCGCCACCGATAGGTATATTCTTTCGGAACATGGGCCATATTTTTCAAGGTAAAGCCGTGAAAACAATACCCCTTTTCCTGCAGGAAATAAGTCGTTACAGGAAAAGAGGTATTACAGCTTACAATGATTTTCGGAAGCTGATTAATTCCACATCAAATATTAATGTACTGTTGGCGCCTATCTGTGCGCTTACCTGGCGCTCACCATATGCCAGATATGGTGGAATAAAGAAACGCCATTTACTACCGGTGGGCATGAGTTGTAAACCTTCGGTCCAGCCCCTGATTACCATATTCAATGGAAATGCAGCCGGACGGCCACGCTGTACAGAGCTGTCGAAAATGGTACCATCAATCAGTGTTCCGTGATAGTGACAGGTTACTTCATTGTGAGCCTTCGGTTTTTCTCCTGTACCTGTAATCAATATTTCATATTGAAGACCACTCTCCAGTTCAGTTACTTCAGGTCTTTGTTTATTACCGGCTAAAAAGTCCTGACCTGCTTTTAAATTAGCAGCTGCCTTTTCTGCCTTGAGTTGTGCCAATTGATCTGCTACTCCCATAAAATTACTTTTTCGCAAAACTAAGGGAACCCGTTTGTTTATGACGGTTTGTAAACAACAGAAACATATTTATATTACAGAAAAATCTGGTTATGCAGGAGGATATCATTATTCAGATTAGTAATCGTTTGCGAGATCTGCGAAAGGAGAAGAATATTACACTACAGGAACTGGCAGAGGCGGCAGGTGTATCGAAGGCAATGTTAAGCCAGGTAGAAAATAACCGGACCATTCCTTCGCTGACTGTTTTATTAAAGCTGATCAAGTCATTGAATGTAGATTTCGATCATTTCTTCAAAGACATTAATCTGCTGGCGCCCGACAGTAAAGTTATTTTCCGTAAGAAGGAACAGTATCAGTCCTTTGAAAAAGAAAATGCGGTTGGATTTTACTATCAGCGATTATTTTCAACAACCGTACAGGATTTTCATACTGATTTTGTTCTGCTGCGTTTATCAGCCCATGCCAAACGCCCCATGGTAAGAACTGATGCTTTTGAATTTAAATACCTCATCAGTGGTAAAGTAACCTATTTTATTGGTGAAGAGTCGTTTGATATGGAAGAAGGTGATTCTCTTTTTTTTGATGCGGGAGAATTACATAATCCTGTTAACCGCGGAGCCGAAGATGCACTCATGCTTGTGATTTATATCTTTAAGAATAACCCGGTGTAGCAGTTAACAATTTATTGACAAAAGTTTAATATTTATTAATTATTTGACTATTTTATACCATATAGTTAAGTAATACTTTACTTTTCCTTAACCTACAGCACATTTTACCATAACATTGGCAGGATAGGTTTGTGGTCTAAAAAAACATAACCTGCTTATGAAAGCGCAAAAACCTGTTTGGTGCAGCGTGAGTTTGACCTTTTTGTTACTGGCTCAACTCATCAGCTTCTGCACCCTGGCTCAAACAAATGTTACAATCAGGGGTAAAGTATCTGACGGAATTACCAGGAAGCCGATTGAAGGCGCTAGTATTTCAAATAAAAACAACGGTGTATTTACCAATGCTGAAGGGGAGTTTACACTACCGGCAGCAAGTGGTTCTCAAATTACCATTAGTGCGGTTGGATATGCTACTGTTAAACAAGCTGTATCAGGTGAATACCTGACGATTTTATTATCGCCTGCTGCGCAACAGTTAGATGACGTGGTTGTAACGGCATTGGGTATAAAAAAAGAGAAAAAGAAATTGGGTTATGCATCACAGGAACTAAAAGGTGAGGCATTAACTACTGCCAGAGAAACCAATGTGGTAAATCAACTTGCAGGTAAAATAGCCGGTGTTACAGTTGTGGGAAGTAATTCAGGTATTGGAGGTTCTGCCCGTGTAACCATTAGGGGAGAAAGATCTATCGACCTGAATAAAAACCAGCCATTGTATGTGATTGATGGCGTACCCATCAATAACTCATTAACAGGGGGCTCAGGAAGAGGTAACCTCGAAGTAGATTTTGGTAATGGCGCCAGCTTTTTGAATCCGGATGATATTGAATCAATAAATGTATTGAAAGGGCCTGCGGCATCTGCGCTATATGGATCGAGAGCGGCTAATGGTGTAATTGTTATCAAAACCAAATCGGGTAAAAACGCAAAAGGAATTGGTGTAGAAGTAAATACCAATTTCACGATAGAAAAGCCATTGAGATTACCTGAATACCAAAATAAATACGGACAGGGAAATGGGAATGGCGGCGCTTTTGCTTTCGTAAATGGCGGTGGGGCAGGTCTTACAGACGGTACCGATGAATCATGGGGGCCGGCATTTACAGGACAATCTTATCCGCAGTTTAATTCGCCACGTACTTTGAACGGACAGGTAATTCCGTTTCTGGGAGGTGATCTGAATGCCCCTGCTGGCAGTGTAATTACAGCTACCCCTTGGTTAAATGATGCCGATGGTGTAAAGAATTTTTTCCAGACAGGAACCACACTTACCAATAATGTGGCCCTTGTTGGTGGCAACGATTTTGGTGATTTCAGGTTATCATATACAAATCTTGATCAGAAAGGAATTGTACCTAATACTGATCTGAAAAGAAATACTGTTTCTTTCGCAGGTGGTTATAACCTTACCGATAAATTCTCTGCAAGAGCATTTGTAAGTTATATCAAGAGTAACAGTGGTAATAGACCATCGATCAGTTATGGTACGGAGAATATCATGTACCTGTTTAACTCCTGGTTTCCAAGGTCTATAAAACTCGATGAAATGAAGCGTTTATGGCAGCCGGGTCTGGAAAACAGAAAACAATTCAACTGGAATTATAACTATCACGACAATCCTTATTTGACCGTATATGAAAATACCAATGGTCAAAATGTAGATCGTATTATTGGTAATATAACACTGAAATACGATTTGTTGAAATGGTTGAGTGTACAGTTTAGAACTGCTACCGATTATTCAAGTGAAATAAGAATGTACAAAAGAGGTTTTAGTTCACAACGTTTTCCATTTGGTCAGTATCGTGAAGCACGTGTAATTGCTGAAGAGAGAAACTCAGACTTTTTATTCAGTGCCAATAAACAAATTAACAGCGATCTTACCATTTCCGGTACATTCGGTGGTAATCAAACCATTCAGAAAAGTGATTATAATGAGTTGAATGCCGGCCAACTGAATATCCCCGGTATTTATAAACTCAGCAATAACCGTGTTCCGCTTGATGTAAGTCAGTCAACATCGGAAAAAAGAGTGAACAGTATTTATGGCTCTGCGCAATTGGGTTATAAGAATTACCTGTTCCTCGATATAACTGCCCGTAACGATTGGTCAAGTGCGCTTACATTGCCAGCCAGACTGAAATTATTAGGCAACGAACAAAACTCATTCTTCTATCCATCAGCAGCGGTGAGTGCTATTGTGAGCGATATGGTAAAATTACCGTCATATATCAGTTTTGCAAAAGTGAGAGGGAGCGTGGCACAGGTAGGTAATGATACTGATCCATTCACATTTACACAGGCATTTAATCCGGGTACAGCATTTGGTACTGCCCAGATATATGGTGAAACAGATCGTCTCGCAAACCTGAGCCTGAAACCGGAAATCAGCACAGCATTTGAGATTGGTACGGAGATTAAACTTCTCAAAAATAGAATCGGCCTCGATTTTACGTATTACAACAGCAGTACCAAGAATCAGATCATCAATATTCCTTTATCTAATACAACAGGATACAGCAGCAGGGCCATCAATGCAGGTATGATTAAAAACTATGGTTTTGAAGCCATGTTGAATGTGGTACCGGTAATTACTAAAAAAGGATTCAAGTGGTCGGCAGATATCAACTTTTCAACCAACAGGAGTAAAGTAGTATCACTATCAGACGGTTTAACCAATCTGGTTATGGCAAGCAGGAGAGTAAGTATTGAAGCACGTGTTGGTGATAGAATGGGTGATATGTATGGTATTGGTTTTACACGTGTTCAGAGTACGAATAAAAATGCACCTTATTACGATGCATCAGGAAAATATACAGGTCAGATGGTTTTTAATAATGGTCGCCCCATTCCAACCACACAACGTATTAAACTGGGAAATTACAATCCCGATTGGTTAGCAGGTATTAACAACACACTTACTTACAGAAATTTCAGATTGAGTTTCTTATTTGATATCAGACAAGGAGGTAAAGTATATTCTGAAACGCAAACAGTAGGACGTGAAGGCGGTATTATTATTGAAACACTCGAGGGTCGTGCCGACGGGTATGATCTTACAAAACCAGGTAATGGTGTAATTGGTCAGGGTGTGGTATTGAATACCGATGGTTCATTTAGTCCTAATACTGTTAAAAGAACTGCACGCGAGTGGCACACAGCATGGACGGGTGGACGAAACATTGCAGAAGGTGTAATGTATGATGCCAGTTTTGTAAAATTGAGAGAGGTTCAGATTGGGTTTACTATTCCTGAAAGAATATTCAGCGGTACTCCGTTCAGAGGGGCAACCATCAGCCTGGTAGGAAGAAACCTTGCACTTTGGACAAAGGTTCCGCACGTTGATCCTGAAGTAATGTCATTTACCGGAGGTACTGCTTTACCGGGTATCGAATACATGTCAATCCCTTCATCCAGGAGCTTTGGTGTAAACCTCAGTTTTAAATTATAACCTGAAAATATTAGTGATATGAAAAATAAGTTTCTAATTATAGGATCATTGTCATTGCTGGCACTTGGATCATGTACAAAAAATTTTGAAAAAATAAATATCAACCCAAATGTTCCGGGTTCTGTAACACCAGATCTTCTATTGTCAGGTGTTATCAAAAATTCCATAAACGACCAGGTAAATGAAGCTTGGGGAATTGGAAATATTGTAGTTCAACATACTGCCAAGATTCAGTTTGTAAATGAAGACAGGTATTTATGGGGGGAGAGAAATCGTATATGGAACAGTGTTTATGGCAATATGCGTAATGTTCAGAATATGATTGATCTTGCCACTACTTCTACACCGGTGCAAAATAACTATCTCGGTGTAGCGCTGATCATGAAATCATGGATGTTTTCAATAGCAACGGATGCATATGGTGATATTCCTTATACAGAGGCAACTAAAGCGAAAACAGGTTCAGTGTATACGCCTAAATACGACAAACAGGAAGACATATATACCGGGCTTCTGGCTGATCTGAAAAAAGCCAATGATATTTTAGGTACAAGCAATGAAACCATTAGCGGAGATATTCTTTATAATGGATCAGTTGATAAATGGAAGAAGTTGGCCAATTCACTTCGTCTTCGTTTATTAATGCGTTTGTCGAAAAAGAAAAATGTAAATGCAGATATGCAGGCAATCGTTGGTAACTCAACCGCAAACCCGGTCTTTTCAAGTAATGGCGACAATGCTGAATTGAAATACCTCGCCGATGTGCCGGCTAATCAGTGGCCCTTATATAGTGCTCGTGTTGGTTCATTTGACGAATTCAGGGTGAGTAAAACATTAAGCGACAGGCTAACTGCTTTAAATGATCCACGCCTTGCTGTATTTGGTCGGCCATCACAAAAATCTGTTGCGGCAGGTATGCCCAAAATAGAAGGTATTCCAAATGGGTTGGGAGATGTGGCAGCACTGAATTATAATGGTGGACCACAGGGTGTGTCGCGCGTTGGTTACAGTTATGCATGCCTGGTATGTAATGATGGAGGACAAACTGCACCACAACCAAATGTGGCAAGGGGATTGATCATGACTTATGCTGAATTGCAGTTTATACTTGCGGAAGCAGCAGAAAAGGGAATGATTACTTCAGCCTCTACCCCTGAAGATTATTATCTGCGCGGTATACAGGCGAATTTTAATTTTTATAGTGGAATGGTTCCAACGCAATATGGAATTAATGTAACGCCGTCGGCCGGTTACTATACACAAACAGGTGTTGCGTATGCAGGCACACAGGCAGAAAAACTGGAAAAGATTGCATTACAAAAATGGGTGGCACTGTTTTTCAATGGACTTGAAGCATGGTTTGACTGGCGTCGTACGGGGATGCCTGCAATTATACCGGGTGCCGATAATCTGAACAATAATAAAGTTCCACTTCGTTATATCTATCCGCTTTCAGAACAATCACTGAATGGCAAGAACAGAACCGAAGCTGTAACCAGACAGGGAGCAGATGACCTGAATACTGCAATATGGATCATTAAGTAATTCATAAAAAGCCGGTAAAGGTTTATTGTTAGTAGAGCATGGCGTAACCAATGGGTTACGCCATTACTTCAATGAACTTCCTGAAACCTTTTGTTAAAGTATAAATCTTTTCCTATGACAGTGGATATGATTGATACGCACATTGACAATATACTTGCACTATATAAAACTTATGGGAATGAAAATTATATAGGAGAAAAAGTATCGCAGGTAGAACATATGTGTCAGTGTGCACAACTGGCAGAAGCTGAAGGTTATGATGATGAAGTAATCCTTGCGGCTTTCTTTCATGATATTGGGCACCTGTGCGAACATATCATGGATGTGCATTATATGAACAATTATGGAGTAGCTGATCATGAAAGAATTGGTGCCGTTTACCTGTTGGGAAAAGGGTTTTCAAATAAAATTGCACAATTAGTGGCCTCGCATGTAGCTGCAAAACGTTATCTCACCTATAAATACCCTGAATACCTGGGGAGTCTTTCAAAAGCAAGCTTAGAAACATTACAGTTCCAGGGAGGAATTATGTCGGCAGAAGAAGCGACTGCTTTTGAAGCAGATCCTTTATTTGATTTATACATAGCCTTACGTAAATGGGATGAAAAGGCTAAAACAGAAAATGTTCCATTGCCTGCACTTGAAATTTATACAACACGTATGAGAGATCATCTTTTAAAACAACAGCACCTATTAATATGAGTAAAATAGCATTGGTTGTATTTGATATTGCAGGAACAACAGTAAGTGATGCAGGAAATATAAATGATTGCTTTTGTAGTGCTTTTACAGAAGCAGGTATTGAAGTAGAACGAACAGAGGTAGATACAGTAATGGGTTACCGGAAAATAGATGCTGTAAGAATCATTGCTGAAAAATACGGCAAGCCGGAAGGAGCGGGGAGTGAAAAATTGATTGAAAATATTCATACCCGTTTTAATGAATTGATGGTTACCTTTTATAAAGAAACAGAAATGCTGGCACCATTACCTTATGCAGAAGAGATATTTAAATGGTTGCAGGAAAAACAAATTAAAGTTGCACTCAATACCGGATTTACAAGAGTGATTACAAATGCACTTCTCGCGAGGCTTGGGTGGAACAATCATCCTTATATAAATAAAGTAGTCTGTAGCGATGAAGTGGCAGAGGGAAGGCCGGCGTCATATATGATTCAATACCTGATGAGGGTACTGCAGATTGACGATGTAAAGGAAGTTGCAAAAATAGGTGACACGGAAGTTGATATAAAAGAAGGAAGAAATGCAGGTTGCGGATGGGTAATTGCCGTAACAACAGGAGCTTATACAAGAGAGCAATTAGAGCAATACCAACCTGATTATATTATTGATTCACTGGAACAGTTGAAAACAATACTTAATTCATAAGTATGATTTTTCACCCAACTCTTACATCTAAAAAAGATATCCGGGTTGCCATATATGCTGCACTGATTTGTTTTTTAACTTATGCATCTGTATATGCTTTTCGTAAACCCTTTACTGTAGGTGTATTCAGAGGAGAAAGCGATGTTTTTGGTCTTGCATATAAAGATGCTTTGGTCATTTGCCAGGTAATCGGGTATATGTTTAGTAAATTTTATGGCATAAAATTTATTTCAGAATTGGCGCATATCGGCAGAGGTAGACTGGTATTGTTGTTACTGGGGATTTCATGGAGCGCCTTGCTCTTATTTGCAGTAGTGCCATCTCCCTGGAATATCATTTTTCTTTTTGTAAATGGCTTCCCGTTGGGGATGATATGGGGAATCATTTTTTCTTTTGCGGAAGGGCGGAAAGCAACAGATTTTATTGGAGCAGCTTTAGCAGTAAGTTTTATTTTTTCTTCCGGCTTTGTTAAATCCGTAGCCAAGTGGCTACTATTGAATATAGATATTGCAGAAAAATGGCTGCCTTTTGTAACCGGACTCGTATTTATGTTGCCGGTACTTATACTTGTGTACCTCCTGGAACAAATACCGCCACCATCGGCAGATGATAAAGAATATAAAGTACTTCGTGTTCCTATGGATAGGCTTCAAAGAAAAATATTCTTTAAAAAATTCAGCATCGGTATAGTATTGTTGATTGCTGTGTATGTGTTTTTGACCATCTTCAGAGATATTCGCGACAATTTTGCAGCGGATATGTGGAATGAACTAGGGTATGGAAATGAACCAGGCGTATTTACCAATACAGAAATACCTGTAACTATTTCAGTCTTATTACTCATTAGTACCATGATGTTGATTCGTAACAACCGAAAGGCATTTATTATTACACATTACCTCATCATTACCGGTTTTTTGTTGGCTGGTATCAGTTCACTTTTGTTCACACTCGGTTTCCTGAATCCTTTTGCATGGATGGTTGCGGTAGGGTTAGGTTTGTATATGGGTTACATTCCGTTCAATTGTATTTTATTCGACAGAATGATAGCGGCATTTGGCACAGCAGGAAATGTTGGTTTTTTAATGTACCTGGCCGACTCATTTGGTTATTTAGGCAGTGTAGGTATTATTGTAATGAAGACCGTACTAAAAATTGAAACACAGTGGACCAGTTTATATAGTACAGGTGTTATTTATTTATCAGTAATTGGAATATGTCTTACAGTGTTTGCGATGATTTATTTCATCAGAAAACTAAAATCAACAGTAGTATATGAATCATAGAACAGCCATTGTTGTTGGAGCTGGTATAGTAGGTCTTGCAACAGCGAGAGCATTGTCACTGGCCGGATATAAGGTTACAGTAATTGAAAAATCTGAAAAGGCTGTAGGTGCTTCCATTCGCAATTTTGGTATGGTGTGGCCCATTGGTCAGCCTGAGGGTTTATTATTTAACAGGGCTATGCGAAGCAGACAGGTATGGAGAGATATCAGCGACAGCACAGGGATGTGGTACAACGAGTCGGGAAGTATGCATCTTGCTTACCAGGATGATGAATGGCAGGTTCTACAGGAATTGGCCGATTTATTTCAGCAGGAAGGAAGACCTGTTTTTTTATTGAGTTCCTCCACAATAGCAGCGCGTTTCCCTCATGTGCAACAAAAGGGGCTGTTGGGTGGGCTATTTAGTAATACAGAACTGATTGTTAATCCACGCGAAGCTATTAAAACCACTGCAGCGTATCTGGAAAATTTTCTTGATGTACAATTTATGTATAAAACGCAGGTTACAAATGCAGAAACCGGAGCAGTGTACATAGGCGATAAAAAAATACAGGCAGATCAGGTATGGATTTGTAACGGGCAGGAATTCGAAATCTTATTTCCGTCTGTGTTTTCAAATATTCCTATTACTCGTTGCAAATTGCAAATGATGCGTTTTAAACCTGCAGACGCAGCAATGAAAATTGGCACATCTGTTTGCGGAGGTTTGTCGCTTATTCATTATAAATCATTTGCCAAAGCAACTGGATTACAAAAGTTAGAAAACCGATACAAAACAGAAATGCAAGAATACACCAGGCACGGTATACATGTTATGGTAGCTCAAAATGAATATGGAGAACTAACAGTAGGAGACTCTCATGAGTATGGGCATAGTTTTGAACCATTCGATTCAGTATATATAAATGACCTTATTTTTTCATATCTCAGGCAAATGCTGAATTGTTCCACCTGGCAACTCACACAAAGCTGGAACGGTATTTATCTTAAAATGCAAAACGGGGAAACAGAAATCTGCTTGTCACCCGTTACTGATGTATTTATCCTCAATGGATTGGGAGGAGCCGGTATGACTCTGTCTTTTGGCCTTGCTGAAGAAATGGTAAAACAGTATGCCTAATATGAACTTATTATTAAGAAATTGTAAACTATTGAAGGTAAAACGCCGAAAGAGTAACATTGCCCTCCAATCATTCGCTTACTTCAACTGCTTACCATGACTACCATTATAAATGATAAAGGAGAAACTGTTGCATATTTGTATCTCACAATTATTCTTGATATCAGTCAATCAAAAGTGCTTGGTTTAATACTGGGTAATTGTGTATTTGGGCAACATACGGCTCCTATAGGAAAATTTTTCAAAGACATTTTCAGAAAACAAAATGGAAAAATAGTGGCAAAACTGGGAAAGGAAGTCTTCCCTAAAAAACCTGCTGAAGAAAAACAAATTCTGGCCGATGCGTGGATTATGCTTAGTAATGTTAAAGAACATGTATGTATGTGGGTGGAGGAAAATGAGAAATGGACACATGAAAGTTTTACCAGTTTTTTGGCAGTACAGGAAAACAAGGCCATTGCAGTTTAATAGTCATAGTTAATCCATGTATTTTAATCTGTCGTATAAATAAACAAAAGAGATATCAGTGCTGATATCTCTTTTGTTTATTTTGTTATGTATGGCTTATTTTAATGATGCCAGGTCAATCACAAACCTATACCTGACATCTGCTTTAATCATTCTTTCATATGCTTCATTGATTTGCTGCATGGAAATTACTTCCACATCAGAAACAATATTATGTTCTGCGCAAAAATCAAGCATCTCCTGAGTTTCTTTGATACCGCCAATCATGGAACCAAGAATGCTTCTGCGTTTAGGTACCAGGTCAAATGCAGGTACTTTAGAAGCTGATTCAGGAAGGCCAACAATAATCATGGTTCCATTTGTTTTCAGCAGGTTCAGATAGGTGCTGAATTCATGATCTGCGGAAACGGTGTTCAGTATAAAGTCGAATGAATTTTCCAAATTTTTCATTTTGTCTTTATCGCCGATAAGGGCAAAATGATGTGCTCCGAGTCTTTTAGCATCCGCTTCTTTGGAAGGAGAAGTGCTCAGCATGGTAACTTCTGCACCAAATGCTGCCGCAAATTTCACACCCATATGTCCTAATCCGCCTAAACCAAATACAGCTACTTTATGTCCTTTCTTTACCCCTACATAACGCAATGGTGAATAAGTAGTAATACCGGCACAAAGCAAAGGTGCCACACCTGCAAGCGGGAGCTTATCGGAAATATGGAGTGTATAATTTTCGTCTACAACGATATTGGTTGAGTAACCTCCATAAGTGGGTGCATTGGTAATGCGTTCACGGCCGTTATAAGTACCAACCATTCCGCCATCGCAATATTGTTCAAGATCGTTTTTACAGTTTTCGCAGGTGCGGCATGAATCAACAAAACAACCCACACCAGCGAGATCGCCCACTTTAAACTTGGTTACTTTATCTCCTATACCCACAACTCTTCCAACAATTTCATGTCCGGGAACCATCGGAAAAATGGCTTTACCCCATTCTTCACGTGCCTGATGTATATCGGAATGACAAACTCCGCAATACAATATATCGATATGTACATCATATGGACCCGGCTCTCTTCTTTCAAGTTGAAAAGGGGCGAGTTTTGCTTTTGGTGTTTCTGCTGCGTAAGCCTTGGTTGCTATCATACAATTAATCTTTGTGCGAAGTTAACAGCTAAAAAAGTCTGTTGTTCACTCTTTGTTTTACTAAAATGGAAAATAAATCAGGTTACTTCATATTTGCTGCCCAAAAATCCAGTGTTCTTTTCCATGCAAGTTTAGCTGCAGCTTCGTTGTACCTGGCACCTGAAGTATCGTTGTGAAAAGCATGATTCACACCTTCATAAATGTATACTTCATGCTTTATATTATTTTTTTTCAGGGCTTCTTCATAAG
Source organism: Bacteroidota bacterium (assembly GCA_049324295.1). Lineage (GTDB taxonomy): Bacteria > Bacteroidota > Bacteroidia > Chitinophagales > Chitinophagaceae > Sediminibacterium. Next base: position 79,634 of record JBMOKQ010000056.1, read on the forward strand.
CCGGTATACCGGCATTGATACGCTCATCCAAACCAGCATAATGTAATTGCAGGGCAGCTTTTATTTTGGGAACATCAGCAGCAGTTGCCTGTCTGCCATAAAAAGCAACAGCGGCTTTTAAATCAGGTACATTTACAGCCAGTTGATTTACCAATGCACCTCCCCAGCAAAAACCCACACAACCGGTAAAACCATTACAATCTTTTCGGCTTTTTAAGTAATCGAATCCTTTAGCAAAATTGATAAGGTTTTGTTTTGAGTCGATTTTGCTGAATAATTCTCTTGCCTGATCCTGATTGGTAGGTGTTCCGCCTAAGGCTGATAAAGCGTCAGGTGCTATCGCTATATATCCGGCTTTTGCGGCTCGCCTGGCTACATCGCGGATATGATCATTTAATCCTCTATTTTCATGAATAATGATTACGGCTCCATATTTACCCTCTTTTTTAGGTTTGGCGAGATAGGCTTTCATCGTTACACCGGCAGCATCATAAGTAATATCTTCTGTGTGTAATTCAATATCCTGTTCGGGAACAGTTACCGCCACTGCATAGTTATTTTCCAGCATGGGTAAAATGGCCATCGCAGCAGTAGTACTACCGGCCAAAATGGCCAGGCGTTTCAAAAATATTTCGCGTGGTAATGGTTTATGTGTGTACTCATCGTACAGATTAATAATTTCCTGCTTCATATGGTATGGTTTTTATAAAAATACCTATTGTCAATGGGCAGGCAAAACAGTTTACCGAATAAAAAAAGCTATCTGCCGAACCGGGCAAATAGCTTATGAGATATTGTTTGTGTAAAAATTATTGCATCAGGCCCATCATTGTTGCAATGGATAACTGCGGAACTAATGCCAGAAGTTCAACCGCTGAACTGTTGTTTATTATATGTATATGCAATCGCCGCATCTGTTATCTGTTGTAATACATCCGGCACCGTGTAGTTTTTGAATCCTTCTCCTGAAGTATTCACAGGTTTTCCGTTTTTTTGAATTACTGGTAGATGGTGTGGTTGCAGTACAATTACTGGTTGTGTTGCCAACTCCAGTCTTGTCGGCAATTTTTTATCCAGTACATCTTCAGCTTTCTTTTCTACTTTGCCTTTCAGTTTGTTAGAAAACCCTGTGTGTTCAATTCAGTTTGTATGGTAAAAGCAACACACACTAAAAGAATAGGGAATAATTTTTATTTCATATTGAAAATTTTGAAACACAAAACTATATCGGCGACAAGGCCAACACAAACGATTCATAAGGCATTTACCAACTTTAGTATCGGTTAGTACTGATAGACAAAGGAGTAGAAATTTTATCACATAAATATGTAATAAAGTAAACTGCTTTAAAAGATATGTCTTTGTTCATCCATTTTTTTCATCTCCTGTTTTTTCTGTTCAATGTGGAGCAAATGATTTGCTTCGATCAGTTTTTCCATATGCTCATATAATAAGAGTATGGAGGCTCTCTCTCTTTTGGAAAGTGTTTTATTATAACTGCCGGAAACCGTTGCTTTCAACCATTCCCATAATAGCTGTTTAAGTTCGGGTAAATGTGCAAAGTCAAATAATTCAGCAATAACCAGTTGAGGATTGCTGATTTCATCCTTGTTTAAAGAAGAAAAGTTGGTTTTTTGGTGAAGAAGTTCCTGTTGCATAATAATTCATTAGAAATCTTTCAATACTTCTAACGCGAAGTGTTGCGGCAGATCACTTACTTACGACATGGAGTTTTTTCAATAATGACCTGTATTTATATTATTTCTGCGGGTTTTACCAGGTCAAATCAGGTATAAATACGTATTGCAGTATTTATGGTTTATGGCGTTCTTCGTAAGAATTCAATACAATAAAATTAAAAAGCATTTTCTATAATCTTCTATCTCAATTCGGTCATTTTCTAAACACTTATTCACAATGACAGCACCTGAAAGATTTTATCAATTTATGGAAGCAAAACGATTTCGTCCAAGATGGGTTGAAATTGAATGTGGCTTGTCGAACGGCTATTTGGGCAAACAGCGCAAAAACAAAGGCTCTTTCGGCGGCGCAATTTTATCGCGAATCGAAAAACGATTCCCGGAGTTAAATATTACCTGGTTATTATCGGGAGAAGGCGAAATGTTCAATGCAAGCTATCGCGAACCCAAAATGGAAACAATGAATGCGGTTGAGGAAGAGTCCGCCTCATACGGATTGGTCATGCAGGAAATAGTTCCATTACTAAAACAGCAGATCGCTCAATTGGAAGCTGCGCTACATGACAAGCAAAAACTAATTGTGATACTCGAGCGACAGTTAAAGATGGGAGAATAAAAAATTATAAAAAAGTTGTCCGATCGGGCAACTTAAATTATCTTTGTTATGGAGAACAATCAAAAAATAAGAAGAGTGGTCTTTTACCAGGATCACTTCGAACAGTTTTTTCTTTTGCAAAAGACCAAAGTGAAAGAAAAAATACTCTGGACGCTCGAGTTGGTGGAAGATATGTTGCGTGTTCCGGAAACCTATCTGAAACATATTGAAAATACAGATGGCTTATATGAAATAAGGGTACAGCATGGGTCAGATATTTTCAGGATATTCTGTTTTTTTGATGAGGACAAGGTGGTAGTGGTGATAAGCGGGTTTCAGAAGAAACAACAAAAAACACCTAAAAAAGAAATTGATAAAGCACTTAAAATAAAAGAAGCATATGAAAGCGAAAAATAACCAGATGCTTACTTTAGAAGCACTTAAAGAAAAGCATTACGGTAAAAAAGGAACAGCTAAAAGAGACATTCTTGAAGCAGGGTACAATAATTTTAAAACAGGCGTATTACTCCAGGAAGCACGTTTGCGTAAAGGAATGACGCAGGAAGAATTAGCCACCCGTGTAGGAACAACCAAATCCTATATTTCTAAAATTGAGAACGATATAAAGGAAGTACGTCTGTCAACACTTCAAAGAATTGTAGAAGAAGGGTTCGGTGGTAAACTACTGCTATCTATTCAGCTATAAAAAAAGTCCTTCCACGCCGGAAGGACTTTTTTTATAATAACCTTATTATTTATTCTGTTACATACGATGAAACGGGCTCACAGGTACAGATCAGGTTTCTGTCGCCATGTGTATTATTCACCCTCGCCACACTTGGCCAGAATTTATTCTGTGTTACATAATACAATGGAAATGCTGCCTGTTGACGACTATATGCATGATTCCATTCATCACTGCAAATAACAGCTTGTGTATGAGGAGCATTTTTCAGCGGGTTATCTGTTTTGTCAGACTTACCTTCTTCAATGGCTTTTATTTCTTCATAAATTGAAATCAGTGCATCGCAGAAACGATCCAGCTCAGCTTTATCTTCACTTTCTGTAGGTTCAATCATAATGGTACCCGGAACAGGGAAGCTCATGGTTGGAGCATGGAAACCGTAATCGATCAATCGTTTTGCCACATCTTCTGCTTCAATACCTACACTTTGTTTAAACGGACGCAGATCAACAATAAATTCGTGTGCACAGGTGCCGTTTGTTCCGGTGTATAATATTTTGTAGTATTTCTTGAGACGTGCTTTCATGTAATTGGCGTTCAGTATTGCATATTCCGTAGAACGTCTGATACCTTCTTCTCCCAGCATTTTAATATATCCATAGCTGATAAGCAGGATACTTGCAGAACCGTATTGGGCAGCACTTACAGCCAAGGCAGGATTGCCCAGTACTGTATGCCCCGGTAAATATGGGGCCAGCTTATCGTTTACGCAGATAGGACCCATGCCTGGGCCACCACCACCATGTGGAATAGCAAAGGTTTTGTGGAGGTTTAGGTGACAAACATCAGCACCGATCATGCCCGGACTTGTTAATCCAACCTGTGCATTCATATTGGCCCCATCCATATACACCAGGCCGCCGTTATTATGAATGATCTGGCAGATGTCTTTGATGGTTTCTTCAAATACACCATGTGTAGATGGGTAGGTTACCATCAATGCACCTAAACTGTCTTTGTATTGTTCTGCTTTTGCTTTGAGGTCTGCCACATCAATATTACCTGCATCGTCGCATTTTACTACCACTACTTTAAATCCTGCCATAACAGCACTTGCGGGGTTGGTGCCATGCGCGCTGATGGGAATAAGCACCACGTTCCTGTGTGCCTCGTTTCTTGCAGCATGGTATGCCCGAATGGTTAATAAACCGGCATATTCACCTTGTGCACCACTGTTTGGTTGCAGGCTACATGCAGTAAAGCCTGTTATCTTACACAGATAATCATTCAGTTCATTGATGATTTGCTGGTAACCCGCTGTTTGTGATACTGGTGCAAAAGGATGCAATCCTCCAAACTCCGGCCAGCTTACCGGTATCATTTCCGTTGCTGCATTCAGTTTCATGGTACAGCTTCCTAAACTGATCATACTGGTATTGAGGGAAAGATCTTTATTTTCCAGTTGTTTAATATATCGCATCATCTGGCTCTCGCTGTGGTGGGTATTGAAAACAGGATGAGTAAGATAGGTAGAACTGCGAACCAGTTCCGCACTTAACTGGTAGCTGCTGTCAGCTAATTCATTAGCAGCAACTGTTACTGCAGGTTTTCCGGTTGCTTTTGCAAAAATGTCAAGTATTGCATTGATGTCATTAGCAGAAGCAGTTTCATCAATACTGATGATTACACTATTCTTATGATAGAAGAAATTGGTTGCTGCAGTTTCTGCAGCTTGCTTAACAGCTTCCACATCAACACCTGAAACAGATAAGGTATCGAAATAGCTTTTGTTTACTTGTTCAATTCCCATTTTAGCAAGTCCATTCGATAATGCTTTAGCCAGGAGATGAACACGGGTGGCTATTTGCTGTAGACCTGTTGAACCATGAAATACGGCATACATTGCCGCCATATTTGCCAGCAGGGCCTGGGCGGTACAGATATTTGATGTAGCTTTTTCTCTTTTAATATGCTGTTCCCTTGTTTGAAGTGCCATGCGCAATGCACGGTTACCCTGAGCGTCAATACTTACACCGATCAGACGACCAGGCATTCCTCTTTTAAAATCGTCTTGTGTGGCAAAAAAAGCAGCATGAGGTCCGCCAAAACCCATGGGTACACCAAAACGTTGTGCACTACCCACTGCTACATCTGCACCCAATTCACCCGGAGGAGTGAGTAATGTAAGGGCCAACAAATCGGTAGCCATAATTACTAAGCCTCCAACACTGTGTACTTTTTCAATAAAGCTTCTATGGTCTTCTGCAGAACCTATACTGTTTGGGTATTGTAAAAGGGCACCAAAATAGGTTTCATCAATATTTGTATTAGTATAATCTCCGATAACGATTTCAATTCCTATAGGCTCAGCTCTTGTAACAAGCACATCAATGGTTTGCTGGAAAGTGTGCTGATCAACAAAAATTTTAGGTTTGCTGATTACATCGGTTTTATTGATGTGATGAAAGATCATGGCCATGGCTTCTGCGGCGGCAGTAGCTTCATCCAATAACGAAGCATTGGAAATAGGAAGACCGGTAAGGTCAGATACCATGGTCTGAAAATTGAGCAGGCTTTCAAGACGGCCTTGTGAAATTTCAGCCTGGTAAGGTGTATATTGAGTGTACCATCCCGGGTTTTCAAAAATATTGCGAAGGATTACGCTGGGTGTAATAGTACCATAATAGCCCTGGCCAATGTGGTTTTTGAATACTTTGTTCTTGGAAGCGGTCTTTTTGAGTTCGCTGAGGTATTGGTATTCACTGATAGCGGCAGGTACACCTAAAGGTTTTTTGATGCGGATGCTGTCAGGAACTGTTTTACTGATGAGTTCATCCAGTGAACCTGCGCCAATAACTTCTAACATTTTTCGGGTATCGGCTTCATTGGGGCCGATATGACGTGTCTGAAACTCTGCTGATTGTTGTTCAAAAAGATTCATATTCAGGAATGGCTTAAAATGATGGTATGAAAACCGGCTTGAGAAGGCCGGGCTTTAAACGGCGCAAAGGTAAGATTCCGCAATGGGAAAATTCATCTTTTGTTTACTTGGTTAATAAGCTGTGAATCAAGTCATCTCAATATTTTTAAAATCATAATATTACAAATGAAATCAATGCATTGCCTCAACTGCGGCAGGAACTGCCCCCGATTTTAATACCTGTCCCGGATGTGGTCAGAAAACAAGTATTCATAGGTTTACCATCCCACATTTCCTCCATGAGCTGTTACATGCATTTACGCATGCAGATAAAGGAGCTCTTTTCCTGTGGAAAGAATTAATCATAAAGCCTGGAGTAGTATTACGGGAGTATATTATAGAAGGGAAAAGAAAAAATATTTTAACCCCTTTACTTTACTGATCATCATTCTTGGTTTTTCTGTATTCATGAACTCTGTTTTCCATCCTTATCAGAAGAACAACGCAATGATTGAAAAACAGATTAAAACGGCCGAAACAGCAGAAAAAAAAGCAATACTCCAGCATATTTCTAAAAAAATGAATGAGGTGAATGAGTTTCTGGAGAAGAAAACCAATATTGTTATCTTTTTTACTGTGCCTGTTATGGCGCTGGCTTTCTGGCTTGTATTTTAAGGGAAACGGTTTAATTATACCAAACACCTGGTGGCCTATTTCATACTAACCAGTATGCTCTCATTGTTTAGTTCGCTTACGCTTATTCCGTTGATGTCTGTTTTGTCTGACAAGCTATTTTTTTTGGCCATTTTTAATCTTATAGTGCAGTTGGCTTATACCAGTTATGCATACACTAAGTTTTTGAAACTAAAAGGTTTCGGAGAAATATTCATGGTGTCGGTGGCTAACATAATGGGAATTGCCTTATGGATGGTTGTGTTAATGATTGCAATGTTTATCTACATTTTGGTGTCCTGAGACCTACTAATCAAATAAGGTTATCTTTGCCTAAATTCTTTTCATGCAGCAATGGGAAAAGTTAAGTGCAGATCATCAAAAACAATACAAACAATTTCTGCAACGTGCAGATAAGAATAAAGTATTGAAACAATTGCCCGATCTGCATGGGAAAGCCTTTGAAGAAGTTGATTGTCTCACCTGTGCCAATTGCTGCAAGAATTATTCACCACGCTTTAAAACACCCGATATAAAGCGTATCAGTAAATTATTGAAAATAAAAGAAAGTGTTTTTATTGATACGTATCTGACACTTGATACTGATGGCGATTATGTTACCAACACGAAACCCTGTCCATTCCTTGGTGAAGATAATTATTGCAGTATTTATGAGGATCGCCCATCTGATTGCAAACGTTTTCCTTACACAGATGAAGATGTTCTGATAAAAAGGCCTGCCATTACGCTGAAAAATTCAACTTTTTGTCCGGCAGTACACCATGTACTGGAACATTTGCTGAAGTCATAAACAGTTCCGAATTTTTTTGTATATTCTCGCAATTCCCTGAGCGCATTATTTGTTTTTTAAAAGATTGGACTATGGCACATGTACCGGTTCTAATTAAAGACCTGGCCCTTATTCTTGGAGCGGCAGCGGTGATTACTTTGTTGTTTAAAAAATTCAAGCAACCTGTTGTATTGGGATATATTATAGCAGGATTGATTGTTGGACCCAATTTCAAACTCTTTCCTACCATCGGTGATGTAGAGGGAATAAAAATATGGGCCGAAATAGGGGTTGTGTTTCTTTTGTTTGCGTTAGGGCTTGAATTCAGTTTCAAAAAACTGGTAAAAGTGGGTGGATCAGCGGCCATTACCGGTATTACAGAACTGTTGTGTATGATGCTACTGGGTTATGGTATGGGGCAATTACTGGGCTGGTCATCGATGGATAGTATGTTCCTGGGTGGTATTATAGCCATATCATCAACCACTATTATCTTTCGCGCATTTGATGAACTTGGTTTGAAAACCAAACAATTTACGGGTCTGGTGCTTGGTGTGTTGGTGATTGAAGACCTTGTGGCCATACTCCTTATGGTATTATTGTCGACCGTAGCGGTAAGTAAACAGTTTGAAGGCACACAGATGTTCTTATCGATTGGCAAACTGCTTTTCTTTCTTTGTCTCTGGTTCCTGATGGGTATTTTTTTATTACCTACTTTTTTCAAAAGAGTGCAGAAATGGCTTAGTAGCGAAACCCTGCTGGTAATATCGTTGGCACTATGCCTGGGAATGGTAGTATTGGCTGACCAGGTAGGATTTTCAGCGGCACTCGGTGCTTTTATCATGGGTTCTATTCTGGCTGAAACAACACAGGCCCATAAGATAGAACACCTGGTTACTTCTGTAAAAGATTTATTTGGGGCCATTTTTTTTGTATCAGTAGGTATGTTGATTGATCCTGAAATACTGGTAGAATATGCTTTGCCTGTGTTTTTGCTGACCATGGCTGTTATACTGGGTAAAACAATATTTGTAACAACAGGTGCATTACTGGCGGGCCGCCCCATTAAGCAGGCGGTACAGGCAGGTACAAGTATGTCGCAAATAGGGGAATTCTCGTTTATTATTGCCACACTTGGTGTATCGCTCAATGTAACCAGTTCTTATCTATACCCGATAGCAGTAGGAGTATCAGTTATTACTACATTCACCACACCCTACATGATTAAACTGGCAGAACCATTGCATCAGTTTTTATTACGAGTGTTGCCAGGTAAATGGATTACTGCATTGGAAAAGTACAGCAGCAGTTCACAGATCATAGAAAGTGAAAGTAACTGGAAAAGATTATTGCGTTTTTATATTCAAATCATTATACTGAATGGGGTAATGATGATTGCACTCACTTTACTCATTGCTTATTTTCTTCAACCTTTTTTACTGAAATATATACAGGAACCTCTTACTGCAAAAATCATCAGTGCAGTAATTGGATTAATAGCTATGGCACCTTTTATCTGGGCACTTACGGTAAAAAAAATGAACAAGAGTGCTTATGCTGCCTTGTGGCTCGATCGCAAATACAGTCACGGCCCACTCGTAATGCTTGAAATTGCCCGGAATGCCATTGCAGTAGTGCTGGTTGGTTTCCTCTTGCGCCAGCTTTTTGATTTCTGGATAGCAGTAGGCGGCACGTTGGCAGTAATGCTGATCATTGGTATATTATTTCGACAGCGGTTACAAAGTTTTTACCAACGGTTAGAAGACAGGTTTCTGCAAAATCTGCATGAAAAGGAATTATTGGAACAAAATAAAACACAGAGCCATTTATCGCCATGGGATGCTCACCTTACACAGTATAGGATCAGCCCGCATGCGGGTTATATCGGTAAAACACTGGAAGAACTGCAATGGCGTGAATCATATGGCATTAATGTGGCGTTTATAGAAAGAGGCAATAAAGTGATGTTTGCACCTGCAAGAACAGAAAAAATATTTCCATTCGATAATATTGGCGTGATAGGTACCGATCAACAGATGCTGGAATTCGGGAAGATTATGATACCCTATTCAGAAGAATCTGATACCGAAAAAGAACTGGTGGAACTGGAAAAAATTGTGGTAGATGAACATACCCGCTTAAAAGGACTTACTATCCGCGAATCGGGTATCAGGGAAAAAACAAATGGACTGGTGGTTGGTATTGAACGAAAAGGAGAACGTATACTCAATCCATCTTCTTTTACACAACTGGAATGGGATGATATTGTGTGGATTGTAGGAAACAGAAAAAAAATTCAGCAGCTCTATCATCCCTAACTTCCCCGCAACCCCTCCGTGTAACTCTGTGCCTCACTCTGCGCAACTCCGTGGTTAACCACAGAGGTAAAGGAGTAAGGCACAGAGTTACACGGAGTTATTTGGTTACGTGCAGAATGTATTTTTCTGCGAAGTATTCTTCGGGGAAAATTTTATCTACGGGCATCATCCTCGGCCGCAGGCCACTTTCAAAAATTTCCTGGGCCAGGTCACCACCTTTTAAACAAATAAGACCATTGGCAATCTCCTGCTGATGACCTTTCTTCAATAATGGACCTGCCCATTGCCAGAGATCTTTTAGAGGGGCTACGGCACGTGATACAGCGAAATCAAATTTCCTGTTCTTTATTTCCTCGGCACGACTATGTTGTGTGGTAATATTTTTAATACCTACAGCTTCCGCAACAGCAGTTACTACTTTTAATTTTTTTGCAATACTGTCAACGAGGTGAAATTTTACCTCCGGGAAAAAAATAGCCAGTGGTACACCCGGAAAACCGCCACCACAGCCAATATCAATCACCTGTGAGCCGGGTTGAAAATCGGCAATAGCGGCAATACTCAATGAATGTAATACGTGATGCAGGTAAATACTGTCAATATCTTTTCTGGAAATCACATTGATTTTTGCATTCCACTCTTTGTATAGTTCTTCCAATGCTTCAAACTGTTGAATTTGATGCGCTGTAAAATCACTGAAATATTTCAGTACTAATCCCAGTTTTTGCGTGGTGCTTTCCATATGGCGGGAACGGTAAAGATGAAATAAAAGAACATCCAGATGTCAAAGAAAAGAAACCAGGGCCAAAGATCCTTTTCATTCAGTTTTTTCATTGATTTATACAAAACTACTGCCTGAACCAGGAAGCGAACACCAAATACGGCCAATGCTAACCACCAGTTATAAAAAACAATGCTCACGGCCAGCAATGGATATATCCAGAACAACGAGAATGAATAGAGACCGAGTAAAAACTTATGAGATCCTTTGTAATAATTGCTGGTGGTATAATGACGGTATTTTTGTGTCATCCAGTCGCTCCATCTTGTTTTGGGCTCACTTAAAGTATGCGCCTCGGTATTTATACAAATAGTGGTGTTGTCGGGACGAGCCACCTGGTTAATAAACAAATCATCATCACCACTGGGTATCTGGTTAATGGATGAAAATCCTTTATTGCGCAGGAATACATCTTTTTTATAACTCAGGTTTCTTCCTACTCCCATATATGGAACACCGGCGAGTGCATATGATAAATATTGGATGGCTGTATGAAAAGTTTCAAAACGAATTAATTTATTAAGCAACCCCGGTTTTTTATGATAGGCACCATAACCGAGTACAATTTCTGTTCCATCAGTATAACATTCCTGCATATGTTGTATCCAGTGTTCTGAAGCAGGAACGCAATCTGCATCGGTGAGCAACAGAATTTCATGCCTGGCACTTTTAATACCCATTGATAAAGGGAATTTTTTTCCACTGATCATCTTGGCTTCCTGTGTGAGTTCGATATAGTTAATGTTTTTGAACATTTTTTTGAACTCATCTACCAGGTATTTGGTATCGTCAGTAGAATTATCGTTTACCAATACTACTTCATGTGTGGTTTTGTATTGCTGAACCAATACACCAGGCAGTGTTTTTACCAGGTTATGGGCTTCATCTCTTGCACAGATTACAACAGAAACAGCATGTTCAATAGAAGTTTCTTTTTTAGGGGAACGAAAAAAAGCAAGACGCTGAAAAAAATACAGGTAATAAAACAACTGAATGGCAATAATGCCACAAAAGAGATAAAAACAAATATCCCAGAGCAGAGTTGGTACGGTCATTTGGCAAAAATAGGGTTTGAAAGAGCTATGTGTGAGTAGAGTGTGGAGATGTGGAAAAGTACGGGGGCAGCAAGCTGCAGGTCCGAAAGTCGGAAAGTCCGGAAGTCCGAGAGAAATGTTTTCCTATTCAAGTTTCTTCCGGACTTTCCGACTTCCGGTCTTTCGGACTACTTTTGCCGAATGGCGGCACTTACATTTGAACTGGAAACAACATCAGCCAACAGCAGGGCCAGGGCGGGAAAGATCAAAACCGATCATGGCGAAATACAAACTCCCATTTTTATGCCCGTAGGTACGGTGGGTACCGTAAAAGCCGTTACACAACAGCAGTTGAAAGATGATGTGGAGGCGCAGATTATTCTCGGAAATACCTATCATTTATATCTTCGTCCGGGTACAGAAGTATTGGAAGCGGCAGGAGGATTGCACCGTTTTAATGGTTGGAACCGTCCTATTTTAACTGATAGCGGCGGCTACCAGGTATTCTCGCTCGCCGCCAACAGAAAGATTAAAGAAGAAGGTGTAATGTTTCAGTCGCATATTGATGGAAGCAGGCATTTGTTTTCGCCTGAGTCTGTAATGGATATTCAACGAAATATCGGCGCCGATATTATTATGGCATTTGATGAATGTACGCCATACCCGAGTGAATATGGCTATGCCAAAAAAAGTATGGAACTCACACATCGCTGGCTCGACCGATGCGTGCAGCGACTGGCTGAAACACCCGATAAATATGGATATACACAGAACCTGTTTCCGATAGTTCAGGGTAGCATTTATAAAGACCTACGTAAAGCATCCTGCGAATACATTGCATCGAAAGGAGCCGTGGGTAATGCTATTGGAGGGTTGAGTGTGGGAGAACCGGAAGAAATGATGTATGAATTTACCGAACTGTGTACAGAAAATCTGCCACTCAATAAACCCCGTTACCTCATGGGTGTAGGAACACCCTGGAACATGCTGGAATGTATAGACAGGGGTATTGATATGTTTGATTGTGTAATGCCCACCCGTAACGGCAGGAACGGAATGATTTTTACAACGGAAGGAGTGGTAAACATTAAAAATAAAAAATGGGCCAATGATTTTTCACCCATTGATCCGGGCCTGGATAATGAAATGAGCCGTTTTTATACCAAAGCCTACCTGCGTCATTTATTTGTAGCCGATGAAATACTGGGTATGCAACTGGCCAGTATTCAAAATCTCTCCTTTTATTTATGGCTGGTAGGTGAGGCCCGTCAGCATATCCTCACAAGCAATTTCACCTCATGGAAAACAGGAATGATGGAACAGGTGAAGACAAGGAGGTGAGGTAGTTTACCATAGTTATTAATCGTTTAGTAAAATAGTAAGGATAAAATCGCTATGCAGCATATCTGACGTGCTTTTCATGAAAGTACTTTTTTACCTGCGTTTTATCATTTTTTCTTTTTGTCATAAAATCTTCTACA
>JBMOKQ010000057.1:0-90106 GCA_049324295.1 Bacteroidota bacterium
GGCTGAATGTCAAAACAGAAATTCAAAACGCACATAGAGTCCGATCAACAAAAGGATTACTCGTACACATCTTTGGAAAAATTGCAGCCGCTTTCTTAAATCACGTTTTCAACCCTTGATTCGCATTCCTAACTCCTTTTTATGCATACATAACGCATTGAATTATTTTGTTTTACCTTTTATCAAAATAATTAAACAAAATAATTTTAAAGTCTCATAAGTTTGTTTAACTTTACAAAGTAAATAATTAAACAAACTCATTATGTCGGTATTAGAGTTTAACCAAATGCTGCTGAACAATACAGAGTTTTTGAAACCTTTTGCCGTTACACTTACACGTGACACGGAAGCGGCAAAGGACCTGGTACAGGAAACCATGTACCGTGCATTGGCCAATAAAGACAAATACAATGTTGGCACCAATATTAAAGCATGGTTGTACACCATCATGCGTAATATTTTTATCAATAATTATCGCAGAAAAAGCAAGCAGGCAACCATATTCGACAGTACACCCAATGAATTTTTACTGAATATTAACCAGGGTGCCGTAGCAAATGATGCCATTGCTAATATTAACCTGAAGGAAGTGAAGGAAGCCATTCATGACCTGCCTGCGATATTCAGAAATCCTTTCCTGTTATATTTTGACGGATATAAGTATCATGAAATTGCAGAAATGCTGAACGAGCCATTGGGTACCATAAAGAGCCGTATACATTTTGCCCGCAAACTGCTCAAAAACCAGTTACAACGGTATTAAGTTTTTTTGTCTAATTTTCTAACGAGTGAGTAAATCAGTAATCATTATTGGAAGCGGCTTTGCCGGTCTTTCTGCTGCCTCTTTTATGGCCAAAGCAGGATGGCAGGTAACGGTTGTGGAAAAACATGCCACACCCGGTGGCAGGGCGCGCCAGTTTTCGGAATCAGGATTTACTTTCGATATGGGGCCAAGCTGGTACTGGATGCCTGATGTATTTGAACGATATTTCAAACAGTTCGGAAAATCGGTTGCTGATTATTACCAGTTAAAAAGACTTGACCCTTCTTACCGTGTTTACTGGCCCGATGGCCCTGTAGATATACCTGCCAATTACGAAGAACTACAATCATTATTTGATACAATAGAACCGGGAACTGGTGCGAAACTGGATTTATTTTTAAAAGAAGCCGCATACAAATATGAAGTAGGTATTCATAAACTGGTACACAAACCCGGTCAGTCATTAACCGAATTTCTTGATTGGGAGCTGGTAAGCGGTGTGTTTAAACTTGATGTGTTCCGCTCCATTAAATCGCATGTTGCTAAATACTTTATGCATCCGAAACTCCGCGAACTCATGGAGTTTCCGGTATTGTTTCTGGGAGCTTTACCTGAAGATACACCTGCTTTATACAGCCTGATGAATTATGCAGATATTAAAGGAGGTACCTGGTATCCGGAAGGAGGAATGTTTCAGATTGTTAAAGCGATGTATGACCTGGCTGTGGAATTAGGTGTACAATTTGCATTTAATCAGAATGTACAACAAATAAGTATCAGACAAAATGCCGCCAGGCAGGTGCTAACACAGGATCGTGTATATGAAGCTGATGTAGTGATTGGTGGCGCAGATTATCATCATATTGAAATGAATTTATTACCTGAATCATTCCGCACCTATACCCCTGCTTACTGGAACAAAAGAGTAATGGCGCCAAGTTGTCTTTTGTATTATGTGGGATTGAACAAGCGGCTCAGTAATATCCGTCATCACAGTTTATTTTTCGACACCTCTTTTGAAGTGCATGGAAAAGAAATTTATACAACCAAAGAGTGGCCATCCGATCCATTGTTTTATATGAGTGTAACATCGGTAACTGATACCACGGTGGCGCCGGAAGGTTGTGAAAACCTTTTTCTTTTGATACCCGTTGCAACCGGATTGAGTGATGACTCACCAGAAAGAAGACAGTTTTATTTTGATAAAGTGATAGAAAGACTTGAGCAGCAAACGGAACAGTCAGTTAAAGAAGCCATTATTTATCAAAAATCCTTTGCGCACAGCGATTTCGTATCTGAATACAATGCCTTTCGTGGAAATGCTTATGGTTTAGCGAACACTTTAGGCCAAACTGCTGTTTTAAAACCAGCATGTCGGAGTAAAAAAGTGCGGAATCTATTTTATACCGGCCAGCTAACGGTGCCCGGCCCGGGTGTGCCGCCCAGTCTGATCAGTGGAGAAGTAGTGGCCGGGGAAGTAATAAAAGCATACGGATAAACTAATTAAACATATACACAGACCCGGTCTGTGAATAAACAAACAACAAATGATCACACTGTTTCATGAAGTAAGCCAGGATTGCAGCAGGATCACAACAGAGAAGTACAGCACGAGTTTTTCATCTGCTATCCGGTTATTGCATAAGGACCTGCGCACGCCCATATTTAATATTTATGGGTTCGTTCGCTTTGCAGATGAAATTGTAGACAGTTTTCATGACTATGATAAAGCAACATTACTGGCCGAATTTAAAACGGCTACTTATGATGCACTTGAAAAAGGCATCAGCATGAATCCCATCCTGCATAGTTTTCAATTAACGGTTAATCGGTATCAAATAGACAGGGAACTTATTGATGCGTTTTTGTACAGTATGGAACTCGATTTAAACCAACGCAAATACGACCGTGCAGGATATGAACAATATATTTATGGAAGTGCAGAAGTAGTGGGCCTTATGTGCCTGTTTGTTTTTTGCGACGGTAACAGAGAAAAATATGAGCAGTTAAAACCTTATGCAAGAAGCCTTGGAGCCGCTTTTCAGAAAGTAAATTTTCTGCGCGATCTGAAAGCAGACTATGAAGGACTTGAAAGGGTATATTTTCCCGGGTGCGATTTCAGGAACTTTACACTGGAAGATAAACAGTCAATTGAGGAAGATATTCAGCGCGATTTTAATCATGCATATGAAGGCATTCTCAAATTGCCAATGAAATCGCGTTTCGGTGTATATGTGGCATACAAATATTATCTCTCACTCTTCCAAAAGATTAAAAAAGTACGGCCACAAAAAATTATGGAAGAAAGGATTAGGATACCGGATTACGGTAAAGTATTCATTCTTGCCAAAGCGGGTATCCGAAGTCATTTTAATTTACTCTGAGCTCAGAAATAGAACACTTATTTTTATGGTATGGAACAAGTGATACTGGTGAACGAACAGGACGAAGTGCTGGGCGTAATAGAAAAAATGAAGGCACATGAAAAAGGATTATTGCATCGTGCATTCAGTGTATTTGTTTTTAATAAAAAACAGGAACTTTTACTGCAAAAAAGAGCCATTGCAAAATACCATAGTGGTGGCTTGTGGACCAACACCTGTTGCAGTCACCCACGTCTGGGAGAGCCAACTGAAGCCGCAGCCATACGCCGGCTTCAGGAAGAAATGGGCTTCACTACCGATTTAATAAAAGCATTTTCTTTCACGTACAATGCCTCTTTTGAAAACGGATTAACAGAACATGAATTTGATCACGTATTTATTGGCAGTTACGAAGGCGATATTATCATTAACAAAGAAGAAGTGGAATCCTATGCTTACAGGTCATTGGAAGAAGTGGCATCTTTGCTCGAGCAGGAACCTCACACATTTACAGCATGGTTTCATATTGCTTTCCCTAAAGTACGTGACTGGTACCTGGAGAATCATAAATCATAACCCATGCATACAAAACCTTCGGCAGTAATAATAGGTGCAGGTGTGGCCGGGCTCGCTGCAGCGATCAGGTTGGCCATACAGGGTTTTGAAGTACAGGTATTTGAACAGGCAGATCGCGCGGGGGGCAAACTGGGCTACTTTGAAACCGAAGGTTATCATTTCGATACCGGCCCAAGTCTTTTTACTCAACCTGCCAATATAGAAGAGCTTTTTGCTTTGGCGGGAGAACCTATCGAAGATTATTTCCATTACAGAAAAATGCCTGACTCCTGTTTTTATTTTTACGAAGACGGAACAGTAGTACGGGCATCGGCTAACCAGGATCAGTTTGCAGATGAACTGAACCGAAAAACGGGTGAGCCGGTTGAACATGTAAAACAATATTTATCTCAATCAGGTAGCCTGTATGAAAATATTGCAAACGTTTTTCTGAATCATTCCTTACATAAGCGGTCCACACTTTGGAAAGCACCTGTTGGTAAGGCATTGAGTACTGTTCGTTCAAAGCATTTATTCAAGAGCCTGCACCAGGTGAATACAAATAGTTTCACCCAACCCAAAGTGGTGCAATTGTTTAACAGGTATGCCACTTACAATGGAAGTAACCCGTTTAAGGCCCCGGGAATGTTAAGTCTTATTCCACACCTTGAACATAATGAAGGTACTTTTTATCCGGAAGGAGGCATGATCAGTATTACAAATACCTTATTTAAACTGGCAGAGAAAAAAGGGGTTCGGTTTAATTTTAATCAACCTGTAGAAAGAATCATTAACCACAACCATCAGACCGTTGGCGTGGTAGTTAATGGCAGGAATATACCGGCTTCTGTGGTGGTAAGCAATGTAGACGCTTATTTTACCTACCTGCGTTTATTGAATGACCCGGTAACAGCAAAAAAAATATTAAAGCAGGAGCGGAGCAGCAGTGCATTAATTTTTTATTGGGGAATAAAAAAGGAATTCTCAGCATTGGGGCTGCACAATATTTTCTTTAGTGAAGAATATAAGCAGGAGTTTGATCATATTTTCAGATTGAAAAAAGTAATTGCAGATCCAACGGTATATATCAATATTACATCTAAATGTGAGCCGGGAAAACAGGCACCCATAGGAAAAGAGAACTGGTTTGTTATGATCAATGTTCCGGCAAATGTGGGTCAGGACTGGAGTAAACTTAAAGAAACAAGTAGAGCTGCAATTATTAATAAACTCGGTCGTATGCTGAAAACAGATATTGGTTCATTAATAGAAACAGAAACCGTGCTTGATCCGGTTTTAATTGAATCGAAAACAGGTTCATATCAGGGTTCACTGTATGGCACCAGTTCCAATTCACGAATGGCTGCTTTTATGCGGCATCCGAATTTCTCCCGTCAAATTAAAGGGTTGTATTTTGTAGGTGGAAGTGTTCACCCCGGAGGAGGAATACCTTTATGTTTGAAAAGTGCCGCTATTATGGCGAAGCTGGTACAAAACGATCAGCGAAAAAAGAAACATTCGTGAGTCGTTATAAACTACACATATCAGTATTTATTGCCATCCTCTTTCATGTAAGCGGGCTGGTAGGCATACTTTTTACGGAGCATAACGAATGGTTTATTTCAAACACGCCATTGAATTTATTACTGATGTTTCTCTTGTTATTATGGAATCAACCTAAACCCAACAAATTCTTCATTTTTTTTGTACTGGCTGCTTTTTTAACGGGCATAGGTACAGAAATGATCGGCGTAAATACCGGGAAATTATTTGGTTGCTATAGTTATGGTTCTGTATTGGGGCCTCATTTAAATGCTGTTCCCTGGCTCATAGGTATTAACTGGTTTGTGATGGTTTATTCATCGGGCGTCATCATACATTTATTGCACGAATGGATAAGGAATAAATATGAAGAATCGGGTACACATCTTTCCAAAAAATTAATTACCCTTTCACTGGTTGTGGATGGGGCTTTACTTACTGTTTTTTTCGACTGGGTGATGGAACCCGTGGCTGTTCAATTGGGTTTCTGGCAATGGGAGGGAGGTACAATACCTTTTTATAATTATCTCTGCTGGTTCCTGATCAGTGCCGCCTTAATATGGCTGTTCAGCTACCTGCGTTTTGAAAAGGCCAACCATTTTGCGGTACATTTGTTTACTATTCAACTCATATTTTTTTTAATCTTAAGATGGTATTTATAGTATGCTGATTTATATCCTCATAACATTACTTACATTTTGTATCATGGAAGCCATTACCTGGCTTACGCATCGTTTTGTGATGCACGGCTTTTTATGGTATTTGCATGAAGATCATCACCAGAAAGGACCCGGTTTTTTTGAAAAGAATGACGCATTTTTTGTCATATTCGCTATTCCCAGTTGGTTGTGCATTATGCTGGGAAGTATGAACCAGGTATACTGGGTGGTAAGTATAGGAGCAGGTATTGCTATGTATGGATTTGCTTATTTTCTGGTGCATGAAATCATTATTCATCAAAGAATAAAATTGTTTACAAGAAGCAATAACCGTTATATAAAAGCGATAAGATGGGCACATAAAATGCATCACAAACATTTAGATAAACACGAGGGAGAAAGTTTCGGGATGCTTATTGTAGCCAGAAAATACTGGGATAAAGTACGCAAAGATGAAAAGCTGCAAAGCAAATAGTTGTTTATCTTACGATTCATCATTCACCATTGACCATTCACCCTCATTACGACTATATCATCTCCGGCTCCGGTTGTGCAGGCTTAAGCTTACTGATGCGCATGATGCAGGAACCTTTCTTTGATGAGAAGCAGATATTGGTAGTTGACAAAGCTCCTAAAACCAGTAACGACAGAACCTGGTGTTTCTGGGAGCGGGGCGAAGGTTTATTTGAGCCGCTGGTATACCGGCACTGGAATGAAGTTGATTTTTATTCCAGTTACTTTTCTGCCACCCTTCCATTATCGCCCTATAGGTATAAGATGATCCGGGGTATTGATTTTTACCGTCATATTCAGGAACTGGCAGCAACAAAAAACAATATTCATTTTCTGTACGAAACGGTACTGGCAACAGGTACCAACGATAATACAGCTTTTGTGAAACTGACATCGGGCGAGTATAGTGCAGATTATGTATTCAACAGTATTTTATTCGATCAGCCTGTTATTCATAAGGGTGAATACATGCTGCTGCAGCATTTCAAAGGATGGGTCATTGAAACTGAAGCGCCTGTTTTTAATCCGGCAAAAGCCACTTTTATGGATTTCAGGGTGTCACAGGAAGCTGGTACTACGTTTATGTATGTTTTACCACTGTCTGAAAAATCTGCATTAGTAGAGTATACATTGTTCACAGAACAGCTGCTGCCACAAGAAAAATATGAAAGTGAATTGTATACTTATCTAAAAACATACCTCGGCATTGAACACTTTAATATTGAACATGAAGAGTTTGGCATTATTCCGATGACCAACCATATTTTTCCAGCGGCAGAAGGGAGGGTGATTAATATGGGAATCGCGGGTGGACAGGCAAAAGGTAGCAGTGGGTATGCTTTTCAGTTCATCCAGAAAAAAACAGATACTATTGTCAAACATCTGGTTCAGCATCGGTTCCCGGCACAGGCAATGCGTTATACAGAAAGGAAGTTCAGGTTGTATGATTCGGTACTGCTGAATGTGCTTCAACGCCGTATATTAAATGGTGACAGGGTATTTGCTAACATCTTCCAAAAGAATAAACCCGCCCTCGTATTGAGGTTCCTCAACAATGAAAGCAGCATATGGGATGATCTGCAGATCATGAACAGCGTTCCTACCGGTGTTTTCCTCAAAGCAGCGATACAGGAGTTATTACGTTGAGTTTAGTTTGTTTCTATTATTTTTGCTCCGTTTTAATGAAAGAGCCTCGTAATATCCGCCTAAGGCGGATATAGTATAAGAGTAACCCTTTTATCTTACAATGAGTAGTTAAATTGACATATTGGCCTCGTAGTACAATGGATAGTATAAGAGTTTCCGAAGCTCCAGATCCAGGTTCGATTCCTGGCGAGGCCACAAAGAATAAGAAATAGCGAATACGAAGTAAGGAATAAGAAAGTAAGAAGCAGGCAGTTGTACTGCTTTTTTTGTGTACAATGGATAGTATAATCTCCACAACGCTGTGGGGACGAAGCTCCGGATACCACTGTGGATGGCGAGGCCACAGCCAAGTAGCAAGGTATAAGAGACAGGACACAAGATGGAGTCCTGTTTTTTTTTGTGTACAATGGATAGTATAATCCCCACAATACTGTGGGGACGAAGCTCCGCATGTAGGTTCTCCGCTGCGGCGGAGAACGAAGTGTCTACATACTTTTGTTCTTTAAGAGACATTGTAAGATTTTTTTGATGAAGCAGACCCGCAAAGAAGGAAGCATACAATTCCTTTATCAACTGTCAATAAAACAAAACTAAGTTCCCGTTTCCGTGGAACATTTGATTTGTGACGTAGTCCTCGAAAACCTGGGACAGGCTCCGGGAAAAGCAGGGATAACTGGTTATTTCTCCCCGGAAATGATTGATTTATTGCAGCAAACCCAATAAAATCAAGGGGTCCGTTTTTCTTTCTCCTCATTGCCTCCTCGGAACGCCCCGTGGAACACTTGATTTTATTGACTTCATCCTTCATTTCTCCTCATTGCCTCCTCATTGGGTCCTCTTTGCTTCCTCTGTTCGTCCTCGGAAAGGGGTTGGAAGTTAGGTGTTAGGGGTTAGGAGAAATGGGTACAATGATAAACGCAATGATCGTACACGGAGGTGAAACTATGAATACACTGAGGAGGAGTGGAGGTAGAGGCAAGAGAAGCAGATTTAGTAGCTCAAATAATTACTGCAATGATTTTAAGATATGCCCCACTTTTTCTTTTAATTCAGGAATATCATTTTTAATGATTTCCCAAACTACACTGGCATCAATCCCAAAATATTCATGAGCAAATACGTTTCGCATGCCAACAATTTGAGCCCACTCTATATCTGAAAATTTAGATTTTAATGCTGTTGATAAATGATTACTTGCCTCGCCAATAATTTCCATTTGTTTAATACAGGCAAACCTCATCATTGAATTATCGAGGAATACAGAAAAATCTGCTGCAACTAAATATGTATGAATTTCATCAATTGCATCAAGAATATGTTGCAATCTGATTTTATCTCCCAATTCACTTTTCATATATCAAACGCTTTTCTACATCGACAAGTGGTTTGATATATTTAGACATGCCATTTGAAGAAACCAAATCTACTTCATTGTTCAGGATTTTTTCAAGATCAAGTTTCATTTGAATAAACTGTAATCCTATTTTCTGACTGTAATCTAAATCAACTAAAATGTCAATATCGCTCTTATTATCCGCAACTCCTCTTACATATGACCCAAACAGGTATGCTTTCAAAACAGGTCTTGTTCTGAAATAGTTTTTAATTGATTCTATTTTGGCATTGTCCAAAGTCATGCAACAAAGATATACAATCTAGGGTAAGTGAGTTATGCGGTATTATTTTAGTGAAAGTGCCCTTGTGATATATAAGCACGGAATTTCTTGATTAAGTAGACGCTATACAGAAGTAAATTAACGACCGGTTTCAGTTTTGTTGTCTACTGTAATAATGATTTTATTTTTCTCATGTAGAACTTTTACAGATTGTCCGCAGCCGAAACCAATATCCTGCAGCCATTTTCCACAAAGACGAATCTCGGGAAAGATAACATACCGGCGGTACGACCTTGAAATGTGCTTTCTATACACTTTCAATTGTCTTTTTTTCGGTTGTTGAAAAATTTCTTCTTGCTCCACGACGACAATTTTTTTTCATGAAAGTACAAGAAATAATATTATTATGCTAATAATAGCGCACGAAAATACAATTTATTGTCGTTTGAATATGATTCTCAACTCTTTATGAATTTGCGATATTTGAAACAGAAGTCAATAAATTTACACTGTGCCAAAACTGAACTTAAATAGAATCAAGTCTGTCCTTGCTGAAAAGAATAAAAGCAGTAAGGATTTAGCCAGTCATTTGGGTAAAACCGAGTCAACTGTTTCCCGGTGGTGTACAAATGAAGTGCAGCCCTCTGTTGAAACCCTTTACGATATCTCGAAGTTTTTGAAAGTGGATATTCGGGAGTTGTTGGTTTCCACCCTTAAGTAAACCTTGCGAAGAGGGAAAACACTATTACCTATTTTATTAAGAAGACCCTTCCTCGCAGTTTCCGACTTGCAGTCGGAATGCTTGTCAGGGTGACGTGTAAGGGTGAGAGAGGAGAGCGAAGATGTTTGGCAAAGCCAAACATCTTCGCTGCTTTTTACCTGTGTGGTCCGTCACTCTAGTTTATCCTGAATGTATTGAAGGAAACATACCGATCTATGATCGGGAATTGCGAGGAAGGGTCTGGTTGTTTGTCTGCTATTTGTTGTTAATGAAATTGTGATTGCAAAACTAAAGGAGGTGCTATTTTTTGAGCTCAAACTATTGACTGAATTACCTCAGTGCAACTTTTGGAAAGTTTCGGAACTTTCCAAAAGTTAATTCGCACATTTTAATAAATGGTAAGCTGTTACAGTTGTCTTATCAAAAAATTCATCTTGACTTGGTTGTCTGTCAAGTTTAGTTCTTAATTTTTGATATGCTTCTTTGATATATTCTCTTGTCATACTAATGAGGTTGCGAATACCATACAACTAATAAATATAATTAACCCCGAACACATATACAATAAATCACTTTTCTTGAAAGTCAATACATTACTTCCAGCCCCCAACAAAAAAGCCTTTGAAAAGTCCACAGCTTCCCAAAGGCTCTATCTAATAACTCATAGCTCAAAGCTCACCGCTCACAGCCTCCCCTCTCTCACCCCATCGAATGCACCATCGCCATACTCTCTCTCGCCATCTGGCTATTGTATTCAAAACAAAGTTGTTTGTGGTTGATTGTGTCTACTATCGTTCCAATAAAACAAAGACCTGCGGTAAAAAGATAGAGAAGCCCCATTCCGTTTTGCCTTACCATAAAACGCTGAACGCCTGCTACCAGTACAAATCCTAAAATACAGCCAAGTAATATCTGATCTGTTTTTCTTCTTTTTCCATTATAAACGGCAATGAAATTATAAAGACGCTCGTCTGATAAACCCGCAGTCAGGTTTTGAATAAAAACAAGTTCTTCGCCTTCAAGAGCGGGAATGAGGTTGTAGAGGTTGGGTCTCATGTGTTGTAAGGGTATTGGTGATGAGTTGCTTTATCCGTATAAATATAATGATAACTGCAAAGATTCCCATCGGGTGATGCTGAAAAGAACTGGTCAGCCGAAAATGAAGTGCATCATGTATGGCATGACCAATACCGCATCCCGGGCATTTGCCTAAACCTAAAAGTGTGGAAATACATAGTGATTGCCCTTCTTTATAGCCTGGTAAAAAGAACAGGAGGATCAGTGCGGTGATCCAGAAAACCAGTTCGCTATGTTTCAGTATTTTTTTGATGGGATTTTATTTTCCAAATGCGGCAATATTGCTGCTGAAAATTTTAACAGCAATTGCCAGGAGTATTACACCAAAGAATTTACGTACCGCCAGTAAACCTGCAGGTCCTAATGCTTTCTCTACAACCCTTAACGATTTCAAAACAACATATACCACAACGAGATTAATAAGTATGCCACTCAGTATATATACTTCTTCGAAATTGGCTTTTAGCGACATCACAGTAGTAAGCGTACCACTACCGGCAATGATCGGGAATGCAATAGGAACAACAGAACCCGATTTGGCATCTTTATCGCCCTTGAAAATTTCATGGCCCAATACCATTTCCAAACCCAGTAAAAAAATCACCACAGAACCACCTACTGCAAAAGACCGGATATCAAGTCCTAGTATTTTCAGAAAAGCCTCGCCCGCAAAAAGAAAAAGGATCATCAGTAAACCAGAAATAAGTGTTGCCTGGGTTGATCTGATACCACCCATTTTATCTTTTAATGAAATAAGCAAGGGAATAGACCCAACAATATCAATCACCGCAAACAGTGTAAAAGTAGTTGTAAGCAGATGATCGAGCTGAAAAGTCATGGTGAGTCATTTGAATGGTAAGATAAGAAAAGTCAATGGTGAATGCCAATCGCGAATGAAATTTTATTATTAACGATTGGCCATTGACCATTCACGACACCGATACTTTTTAAAACCTAAACACATGATTCTTCACCAGCTTATACTCAAACTGAAGGGCCTCCAGGCAGTTTCTGCAAAGACAATCGGTGTATTTACTTTCTATATACACCCTTTCTTCATGGCTTAGTTTGGGACCGCTGCACTGACAGGCTGGAATATTGCCCACTTTGCACTCAAATGGCTTGGTGCATCGTGGGCAATGCTTTATTTCATGTTTTTGTGTCATTGGTATTGTTTGATAATAACACGAACTCTCATCCCTAAATCCTAACCTCCAACCTCTAACCCCTAACTTCTCACCAATTAAATGTCACTCCTGTATTAAAGAGAAAAGGAATCGCATTAAAACCTCTGGTGTCAAAAAATTTCTTACCGGTAATATTC
Source organism: Bacteroidota bacterium (assembly GCA_049324295.1). Taxonomy (GTDB): domain Bacteria; phylum Bacteroidota; class Bacteroidia; order Chitinophagales; family Chitinophagaceae; genus Sediminibacterium. Next base: position 12,280 of record JBMOKQ010000057.1, read on the forward strand.
TGAGCATCGGCAAAAAAACGTACCTGCTGATTCAGTACATAATCTGCTGAAGCACCGATGATAAAATAAGAAGGCAGTGAAATATCTGCACGACGATATCCGCCAATATCAAAACGACTGCTTACATATTTTCCGGTAAGAGCCACATTCAATCCTTTGCAAACATCAACATTAGCAGCCAGGTTAATATGGTGTTTGGGTCTGCGTAAGAGATAATCGTATGTAACGGTATCTTTTGTAGTGAGGCGATTTTGTGTTACTTCTTCACTCAACAGTAAAGTATAGTTGGCGCTAAAACCAGCTTTGCCAACTTTCGCAGCCAGTTCCCATTCCAGGCCATTAACCACCTGCTTTACATAGTTGAAATAGTTGAAAGTAATATAGTTGTAGTCAATACCATTGCTGATCTTCCTGTTAAAATAGACCAGTCTTGTGCTGAACTGCTTTTGCTGAAAGCTGGCACCGGCCTCATAGTTAACCGATTTTTCTGCATTCAGTTTACTGTTCAAGCTTAACTGGTACAATGATGGCGCCTTAAAACCGCTTGAAATACTACCAAACACACGAAACTGATCATTGAAGCTATAAGACGGATTAAAGGTATAAGTACTGTTATTACCATAACGTGAATGATCATTGTATCGGCCTCCTAATTCAACATTGAATTTTTTGTCGGGACTATTAAAAATAACAGAAGCGTATAAAGCAGTTTGCGATAAAGAAGTGTCGCGGAACTGGCTTCTGTAAGGACCGAATGCACTTACAGAAAAATAATTCTGGTTATAGGAACTGTAACGATAGTCGGTGCCTGCAAGTAATGTAAACCCTTTGCCTAATTTGGTGCTGGCATATAATTCTACAAACTGCGATTTACCAAAATAGGTATTGTCTTCAAACCAGGTGCTGGTTTTATGTGCGCTGTCGTTCCTGTAATTACGGGTGAGCTCACTGTATTGGTAATTACCGGTGATAGCCAGTTTTCCTTTCCTGTATTGAAAGCCGGTACCTGTAATCAATGATTTATTGTTGATATTATAATCGCGGTCATCATTAAACACTCCTGCATCAATTCCGGCTTTGTACTGGCTGTGCATGAGAAATGCTTTTAAAGCAAGATGGTTATTCAACTGATAGAATAATTGTCCGCTTGTTACCGTACCATCATATTTATCCTTGTCATAATTCCTGATGCCGGTACTGTCGTAGGCAGAAGAAAAACCATTGGTAAATAAACGGGCAAAACGGGTGGTATAAGTAAGTTTACCGGTTTTCCCAAATACCTGCACATTGTTTCTTGATGTGCCCAGATTACCCTGGCTCAGTGTGGCTTTTATATTGAAAGGTTTATTGGTATCTTTTTTTACAGTGATAATATTGATAACACCTGCAATAGCATCGCTGCCATACAAGGTAGATTGCGGTCCTTTACATACTTCAATTCTTTCCACATCATTTACAGAAAAAAAGTTAAGGTCGAAATCGGTGGTAATAGTGGAGGGGTCATTCAGTGGAATGCCATCCATCAATATCAGTGTACGCCCGGGAGAAGCACCACGGGTATATACGGTTTGAACACTACCGGCATTATTGAAGGCGCCATTGATGGTAATACCTGCCTGTTCATTTAATAACTGGGCCACGGTTTTACCACCGCTTTTTTCAATCTGTTGTTTAGTGATAACGGTAATCACTTTGCCCGTTGTACTTTGTTTTTGTTCGAGTTTGTTGGCCGTTACTACCACTTCATCAAGTGTAACGGTGTCTTTTTGTGCCAGCAGGGTAGTACCTGTAAGCATGCAAACGAGGAGCGTAATTGTTTTGCTCATTGTTATTGGTTAAATAGTTGAACAATGAGCTTTCAGGGAACATAAAAAACGGAGAAACATAAATTGCCGCTGCAGACAGCATTTACATTCCATGCTTTTCACCCGAAAGCCGTGAATGGATCGTCTGTACATTGGCAGGTCTTCTGGCTTGCTCTCTGTTGTTGAACCTTCCCATCCAGCCTAAGGCGAGACAGTGGTTAGTAGAAACATCAGTGGTTGTCGTGAATAGTGAATCGTGAATGGTGAATTAAGTAATTACTACTAAAATTCGCCATTGACCATTTACCATTCACCATCCAAGAGCTTACAGCTACGGGGATAGCGCCGGATTTACACCGGACTTCCCTTTTAATCCCGCTCGGCGGGAACCAAATACGGCACAAATGTAGGGAAAGATGTCTGATGTAGGATGTCTGATGGCGGATATAAAGATTTAGATGTAATTTTTTTTCTAACATCCGCCATCAGACATCCTATATCAGACATCCGCCATCTTTCCTTACATTTAACACCATATCATTACATTTTTATGAAGGGAGATCAAAAATTGAATCTTTTTAGCTTCACCATGATCGTGGTTGGTCTGGTGATTGGAATGGGTATTTTCAGAACCGCAGCTACCAGTGCCAAAGATGCCATTGAACCATCTGTTTATTTCGCGGCATGGATACTGGGTGGTTTTGTGGCCCTGTGTGGTGCACTAACCTATGCAGAAATTGGTAGCCGCTACCCGGTAACCGGTGGTTATTATAAAGTATTTTCTTATGCCTATCATCCCAGTATTGCCTTTGCCATTAATTGTATTATTCTTATCAGTAATGCGGCCAGTTTAAGTGCAGTGGCATTGATTGGTAGCGGGTATATCACCAAATTATTTCCTGGTGTTGAATGGACAGATATTCACAAAGCATTAATCAGTTGTGCTGCCATTATCTTTTTTTATGGTATTAACCTCATGGGATTGAAAATGAGTTCACATGCGCAGAATATACTGATGCTGATTAAAATAGGAATGATTGTAGTGTTGATTCTGGCGCTTTTCTTCCCGCATGACCAGGGCGTTACTGTAGCCGCAGCAACAACAGCACCGGCGCCGGGAACAGCATCAATGAGCTGGATTCAGAGTCTTGGTATCAGTCTTATTGCGGTATCATTTACTTATGGAGGTTATCAGCAAACCATCAATTTTGGTAATGAAGTAAACCAGCCGGCCAAAAATATTCCAAGAGGTATTTTTATTGGTATTGCCATCATTATCATTTTATACCTGTTGGTAAACCTGAGTTATTATACCATTGTTGGGTTCGATCAGATGAAGGGTGAAAGAGAAATTGCCTATGTGGTAATGGAAAGAACATTTGGTGCAAAAGGCGCTGATATTTTTTCATTCTTTTTATTTTTTGGAGTGCTCGCCTATGTAAATGCTTTGCTCATGAGCAACCCCAGGGTAATGTATGCCATGAGTGAGGAAAAAACACTGCCTTCATTTTTTGCAAAACAAAATCCGAAAAACCAAGTATTTACTTTTTCACTTACCGTGTTTGCCGCCATGTGCATCGTCATTTTATTTTTTGCACAAACATTTGATAAGATACTCAACTTCACTATTTTCCTCGATTGCTTTGGAATGGTAGCATCAAGTGCCACTATTTTCATCCTGCGGAAAAGAACAAAACATCTCGATGGTACAGGCATTTTTAAAATGAAACTGTTTCCGCTGATGCCGCTCATTTTTATGAGTGCCTATTTGTTTGTAGGTATCAGCATTGCCATGCAAACACCTGATACTGCCTTTGTTGGTTTCTGCGTGTTGCTCGGATTTATGTTGATTTATTTCATCAGTACCAGATTCAGAAAACCCAATACGGAAAACCAGCAATAGTATTATATGGATATCTCTTATATATTGAATGAACTCGCAGAAGACAGGGACGAATATTTCAGGGCGGTGTCGCCACCCATTGTGCAAACCAGCAATTTTGCTTTTAAAAAAGTAGATGATCTCCGGAAATCTTTCGAAGATGAATATTCCACATGGTTGTATAGCCGTGGGCTCAATCCAACCGTAGAAATTTTAAGGAAAAAGTTAGCCGCGCTCGATGGGGCGGAAGACTGTCTTGTGTTTAATAGTGGTGCTGCGGCCATTTTTGCGGCAGTGCTGGCCAATGTGAAAACCGGTGATCATATTGTAAGTGTAAAAGACCCTTATACCTGGGCAAGAAAAATGTTCGATGAAATATTGACACGTTTCCAGGTAACGGTTACTTATATTGATGGAACTTCAATCACTAATTTTGAAGAGGCCATTCAACCCAATACAACTGTTATTTATCTTGAGTCGCCTAATAGCTGGTTATTTGATCTGCAGGATCTGAGTGCTGTGGCCGGGTTGGCGAGGTCGAAAAATATTGTAACCATCTGCGATAACAGTTTTTGCACCCCATTGTTTCAGAAACCCTACGAAATGGGGATCGACCTTACGCTTCAGTCTGCCACAAAATATATCAGTGGTCATAGCGATGTTATTGCAGGGGTTTTAAGCGGCGGCAGTAAACAGATTACCCGTATCTTTAATAGCGAATACAATAATATAGGGTCCGGTATCCAGCCCTTCAACGCATGGTTGTTGATAAGAGGTCTTCGAACATTACCGGCACGTTTGGAACGTATTACCCGAACCACCCACGCTGTGATAACATTTTTGAAGTCTCACCCACTGGTAGAAAGGGTTATTTTTCCGTTAGATCCATCATTTCCCCAATATGAACTGGCCAACCGCCAAATGAAAGGGGCATGTGGTTTACTGACATTTATTTTGAAGACCCAATCCTGTGAAGCCATAGAGATTTTCTGTAATGGGCTGAAGCATATATTAATGGCAGTGAGCTGGGGTGGACATGAATCCCTGATCATACCCAAATGTGCGGGGATGCCGCGCCACCAGTTTAACCCGGCGCTTGAGTTACATCGTAGCCTGCGTTTGTATGTTGGACTGGAGGAGCCGGAATATATCATTTCCGACCTTGCCCAGGCACTGGATGTAATAAAGGACCATTCATAACGACTTATGATCGGTTTCAGTTAATGCTACTCCGCCTATCAGAAAATTATCTATCTGGTTGGGAAACTGTTATTTTTGTTATATATGAAGAAGTTAATTGCCCTTTTGGGATGTGTCATTCTGGTACAGGTACAGGCTCAGACCACCAATGAAAAATGGGATCTGCGGAAATGTATTGACTATGCCACACAGAATAATATTTCTGTAAAGCAGGCCGATGTACAGGCCAGGATCAGTGCATTGCTGGCACGCCAGGCAAAACTGAATCAATACCCTACACTAAATATGAGTTCAGGAACGGGTGTACGTTTTGGTAGATCTATTGATCCCACCACCAACCAGTTCTCTACCAACCGGTTTTTATATCAGAACTTTGGATTGAATGCCGGCATCCAGTTATATAATGGCGGGGCCATCAAAAACAATATTCAGGCCGCAGCATTTAGTGCGCAAGCCGCACTTGCTGATGTTGAAAGAACGGCTAATGATATATCATTGAATGTGGCCAATTTTTATCTGCAGATACTGGCTTCAAAGGAACAGGTAAAAATTACACAGGTACAAATTGCGCAGTCGCAAACTCAATTAGATATTACCAGGAAAAGAGTAGAAGCAGGTGTACTGCCTGAGCTGAATCTTGCAGAAATAGAGGCACAGCTGGCCAACGACAGCAGCAACTATGTAGCGGCTGTTACAGGATACGAGTTGAATATTTTAAACCTGAAAGGCCTGTTAAACCTCGATCCCGCCATTGCTTTTGAACTGGAGGCGCCTCCGGTAGAAAGTATACCCATTGAAAGTTTTGGCGACTTACAACCTGAACTGGTGTACCAGCTGGCACTCACATCGCAGCCATTACAGAAAGCAAATGATTTCAGGATTAAAGCGGCACAAAAATCTGTACTGGCATCAAAGGGGCAGATGTATCCAACCATCAGCTTTGGAGGTAACCTGGCAACTAACTTTTCCAATTCATTCAAAAAAATAACAGGCTTTACTTTCCTGGGATATAGCCCCGTTACCGGTGCAGAACCAAAGGTAACCATCAGCAATGTTGATTATTATGTACAAAGTCCGCTCTATCGTTTTTCGCAAACTAGCAGGGGCTTTAGCGGATTATGGAAAGGATGGACCGACCAGATCACCAACAACTTTGGTCAGAATGTGGGTCTTAATCTCTCCATCCCCATTTTTAATAGCGGTCAGGCGAAAACAGCTTATCAGCGTTCTAAATTGGATCTGCGGAATGTAGAACTTCAGAAAACACAGGCCGACCTGAAACTGAAACAGGATATCTATACAGCATATAATAATGCTACTGCGGCACTGCAAAAATTTAATGCCGGTAAGAAAACAATTGAGAGCACACAGAAAGCTTACGATTTTGCATTGAAACGTTATGAAGTGGGGTTACTCGGTTCACTTGATTTAATTACCAATCAAAATAACCTGCTTCGTGCTAAAGTACAGCAACTAGCCAACCAATACGATTATGTATTCAAAATGAAAGTACTGGAGTTTTATAAAGGACAGGGACTAAAACTCTAATGAGACAATACAAAACTGAAACACAATATCTATGAATAAGAAATTACTTTGGATCATTATCGGACTGGTAGTAGTTGTGGGGGGCTTTATAGGACTGAAGAAAGGTGGTGTAATCGGAAAAGATGAAGGATTGAAAGTATCTGCAGAAAAAGCAGCTACCAGAACCATCATCGAAACGGTAAATGCAAGTGGTAAAGTATACCCCGAAATAGAAGTGAAAGTAAGTCCGGATGTAAGTGGTGAAATTGTAGCGTTAAATGTAAACGAAGGAGACAGTGTAAGAAAGGGGCAGGTGTTGGCAAGAATTTATGCTGATATTTATTCTACCCAAAGAGACCAGGTAGCGGCAGGTGTTGATCAGGCAAAGGCACAATTATCTAATTCAACCGCCGGTTTACCGGGTTTAAAAGCAACACTTGATAATGCAAAGGCAGCTTTTGAAAGACAAAGAAAACTATATACAGAAAAAGTATCATCGCGTCAGGAATACGACCAGGCCGAGCAGGCATACCGCAGTGCAGAAGCCAATTATAATGCTGCAAGAGAAGGATTAAAAGGTACGGAAGCATCTATTATGGGTGCAGAAGCACAGCTGGCAAGGGCCAATAAGGATCTCTCCAGAACCACACTGGTAGCGCCTATGGATGGTGTGATCAGTTTACTTGCTGTAAAAAAAGGAGAACGTGTTGTGGGAACGGCACAAATGGCAGGTACGGAAATGATGCGTGTGGCCGATATGCGCAGTATTGAGATCAGGGTAGATGTGGGTGAAAACGATATTCCAAAAGTAAAACTGGGCGATACTGCACTTGTGGAAGTAGATGCATACACCAATCGTAAGTTTAAAGGCCTCGTATATAAAATTGCCAACCCAAATACACAGGCAACTGCCACTACTACATCAACAGAAGTAACCAATTATAAGGTACATATCCGTCTTATTCCTGATAGTTATAAAGATATGGTGGTACCCGGAAGATCATTTCCTTTCCGCCCGGGAATGACAGCCAGTGCAGACATTCAAACCAATACAAAAGAAAATGTATTATCTGTTCCACTGAATGCAGTAACCACCCGTGAAAAAGAATCGGATAACGGCGATAAGAAAACCAAAACAGATGATGGCCCCGCAAGCGGCGATCCGGCAGATGATGAGGCAGTGGAAGAAGTAGTGTTTGTGATAGGGACAGATAAAAAAGTAAAAAAAGTAAAAGTAAAAACAGCCATCCAGGACCTCAACTATATTGAGGTTATAGAAGGATTAAATGAAGGCGACCAGGTAGTAACCGGACCATACAATACCGTGAGTAAAATTTTGAAAGATGGTAACCTGGTAGAAGTGGTGGCGAAGGATAAGTTGTTTGAGGAGAAGAAGAAAGAGTAAGTTGATAAGTCGGGAAGTCCGGAGTCCGAAAGTCCGGTGATGAGCGTATAATTTTCATGAAGCGTTATTGCTGTAAAGCAGTAACGCTTTTTGTTTTAAGACAGATAGTATACTATTAACAACCTTCCTCTGTCTTTCGGACTTTCCGTCTTTCGGACTCCGGACTCCCGGACTTTCCCTTTACTCTCCGTATGTTTGCAATTGAACAATGCTATACACATGCAGTATGGAATAATAGGCAGCGGTAGTTGGGCCACGGCTTTGGCAAAGATTCTGACAGACAATGGCCATACAATTTATTGGTGGATAAGGAATGCCGAAACCATTGCTTACATGGAGAAACGAAAGCACAATCCCCATTACCTGAGTGCCGCCTATTTTAGTACACAACAATTGTATTTGAGCAGTAATATACATGAAGTAATTGCAGCTTCAGATGCGTTGGTAATAGCAGTACCATCTGCTTATGCGGAAGAAGTATTTGAACAATTACAACCAGGAGAACTCGCCGAAAAAAAAATTATTTCGGCCATCAAAGGTATACTACCAACTGATAATCGTTTACTGCATGAATTTTTAGCGACTCATTATCATGTTCCAATTGATCAGTATTTCGCATTACTTGGCCCCTGTCATGCAGAAGAAGTGGCATCAGAGAAATTATCATACCTCACCTTCTCCGGAAAAGATCATGCAAATGCGGAACAAATAGCCAAAGACTTTACCACTGAATACATTAATACTGTGGTGAATGATGATGTGATAGGTGTTCAATATGCTGCAGTACTAAAAAATATTTATGCACTCGGAGCAGGTATTGCACACGGACTTGAATATGGCGATAATTTTCTGAGCGTTTATATTGCCAACAGTGCTAATGAAATGGTTACATTTTTACGCAAGTTCAGTGAAACGGAAACACAGCCTGCGGTACTTACGCCCAATTATGCCGCTTCTGTTTATCTCGGCGATCTGCTGGTAACCTGCTATTCGCTATACAGCCGGAACCGTACTTTTGGTAATATGATTGGTAAAGGTTATTCTGTAAAAGCGGCCCAGCTGGAGCTGAATATGGTGGCAGAAGGCTATAATGCGGCCAAATGCATTTACCGTACAAACCAAACCATAAATGCCGTAATGCCCATAGCATCAACCATTTATGAAATTCTCTGGGAACACCGTCCTGCCACTGATGGATTTAAGAAAATAGAAGGGTTTCTGGTATAGGAAAAGTGCTAACTTTATTACATGCCAGTTTCATTTACCTTATTGAGTCCCATGGTACTACTGATACTCCTCGGTGGAGTAATTGGAATAAACCTGCTCAGGAAGCTGTTGCGTCATTCCGGGCATCATCATTGATGTAATGAACTTTACAGCTATGAGCCATGAGCTATGAGTAAAGCATATAACTTTTCTTTTTATAACTGATACGATTAACGACTTTTCTGAGGAAGGCTCGAAGCTCATAGCCCAAAGCTCTAACTAAGCTGAAATAACTCCGCCGCTATTCCATCTGCGAGAAACTTTCCTTTTTTGGTGAGCGTGAGGTGGTTGCCTGATAAGTAAACTGTTTCTTCTTTCAAATATTTTTGTGCGGCGTTTTTCACTGCTGCAGCATTTTTCTTTCCCCATTTTTCTTCTATCAGTTTCAGTGAACAACCTTCCATAGTGCGTAAGCTGGTCATGATGTATTCATTCAGTTGTTGATCATCAGTAAGTTGCTCTGCTTCAAAAGATACAAGCCCTTGTTCCATACTTTTCAGGTAAAGTGCATTGTTCGAAATGTTCCATTGACGAATGCTGCCGCTAAAAGAATGTGCCGAAGGGCCGAGTCCGAGATAAGGCTTGCCTTGCCAGTAACTACTGTTATGCCTGCTTCGGAAACCAGGCAGGGCAAAATTGGAAATTTCATAATGCTCAAAACCTATGGCTTCAAGACGGGCAACTAGTAAATCGAAATGAATGGCCTGGCCCTGCTGATCCACATCTGCTTTGTTTCCTTTCTGTATCAGTTTATCCAAAGACGTATTGGGTTCAACCGTTAAGGCATAACAGGAGAGATGGGGTATTTTTAATGCAATTGCCGTTTCAATATTGCTGATCCATTTTTCATTGCTTAAACCCGGTGTGCCATAAATAAGGTCGATAGTGAGGTTATGAAAACCTGCCTGTTGTGCCAGTAAAATACAGTCTTTGGCTTGTTGAGCATTATGTGCCCTGTTCATCCATTGCAGGTCCTCTTCAAAAAAAGATTGTATACCAATACTCAGTCGGTTGATACCGGTTTTTTTCCATTCCTGCAATTTGTTTGAAGAAATGTCATCGGGATTGGCCTCCAGTGTTATTTCAGCACCGGGCACAAGGGAGAAATGCGAAGTGATTGTTTCTATTATCAGCATCAATTCATCGGCTGATAAAAGTGAAGGTGTGCCACCCCCAAAATAAATGGTGGATACCTGATGTGGAATAAAATCTTTTCTGATAACAGCTTCCCTGGCAATGGCCGCCACCATAGCGGTTCTTGATTGTTGGGAAATAGAAAAATGAAAATTACAATAATGACAGGCTTTTCTGCAGAAAGGAATATGAATATAAATACCCGACATGTTTGCGAAGATACAGGTAAGCGGTGAGGCTCCGGTGACTTACAGATATGCTAAAAGCCTATTTTTGCAGCAATGAATTTGCTGAAGCGTTGTTTTTTGGTCGTAACAGGAATATTTTCCTTTTTGATTGGTATGGGCCAAACAGATACACCCGTTCGCAGGGCTACGGTTGTTCAGCAAAAAGACAGTTCAATTCCTGCTATAAGGCCACAACAGACTACTGATACAGTAGCACTTATTACCGATTCGCTTCAACAACAGATAGACAGCTTTAAGACAGACTCAATTACAAAATCTGCTATACCGGTTGGATCACGCATTGATACCGGAACCTACAGAAAATATTATACGCATCCCTTTTTACCCCTCACAGCAAAACCCATGTTCATGATTTCCGATTTCAGGGAAAGAAGAACATTGGATGATATGTTTTACCTGCTGATGGGTATTGTGCTTCTGCTGGCTTTTATACGGACAGTGTTTCCAAGATATTTTAAAAACCTGTTTGTATTGTTCCTGCAAACTTCTTTAAGACAAAAGCAGACAAAGGATCAGTTATTACAGGATAACCTCGGGTCTTTATTTGTGAACCTGTTGTTTATCATCAGCACCAGTATTTATGGTGCACTGGTAATCAGGAACAAAGAATGGCTCGATTACCCATTCTGGCATATTGTGTTTTTTGGAGCCGGTCTGCTGACGATTGTGTATTTCGGAAAATTTCTTTTCCTGCAGTTCTCCGGATGGGTCTTTAATTCGAAGGAAGCAGCTATAAACTATACATTTACCGTATTCCTGGTGAATAAAGTGATGGGGGTAATATTGGTTCCTTTTCTCTTTCTGATGGCTTTTGCAAAGCCCGGTTTTAAGGAAGTGGCTTTTACCGTATCGGTTGGATTGATGATTATGCTGCTGTTGTACAGGTATGTAATATCTTTTGCGACAATCAGGAACACATTGAAAGTGAATGTGTTACATTTTTTTCTTTACCTTTGTGCCGTTGAAATACTCCCCCTTTTGTTATTATATAAACTGATGGCGGATTATATCGGTGGAAGGTTTTAATTTTGCAAAATCTCAGAAAGCAAGCATGGTAAAGAACGGAGCCAAAAAAACGAGTACCCCTAAGACCTCGAAAAAGATCCTGATCTCCCAGCCCAGACCCGAGAGCGATAAATCGCCTTATTTCGATCTGGAGCGGAAGTATAAGGTTGAACTGGTTTTTCATCCCTTTATTAAACTGGATGGAATTCCCGCCAGAGAATTTCGCAAACAGAAGATTGATATCATGCACTATTCTGCGGTGATCTTCACCAGCAGAAATGCCATCGATCATTTTTTCCGTACCTGTGAAGAAATGAAAGTAACTATCGGGCAGGATACAAAATATTTCTGCATCACTGAAGCCGTGGCGCTCTACCTGCAGAAATTTATTCTCTACCGCAAAAGAAAAGTGTTCTATGGTGCCGATGGTACCAACAAAAGCATGTTCGATGTGATCAACAAACACAAAGAGAATGAAAAATTTCTTTATGTGTGCAGCGAGAACCAGCAGGATAATGAAATTGTAAACTGGCTCAAATCGAATAACTGCGAGTTTCAACTGGCGTTTATGTATCGTACCATCAGTAACGATATTAAAGAAGTGGTGGAAGGAAAAGAATATGATGTAATCTGCTTTTTTACACCAAGTGGTGTAAAGAGCCTGTTCGATAATATGCCATCCTTCAAACAAAACGGTACCGTGATCGGCGCTTTTGGAAACAATACCTCGAAAGCGGTAGAAGATGCGGGATTAAAACTCGAAATTAAAGTGCCATCACCACAAAGACCAAGTATGGTATCGGCGCTCGATCATTTCCTCGCCTCTATACAAACAAAAAAATAAGTTCATTATATCATCACAGATAAAAAGCCCTTGCTAACGCAGGGGTTTTTATTTTAGTGGTCAAATTCAGTACATGTCATCCAATACCAAACATACCAACAGGTTAATTCATGAAACAAGCCCGTACCTATTACAGCATGCATATAACCCGGTAAACTGGTATCCCTGGGGTGAGGAAGCATTGTTGCTGGCAAAAAAAGAAGACAAACCCATACTGGTAAGTATTGGTTACGCGGCCTGTCACTGGTGTCATGTAATGGAGCGCGAGAGTTTTGAAGATGAGGCAACAGCGGCTATCATGAACAGGTATTTTATCAATATAAAAATTGATCGAGAGGAGCGGCCCGATCTTGATCATATATACATGGATGCGGTTCAGGCCATGACGGGTAGTGGTGGCTGGCCACTTAATGTATTTCTTACGCCAGATACCAAACCTTTTTATGGGGGCACTTATTTTCCACCTGTAAGGGCACATAACCGGCCAGCCTGGAAAGAAATACTTGAAGGGCTCCACAAAGCTTACACTGAAAAAAGAACAGAGATAGATCAGCAGGCAGAAAAACTAACGCAACACCTGCAATCGTCAAATGCATTTGGTATACAGGGAAATACTGCAGACTGGATAAAAGCAAATGAAACCATTGAAGATATAGCATTGAACATGCTGAAGCAGGCCGATACCGAATGGGGCGGTTTTGGCAGCGCACCCAAATTTCCGCAAACACAAACCATCCTTTACCTGTTAAGACGTTTTCATTTTAATGCAGATGAAAAGGCTAAAAAACAGGCATTGTTAAGTCTCGATAAAATGATTGATGGAGGTATCTACGACCAGCTCGGCGGAGGTTTTGCCCGGTATAGTACCGATACCGAATGGCTGGCGCCCCATTTCGAAAAAATGCTTTACGATAATGCCCTGATTGTTATGGCCATGTGCGAGGCCTATGCCATCACCAAATCGACAAAATATGCCAGGGCCATACACGAAACACTGTCATTTGTGGAACAGGAACTGACAGATCCGGATGGAGGTTTTTACAGTGCACTCGATGCCGATAGTGAAGGAGTGGAGGGAAAATTCTATACATGGTCAAAACAGGAAATAGAAGAAGTATTGGGCGGGGAAGCAAAATTATTTTGTGACTATTATGATGTAACGGAGGAAGGGAATTGGGAGGAAGCCAATATTCTAAGGGTAAAAAAACAACCGGCCGATTTTGCAGCAGCAAATGGTTATACTGAAACAGACTGGTTGCAAAAATTAGCCGGGGTAAAAACAAAACTCAGGCAGCGTCGCGACCAGCGGGAGCGTCCATTATTAGACGATAAGCATTTATTAGGATGGAATGCTTTGATGAACACAGCCTATGGACAGGCTTACGCTGCACTGGGTGATACCCATTATAAAGCGATAGCCGAAAAAAATATACATTTTTTAGAACAGTCATTGTGTAAAGCAGTCAACGGTGAGTGGTTGCATACCTGTAAAGAAGGTAGAGCCGGTATACCTGCTTTCCTGGACGATTATGCCTATTTAATACGGGCATATATACAGTTACAGGAAATAACAGGTAATGGTAACTATTTGCTGAAGGCAAAAGAGTTACTGGAACTGGTAAACCGGAATTTCAGCGAAGAAAAAACAGGTTTTTATTTCTATACCATGGAAGGTCAGTCCGATGTTATTGTGAGGAAGAAAGAAGTGTATGACGGGGCCAGCCCCAGTGGAAATGCGGTAATGGCAGCCAACCTGCAATACCTCGGTAGGGTGTTCGACAATAACCAATGGCTTGCCAGGATGAACCAGATGCTAACGGGTTTGAGCCAGGCAATAGTAAAACATCCTACTTCTTTTGGCGCATGGGCGCTGGTAATGCAGTTGGAACTGGCAGGGTGGAAAGAAGTGGCACTGGTGGGGCCCGGGGCCAAAAGTTACCTGCCGGCGGTATTGGAGCGGTTTGGCCCCAATAAAATACTCCAGACAGCAGAAACTAAAGAAGGGGAATTTCCGTTATTAGCTGGAAAAATGCCTGGGAACGGGGAACCGAAGTTTTATGTATGTCGGGATTTTACCTGTAGTGATTATACTACCGATAAAATAATTGATTTTTTAGCAAATGTGTAACAAGAATTACGGTAATTTGCTGTCTGACAGTGGCTTCGAGCCTATATCAGATAGTGAAAACAAAATCAGAACATTACTGAAATCATCTTTACCCGCCTTGTGGAAATTATTGGTTTTTCAATTTGAAAACTGTAGTTCGCTACAGTTCTAAACTTATATTTGTCACTGTCATAAATCACTTTGATCAGATGAAAGGTTATTTAACAACTATTACCCTGGCCGTATTCACGCTAAGCATGAGCTCATGTTTTCTGAATAAGGGGAAAAAGTCGAAGGGCTTACCAGATGACGGTCAGTTACACGGAGTTGCGCCAAAAGCCAGGCCAAGTATGGCAACACCCAGAAACATGGTTTATGTTCCTCCGGGAACCTTCCATATGGGGCCAAGTGATGAAGACATCAGCTTCAACTACACCAACCGGAACAGATCAATGTCTATTCCCGGTTTCTGGATGGATGCAACCGAGATCACCAACGACCAGTATCGCCAGTATGTGAACTGGGTACGTGATTCACTTACCTATAAAATTCTTTTTGGTGGCGGTATCAACAAAGAAGATGATACATCTGCGGTAAACTGGAACAGAATGAAAACGGTTCGTTACGATAAGGCCACCATTGAAAAACTCAACGAACTGAACCTGGCTCCCGATAACCGTTTATTTGGCAGGAACGAAATTGACCCCGGAAAACTGAAATATAAAGTAGAATATTTCAACCTGGCAGAAGCTGCCAAACGTGAGAATGCCGACAGGCCACGTAAAGATTTCATCGTAAAATATGATGAGAAAGTATATCCCGATACACTGGTTTGGATAAGAGACTTTTCATATTCTTACAATGAACCAATGACCAAACGTTATTTTGCTCACCCATCTTATGGCAATTACCCCGTGGTAGGTGTAACCTGGAAACAGGCAGTAGCATTTTGTCATTGGAGAACACATATTCAGAACTCCTTTTTAGAAAAGAAGAAATTTGCAGTAGACGGAGATTATCGTTTACCAAGTGAAGCAGAATGGGAATATGCTGCCCGTGGTGGAAGAACCAACTCCATGTATCCCTGGGGTAACTATTACCTGAGAAACAAAAAAGGATGTCTGCTTGCCAACTTCAAACCCGGCCGTGGTAACTATCCGGAAGATGGCGGTTTCTATACTGTAAAAGCCGATGCATACTGGGCCAATGAATATGGTTTGTATAATATGTCGGGTAACGTAGCAGAATGGACAGGTTCTTATTTCTATGAAGGTTCATACAATTTTATGTCGGACCTCAGTCCCGATGTACGTATTGAAGCTGCTGATTCAGATTTACCCCGTATGAAACGTAAAGTGGTGCGTGGTGGAAGCTGGAAAGATATTGCTTACTATTTACAGGTAAGTACCCGTAACTATGAATACCAGGACACGGCGAAATCATATATCGGTTTCCGTTGTGTAATTGACCTTGCTCCAAAATCAAAAAGATAAAACCATCCCGTCTTGCCTTAGGCGAGACGGGACTAACTCTTAAAAACTAAATTCAATATTATGGCCTCAGGTGTTTCTCCCGCTACTAACCGAATTGTAAACGTAATTGTATGTCTTGGGGCATCAGTGGTAATTTTTGGTGCCATGGCAAAAATTCTTCACCTGTCATGGGCCGACTGGGCGCTGAAGATTGGTCTTACTACTGAAGCCCTCATCTTCGTTGTGTACGCCATTTTGCCCCCGCCCGATATGGGAGCGCCGGCTCCGGTTACTGAAGCAGGTAACCCGGCATTAAAAAGCCTGGATGATATGTTACAGCAGGCCGATATTACACCTGCCAATTTATCGAAACTAAGTGCCAATTTCCAGAAATTAGGTACTACTGTAGAGAATATGGGTGAAATTAGCAATGTGGTAAAATCAACCGGCGATTTCTCTGCCAAAACACAGGAAGCCACTGCGGCCCTATCATCTATTTCAGGAGCAGTAAACCAGGCGGCACAATCATTGTCAGGTTTTAACAGTGCCTCAGAAGAAACCAAACAATTTCATGAGCAGGTACAGGTACTTACTAAAAACCTTTCATCACTGAATACTATTTATGAACTGGAATTACAGGAGAGCAATAATCACCTGAAAGCATTGAACCAGTTCTATGGTAAACTGGCACAGGCGTCAGCCGCTATGTCGAGCAGTGCAGATGATGCCATGAAAGCAAAAGAACAGATAGTGGTACTGGCCAATAACCTGGGTAAACTGAACCAGGTATATGGTAATATGCTCACTGCCATGCAGGGTCGTGCATAAGCCGTAAACCGAACTACCAAAACCTATTGTAAAACGGTATTAGAAAATTAAAATAAATGTCATTACCAAAGGAACCGCGGCAGAAGATGATTAACATGATGTACCTGGTGCTCACTGCACTGCTGGCGCTGAATGTATCTTCTGAAATTCTGAACGCATTTAAAACGGTAGACAGGAGCCTCATGACGGCAAGTGGGATTGTTGAGAAGAAAAATGGTGAGGTATTTAGGTCATTTCAAGAAAAAGTTGATGATCCTAAAACCCGCGAAAAAGCAATGGAATGGCTCCCTAAGGCTCAGCAAGCAAAAAAGATATCTGATGATCTGTATGCTTATTTAGAGTCTTTAAAGTTAGAGTTAAAACAAGAATCAGGATTAACAACTGGTGAAGATGGCAAGCAGTCATTTAAAGAAGATAATCTTGATGCTGCAACTCGAATGTTTGTTTCCGAACCACCCAACGGAAAAGGGAAGGGGAAGGAACTTTACACAAAACTTTCTAAGTACAAAAAGGATTTACTTGATATAAATGCTGATATGACTAAAGAAATTGGAGAATCTCTTCCACTGGATTTAACAGCATTTAATTTAGATCCTAAAACCGCTGAAAAAATACCTGAAAATGACAAGTGGAAGGAATGGTCATACGGTTATTTTAATATGACCCCAACTGTAGCTGCCATCACTATTTTGAGTAAGTTTCAAAACGATATTAAAAATAGTGAATCACAAGCGGTTGAATTTTGTCATCAGCAGGTTGGACAAGTAAAACTTATTTATAACGAATTTCAGGCATTTGCAGGAACTAATTCTCAGTACCTCATGCCAGGTGAAGAGTTGGTGATTACAGCGGGTATTGGCGCTTTTAGCAAGGAGGCAAGGCCTACTATAACTGTAGATGGCGCAACAGTACCTTTGAATGCTGAAGGTACAGCAGAGTATAAAACAAGGGTAAGTAATTCAGGTCCTATGGTAAAAAAAGTAAAGATATCATACCTGAAACCCGATGGTACCTCTGCTGTTGTAGAGAAAGAAGTACGTTATACGGTGGGTGTGCCTTCCGGACTGGTGGTTTCAACAGACAGAACACGTGTATTCTACCAGGGATTGGATAATGTTTTAAGTGTAACCGGTGGTGGTGGAGATGAAAAAGTAAAAGTAAATATTGAAGGTACCAATGTTACCATGCGTAAAGAAGGAGCCGGTCAGTATATTGTGGTACCACAACAACTGGGAACAATAATCGTAAATGCTACTGATGGAAAAAATACGCAGCGTATAACCATTCCTGTAAAACGTGTGCCGGATCCTATTGCGATAGTAGGTGGTAGTGCTGGTGGTACCATGAATGCAAATGTGTTTCGTGTACAAAAAGGGGTAATCGCCGATTTACGTGATTTCGTATTTGAAGGAGTAAAATTTGAAGTGCTGAGCTATATGCTGATTTGTACAGGTAAAGGTTTTGATGAACCTGAATTTGCGGAAGTAAATGGTCCGTCATTCAGTGGAGATGCCATGAGCCTGATCAGACGTTGTCAGCCAGGTACAACAGTAACCATTGGAGAAATTAAGCTGAAGCAGCCCGGTGGAGGAACAAGAAAACTGGATCAGAACATTACATTCATCTTGCAATAAAGCAGTGATTATGAAAAAGACATTCTTATTGTGTGTAACGGTTTCATTGCTGGCAGGTACCACTGCCATGGCACAGGGTTTTGGCAACTTGCGAAATAACCGTAAGAAGCCTGCCGATTCTACTGCCAATAAACCAGCAGTAGCTACCAGTAACAAGGATACAATTAAACCTGCAGCAAAACCCGCAGTAGACCCGGCATCGATAAAGCCAACTAAAACAATCGATACCGTTACGGTAGGTGGTTTTGGTGAAGTGGTAGCAAGAAGTTTACGTAATGAAACAGCAGCCGATCGCAGCCAGACCCGCGAAAAACGTCCATTAGAATATGAGCACCTGCGTGAAGAAGACCAGTTATTCAGTGAATTTATCTGGAGAGAAATTGATGCCCGTGAAAAAGTGAACCAGGCATTTATGTTTCCCGGAAAGGATGATATGGGCGATCAGCGCTTTTTCTCCATCATGCTGAGTGCTATTAAGAACGACAGCGTAATGGCTTTCTCTGCAGAAGGTGGCGACGATCGTTTCACCAAACCACTGACATATGATGATATCATGAAAATGCTGAAAGGTCGCCTGGATACCCAGTATGTTCAAAATGCCGATAACCCTAATGTGGTAGATACGGCGGTAATTTATGATACCAAATTCGCTCCCAATCCCGACTCTATTTATACTTTCCGTATAAAAGAACAGTGGATATTTGATAAAGAAGCCAGTCGCTTATTTGTACGTATCCTGGGTATTGCGCCGGTGGCAAAACTGGTCATCAACGGAAAATCTACACCAAGAACCCTGTTCTGGGTCTATTATCCTGAAATGCGTAAAACACTTACTAAATTCAACGTTTATAACCCGAAAAACTATGCCGGCCGTATGACCTGGGAGGAACTGTTTGAAAGCCGCTTTTTCGCCAGTTATATTGTGAAAACCAGCTCAAATAACCCCAGCGACCGTTTCCTGGCAGCTCTTATAAAGGACCCCTTATTCCGTTTGCTGGAAGGCGAAAACATCAAAGAACGCCTGTTTAACTACGAGCAGGATGTATGGCAGTATTAATGGCTATGGGCTTCGAGCAGTGAGCTATGAGTAGATTTGATCCAATAAAATGATGCTGTTTGCTCAAAGCCCATCGCTCAAAGCTCACAGCTTATAACAAGAAATTATACCCTGAAAAAGGAGCCAAACGGCTCCTTTTTCGATTAAAAAAACCTTATATTATATTTTTTGAACAAGGATTATTGGTTAATTCAGCGGAATCCTTAACTTTACTCCGGTTTTTCATAGGATATTGGATTTTAAAAACGGGGTTGGATTTCTATCCTGACCCCTTTTTTATTTTAAGCCAATCCTATCCTTCCGCAAATGCAGCTAACAGCAGTTCGGTTTTTTTCAGACCAACAGCTTTAATCAACGACTCTTTATCCGCTTCTTTAATATTTTTTACCGACTTGAAAATCTTTAATAAAGTATCGGCCGTTTGTTTGCCAATACCGTTTATATTTTCCAGTTCATTTTTAAATGTTCCCTTCGATCGCTGGTTGCGGTGAAATGTAATGCCAAAGCGATGCACTTCATCGCGAATACGTCGAACCAGTTTCAAACTATCGCTGTCCCATGGAAGTTTAATAGAAGCAGTATCACCCGCAAAGAAAATTTCTTCTTCATTCTTGGCAAGCCCTACCAAAGTAAGTTGCCCGGTGAGCCCCAGGTCATGAATGCTTTCCATGGCGGCGCTAAGCTGCCCCTTGCCACCATCAATAATTACCAACTGGGGAAGGGGGGCAGATTCGGTCTGTAAACGTTTGTATCTTCTATACACCACTTCTTTCATGGTGGCGAAATCGTTGATACCCTGAACCGTTTTCACATTATAGTGCCGGTAATCTTTTTTACTGGGTAGCCCGTCTCTGAAACAAACCATGGCAGAAACCGGGTATGCCCCCTGGAAATTAGAGTTATCGAAACACTCAATATACAGGGGAACTTCCTGCAGGTGGAGATAAGATTGTAATTCGTACAGCACTTTTTTCTTTTCAATATCAGAACTGCCTTCGAGGTGTAGTATTTTTTTTCTCCTGAGTTCCTCTTTAAAATAGTTCACATTTTTTAATGCCAGATCGAGCAGTTTCTTTTTATCGCCGGCTTTGGGAACCGTAATAGTAATACCGGTGTTGGGATACGCTATTTCAAAAGGAACGATGATTTCTTTTGCGATACTGTTGAAATCGGTTCTGATTCGGTTAACCGCAAAGCTCAATACTTCTTCATCTGTTTCCTCGAGTTTGGTTTCAAGTGGTACGGTATGAGTTTGCACAATGGCGCCATTAGCAACCATCAGGTAACTTACATAAGCAAGGTCATCATCTTTCAGGATGGCAAAAACATCAACACTATTCAGATGGCTGCTTACCACTACCGATTTTGCCTGGTAAGTTTCGAGGTGTTCAATTTTTTTGCGCATCAGTTCTGCTTTCTCAAATTCCATTTGAGCAGCATGCTCCTGCATCTGAGCTTTGAAATTTGTGATAACTGAGCCCAGGTTACCTTTAAGTATATTTCTTACCTGCTGTAAACTTTCTGCATAGGCTGTTGCATCCTGTAATCCTTCACAGGGGCCCTTACAGTTGCCAAGATGGTATTCGAGACAAACTTTGAATTTTCCTTTTTTAATATTCTGGTCGGTCAGGTTGAGTTTACAGGTACGTAGCGGAATATATTGCCTGATAAAAGCAATCAGTTCACGCACTTTTCCGGCAGAAGTAAATGGTCCGAGGTATTCAGAACCGTCATTAATTTTTTTACGGGTGAGGAAAATCCGGGGAAAGGGTTCTTTTTTGATGACGATATAAGGATAGGTCTTATCATCTTTCAGGTTGATGTTAAACCTCGGCTGGTATTCTTTAATAAGTGAGTTCTCGAGCAAAAAAGCATCCTGTTCAGAATCTACAATGGTAAATTCAATCCTCCTGATACGCTGAACCAGTTCATGGGTTTTATAAGTGGTAAAGGTTTTGGAGAAATAAGACGACACCCTTTTACGCAGGTCTTTGGCCTTACCTACATACAATAACACATCCTCCGCATCGAAATATTTATAGATGCCGGGTTGGTGTGGAATGGTATGGGCACGTTGCTGGAATTCCTGTTGTGTCATGCTGTTTTATTCATCCGCTGAAGGGTTGCCCCATTTAACTTCGGTAAGTTGCTGTTGTTTATAACCATTGGGTGCAGTAAGCGAGCGGTTAATCTGAAAACCTTTAAAGGCCCTCCAGTTATACTGCTCCTGTATGCTGGTGTCGCCACGGCTGGTAAATGAACGGATGAAAATACGTTTAACCTGGTTGGTTTGTTCATCTAATAATATATCTATACCCTGAACAGGTACTTTGCGGTCAACGGCAGCATAATTTAAAGTATAACTGTTGGTGCCTGCATCCTGGAAAACGGTTTCGCGGTAATGCTTTTTATCAGCTTTGTTGCTGATGTCTTTTGATATGAACTCCTGAGCCAGTTGCATCAATTGAATACTGTTTAATACAGCCGAATCCTTCTTGTCATTGATGTTATGATACACATAAACAGGTTTTTTAAAAAGAATTACCTGCTTCACCTGCTCTTCAAAAAAACTGCCCATAGCAAAAAATTGAGTGCTGTCGGGAGAAGCCTGCAATGTTGTTTCAGGTGTTTTTGTTTCACTGCAGGAGATGATGGCAATGGTTAGCAGGAAAAAATAGGTCAACTGTATTTTCATGCTGTAAAATTATTCAAACAAGGTATAAGAGCATGGTTAAAATTAAGGTCCTGCTAAATCAGGCATATATAGGAATGAGATATGTAAACCCAAACGCAAGAAACTCATAGCTAATAGCTTGTAGCTAATGGCTCATAGCTCAAGGCTGCTTAATGCAAAAAAGCCATCCGCCTCAGGCAGATGGCTTTTATAAAAAGCTGGTTTGGGTTTATTGTAAAGCCCTTGTAAGGCCAATACGCATTCCATAATCTAAAAGGTATTCCTTAATGGGATACTTGTTAGAGAAAGTAGGCAGGTGCTGGTAACGAACCTGCGGACCAAGCTGCCAGCTGGTTTTACCTGTAGTATAAGTAAGGTTAAAACCAACATTGGTATTGATGTTCCATTTTCTCACAAAATCATTTCCATCGGCATAATGTCTGTAATCGGTAGACAGGAGGTATACGTTTTTATTCAGGTTCAATGTAGGCTGAACAGAGGCTTCTGCATTCATACCCAGATGCCTGCCCTTTAATACCTGCCATTGTAAACCGATAGGTACCGAAAGCTGGTACACTTTATTATTAAGCTCTGTTTGTTTGTATCCAACATTGTTATTGTAAGGAGAGTAGCGGGTAATATTTTCAATACCATTAAAATTAATCAGCGAAATAGTGGCACGATCATATGTGTTCGACTGAAATGTTTCAATCTGGTAATGGCGGATATTTAATTGTAAACCCGTTTTCAGTTTTAAACGATTGCTGATATTGTATAAAACGGCAAATCCTATTTCCATGCCCACAGCCGGACGATGGCGTACTACTTCATTAACATTTGCAGGCTGGTTCAAAGGTGCATTTACAGGTAAAGCTGCAGAAGTGGCCGGCTGAACAATATTTTTCACTTTTTCATCAGACAACCTGCGGTAGCTGGTAGAAGGAGTAATATAAAACTGGAACCCGAATTTTGATAATTTTCTTGATGACCATTTCTTCGAAACTACGTTATTGGTGTTTTTCTGGCTCTCACTGATTAAAGGGTATTTATCTTCTTTTATTTCTGTTGAGACCTCATTATTTACAATTTCCTCTTTTGCGGAAAGTACAATTTCATTATTACTCACTGCTTCTGCTGCTTCAGCAACAGCCGTTGTATGCATGCTGTTGGTAATGGGAGTGGCATTCAATACATGAATATTTGCAATATTTTTTATGGTGCCGATATTGTTCTTTGGAGCCGTGCTATTTACAATGGTTGTACCCGGTACTATATTATCATCGGTATATACAAGAAGATCATTACCGGTGGCAGTAAGTTCTGCTACAGTATTGGTATTGATAGATGAAGGCGCCAGTGTATTGAAATATTGCCTGCTTTTTTCATGCGCCGCATTATTGGCCGCAATTGCTTCCTGCCGGCTGGTATGCACATTCGGTACCGATAAAGGCTGGAGACGTACATTCTGTTGCTGAGTACTTAAAACAGTACTCAGGGTAAGTGCCGTGATGATAAAAACAGCAATAAAAGTAAGTGCAGGCCATGAACGGTATCCATGCAGTTCTGTACGTATGTTATTCCATACATGATCGGATGGATACATACGGTGCTGTTTTACTTCATCTTGTAAAAACTGCTCAAACTCTTCGTCCTGGTACATCTTCTTATCCATAACAAACAGTGACTACGATTTATTAAACGCGGCAAGCCACTGAAAATCCTGTTTTGGTGCTTCAATGATCTTTTTACAGATCAAAATATTTTCAAGCATTGCTTTGGCACGGGTGTACTGGCTGCGGCTGGTACTTTCCTCAATGTCTAACATGATGCCTATTTCTTTATGACTATATCCTTCCAATGCATAAAGGTTTAATACTGTTCTGTAACCTACAGGTAATAAACGTATGCATTCAATGATCTGCCGGGCCTGCATAATGGATGGTACCGTTTCTTCTTTCACATGTACCGTGTTGGCATAACTGATATCGAGACTTTCATTGAACTTTTTGTGTTTCTTCAGAAAGTTGATACAGGTATGAACAATGATACGCCTTATCCATCCTTCAAATGCACCCTTGTTCTGAAACGTATGTATCTGGGTAAATACTTTAATGAACCCTTCCTGCAACATGTCTTCCGCGTCTTCGCGATTGGGTGCAAAACGGTAACACACACTCAGCATTTTCGGGCTGAACCGGTTATACAACTCACGCTGTGCGGCAGCGTCGTTCTGTAAACAGCCTGCAATAATAGCCTGCTCCGTCATGAAGGGGTAAAATAGTTTACCCTAAATATAGACATATTTTACTTTCCGATGCTGCATACTGTCACCGAATTGTATCTCATAAATAATAAGTGAAGATTAATTCGGGTATGAAGCGGCTGAAAACTGCCTAAAAAACGATAATTTTCTGCTAAGAAGCTGATTTTCACTTTCCTATTTAAAACCTGTATATTGTATATGGAAGACATAGCTACCCTGGCATCCATAACGCCTCAAACAGTGGCAATAGAAGACATGCCACCTCCCACAACGGGTCTTGCGCCTTATACCGGCCCATGGACCGAAGCTGAAGTAATTCACCTCCTCAAACGTGCACTCTTTGGGGCCAAAAGAAGTGATATTGCGTATTTCCAATCGCTTACCTGTGTGCAGGCCGTTGATGCATTGCTAAATATTCCTCCCGGCACACCGGCGCCACCAGTAAAAGAGTATACCACACCGGCAAATGCCACAACACCCGATACCAATATAATTCAGGGCGACACATGGGTAAACGACCCCAATAACGATGGGGCAGTGGGTAGCCTGAGAAGGGCATCTTTTAAGAAATGGTGGATGGGACTGATGGTAAAACAGGACCGGAACCTGCGCGAAAAAATGACCCTTTTCTTGCACAACCATTTTGCCACCGAAAGCACCGATATCAATGCACAGTTTGTATACAGGCACCATGCCTTACTGCGTAGTTATGCCCTGGGTAATTTTAAGGCCCTCGTAAAAGCGGTAACACTCGATCCGGCCATGCTGGTGTACCTTAACGGGCAACTGAACCAGGCCGTGGCACCCGATGAAAATTACGGCAGGGAATTACAGGAACTGTTTTGCTGTGGTAAAGGACCCGGTTCGCAGTACACGGAAGAAGATGTACAGGAATCGGCAAGGGTACTAACCGGCTGGAGAAATAATGCGAATACGATTTCTTCTTTTTATGATAATAACAGGCACGATAAAAAAAATAAACAATTCTCTTCCTTCTATAACAACACAGTAATTGTTGGAAAGAATGGCCCCACTGCCGGTGAAGAAGAACTGGATGCAATGCTCGATATGATTTTTGCAACCAATGAAGTGGCAGAATATATGTGCAGAAGATTCTACCGTTGGTTTGTGTATTATGATATTGATGACAGCGTGGAGAATAATATCATCAAACCACTGGCCGTTATTTTCCGCAATGCGAATTACGAAGTGGCACCGGTATTACGTACCTTATTGATGAGCGAACATTTCTTTGATATACTCTCCCGTGGCTGCCAGATTAAAAGTCCGGTCGATTTAGTAGTAGGTATGTGCAGGGAATTTGAAATTCCTTTTCAACCAGATACTGATTATATAACCAATTACGGACATTGGAACTACCTCGCCAATCAATCTAATAATCTTCAACAGAATATTGGCGACCCGCCTGATGTAAGCGGATGGAAAGCCTATTACCAGGAACCACAGTTTTATGAAATGTGGATCAACAGCGATACCCTTCCCAAACGCAACCAGTTTACAGATACCATGGTCATAAACGGTTACACATTTGCCGGAACTAAAATGGTGATTGATGGAGCAGAACTGGCCAAGACCTTTAGCAATCCGGGTGATCCCAATCAACTGATCAATGATTTTACCAAACTCATGTATCGTATTGATTTATCGGATACATCAAAGGCACAAATCAAAAAAGATATACTGTTGGGTGGACAGTCGCAGGATTATTACTGGACCAATGCCTGGGATCAGTTTATCAATAATCCGGGCGATATGGCCAATACCACTATCGTGCGAAATTATATCCGCGACCTGATAAAATACTTAATGAATCTTGCTGAATACCAACTCGCCTAAAACCAATAACAATGAAAAGAAGGGATTTTTTACGCAATTCGGCCCCGGTTGGGGTAATGCTGCCTTCACTGATTAATGGAATGACGGTTAAAGCCTTTGGTGCAGAGTCTTTACTGATGCAGGGATTATTTCCCCCCACTACCGAAACAGATCATGTATTGGTTATTGTTCAATTAAATGGTGGTAATGATGGTTTGAACACGGTTATACCATTGGAATATTTTCCTAACTATATCCGTGCACGATCCAATATGTACATCCCGCAGCAGAAAGTGTTGAATCTTGCAGGAACAGATAAAGTAGGGTTACATCCATCTATGACGGGTATGCAGTCTTTGTTTAACGACGGGAAAATGAGTGTGATTCATTCTGTTGGTTATCCGCAACCTAATTTCTCTCATTTCCGCGCTACCGATATCTGGATGAGTGCCAGTGATAGTAAGGAAGTAGTAAACAGCGGATGGACGGGCAGGTACCTGAGTTATGAGTATCCTAATTTTCCCAATGGTTATCCCAACAGCACCATGCCCGATCCTTTGGCCATACAAATTGGTTCAACCACATCACTGGCCTTACAGGGTCCCGCAGTGAGCATGGGTATGAGTATATCGAACCCTAATAATTTTTATAACCTCATCAGTGGTGTACAGGATCCTGCGCCAAATACACCAGCAGGAAAAGAATTAACTTATATAAGACAGGTGGCACAGCAAACAACAGAATATGCCACAAGCATTAAAGCAGCTTCCGCAAAAGTTACCCAACAGGCAGAATATCCGAATAATTCACTGGCGTCGCAGTTAAAGATTGTGGCAAGATTGATTGCCGGTGGGTTGAAGACAAGAATTTACATGGTGAGTTATGGTGGTTTCGATACCCACTCTGCACAGGTAAATTCAACAGATACCACTACCGGATCACATGCCAACCTGTTAAAGAATGTGAGCGACTCAATTAAAGCGTTTCAGGACGATCTGAAATTACAGAAAGTGGATGATCGTGTAATTGGTATGACTTTTTCTGAGTTCGGAAGAAGAATAAAAAGCAATGGTAGTATTGGAACCGATCATGGTTCAGCAGCACCCATGTTTGTGTTTGGAAAAAATGTAGATGCAAGTGTAATTGGCGATACACCCAATATTCCGGTAACGGCCAACTTTAATGATAACCTTCCTTTTCAGTACGATTTCAGAAGTGTGTATGCTACGTTACTGAATAAATGGTTATGTGTGGATGCAAAGGATCTCGACCAGATTATGCTGAAAAATTTTCAGACATTACCCATCATCAATTCGCTGGCCTGTAATAAATCGGTAAACCTCTCAGGCGAAAGTTTTGTCACCAATTATCCCAATCCGTTTACCAATACAACCAATATTAGTTTTAAAACGGCCGGTGGGCATACGCTCATACAGGTTATGGATACGATGGGTAGAGTAATTGCCAGTTTAACCGACCGTGAGTATGAGGCGGGTAATTACAATGTGGTCTTCAATGGATCAAGGTTTCCACCGGGTATTTATTATGCCCGCTATCAGAATATGACCATCCAGCAGGTAAGAACCATGATTAAAGTGAGGTGAAAAGGCGGTGAGTTGTGAGCTGTGAGCCACGAGTTGTAGGAAAATGCTATCATTTTAGCCATATAATTAAAAAAGCTCATCGCTCACGGCTCATCGCTCACGGCTCATCGCCCATGGCTCATATTTAATCGGTGAATTTTTTGCAACAATGATGTAGTTTTTGAATCTGAACTATATATTTGCAACGTAGTAGCAAATATGTATAGTATGAACAGATCATTCAGATTCATTATGGTTGCGGTTTTTCTGTTGGTAAGCGCATGGGTTTCGGCCATGCCCGAAACAGTTCCGCCTAAAGCAAAACTCAGAGGTAAAGTGGTCGACACAAAAGGCCGGCCATTACCGGGTGCGGCTATTTATATTCATGAAGCCCGCACCGGAACCATTGCAGGAACAGATGGTCAGTTTACAACACCTGAAGTACCGGTTGGTAAATACCTGGTAGAAATATCGTTTCAGGGGTATGCCAGTTTATTGGAAGTAATGACAATTGCAGAGAATAATGCTTCACCTGTTTTTACACTCAAAGAAACCTATGCCGAACACGATGCGGTAACCGTAACCGGTGTGGTATCTGCTACCAAAGTAAAACAATCTGCACAGCCTGTATCCATTATTAAAAAGGGAGACATGCTCAGGTCGTCATCAACTAATATTATTGACGCATTGGGGAAACTGGTGCCGGGTGTAGCGGCATTGTCAACCGGTGCTGCCATTAGTAAACCTGTAATAAGAGGGCTTGGTTATAACCGTGTGGTTACCATACATGATGGTATTCGCCAGGAGGGACAGCAGTGGGGTGATGAACATGGTATTGAAATAGATGAATACAGTTTACAACGTGCAGAAGTGTTGAAAGGACCGGCTTCTTTATTATACGGCAGCGATGCCATGGCGGGTGTACTGCACCTTATTACCAATGTACCTGTTGAACAGGGAACGGCAAAAGGGAACCTGATGAGTGCTTTTAATGATAACAACGGATTACGTGCCCTAAGTGCCAACCTGGCCGCTCATGATCAATCTGGTTTTAACTGGAACATATATGGTACCAGTAAATCTGCCGCCGATTACAGGAACAAATATGATGGTCGTGTATTTAACAGCCGTTTCAAGGAAAATAATTTCGGTGGTTATGCAGGTATTAATAAAGCCTGGGGTTACAGCCATTTACTCATCAGCAGCTTTAATCAGAAATTAGGGGTAGTAGAAGGAGCAAGAGATGCGGCAACAGGCGCTTTTCTTATTTTTCCTGAATCGCCATCGGAGCGTGTAGCTACCAGCGAGGAATTAAACAGCAGGCAGTTTTATACACCCGGACAAAATATCAATCATTTTAAAATTGCATCAGACAACAATATTGCTGTTGGCTCTGGTAGACTTGCATTGAACCTGGGTTTTCAGCGTAACCAGCGAAAAGAACTGGGCGATCCGGATGCACCTACGGTTCCCGAATTATATTTCGATCTGAAAACGGTGAACTATAATATTCAGTACCATGCCGCTGAAAAAAATGGATGGAGAACAGCCTATGGTATAAATGGTATGTTTCAGC
Organism: Bacteroidota bacterium; assembly: GCA_049324295.1. Classification (GTDB taxonomy): domain Bacteria; phylum Bacteroidota; class Bacteroidia; order Chitinophagales; family Chitinophagaceae; genus Sediminibacterium. The sequence continues at coordinate 41,626 of JBMOKQ010000057.1, forward strand.
AAAATAAAAATCTTGCAGCAGAAGTATTGATACCCGAGTATAACCAGTTCGATGCAGGCGCTTTTATTTATACCAAAAAAACCTTTCAGCAAAATCTCACATTGAGTGGTGGTATACGTGGCGATTACAGACGGGTGAATGGAAAGGGCTTTATGGAAGGAACAGAAGTAAAGTTTACTGAGTTCACCAAAAACTTCAGCAACTTCAGTGGTAGTATAGGGTTGAGTTATAATGCCAACAAAAATGTTACGCTCAAACTCAATGTGGCAAGAGGATACAGGGCACCCACCGTTTCTGAATTAGGGAGCAATGGGGTACACGAAGGAACAGACCGTTATGAATTTGGTGATACCAACCTGAAAACAGAAACCTCACTTCAGTTCGATGCCGGTGTGGAAATAAATTCGGAACATATCAGCATTAACTTCAATGGTTTTTACAACAAAATTCAGCACTATATTTTCTACAGTAAATTAACTGCAGCAGGTGGCGGCGATTCATTGGTGAATGTTGATGGAACAGATGTAACCGCATTTAAATTCAGACAGTCAGGAGCCTCATTAGCCGGTTTTGAAATGAATGTTGATCTGCATCCGCATCCGCTCCACTGGTTGCATTTTGAAAATAGTTTTTCACTGGTAATGGGTCAGTTTGCCCAGCCTGTTGATGGCAGCAACCGTTTGCCATTTATTCCTTCACCGCGTTTACAAAGTGAATTACGTGCCGACTTCAAAAAAGCAGGTAAAGGGCTTGGTAATTTATATTTCAAAGCGGAGATGGATCATGTGAGCAGACAAAACCGGATTTTCACCGGGTACAATACCGAAACGGTAACCGATGGCTATACGCTGTTTAATATAGGCGCAGGAACCGATGTATTGCTCAAAGGCAAAACACTGTTCAGTCTGCATATGGGTTTAAACAATATTGCCGATGTGGCCTATCAAAATCATTTAAGCAGGCTCAAATACACCGATACCAATAATGCCACAGGCAGAACAGGTGTATTTAATATGGGCAGAAATTTCAGCTTAAAATTAAATGTGCCAATAGGGTTTAAGTTGTAATTAGTAAATAGACAATAGCCACAGATTCACATCTGCCTCAGGCAGATGTGAATCTGTGGCTATTGTCATTCCATAACAAACTTATCCTTGTTACGGATCTCTTACTTCCTGATTCCTTATTTCTTGTTCTCCAAGGGAGTCCTTTGAACCTTATTCCTTATTTTTATGCATGGAGATTAACCTCAATACACCCGCGCTTTTATTTCCGGCCATCAGCCTGATCATGTTGGCCTATACCAATCGTTTCCTGTCATTATCAAACAGGATACGCAACCTGCACGATAAATACCAGAGTCATGAGCAGAAACATATTATTCATGGTCAAATTAAAAACCTTCGTTACCGTTTAAAGCTCATCAAGAACATGCAGGCATTGGGTGTAATTACTTTCCTGGGTTGTATTATCTGCATGTACCTGATCTACACACAATATATGATGGCTGCAAATGTGGTATTTGCACTCAGTCTTATCTGCTTTGCTGCTTCCTTATTTCTTTCACTGATAGAAATAAAACTCAGCACCAAGGCCCTCGAACTCGAACTCAGCGACATGGAAGGCCTGGAGGATCCATCAGTCATTGAATATTTTCGTAAGAAGTTCGGGCGGGACTGATGGAACAGAGAAATAAGAAATAAGAAATAAGAAATAAGGAATAGGAAATAAGAAAGGAAAGAAAAACACTTTCTCTGTTCCTTATTTCTTATTTCTTATTTCTCTGTTTTAACTGGCTACTAAATTCTTCCTTTCTCCAATCTGCTGTCTCCACATGGCATAATACAATCCTTTTTCGGTGAGCAGGCTTTGGTGGTTACCGGTTTCAACTACCTGGCCTTTTTCTAATACATAAATGCGGTCGGCATGCATGATGGTACTGAGGCGGTGGGCAATCATCACCGTAATCTGTTCTTTTTCATTAGATATATGACGGATGGTATTGGTAATTTCTTCTTCGGTAATACTATCTAATGCAGAGGTGGCTTCATCGAAAATAAGCAGGTGCGGGTGACGTAACAAGGCACGTGCAATAGATAAACGTTGTTTTTCGCCACCACTTAGTTTTAATCCACCTTCACCAATCATGGTGTCCAATCCTTTTTCAGCTCTTGATAAAAGATTATCGCAACTGGCTTTGTGTAAGGCTTCCAGCAAGTCGGCATCAGTAGCATCGGGGTGAACAAAACTCAGGTTTTCGCGAATGGTGCCGGCAAACAGTTGTGTATCCTGTGTTACAAAGCCAATCTGGTTACGCAGTTCATCAAAATTCATATCGGCACCATTTACTTTATTGTAGTAAATGTGCCCCTCTTGCGGACGATATAATCCTACCAGTAATTTTACAAGTGTACTCTTGCCGGAACCCGATGGACCAACAAAAGCAATGGTTTCACCTTTTTTCACATCAAAAGAAATACCATCGAGTGCACGATACTGAGCGGTCTGGTGTTTAAATACCACCCGGTTAAATTCCAGTTCTTCAATTAAACCTACATGTTTGGGTTGATCGGGGCGTGGCTCCACTTTTTTCTCCATAAGGTTATGAAAATTATTCAGCGATGCTTCTGCTTCCCGATAACTCATAATGATGCTGCCGATTTCCTGTAGTGGACCAAAAATGAAGAAACTGTAAAACTGGAGTGAAATCAGTTGACCAACGGTTAATACATCCCTATAAATAAGCCACATCAGTGTAAACGTAATTACCTGGCGTAAAAAATTAACCATGGTACCCTGAATAAAACTGAGTGAGCGGATGCTCTTTACTTTTTTCAGTTCAAGCCCGAGAATCTTGTAGGTATTGGTATTCAGGCGTTTTACTTCCTGGTCGGTAAGCCCTAAACTTTTTACCAGTTCAATATTGCGTAAGCTCTCGGTAGTGGAACCAGCCAGTGAAGTAGTTTCTTTAACAATGGTTTTTTGAATGATTTTTATTTTCTTACTCAGCAGGTTGGTAACAAAAGCAATCATTACGGCACCACCCAGGAAAATAGGGATGATAGACCAGTGTAATTTGGTGGCATAAATAGAAACAAAGACCACACTTACAATAATACCAAACAGCACATTGATTACATAACCAATAAATTTCTCTGTATCAGATCTCACTTTGGTTAAAATAGACAGTGTTTCACCACTGCGCTGGTCCTCAAATTCCTGGTAGGGCAGGCGCATAGAATGTCTTAATCCATCGGTAAAAATTTTGGCGCCAAATTTCTGGATAATCACATTAACGGTATAATCCTGGAAAGCTTTGGCAATACGGCTTACCATGGCGGTACCCACCAGCAATAAAAGCATGGTCATAATGCCATTGATAAACTGACTTTCTGTGCGAAAGCTGCCATCGGCATTGGTTTTAGGATGGTTGGCAAACTGGTCAATGAGTTTACCAAAGATCATGGGATCGAAAAGTGAGAAAGTCTGGTTAATGCCTGCCAGTACCAAAGCCAATGCTACCAGCCATTTATAGGGTTTCAGATAATACAAAAGAATCTTCATGAAAACGATTTGAGGGTTATTACCTGTCAATTTCCGTACAATTTTCGAAAAAGTGACAAAGTTGCTGGATGGGGCATAGTCGATAGTCCATGGTCTATAGTTTAAAACAACCGGTTTCTGCTATGGACCATGGACTATTGGCTATGCGTCCCTTCTCTATCCACACCTGTTAATAATAAGAAATTCTTAAGCTGTTCGCAGAGAGCAGATTATTGGTAACTTACGAAAACCTTCCTCATATGCGTTGGAGAAAATTTAACGGAGAACAGATTCAGTTGCCTATTAAAGAAGCGGTGGCAGAAGCCATTAAACGCGAAACGGCACAGGGTATTAAACTCAAAGTATGTATTGGCACCGACAGCCAGGTAAAAGGCGATGATACCGAATTTGCAACGGTCATCGTTTTTCTGCGCGAGCACAATGGTGGTTTTATGTACATCCACAATGAGAAAACAAAACAGAAATACCACATCAAGGAAAGAATGCTGGTAGAAGTGGCCAAAAGTATTGAAATAGCATACGAACTATGCGACCTGTTTATTGAACACCAGGTTGATATGGAAGTGCATGCCGACATCAATACCAATCCACAGTTTAAAAGTAACGCTGCTTTAAGAGAAGCCATGGGTTATATTCTCGGTATGGGCTTTGCGTTTAAAGCAAAGCCTGAAGCATTTGCAAGCAGTTGTTGTGCTGATAAGGTGGTGAACTGATAGTATAGTTTCCATTCATTGTATAACAGTAAGTATCTTACTGTTATGAGGCTTTGTCGCACTGCTAAAAAGAAATTATTCTTCCTTCTCTAAAGGGACTCCTATCTAAAAGACCTTCTATGCATTGTTTCCCGAGGTACGAGGTGTGTTGCGAGTTAAACAGTCAAAACGCAAGAATTACTTTGAGTTTTACTAAGTTGTTACAGAAGCATCAAGCAATTACTTAATAATTAACCTTCTTATTTGTGAGTGTTCGCTGAGGCCCTCTTTCTTTGCGAAACAACTGGGGTATAAATTTTTTAAAAGCAGATCCTGCAGAGAAGAAATCGTAATAAAATAAAAAAAGCCTGATGGGTAGTCAGGCTTTTTAATTGGCTTTTTTAGTAGGAATGCGCTAATTTAATTTCTTGCAGTTGCTTGCCGATTGTGTTGATAGCCACTTGAATTGCTTTTAACCGCTCGGAGCTTGGAGACTTTACACCAGTCACATACTGTCGCATAAGTGATGGGTTAATCCCTGCAATTTTTGCCACCGAAGTAACATTTAAAAAACTTTGGTGATCAAATAACCCAGAGATATCATGTTGAATATCGAACTCAATTTCAGAGGTCTTTACTTTATGAAAATCTTTTAGGTTTTTTGCCATCTCTGCTTTTAAAGCTTCGATTGTTTCGGCATTTGCAACAATCAAATTATCACCGAATTCTACCCGTCCCCAGAATTCCCCTTCGGTTACGGATTCGATGATCAAAGCGATCTTGCTTCTTTTCATTTGGTAGTTTGATGTTTTTGTTTTAGTTAGTACAAGTATATGGATTCAAAGATATTGATACCTGAAGGTGGGGACTTACAGCCCCGCCTGCTTCAGGATTGGGTTTAACTTTTGGAAAGTTCCGAAACTTTCCAAAAGTTTATTTACGCTACTGACGACTACCCATCATTCACCATTGCCTATTCACCCATCCCTGGGTTTAACTTTTGGAAAGTTCCGAAACTTTCCAAAAGTTTATTTGCGATCCAAAAGACTTTCTGTGCAGTTACCCGCTGGGTTTAACTTTTGGAAAGTTCCGAAACTTTCCAAAAGTTTATTTACGCTACTGACTACTCATCATTCACCATTGCCTATTCACCCATTACTGCTGTTCTAACGCTTCTATATAACCTGCGGTGCGCCAGGGCTGATCTACTAAAATGACGGTGCTGCTGATATCGGCATTGTTCATGATCGGATAGAATGTGCCGTTGATTTCGGTTTCGTATTCGAGTTTCAGTACCAACAGTAGGGTATTGGTTCCATTGGGTGGAACTGTTACTGCGAGTGCTGTTTCTGGCAATGTTTCATGATCAATCAGGAGCTTTGGTGTGGATACCATCATTTTGTTGATGGCTTCCGTTTCAAAATTTATTGCCGCCGCCGCTAGTGTCAATATAAAATGGGTGGCTTTTTCCGGGGCATTCAGGCACCTTTTCGGAATCATTGGTTTAATGGTTGTTGTTGCTTCGCCCGTTGTTCTGTTAAATGATGCTGCATAATTATCCATCAGGGTGTTGTTGATATTGCTGATGCCGGTAAAATCGAAACCGGTTAATAAATTTAATTCACCTGCACTGGCGCGTCTTTGTCCTCTGGGGTTGATGCTGTCTGTTTTGCGGATTATATTCATCAGTTGAATGGTTTCCTGTAACAGCGATTTGTTTTTGATGTTCCAGTTCAGATCCATAAAAGCCTTTCTGAATATTTTCGCTTCTTTGGCGATGATGCGGAATTCAGATGAATGATCTCTCCATGCCTGGTATTGTGGTCCGTACATACGGTCTGCCATATTTACCCTGGTTTTTTCCCTGGCTTTAAATCCTGTTTTTGTGTGCGAGTAGGTAATACCGCCTAATGTTCCGCTTAACCGGTGTGTGCCAAATTGTTTTGCTGCCATTGTTATTGTTTTTAGGTTTTTAAATTAATGCCGTTATGTTTATGGGTTGGTTTACTGATGCTGTAAGTGTGTACCCTTTTTTGTTCACTGAAATCAAAGCTATGACAGGTCTTGAAGCGTTAGGGCTTACAGGGCTTATATAAGCCATGCTATCGTATTGATTAATAATGGGTTAGTAGAAAAAAGTTGTGATATAGATGATCTGTTGTGGTGCTTAATACCGATAGCCTGTTTAAAACAAATAGTGCAGCATGTTTTGTTGGGCAGGTTATTGCATCACTGCCGGAAAGCTGGTATTGCTTTACAACCGGTATGCAACTGCTACAGGAGTGGGTAGGGAGGGAGATACGAGCGAGATACTACAGTGATACTACTGAAATACCAGAAACATACTACAGAGATACGAGGGGGATAGATGCGGATCTGAAAACGATTTTTCTTTTCCGGAATGCTTTACAGTCAAATATATAAATTACGGGGAGCACTCAAAAAGTAGATACTAAGGCGAAGAAAAATCATTGATGATCAGTAGCGTTACACTTTTTCTTTGAAAACGGATACAGCATTCAAAAAAGAGATTACCTTTATATCAACAGTACCCGTTTTGCTTCCCGTCAGATCAGCTTGCGGGTCTTTCTTTTTTATAGCATTTATTCATCTCATATATACCTCTCCTGCCTCTTCACGATGCACGCTGGAGTTTTTTCTTTTCTTAAGCGATTGATTAACAGCATTATTATACGGGTTCATTTTAAAACCTGTATCAATTCAAAAAAGGTAATACATTTGTACCAACAGTACTCGCCACGCTTAAGTCCGAAAAGACTGCGTACCAGGGCGAGTCTTTTGCTTTTATAAGGGTTCTCGGAAATATTATTGCACATACTATACGTCTTCTTTCAGTTCAGAAAGAACAGTTAAAGGATTTTTCTTTATATACATTCCAGGACTATGATGTACGAAAAAAAGACGCTTACGATAGATGAACATATTCAGCAACTTCGTGACAGAGGTTTGAACATTGCAGATGATGTACTGGCAAAACACTATTTAGCACATGTAAGCTATTACAGACTTGCAGGTTATTGGTGGCCAATGCAAAGCGACAAGGTAAAACACTTATTTAAAGAGAATAGCAAGTTTGAAGATGTTGTAGCACTTTACAATTTTGACCGTGAACTCAGGGTTTTGCTGTTTGATGTGATCGAGAAAATAGAAATCAGTTTAAGAACAAAACTAATCTACCATCTTTCCCATGAATTTGACCCATGGTGGTTTCAAAATACAACCATTTTTCAGGACTCGGGTGCTTTAATAGAAACCTTAGCAAGTATAAAAGAAGAGGTTGACCGTTCAAAAGATACTTTTATTAAAGAGCATAAGAAGATATACAAAGATGATCTGAGATTTCCTCCCGCTTGGAAAACATTAGAACTGACTAGTTTCGGTTCATTGTCTAAACTATATGGGAATCTTAAAAACACCATCAAATCAAAAGATAACATTGCACAAGAATTAGGAGCAGTAAATCATACTTACTTACCTAGTTGGCTACAATCCATAGCGCAAATAAGAAATTATTGTGCCCATCATAGCAGATTATGGAATAAAAATTTACCCGGCACGCCAAAATTATTACCTAAACCTCCTCATAATTGGGTCAGCAATGTGCCAACAGATACTTCAAAATTATACATACACCTATGTATCATGAAGTATTTAGTTAATATTATAGCACCTGAAAATTCGTTTTCAATTAAACTACAAGATCTATTATTAAAATATCCTTCCGTCGATCCAAATGCATTGGGAATGAAACCTGATTGGATTAAGGAACCTTTATGGAAATAAAATGGCTAAATGCTTCGGAGAATAAGTTAATCAAGAAATAGTATTCTCTTAAGACACAATAGCCTGCATGCTTGCCGCAGATGCGCAATACCTGCGGCGCACCATACTTAACGATTGTTCGGGATTCTTACTGTCTGGCTTCGGGAAATTCCCGAAGAGATGTAAATGCGGCTTCGGGAGTTTCCCGAAGCATGTCTGAAGCAATATCAACTTAAAGCCTTCTCTGCTGCGGCTTTGGTATAACAATGGTTTGACAGAAAGTGCCATTTCTACAAGTTTTTAGTGGTCGCCACCCTTTTGGGGGTGTTTTACGTTGGGCCAAAACTTTTTTTTCGTCACTTCTCCCTCATTATCAGTTAGTTGGCAGGGGTGGTGCCACCCCTGCCACCCCTAACGCATAAAGTACCTGTTTAGGTTTGCATTGTTATACACCTGACTGCAGCGGGGGCATATCAAAACCAATTTTAAAAACACTTAAAAAAATAATTGTATGGCTATTATCACACAGGGTTTAATGGGGGGCATATCTGGTAAAACAGGCCCGCTTATTGGTAGCTCATGGAAGGGGAAAGCGGTATTAAGGGCAAAGCCGGTTTATAAAAAGAACAGAGCCTTTACACAGTTGCAACTGAACCAGCAGGAGAAGTTTAAGTTGATGCGTAATTTTCTGATCGGCATTGAATACCTGCTTTTACTAGCGTTTAAAACAGGGAATAAACAACGTAACGGATTTCATGAAGCCTTTTCTGTTAACATGAGAGAAGCCATTGCGGGTGAGGTTTCTCCTTTTCGTATCAACTACAGTAATATCAGGCTGTCTAATGGTAGCATCACTGTATTACAGCCGCCTGTAATGATGGCTGAGCCAGGCAATAAGGTGAAACTTGTCTGGAGCCACCCATTGCAAATAGGTATGAATGCCAGCGACGTTGATAAAGCGATAGCAGTATTCTATGCTGAAACAGATAACCTGTTTCTGATGAGTAGTTTCGATAACCGAAGACAAGACGGTGAATTGTTGTTCGATGCAACACTGTTCACCGGTAAAGAAGTACATGTATGGTTTCTGTATTTGTCTGATAATGAAGCGAAGGCATCTAAAAGTCAGTACCTCGGTAGGGTTATGGTAACAGCGTTGTAATGATATCCACAGCCGGATATGCAGCAGTAGCAGGTGAGGTACTTGGCGCAGTGAGTCAGTTGGTGAAGAAAGAAGAGGTAGAATAAAAAGGCGCCCCGGATTTCCGGGGCGTCCTTTTTTATTTGTTGTGATTTGCTTTCATTCTAAGGAACAACGATCTTTGATAACAACTATGATTTTACGCTTTATACCAACGTGTTAGTTGTGATTTGCTTTCATTCTAAGGAACAACGATCTTTGATAACAACTAATAAGATTCTTGAGAGTATGACGCCCAAGTTGTGATTTGCTTTCATTCTAAGGAACAACGATCTTTGATAACAACGATGACCGTTATCCCGAATATAAAGCTATGGTTGTGATTTGCTTTCATTCTAAGGAACAACGATCTTTGATAACAACGCAACCCTACGCCATACATCCCTACCTCAAGTTGTGATTTGCTTTCATTCTAAGGAACAACGATCTTTGATAACAACAAACAATTACTGATATGAGAGCTTCCTATGTTGTGATTTGCTTTCATTCTAAGGAACAACGATCTTTGATAACAACGCTGCGCAGTTTCTACTGACTTAAAGTTGCGTTGTGATTTGCTTTCATTCTAAGGAACAACGATCTTTGATAACAACCTTTTTCGCCGCTGTCGTATACGGGAATGGTTGTGATTTGCTTTCATTCTAAGGAACAACGATCTTTGATAACAACTCGTTCTGGTTGAGCAATGCGAGAACCCGGTTGTGATTTGCTTTCATTCTAAGGAACAACGATCTTTGATAACAACGTAAGTGTTCATAATTGTTTATTTAGTTAGGTTGTGATTTGCTTTCATTCTAAGGAACAACGATCTTTGATAACAACGAAAAAGATATTGTGAAGCATAGAGATAAAGTTGTGATTTGCTTTCATTCTAAGGAACAACGATCTTTGATAACAACTTTCTTTAAGTGTCCACCAGTCTGTGTCACGTTGTGATTTGCTTTCATTCTAAGGAACAACGATCTTTGATAACAACAAACTGGCCACGATTAAACGTGAGTATCAGGTTGTGATTTGCTTTCATTCTAAGGAACAACGATCTTTGATAACAACGAAAGTTCATATCAGTACCATCAGCTCTACGTTGTGATTTGCTTTCATTCTAAGGAACAACGATCTTTGATAACAACTCGTTAATGGACAGTAGATAAATATCTTTTGTTGTGATTTGCTTTCATTCTAAGGAACAACGATCTTTGATAACAACATATGACTGAGTGCCATTTTTGCCATTAGGTTGTGATTTGCTTTCATTCTAAGGAACAACGATCTTTGATAACAACAATTTAACGATGATTGCTGCGAAGGGTGCGGTTGTGATTTGCTTTCATTCTAAGGAACAACGATCTTTGATAACAACGACCGCCTGAGCCACTACCGCAAGACCCGGGTTGTGATTTGCTTTCATTCTAAGGAACAACGATCTTTGATAACAACCAGTTTTTCCTGATTGGCTTTGAATTCTTTGTTGTGATTTGCTTTCATTCTAAGGAACAACGATCTTTGATAACAACTTTTCCAACCATCAATAAAGCGACCGCCTGGTTGTGATTTGCTTTCATTCTAAGGAACAACGATCTTTGATAACAACTTTATATTCGGGATAACGTTCATCGTTAATGTTGTGATTTGCTTTCATTCTAAGGAACAACGATCTTTGATAACAACCGCCTTTAGCTTTGTGACCTCTGATCTTATGTTGTGATTTGCTTTCATTCTAAGGAACAACGATCTTTGATAACAACGCTTGTGCTATTTATAAGATAGATCCTTCTGTTGTGATTTGCTTTCATTCTAAGGAACAACGATCTTTGATAACAACACGGTGGATGCGTAGTTGTGCCCATAGATGTTGTGATTTGCTTTCATTCTAAGGAACAACGATCTTTGATAACAACTTTAGTCTGAGGTCTTTTAGTTGGATGTAGGTTGTGATTTGCTTTCATTCTAAGGAACAACGATCTTTGATAACAACGTATTGGTTACTATACGGAACTCTGCAGGGGTTGTGATTTGCTTTCATTCTAAGGAACAACGATCTTTGATAACAACTGAACAATGTGAAGTGTATTTACGCTGTGGTTGTGATTTGCTTTCATTCTAAGGAACAACGATCTTTGATAACAACAGGCAGACTGTTGGTTTGAATGTAGCCAGGGTTGTGATTTGCTTTCATTCTAAGGAACAACGATCTTTGATAACAACGCAAAGACTATGGAAATAAGCCAGCCGGACGTTGTGATTTGCTTTCATTCTAAGGAACAACGATCTTTGATAACAACTCAACCTGTGCATAGTGTGTAGCACCTTTAGTTGTGATTTGCTTTCATTCTAAGGAACAACGATCTTTGATAACAACATCACTGAGATAGCAATGATCGCCATTACTGTTGTGATTTGCTTTCATTCTAAGGAACAACGATCTTTGATAACAACTGCTGAATTGGTGTTTCCATCTATCTGTATGTTGTGATTTGCTTTCATTCTAAGGAACAACGATCTTTGATAACAACGAAAGGGTAGTGCTACTAAGATTGATGGTGGTTGTGATTTGCTTTCATTCTAAGGAACAACGATCTTTGATAACAACAGGATTCGCTGAAACGCAATACCGGTAAGGGTTATCAAAGATCGGATTCCTTAAAAAAACGCTTTTCGAGTACTGTTTTCTGTTGGAAAAGCAGGGTTTTGCTTACCCTGTATTCAGAATAATTCTAATTGTTGCGGGGTTTCGAGTGGTTCGGCGGGTGTTCTACCCTTGAAAATTTCAATCATCCCAAACTGTTTATCGGTAATGGTCATCATAACCACATGTCCTTTTTCCGGTAGTTGTTTCTTCACCCTTTTTATATGTACCTGGGCATTCTCCATACTGGGACAATGCCGCAGGTAAATGGAAAACTGGAACATGCCAAATCCGTCCTGCAACAGCTTTTTCCGGAAATCGGCATAAATTTTCCGGTCCTTTTTAGTGACCACGGGCAGGTCGAAAAAAACGAGTACCCACATAATACGGTATGCATTTAAACGGTCTGCTTTCATGGCAGAACGGGATAAGCAATTTTTCGTTGCTGACCCGCAAAGCATTTGGCCAGCGAAGCGGCCGTTCGCTGTGTGGCCACAAATAGCGGGCTGCTTTCATCTTCTATCTGCACATCAATAGTGGGCAGCTTTAACAACTGGTTTTTCAGGTCGCGGTTCAGTTCCTCCAGGTGAGAGGTTTGGTCAACAATACCCCTCACTATTATATCCACAAAGGGTCTGTACGGTTCCATAATATCGTCGGCCAGGCAGTAGGCATTGTAGCGGTTGCGGTGAAATATACCAAGTGCAGGCAGCAGTCCGGCACCGGCCAGTGCCCGGGCCATGGTGGCCCTTATAATGGCATAACCATAATTCAAAAGGTTATTGGGGGGCGGCCCCTCCCGGTGCCGGAAAAACTGCCAGGCCGGGGGAAAGAGGTTCTTCCAGTAATGTGCCGATGCCTGTGCTTCATGGTTATCGCTGTCGCCACTTTTTACTGTTTGTTTCAGGTTCAGCAACAACTGGTTGGGTAATTGCCATTTTTCAAGAACGGCCGCCTGGTTATGTATTTTGGCTTTAATGGTTTGCTGCCAGAGTTGCTTTTTTAAAGGCTCCGTGGCCTCCATCTGGAAACGGAAACGTTCGCTTTGCAGGGTATGTCCTTCCAATGGCATGAGTAAACCGCTGGGGTGGTGCTGAGCATTACAGGTAATAACAGCACTGTTATTGGCCGCCAGTGTATCGAGCAGGTAATGGGTAATGGTAATTTGCTGGTGTTCCAGTACCAAAATGCCAATATCTTCTATAGGTACGGTTTTATCCGGTACCTCTTCCATACCCTTTACACGGGTATAGCTTACTACCAATTGTTCATTTTGGCAATGCAGATGGCAGGGACTTTCTATACAAAGGGTGCGTTTGATCATAACGCATGGGTTTATAATCTGATGGCTCAGAACCTGCTACACACTTTGGGGGTATAAGAATAACGCTGAAAAATGCGTGTTAGTGTGGTGTATTCTTAATTCCTGAGTTTTTGTTCCATATTTCTAAATAATAGTGATGACCATTTTATTTCTGGTGTCACTTTTCTGATTATTTACTGTATTGTTTCATTACTTAATTGTAAGACATCAACTTGCCTGCTTTCATTTCTGCTAATGAATTATTTATGGCTTGCTGCTGCTCTTCACTGATTTCATTCCACCAGTCTTTTCGTTCGTCTATAAAATTTCTAACCAATTTTAGTATGGTTTTTTTCTGTCGCTCACTTAGTTGCGGGAGGTAGCTCGTTATTTGCTGATCAAGTTTGTTTGCTGCTATATTTGGCATAATTATTTCGTTTTTAAACGGCGTTTTTTATTATAAATTTAACCATTTAATCTCTCCTTGTATAGAAATGTCAAAATCTACTCCTTCAATTAAAAAGTTCCAGTTTTCTTTAGATAATTTCAGTAATGGTTTTATCTCCTTGCCGCCAACATCCGCAGAATAAGTTGAAAATTCACTTAATTGATTTTTTATTTTTTTTACTTCAGCAAAACCAATTGCTTCAATGAGTCTTTCTAGTCTATAGTCCTTAAATGATTTGAATGAAAATTTTTCTTTTTCGTATTTACTTTTTCTCTCTGCTATAGAATCTATAGACATGTCTTCTTTTACTTCAGGAATGTTTAATTGAATTTCATACTCCCTGATTATTTTATCTTTAATAAGTTTGATTCCAGAGTCAATGACATCATTACTTCTTGATTCTAGATGGTATTTTAGTAATATGTTTTTATCAACGTCTGAAAATTTTATTATAGTGTATAGCCGATTTATTTGAAGTTCAGATTTATCTTTTTCAAGAAAATCACTATCGTTCTCTAAAACAATAACTCTTTGGCCTATTTTCAATAGTTGCTTATCATTAAATTTCATATAATGAGAGTAATTTTCATTAATGAATTCATGAATATTAAACTTGCCAAATTTTTTGCACATTTTTCCAATGTCAGCTGATGAAATAGGAATCATTTCACGATCAATGTTCCCATCGTTACTATTCTGTAAAAAAGCGGCATATGGTAATGAGCCAGAACCTGAATAGTAGTAGTTTTTGTAATCTTTTTTGGATGTATAGTTTACTCTTTGTTTAACTTGCTTACCGCTAGTTGTTTTTATTCTTACATGTCTGATTTCATTTTCCTGATGATCTTTTACAACTTTAGAATTTTTTTGTGCTTCAACCAATTCTCTTATGTTTTTGTCAACGATATCGTTTATGTATTTTTTTGCATTTTCGATGCTGACCCTTTCAGCGAAGAAAAATTCTTCTTTACCTTTTTTAAACATCCAACTCCCATCCTCATTCCTTTTTGGAATTCCGTCTTCCGTCTTTTCTACATCTTTTATCTTCGCAAGAAAAGTTTGTTTATAAAGAGAGGTTCTTATGCTATCTCCATTTGAAATTTTGAAAATTTTGTTTCCAGCACTATCTAATATAAGGTCGCCATCTGTATTTTTTAAATATACTAGTCGTCCTCTATTTCGTTCTTTTTTAAAGGTTCTTTTTAAAATCTTATCAGTTTGGTAGTTAACTGCCAGTACGGTATTTTCAATTTCTTTGATGAGGTTTTGGGAATTAAAATTTGCAAATGGGGTTGTTGTAAATTGCCCTTTTCCTTGCTCATCCCATTCAAACATCGTTTTCAAAAGTCTGTCTCGATAACTACTATTAGTAGGTATTAATGTTAATACGGCAGCATCTATGGTATGGTGAGTATGTTTATTTCTGTTTTTAATTTCATCAACCTCTTGAAAGCTATATATTTTTCTGAATTCAGATGTGATAATGCCTTTTTGTACTCGTACTTTCAAAAAGTAGGTTGATAAATATTCTCTTGCATATTTTGAAATGAGTTGTGTGTCTGTAAGTTGTCTTCTAACCCAATTTTCTTTAATTTCTTCGAATGTAAATCTGTTTATTTTGTCTTCCCAATAGTCAAGATGTTGTTTATAATAATGTCTATTCTGTATCCGCTTATTTTTACTTTCTTCGTCTTCTCCAGGCTTTGCTTTCTTATAGTCTTCATATATTTTTTCATAGTGATCTTTTATCTCTAACCAATATTTTAGGCGATCTGCAATAGGAGTTCCCCAACCTTCCACTTCGGTAAAATAGTTCAAACATTGTATAGGGAGTTGCTTCTTTTTTTTGTTTCGATTGTAAGTTGCATAGCAAACAGTCTGATTGGCTAATGTGTTATCAGGTAACAGACTACGAGGTATTGTATGTTCTATATCAATATCGTTTGAGAATAGTGTTGCTATAGAAATCAGTTTGCCAGTGTACATGCAAATGCCTTTCTGTTCTACCCATAGCTCATATCGTTTTAAATCATCTTTCTGTTTTAAAATATAATCTCGTAAGGGTATTTCTTTTTCTTTACCGCTACTTTCATCACGAATTTTTATTTTGGTCATATTTTGCTCATTCCATAATTCAAAATCTTTAACACGTTCATCAACATTAATATTTATTTCTTTATCATTTTTGTATTCCTCTAAAAATTTTCGATAAAGTATTCTGTTTCCTTCTCGCTCGCGTTGATATCTTTCGATTGCCAGTCGCTTGTTGTTATCATTTAATTCTCTTGCTACTTCAATAACTATTTCTGTTCTTTCATCAATTTCACTGGTTTTGATTAAGTCATTCAGTAACTTCCTAAGAACACAAAGTGATTTATTGAACATTGGGTTTTTTATACTATCAATTAAAGGAACATTTAAAATTTTTAGGTTGGTCTTTTTGTCAATTAGTGGAGCTTTGTATTTAGTTTCTTGTTTTGAATGATGATATAGCTGAGAAGCAGCTACTAAAATGTTTTGTGTTTTAAACTCTTTTTCTAACAATAAACTAAGGGTGTCGCTTTCTATGTACGTTCTATTCTCGGTAGAGAAAAATTGCTGATATTTTTCTTTTACGGCAAGTTCAATTTTAACTTTTTCTTCTTCTTGTTTCGAAGCCCAGGTTTTTTCACCATAATAAGTTAAACAGGCTTTAGAAATACTCAATATGTCATCATCTTTTAAAAGGTAAGAGGTGTCTTTGTATGCAAATTTATCAGTATGCGATAAGCCCTTCCAGTGGTCAATTAGGTTATTTGTTATTCCAGCAATTAATTTTTGCCAAGAATAAATTTTATTAGCTTGAGCGATAGAGGATAAAACAACTTCCCTTTTAGTCAACCAATCATTGTTTAATAGTTCAGGTACTTTTGCAAGTACGACAGCTTCATTGTACATGTGTCCATCAATCAAGAAAGGTATAATTTTACTTATGGACTTTACGCTCAAATCTGAGAAGGATGAGCCAATTCTTTTTCTTAGTTCTGTAAAAGGATTGTATGATCTTCCTTTTGATGTTGTTTTATTTTCAATATTCAGTTTCTGATTTGCAAATTTAGTGAGGTATGCTTCATCGCAATTGTAGAGAATATGCCATAAATCGAATACCGAATATTTATTTTCAATAACTTTTGGAGCCTGTACACTTTTGTTGTCATTTTTTGCAGTGCCACCAATTATATATTTGTGTAAGTTGTCTATTTGATCACTAATAGTTAAGCCAAAAATTTCTATTAACCCACTGCAGACGGGCATTGTAGCTATACTGTGGTCATCTTTATAATTATATTGATACTCTTCTTTGAGTTCTTTATTTATAAATTTTCTTACATCAGAAAATTTTATATTTTTTTCCTTTTTCAAAAAGAAATTTGAATATAGTTTATGGCGTACACCATTGTCTAAAAAGGCGAAGTCCTTTTTATCAATGCCATATTTTATGGTATTGATAAATTGCCAGGATCTGAATATTTCAAAAAGCGGGTGTGACGATGCACAACGCTGACGACTTTTCTCTAAAGTACATCTTCCGATATTTCCTTTTTGACTCCTTAATGGTCGTTGCCATATTATTGCTTTCCATAATTTTTGTACAACAGGATCTGTGTATACACCCATTTGATCCCTGGTCACATTAAAGCCTTGTGCTTTGCAAATTTGTTCTAATTCCGATCTGTATTCTTTGCGCAATGGATACTGGTCTCTTGCGCGCTTTGCATTATCTAAAAATGTGTTTTTCAAAGCTTCTCCAACTGTCCGGTTCGATTGTAGTGCGATAGAAAGCCCTCCTTTTTCTCTTTTTTCTAGCTGCTTTTTTGTTTCAGTATCTTTTTTTGCCTCATCAATATTTAAATCATCTGTATCTGATTCGCCAATATTTTTATACCCTCTTCGTTGTACTAAATGGTATAAAGCTCTACCGAATTCATGGTCACTAATTTTTGAATCAAGTGATAAAACACGTAACTCATAAGGATTTTTATATTTAGTACCACCTTCGTATGTAAAGTCACAAGCAACCCACTTTCTAAACAAATCACTTTCAGGAAACTTGCGGCTTTCTCCTTTCTTATATTTACTCCATTTTTCTAATGCTTCCGTTTCCAAAGGCACCATTTTGTTGTCAATTAGAAGTTCTAATAAGGCCCACTTCCTATATTTCCTGGCCTGTAATAGTCTTCGTTTTGATCTGGCTTCTCTTCTTTCTTTTGTAGGCGAGGTGTACCCTCCAGTACCCTTAACCATGCCTGAATCGAAGGTTATAACTCCTGTTTTATATGAATTATCCTCATTTCTTAAAGCCCAACCAATGGAGGAACTACCAAGATCAAGTCCAAGAATTTTATTCATTTGTTATTTTTAAAATGTTTTATATTTACAATGAAAGACAAATCACAACAAGGCTATAAGCCGTAGGGTTAAGTCTCTTAGCGACTGCTTGAATAAAATCGGTAGTCGCTTTTTTATTTCGATCTTTTATAGCATCAATACTAAATGAGGGGGAATAACAATATAGAAAGAGTTGCGAATATTAGCAAATATCTTTCATACAAATTTTGAGCAATCAGATGTTTACTATCTGTTTAGTAGGATAAATACGGGTTCCCGTAAAAATGATTGACTTATGGGAGAAACTTTTGGAAAGTTCCGAAACTTTCCAAAAGTTTCGCACCGAGTCATTCTGAACTGCTTAATTCATTCTCTCACTATTACACCCCTCAATAAACCCCAACATTTCCTCCCTTCCCAATTTCTTCTCCGCACTGGTTACAAAATGCCTGGGCAGAAATTGCCAGCTGGTTCTGAGGGTATCGAAAAAGGCTTCGATATTTCTTTTTACTACGCCAGGTTTTTCTTTATCGGTTTTGGTAAATACCAGTGAGAAGGGTACACCCCATTTATCGAGCTGGCTGATAAATTCCAGGTCGTTTTTCTGAGGGCCGTGTCTGCTATCGATCAGTACAAAAATCTGGGTCAGGTTTTCGCGTTTACGGAAATAACCTTCAATCATCTGTTCCCATCTTCTCCTGTCGGTTTGTGAACGTTTGGCATAACCATAACCGGGTAAGTCTACAATATACCATTTGTTGCGTGGCCCTTTTTCGCCGGTACTGCTTTCTATTACAAAATGATTGATCAGTTGTGTTTTGCCCGGTGTAGCCGATGTTTTGGCCAGACTACGCTGTCCCGTAAGCATATTGATGAGCGATGATTTGCCTACATTGCTTCTGCCGATAAATGCATATTCAGGCACATCTGGTTTTGGACATTTATCGAAACCGGGGCTCGATATTAGGTACTCGGCTTTGCGTATCTGCATGCTGCAAAGTAACTAAAAAGCCCGCTGATAAAGGTCAGCGGGCTCAGGTAATGAATTTGCCTGTCTTTTATTCTTTAAAAATCTACTTTAACAGACAATCCAACATTCCGGCCGGGTGCAGAAATACCACTGGCGAAATAACGGTAATTACGGTCGGTAATATTCTCTAGCGATAATACGGCCTGCACCTGTTTACCCAGCATTACACCTGCACGAAGATTCATGGTAAACCAGGCCGGCATACCATCTGCCGTTGCATACTGAAGGTTATCTTCTCCATTCGGATTGTAATGCTTCAGTCTTTTCCATCCATTAAACAATCCGTAGAACTCTGCATTCCATTTACTCTGCTGTGTTTTAATACCCAGCCTGCCATATACGGGTGGAATATGATCGAGCGGAATCTGTGTGCCGTTCTGATCGGTATATCTTCCATACGTATAGGTTGCCACCGCATCAATAGCTGTTCCTTTGGCAATGGTAACAGATCCATTTACGCTGAAACCGGTTACATAGGCTTTAGCCTTGTTCTGGTTGGCAAATACGGCACTTTTTACACCGGAATAAAAAACACTGTCTTGTTCATTCAGTTTGTATTTATCCAATACCAGTGCATTCCTGAAAATGGTATAAAAGAAAGAAGCTCCCAGTGAATAGGTTTTGGTTTGCTTGGCAATACTCAGTTCGCCATTATAAGTATATTCAGGTTTAATGTCTGTATTCGGAACCACTACTATACCTGTACGGGTATCGAATACTTTAGAAAGATCATCAACATTCGGTGCCCTGAAACCACTACTGAATACGAGGGCCATCCTGAAATTATCTTTGGTTGCGTATACCACACCTACATTTCCGGTAACAGCCACATTGTTTTGTCTGGCCCTGTTAAAAGGAAAATGCATTAATGTGGTATCGGCAAACCTGGCATCCATTTGCACGAGGTTAAAACGCAGTCCATCGTTCAATGTCCATTCGTCATTGATTTTATAGGTATGTTGTGCATACACCGCGTTGGACGACATTTTTGTTGGACCATCTGCATACCGGGTGGTGATTCTGCTTAATGCACCCGATACAATATTGCGACGCTCGGCAGTAGAACGTACAAAGTTGGTATAACTCTCTGAGCCTACATGTAACTCATGTTTGTTGCGGTAATGTTTGGCGTCGAAATTAAACCCGAATACATTGACCCTTTCCCACCTGTAATCTTTGTTATTATTGTTGAAACGGCGTGTGATACGGCTCTCTTCAATATCCTGAAAACTGGCAGACAATTTCAGGTCCTGGAAAAAACCATTTTGTTTACCCACATTAAGGTGATAGGACAACAGGTTGCGTAATTGCGGACCATAATACCATTCAGCATATACAGGTGCAGCAAGTGTGCCTTCACTCAAACGATCGTAACGGGGCAGGTCGCTGGTATTGGAGAATTGAAGATTGAAAACATGTTCAACTTTATCACTCGGTTTAAACAGGAACTTCTGTAATACATCAACCTGGTCGTAACCGGAAGGAGTTTGTTTATTGGGATCGGGATTGGGTACTGAAATATCCGTATTGCCATTTCGTTGAACAACGAATGGTTTAAGACCAAAATTCGGATACTTACTGCTCCTGTTTTTACCCTGTTTCATATCACCAAAAGATCCAACAGTTACAGAAGTGAGTGATGCCCATTTGCTTCCACCGATGTTGAGGATAAAATTGCCGCGTTTTTCATCGGTAGCACTGGCATATCTTACAGTACTGCTTCCTGAAACAATTGTTTTACCATTGTTTGACAGTGTTGGGTTCCTGGTAAACATACTTACTACACCACCCAATGCATCGCTTCCGTATAAGGTAGAGGATGGGCCGTATAATACTTCCATTCTGTCGAGGATCATATTGTCGATGGTAATAATGTTCTGCAAATGACCGGCACGGTAAACAGCATTGTTCATCCTGATACCATCTACGGTTAATAATACCCTGCTGGCTTCAAAGCCTCGTATAACCGGGCTGCTGCCACCCTGCTGGCTTTTTTGTACAAACAATGTTCCTGTATTGATGAGTATATCGCCGGTATTAGGCTGCATATTCAGGGTGTTCTTATCCCTGATACTTTTTACTGTTTGCGCAATACGTCCCGACCTTTCGGCAAACTTATTGGCGTATACGGTAACAGCATTTAGTTCAACGGTTTCTTTTTGTTGGTTAAGACTGTCTTTATTTTGCTGGGCAAGTATAGTTTGGTTGAATAGCAGGCATGAGAGTAAACTACATGCCCATGCTATGTTTAAGCGCATAGAGTTTTTTTTAAGAATAATTGAAATGACAGGATTTGGCATTTTTGATTTCAAAATACCTTCACTAAGGCATACCCTCCGTTTACTTTTTTGTCTTGACACAAAAAAGTAACAAAAAAAGTCAAGGCTGTAGAAAAAAAGCTAAAATTTACTTCGTTACGCTACAATGGATGAGGTCTAAAGCCAGGCTTTGGATTCATTGATGAAACGAAGCTGTGCTTCAGCTTTTTCTATAAGCCAGGCATCTCAATGAGTCCTTTGGACATCCATCGCTTAACGCTTCACTACGTAAATTTCTTAACGCTTTTTTTCTAAGGCCGGAATAACGGATAAAATTTTGGGTATGTTCTGTCTAATCCTCTTTAAATGATTAAGCGTGCAGAAGCCTTTTGGGCGGAGGCACAATAATGCCGGGTTGGAATTGGGGAATCAGATTTTCGTAATATGCTCCATGAATATTACGGGGTAATGTTGTATTGCGTAAAATAGAATAAGCAAAGTTTGACTGGTTACTCACAAAACAGGAGGCATATAAAACAAGCAGCGGCGACTTTTTATTTTCTTCTGTTGTTTTATCCAGTAACCGATGCAATTTCTGTTCCTGGTGATCGTACAATCCTTTTACAATATAGGTTCCATCGGGTTGTTTTGCAATGGTACTCACATCGAAAAGAGTGCCGTTAACAAGAATCTCTTTGTCTTTTTTAAACCATTTTAATTCACGAACACGAATGGTGCTTAGCTCTTTCGATTTAAAAGCTTTTTTCATTTCAGCACGAATACTTTTTTGCTGATAATGAAACAATACAAAACCCATCAGCGGGAACGCCACTAATAACAGTAGCGCAAAAGCAGTTATTTTTCTTACAAGTGGCAAATTAATTGCGTTTTCTGATGAGGCTGTCAATCGGGTAATGTGTCTTCATGGTATCCATAATTGTTTGTGCCCATGTGGTAAGCGCCACACGTTCTTCATTGGTAAGTTTTGCATCGCCATGAACCCAGGTATAGGAATTCAGTGGCATTTCTTTTTCTTTCACCTGTTCAATCACTTCTTCCATTTTATGGTACTGCTTTCTGAGATTATAAGTACTGTACTCATCAAAATTGAGGTGTTTCTTTCCTTCTTTAATATGGTCGTCGAGCCACCAGGTTACAGGTTGTACCGAAGCAAACCAGGGGTAAATGGTATTGTTGGTATGACAGTTGTTACAGGCTTTGGTGAGAATAGCATCTACATTGGCAGGAACAGCATATAATGTACTCACATTTTTGCTCTTATCGGTGGATACATTTTTTGCAGGACGTACAAACTGTATGGCTACAAAAGCAATCAGTAGAATAAGCAGAATTCTTTTGAATATTTTCATGTTTCAGGATCGTTTTAAGCATTAAATTAATACATTTCCCGTCATTTCTTTCGGAATAGGTAGTCCCATTACAGTTAAAATAGTGGGGGCAAGATCACCCAGCTTACCTGGTTGTATGTTTCCTTTCCATTCTTTGTCGATAATAAAGAAGGGTACAGGATTTAAAGTGTGAGCCGTATTCGGACTACCATCTTCATTAATCATAAAATCGGCATTGCCGTGATCGGCAGTGAGAAAAATGGTATAACCATTTGCCAGGCCCGCTGTAACAACCCTGTTTACACAGGCATCTACGGTTTCGGCCGCTTTAATAGCGGCACTGAAAACACCTGTATGTCCAACCATATCTGTATTGGCATAATTGAGGCAAATAAAATCAGAAGTGCCGGCTTCAATTTCAGGTACCAGTTTATCTGTTATTTCAACGGCACTCATTTCAGGTTGTAAATCGTAAGTGGCCACTTTGGGTGATGGTACCATAATTCTTTTTTCACCTGCATAAGGCTCTTCTCTGCCGCCACTAAAGAAAAAAGTAACATGTGGGTATTTTTCTGTTTCTGCAATACGTATCTGTGTTTTACCATTGGCTTCCAGCACTTCACCCAATGTATTGCTTAGATTATCGTTTTCAAAGATCACCTGTACATTTTTGAACTTGTGATCGTAGAGTGTCATAGTGGTATAGTGAAGTTTCAGGGGCAACATGTTAAACTCCGGAAAAGCCTGTTGTGTTAATACTTCTGTAATCTCCCTGCAACGATCGGTTCTGAAATTAAAACAGATAACTGCATCATCTGCTTTGATGCTGGCAACAGGTTGGCCTTTTGCATTTGTAATTACAGTAGGTAAAATAAACTCATCGGTTGTGCCGGCTGCATAAGCGTTTTCTATGGCACTAATGGCATCAGATGCTGTAGGGCCCTCTGTTTTTACCAGGCAATCATAAGCGAGCTTTACCCTTTCCCAACGCTTGTCTCTGTCCATGGCATAATAGCGTCCACTTACTGAAGCGATAGTACCAGTACTGTTTTTGAGATGGCCTTCCAGTTCACGAACAAATCCCAACCCACTTTTAGGATCGGTATCGCGTCCATCGGTGAATACATGGATAAAGAGTTTTGATAAATCATGTTGCTTACACAAATCGCAAATGGCTTTCAGGTGGTTGATGTGTGAATGCACACCACCATCGCTTACCAGCCCGATAAGGTGTAATGCTTTATCATTGTTTTTTGCATATTCAATCGATTGAAGAAATTGTTTATTGGCCGCGAGTTCACCTGTTTTAACCGCTACATTAATACGCTGTAGTTCCTGGTAAACAATTCTCCCTGCGCCCAGGTTAAGATGTCCTACTTCACTATTACCCATCTGTCCGTCGGGTAAACCCACATCTTCGCCACAGGTAATAAGTGTGGTATTTGGATATGTTTTGTACAATGAACGTACAAATGGAACATTTGCCTGTTGAATGGCATCTGCAGAAGCTGTTTTTCCGAGTCCCCAGCCATCCATGATGACTAAAATAACTTTCTTACTCATATAATAAAATGATCTTGTGTGTTAATTGCTGATTAGGTAGTAACTTTATGCTAATGCCTGATCCT
Organism: Bacteroidota bacterium; assembly: GCA_049324295.1. GTDB lineage: Bacteria > Bacteroidota > Bacteroidia > Chitinophagales > Chitinophagaceae > Sediminibacterium. The sequence continues at coordinate 65,876 of JBMOKQ010000057.1, forward strand.
CCCAAAGTTGGCATGTTTTTAGCACATATAGAGGGAGAAAGCAAAATAAAGTATATGAAATCGTTTTTTTTAACCATCGGATTGGCATTGACCCTCATGTCGTTTACATTCCAGGGACCCACAGATGCAATCGTGCGTTCGCTGAAATCTGCCAGCGCAGAACAGGTGGCTTCGCATTTTGATGATTTTGTAGATATGAAGTTGCTGGAGAAAGACGAAGTAAAAAATATGGGAAAAAACCAGGCCGGCATTTCTCTCAAAAATTTTTTCGGAGAAAAAAAAATCAAAGGGTTTGAAAAAATTTCAGAACGTGAAATTGGAAGTACCATGTATATGACAGGTAAACTGTTGAATAACGATAAGGGCTATAATATTACCGTGATGCTGAAACAGAAAGGCGGCCAATACCAGATTGTTACCGTACGCATCAACTAACCCACTGATATTCTTGTATCCTTGTTGCTTGTATCCCTGTTTCTTGATTCTTGTGTTTTCTTCTGTTAGCTTTGCCCCATGACATTCGATCAGCAACTACAGCTATTGGTACAATCTGCCTTACTGGAAGATATTGGTAATGGCGATCATTCAACATTGAGTTGTATTCCTCCCGGTAAAAAAGGTAAAGCCGTACTTAAAATAAAACAGGATGGTGTATTGGCTGGACTGGCAGTTGCGGAAAAAATATTTCGGATGCAGGACCCGGATGCAGTTTTTCGGTCTTTCAAACAAGACGGTGAAATAATACAGCAAGGGGAAAAAGCATTTGAAGTAAGTACATCCATCCATACCATTCTTTCCTGCGAACGCCTTGTACTTAACTGTATGCAGCGAATGAGTGGTATTGCCACGCTCACCAAAAAGTACACTGATCTGCTAAAAGGTTATCATACAAGATTACTGGATACCCGTAAAACAACACCCAATTTCAGACTGCTTGAAAAAGAAGCCGTGCGTATTGGCGGGGGTATTAATCACAGATTTGGCTTATATGATATGATTATGCTGAAAGACAATCATATTGATTATGCAGGTGGTATTGTTCAGGCAATCAATAAAGCACATGCTTACCTGCAGGATAAAGCGCTGTCATTAAAAATAGAAGTAGAAACAAGAACGCTTGATGATGTACAAACGGTTTGCTCCATGGGAAAAGACAAAGTGTTTCGTATTATGCTTGATAATTTTTCACCCACACAGGTTGCAGAAGCGGTGAAATTGATTAATGGGCAGTTTGAAACAGAGGCCAGTGGAGGTATTAACCTTACTACCATTCAATCATATGCGGCAACAGGTGTTGATTTTGTAAGCGTGGGCGGACTCATTCACCAGGCTCAAAGTCTCGACCTGAGCCTTAAAGCGGTAGTTGCAGATTAGCCCGGTTTTATTGGATTTATTGCTACCTTTCCACTATCTTGCTGATAACGCTGTAGCCCCGGCGCCTTGTTGGTATGGTTAAATACATTCTTTCTGGATATTTTCTGTTATCCTTTTATTCAACGTTTGCCCAAACTGCAAAAGCAGATTCATTGATCCATACCCTGGGGTCTATGACAAAGGATACCCAGTATGTTCGTTTTCTAAACCTGATTGCTGAAGAATTGTCTGATAAGAATGCCAACCGTTCTCTTGAATTTGCCAAACAGGGTCTTGATCTTTCAATACAACTAAAGTTTACCCTGGGCAAAGGCATATCACTCAACAATATCGGCTGGGCCTATTATCGTAAAGGAGATTATTCAAAAGGATTTGAGTATGCCTTACAGGCTTTGCGTATCAATGATTCCATTGTAAACCTGCCACAACTGGCTATCTCTTATAGAAATGTAGGTGCCATTTATAACTCACAGGCCAAATACAGGGAATCGATGGATTATTTCAGAAAGGAAATGCATATCTATCAACAGTTAAATAATCAGAACGGAATTGGACGCAGTCTTAATAATATTTCTTTTTCGGCTCACCGGGGTAAGTTCAGAGATTCGGCATTAATCTATGCACATAAGGCACTTGAACACAATTCAAAACTGGGCGATAAATACCTGATGGCATTTTGTTTGCGTACCCTGGGCGATATTTATATGGAAGATGGTACCACAGACCGTGCTATCGATTACTTTTTAGCATCTGTGCAAGCTGCGCGTTTGGCCAGGAGTAATTTTATTATTGAAACAGCTTTGTATCGACTGGGAAAAGTCCATCAGCTGAAAAAACAATGGGAAACATCTATTGCTTATTTTAAAGAAGCAGTACAGGTAGCAGAAGAACTGGGAGCAAAAGCAGAGCTGTCAACTATTTATAAATTATTGTCGCAGTCATATGAGGCAATCGGAGATTATAAAAAAGCCTACTGTGCCCAGTCTGCATATGTTAGTCTTAATGATACATTGTTCGAGGAAAGGAGCCGCGCCCGTTTTGCACAAATGCAGGTGGCTTTTGAAACAGAAAAAAAGCAGGCTGAAATTAACCTGTTAAAAAAGGAAGATGAAAGCCAAAAAGAGAAAATACGCGATCAGCGAATGCTCACTGTTCTTTTATTGGTTGTAATAGGACTGGTATTGGCGCTTTTGCTGGTATCGTGGCGGCGTAACCAGTTTAAACAACTGGTAAACAAACAACTTCACCAGCAGAAAGAGGCATTGGAGCAGGCTTCGTTTCAAAAAGATAAAATATTCTCTATTCTGTCACACGATCTTCGCACACCCATCGCATCATTAGGCAGTGTGTTGCAATTGGTAGAGAAACAGAGTTTATCGGAAGAAGCATTTGCAAAAATCAGGCTGGCACTCAACAAACAAATCAATTCACTTAATACAACACTTGATAACCTGCTGTTATGGTCCAGGAACCAGATGGGAGGCGTTACAGATGTAAGACCAACCATGGCATTGCTGCATGATATTATAGAGAATAACCGGCATCTTTTAATGGGTGCTGCAAACCAGAAAAAAATCGCCATCAATAATCATGTTCCTGTAACAGCAAAAGCTTATGCAGATATCCATCATATGGATATTGTAATACGTAATCTTTTACTGAATGCATTAAAGTTTACGAATGAGGGAGGAGAAGTAAATATCAGCTGTGCCGAAGATGCCCATGCTGTTACAATCTCTGTAACAGATACAGGTGTTGGTATGACGGATGAACAACTAGGCAAGCTGTTTAAGATAAATACACATTTTACCACTGCCGGAACAAGAAATGAAAAGGGTGCCGGGCTTGGACTGTTACTATGTAAAGAATTTGTTGAAGCCAATTATGGTTCGCTTTCTGTAACCAGTGAGCCTGGAAATGGGTCAGTGTTTTCTGTTACTTTGCCAAAAGAAAAAAATGGCTAAGAAAAATACTTCAGATAAAAATGGTTTTGTTTTCAGTACCGACCCGAACTTTAAGTTTGAGCAGGACGAGAATGAAATAACGGAAACGCTATTGCCCGCCCAGCAACAGCTCCGCATTTTACTCGATAAAAAACAACGCGCAGGTAAAGCTGTTACACTCATAACCGGTTTTATAGGTACAGATGATGACCTCGAAAAATTAGGTAAACAACTCAAAAATTTCTGTGGTACCGGCGGCTCTGTAAAAGATAGGGAAGCCCTTGTTCAGGGCGACCAGAGAGATAAGGTGTTGCAATGGCTGTTGAAGAATGGATATACGAAAAGCAGGAAGAAATAAGAAATAAGAAATAAGGAATAAGAAATATGAAATAAGAAAATGAGGAGCATTCTCCTTTCTTATTTCATATTTCTTATTCCTTATTTCTCTGTTTCAAACCCTACCTTCCTATGCGTTCCATCGCAATAGGGTTTATTGGATGACTGACCACAGCGGCAGAGAGCGGTAGTGCCTTGTTTGGTTTCTTTGGTACCATCGCCATGTGTTATTACACAATCGGTGATAATCAATATCGGACCGTTTTTCCTGATCTCAATATTTAATATACTGGCAGCTTCTGCCTGAATGTCTTTTTGCACTGCTTGTTCCTGCTCACCTTCGGTATTGAGGTAATAACTTAATGCACCACTCGGACATTTTCTTACTTGTGCAATAATGGCTTCGGTAGATGCCGCTTCCATATTTACCCAGGGCTTTTTAGCCGGATCAAAAACTTCACGCAACTGGGTCCAGCAAATACGACTGTGAATACAGGTGTCGGGTTTCCAAACCACTGTTACTTCATTGTTGCTGTATTTGAATGTAGATTTTGGCATACTTTTTTAAGTAAGTTAAAAAAACTCCGTGAAACTCTGCGCCTAACTCCTTTTCCTCTGTGGTTAACCACGGGGTTACACAGAGTTAGGCGCAGAGTTTCACGGAGTTTTCTATGTTTTTAATAATCTATCTCCAGTTTCAATCGGTCTCTCAGCTCTTTCACCAGCGGGTATTGTTCGGCTATTCGTTCAAATTTCTGTTTGCTGTTTAATCGCATGTGTACCGGTACTTCTTCTCTTTCTGTAGCTTCTACGAGGATATTAAAAACGATGGCCCTGTTGTTGAAAGCAGTTTGAATAAAATCAATCAGCATCATTCTTTCCTGCTCTACAAATTTTTGTGCTGTTAATGCAGGAACGGTTACGGTAAAATGAATATCGTCTTCTACCTGGAGTAATGCCATTTTAAAAGTACCTGCCGATGAATGTTTCTGTTGCTGCTCCAGTTTGCCGGCATATTCATTCCAGCATTGGGTTAGTTTTTCAATATTCAGTACCTCTGCTTCTTTTACTTCTTCAATGGCATACTGGTCGCCTACTTTTTCACGCAGGGCATCCAATAAACTTTTCTTAGGGCCATTGCCGGAAGCGGCAGCAGGTTTATTCATCGCTGTTGTGGCAGTAGTTATAGGTTTCGGAGCTGCCTGTGCCGTAACAGGCGTTGATGGAACCGGTTTCTTTTCTTCAATATATAATTTAGAAGAGGCTGTTTCAGGAGCAGGTTTTACCTGGATGGCCGGAATTGTTCTTGTTCGAAATGCTACCGGACCATCAAGTCGTTTTTTTTTAAGCACCTGTCCATTTTCCATGGAAAGTTCAATAGCCTGTTGCAGGAAATTGAGTTTGATGATGGTAAGTTCCACATGCAAACGTTTATTACGTGCCATTTTAAACTGTATCTCTGCTTCGTTTAAAATATTTAATGCACTTACCAGGTACGACATGCCGATTGATGCACTGGTCTGAGTATATTTTTCCTGCAACCCTTCCACTACATCGAGTAATGTTGCCGATTTTGGGTCCTTACATACGAGCAGGTTACGAATGAATGCTGCAAAACCATTTAATACCAGGTCGCCTTCAAAACCTTTGCGGTTAATTTCATCAAACAACAGCATGGCAGCTGCCATATCCTGTTGTTGTAAGGATGATAATAACCTGAAATAATAATCTTCATCGAGTATATTGAGATGTTCCAGTGTATTCTGATAGGTAACGGTGCCGTTGGTAAAACTTACAATTTTATCAAGTATGCTCAATGAATCGCGCATACATCCTTCACTCTTCTGTGCAATAACCTGCAGCGCTGCTTTTTCTGCCTGGATAGATTCTTTCTCAATAATTTCCTGGAGGTGTTCTACCGTGTCATTATTGGTGATGCGTTTAAAATCGAAAATCTGGCATCGGCTCAGGATGGTAGGTAATATTTTATGTTTTTCTGTGGTTGCCAGGATAAAAATGGCATAGGAGGGGGGCTCTTCCAGTGTTTTCAGGAAAGCATTAAAGGCACTGGCACTAAGCATGTGTACCTCATCTACAATATATACTTTGTATTTGCCTGCCTGTGGTGCAAAACGCACCTGTTCTACCAGGGAACGAATGTCTTCAACAGAGTTATTACTCGCCGCATCCAGTTCATGAATATTGAGTGAAGTTCCGCTTTCAAAAGATACACAACTGTTACAGGTGTTACAGGCTTCGCCTTCGGGAGTAGGATTGGTGCAATTGATTGTTTTGGCTAAAATACGTGCACAGGTTGTTTTACCCACACCCCTCGGACCACAAAACAAAAATGCATGTGCCAGCTGGTTATTTTTGATGGCATTTTTAAGTGTGGTTGTAATATGCGACTGCCCCACCACCGTATTAAAATTCTGTGGTCTGTACTTACGCGCCGAAACAATGAATTTATTATCCATATCAGTGCTGCAATATAAAGAGAAGCTGTGAGCTTCGGGCTATGAGCTTCGAGCTTATAGCAGAATGTGCAAAATTTTAATCTATGCAAAAACTCATAGCTCATAGCTCACAGCTCACAGCTCGAAGCTATTTATACTCCATTTCCGGGTGTCTTTCAAACGCTTTGCTTCGGTCGAACAGATAGCGGAAAGTAACCATTCTACGGCTTTGTACTCCGCCCAGACTTTTGTAGATATTCAGCATTTTTGGGTTCCAGTCGCCGGCCCAACCCATTTCATACTCATAATACCATCCTTTATGCTGGATCAACAGGGCACATTCATAAATCATAAAACTGTCGATACCCAATGCCTGGTATTTGGGTACTACACCAAAAGCCAGACCGGTTAAACGTTTACAGGCGCCTGTTTTTTTCATCCATAATAAATGCAGTTTCTGCCAGAGACCAAATTTGCCATTAAAATGTTTGAAGTATTGATTGATGTCGGGAATATTAATGAACATGGCAATGGGCTCGTCTTTGTAATATGCAAACCAGACTACTCTTTCGTCCATGATAGGTTTCATAGTATTGAACAGTTTCATCACCTGTTCTTTGGTAATCTCTTTGTTCTCACCATGCTGTGCCCACGCAGCATTGTAAACAGTGGCAAAATCGCCCGCATACTTTTCCAGTTCCGATAACCTGGCGTGCCTGGCTTCATAACCGGGTTTGGCCTTGAACTTGGCATGACGTTCCGGAAAACGTGCAGGCAATTCATCATCCACTTTCATGGAATAATAATACTGGTTATAATAATTCTGAAAACCATAATTAATGAAAAGTTGTTCGTAATAATCCGGATTAAATGACATGCCATACATGGGCTCTTTATCAAATCCTTCCACCATCAGTCCCCACCATTTATCGCGGTCACCATAATTAATAGGGCCATCCATGGCTTCCATACCTTGTTCTGTAAGCCATTGTTTAGCTGTATCAAATAATAGATTAGCTGTGGCCTGGTCGTTAATGCAATCAAAGAAACCAATACCACCCGTTGCGAAATCGGTTCCTTTATTGATGTACTTACTATTGGTAAAAGCGGCAATACGACCTACTGTTTCACCTTCATCTGTTGCTGCGATCCAGCGTTTGGCAGTACCGTATTTAAACTGTTTGTTTTTCTCCGGATTAAAGACATCATTCACTTCATTGTCTAAAGGACGTATATAAGCAGGATTGCGCCGGTTAAGCGCTGCACTTATTGCTAAAAATGATTGTATTGTTTCGTTATCAGTAACCTCAATCAAATGCATTGGAAAACTGTTTGTGCAAATGTAAGGAAGTCCGGAAGTCGGGAAGACGGAAAGTCGGGAAGACGGAAAGTCCGGAAGTCGGAAAGTCCGAAAGACCGGGAGACCGGGAGACCGAAAGAAAATTGCAAACATTGAAGTCCTTCTTTCGGACTTCCGGACTTTCCGACTTGCGGTCTCCTACCTAAACAACTTCATGGCCATCTTCTCATCATGTTTGTAAATATCTTTCCTGAAATTCAGTTGTCCCTTTTGGTCAACCCAGGTGGTGAAATAAACGATAAAAACGGGGATGGATTTTTTCAACGGCACCCATTTTTCTTTTTTGAGGTGCATGGCACTGTCTATTTTTTCAGGGGTCCAGCTGCTGTCTGTTCTTAAAAGATATTGTGCCAGTTTCTCAGGTTCACCTACACGGATACAACCATGACTGAAGCTTCTGCTGCTTTGAGAAAAAAGATTCCGGCCAGGGGTATCGTGAAAATAGATATTGTAATTGTTGGGGAAAAGAAATTTAACCAGCCCCAATGAGTTACCTGCACCAGGATTTTGTCTGATAACAGGTATTTTACCTTTTTTCACTATCTCCATATTATGTTTCGACAGATAGTTTGCATCTTTTTTTATACCGGGTAATATTTCGCCACTAACAATACTTTCAGGTACGTTCCAGTACGGACTAAAAACAATGTATTGCAGGCGATCGTTGAAAATAACAGTGCTGTTGGCAGATGTGCCAACAATTACATTGATATTGAACTGGAGTCTGCCACTGTCATACACATGCATCATAAATTCGGGGATGTTCACAAGAATATAGTTGGTGTCTTTTTCGGGAGGCATCCAGCGCAGCCGCTCAAGGTTAATGAGTATCTGGCGCAAGCGCTGTTTCATGGGAACGTTTAGTTCTGCAATCATTTTATTGCCAATTACACCATCTATGGCAAGTCCCATTCTCTGTTGGTATTGTTTGGTGGCCAATACAAGTGCGGTATCAAAAACCTGGGAGCCGGTGTTCTGAGTAAGATCGCCCAGTAATTCCAAATGCTTTTTTATTGTTACGATTATTTCCGAAGAATCTCCTATGCGTAAAGATTTTTTTAATGCAGGAATAGAGTCAAAACCGGTCTCTTTACTGAGCCGGCTATAGGTTTGTACAAATTCTTGTAAACGTTTATACTGATTATTTTGAGGTGCATAGGCTTCTGCTGATTTATACAGGATGGTTGAATCAAGTAAAGCATGCAGGTCTATTTTTTTTCTGGGGATGAACCAGCCAAGTTCTGCTGCATCAATATCACTTCCTTTATACACTTTGGCAGCGTACTGAAAGAACTGTCCGGTTAATAAAAGTTCTGTTTCGAGTATCTGTGTATCTGCAATTTTTTTCTGTGTGGCATTTTGCTGAATGCTCTTTAATAAAGAGTCGAGTATAGGATTGTAAATACTACTGTCTGAAAAGTTTACCATATAGTTTTGCTGCAGGTTGTTGAAGTTGAGTGCCTGTTCGGCTAATCCGGCAGAATCGAACCAGGCGTATGCATAGTTTCTATTCTTATAAAAATCGTTGAACTGCGGAGTATAGGTTTGGTATTCCGGATGGTTTGATAAGAAGGCAGACAGCTGCGAACTGTCCATAAACAGATTGTTGAATGAAGTAGTTGCTGTAATACTGGTATCACGTATTACTGGCTTTCTGCTTTTGCCGTTTTTGCAGGAAGTATATAGTAGTGCCAGAAATATAGAAGAAACGATCAGTGCTTTGCTCATGTTATGAATATACGAAAGAGCAGATATGTTTTCTAATTACAAAGGCATTTTTAGATGTAAATCTTAATCAAAATAGGGCAATCTCCATCTGGCAGAAGCGTAATCAGCGAGTTTTGTTTGTCTATGATCAAGGGTATTAGGAGTCCAATCCGATGACACAATTTGTTTTGTCATTGTATATTGACTGGTTTTATAGACTTCTTTTTTTTCTTCAAAATTTTTAATGCCACAATCCCTGTTTTTATCATCCTCTAAGAGGGTATAATTACCGAGTCTATAAGTCAAAGATTCTTGTAATGATGCGGGAAAGTTAGTGTTCCATTCAGCACCAGCATTTTCTGGTAAAATATGTTCTATTGTTGCTGGACTATCTTCATAATCCGTATCGGTCTGTGACAAATGGTTCTCAATTTCAAAAAGGATATAACGAATTAGTTTTTTACTTCGCTTTGTACTAATAATTGTTGTTGAGAAATCATTCTTAAAATCTTTATCAGTAGTGTACAAGGCTTTTGTCTCTCTGGCAACTTCTGATGCAGTTGTTATCTCTTTATTGCTGATTTTTATTGCAGCCTTGTTATAAACGTCTTCTTTGAGATTTGTATGCAAACCTCCAATAATAGTGTACCGAAATGTTATAACACTCACTATTCTTAAGACCTTGGTGAATTCTTCAAGTGAAAGATTATTGTAAGCTGCAAGTAAGAGTGGCAGTGCTTGTTTTTCTTTAAATAATTCGATTTCTTTTACTTTCTTTTTTTGCTCTTTTTGACCAATCCAGTATGGATCAGATGAGTTTGAAAGTGCATTATATAGCTGAGCATTTTTTTCAAGTTCATCTAGTAGTTCTATTACTTTCGGAGATGTTTTGACCACTTCTTTCATGGCCCTGAACAGGTATTCCTGACGAATCAACCTGTTTTTTGATATCCAGTAATGGCGTAAGAATGTCGGGAAATTATCTAACCCAATGATATCTACAATTTTTCTCCATTTTTCTTTTACATGTTCTAAATCGACCTTTGTCGATAACGAGAATAGATAATTCTTCAACAAATCCGTTACTGTTAAGCTAACACCTCTTGAATTTAATGTTTCAAAAACAGTATAAGCACTTAACTCATCTTCTACAACAATTTGAATAAACATCATTCTTTCAGCAACTTGTTTATTTAGAAAGTTTGCTAAATCTTCGCCATTTTCATTGTGTTCAAACTGTTTTTGAATCTTATCTAAAAAAAAGTTGTATGCCTGCCACAGTAATTTATCGGAGTCTCCTAGGGTTTTTTCATTTAAAGGATTTCTGAAAACCATTAAATGGGTTTGGAAAAAACTATTATTGTTCTCATTCAACTCTAGTTTAGCGGAATACGTTAATGAGCCTGGGTCTTTATCGCCAAGGAATTTTTTAGTAAGAAGAGTAATTCTTTCCGCATTATTTGCAGTGTCAATTCCTTTGTCAATAAGTGCTTGTATGTTTTTAATGATTGCTAATACAATAAGCGTTAATGTAGAAAGTCTTTGCTGTCCATCAATCACACTATATCTTTTATCGCCTTTGTTTTGCAAAACAATGGATCCCATATAATGAATACTACCCCCATTTGCAACGGTCAATATATCAGACCATAAATCTTCCCAATGATCTTGTTTCCAAGAATAATCTCTTTGGTAGGAGGGAACTTTATAAACCTTCCCATTCCCTATAATATCACTAAGGCTTACTGTACTGGTATCGAGTAAATTGTTTACAGCCATTTCGTTAGAGGGTAACAACAGGTTAAATAAATGTAATATGCTATTTTATATATACTATTTCATTTTCAATTCCCCGATAGTACTTGTCTTTTATTCCTTTCATAGACACAAGGTCCACTTTCCGTTTAAAAATGGTTTCAAGGTATTCGGCAATATCTATGAACTCTACACCAATTGGTTTTGAAAAATCAACAATAATGTCGATATCACTTTTCTCAGGGGAGAAATCATCACGCACAACAGAGCCGAATAAGGCAATAGAACTGACAAAGAATTTTCTTTTCAATTCTGGCTTTATTTTTTGTAAGGATGCTATGATGGGCGTAGACGCTTTCATAGCTTAAAGGTACTATTTTTCTTTCGCTTAGGATATTGCCAACAAAGTGGCTCCCACAATACCCGCCGTTTCTGTTCTCAATCTGGTATTGCCAAGCGAAACAGGTGCAAAACCCTTTTCAAGGGCCAATATAATTTCCTGAGAAGTAAAATCGCCTTCCGGACCAATTAACAGGAGTGAGTTGTTTGCTGTTTTAATGTCTGCCAATGAAGTTTTCTGATTTTCTTCACAATGTGCTATTAGTTTCTGTATTTGAGTAGCATTACTGATCAATGAAGCAATTTTTACAGGTTCATGTAAAACCGGTAACCAGCTTTGCTGACTTTGTAACATGGCCGACACCAATATCTGTTGCATTCTATCGAAACGAAAACGGGTATGTTCGGTTCGTGCGCAGATAAGCGGAATGATTTCCGTTACACCAATTTCTGTTGCTTTCTCCAGGAACCATTCGAAGCGACTGGCGTTTTTTAAAAGTGAAATGGCAATACTGGTTTTTTTTTCTGGTGGGTGGATGATGCTTTCTTTTTCAAGAATAACGGTACAATGTCTTTTATCTTCTTCAGCAACATGTGCAGTGTATAAGCCACCTTTTCCATTGGTAAGTTCAAGCTGCTCTCCCGATTTCATGCGTAATACCTGAATACAGTGTTTGCTTGTTTCCTCACTCAACTGAAAATGCTTGGAAGTAAATGCAACAGATGGTTCAAAGAAATAAGGCAGTGACATAGTCATACAAATACTTTCTTATTACTGATTTCTTATTCCTTATTCTATATTTAAAAGGGTGCATCATTGTCTGTATCAAATCCTTCATCAAAATCGCCGCCATTCATTTTACTGCCTTTCTGGATAAAGAGTTTGCCGCCATCTCCTGCTGCTGCCGATCCGCCACCGGTAGGTAATGTACCCGGTGCAACGGGTTTCCAGCTACCGCCACCAAATCCGCCACCATCTCCTTCCCATTCTTCAAATTTCTGGATCTCCAGTTTTGCGCGCAGTTTTATCGTTTCGAGTGAACCATTACGGTGTTTGGCAATACGTATATGTGTTTCGCCATGTGTGCTTTCACCCATTTCATTGTTCATCACCTCGTAGTATTCAGGGCGATAAATAAACATCACCATATCGGCATCCTGTTCAATGGCGCCCGATTCACGAAGGTCGCTCAACTGCGGCATTTTACTTTCTTTACGTGTTTCTACCGCACGGCTTAACTGGCTCAGTGCAATGATGGGAATACCCAGTTCCTTTGCAAGTGCTTTGAGGTTACGGGAGATATTACTGATTTCCTGTTCGCGGTTATTGTTACGGTCGCCACTGCCACTCATTAACTGCAGGTAGTCGATGATGATAATACCTACATTGTGTTTGTTAACCAGTCGGCGTGCTTTGGCACGAAACTCAAAAATATTTAATGCAGCGGTGTCGTCGATATAGATGGGAGCTGTTTCCAGTTTCTTGATACCCTTGCTGTGTAATTGCTGGTATTCGTAATCTTCCAGTTTACCACGACTTATTTTTTCCATTTTAATCTCACTCTCTGCACTCAAAATACGCTGTACCAACTGTGCGGCGCTCATCTCCAGTGAGAAGAAACCAACCGGAATGGGTTTGGTTGGATGTAAAGCTGCATTACGTGCAAGGTTTAAGGCAAAGGCAGTTTTACCCACAGACGGACGTGCGGCCAGGATAATAAGATCGGTTGGCTGCCAGCCATAGGTAATACGGTCGAGCGTGGCAAAACCACTGGGTACACCCGAAATATCTTCGGTCTTGGTACGTAACTCATCAATACGGTTAATGGTTTTGGCGAGTACGTTTCCTATGTCTTCAAAATTCTTTTTGAGGTAGTTGTTGGTGATGTTGAACATTTTTGTTTCGCTGTCGTCGAGTAAATCGAATACATCGGTGCTGTCTTCATAAGCGTCACCAATAATTTCACCACTGATGCGTATAAGTTCGCGCTGAATAAATTTCTGTAATACAATACGTGCGTGGGCATCGATATTGGCGGTAGATACAACGGCATTGGTGAGTTTGGTAACATAATAAGGGCCACCCACTGTATCTAACTGTTCACGCATTTTTAGTTCCTCTACCACGGTGAGGATATCGATGGGCATACTTTTTTGCTGTAGGCCCTGCATAGCCCTGAAGATGAGCTGGTGTGCTTCTACATAAAAACATTCAGGTTTAACAATCTCGGTAACGGTATCAAATGCACTTTTTTCCAGCATGATGGCACCCAGCACAGCTTCCTCCAATTCTTTGGCCTGTGGTGGTACTTTGCCATATACCATGGTGCTGAGGTCTATTGCAGGTTTCCTTCTTTTTCGGTCTTTATTCAGGCTGGTCAGATCCATCTTTGTAGCGGTTCTTTTAGTTGGTTGTTAGTAAGAAACCTATCCGTATCCTCAGTGGTGGTTCCATGTTACGGAATTGTTACCTCGGCAGTTAGGGGGAGCGAATATGGTGTAGAATTTTTTCATCTGAAAATTTTTCTTTGCCATTTTTCATCCACAGCTATTCACAGTTCCACGCAGGTTATTCACTGCTCTATTCACACAAATTACAAAGCTTATCCCCCAAAATCAAAAGTTTTCCGCCTGTCAGCACCGGATATGCACAAAGTCGTGTGCACAAAGAAATTTTAGAAAAAGGGGGTTGGGGCGGAAGAAAAAACGTAACTGTAAAAGCTGTGAGCTATGGGCTTTGAGCCATGAGCGGGATTAAATTTTCAAGTATTTGAAGAGGGTAATAAAGGCTACAAAAGCGCTTTTCTACATGCGTATCTTTTTACTCGTAGCTCAAAGCTCACAGCTAGCAGCTCAAAGCCAGCGGCTTTGCCGCTTATTATCCCTATTTTTACGCCCCGAAAAGAGCAACTGAATATGACCATTAGTTACAATTGGCTGAGCGAATACCTCCCCCGAACCATTGACCCGGAAGCATTATCAAAAATGCTGACCGCTATTGGCCTGGAAGTAGAGAGCCTTGAAGCCTATGAAAGCATTAAAGGAGGATTGAATGGACTGGTAGTTGGAGAAGTGCTTACCTGCGAACCACATCCGAATGCCGATAAACTCAAAGTAACAACAGTGAATATTGGTGCCGAACTGCCCTTACAAGTAGTTTGTGGCGCATGGAATGTAGCTGCCAAACAAAAAATAGTATTGGCAACTGTAGGTACCACTATTTATCCTGTAACAGGCGAACCTCTGACCATGAAAGTGGCCAAAATTCGCGGCGTGGAAAGTCATGGTATGATTTGCGCCGAAGATGAAATTGGTGTAGGTGTAAGTCATGATGGAATTATGGTACTACCTGCCGATGCAAAACCTGGGCAACTGGCTGCTGATTTCTTTTCACCCTATTCAGACTGGATCTATGAAATTGGTCTTACGCCAAACAGGATGGATGCTATGAGCCACCTGGGTGTGGCAAAAGATGTATGTGCCTATCTTACCCATCATGAACAGGAAACCAGGTCGTTAACTCCATTTAATAATGCATTTACAGTTGATAATAAGAAACTGCCCATCAAAGTAAAAGTGGAGAATACAGAAGCCTGTTCACGTTACGCAGGTGTGAGTATCAGCGGGGTAACTGTGAAGGAATCGCCCGACTGGTTAAAAAACCGTTTGATGGCTATCGGACAAAGACCCATTAATAATATTGTAGACATCACGAATTATATACTGCATGAAACGGGGCAGCCCCTGCATGCTTTCAATGCAGATGCTATTACGGGTGCCGAAGTAGTGGTAAAAAATATGCCGGAAGGAGCCGCTTTTATTACACTGGATGAGAAGGAAAGAAAACTATCTTCAGAAGACCTGATGATTTGTAATGCTAAGGAAGGGATGTGTATTGCGGGTGTATTCGGTGGTATAAAAAGCGGAGTGGATGCATCCACCAAAAATATTTTTTTGGAGAGTGCCTGGTTTCATCCTGTATTCATTCGTAAAACATCGTTGCGGCATGGTTTAAGAACAGAAGCAGCAACCAGGTTCGAAAAAGGAGTGGATATTTCAAACTGTGTACAGGTTTTACAACATGCTGCATTACTGATTAAAGAAGTGGCAGGTGGTGTTATTTCGAGTGAAATAGTAGATGTTTATCCTCAGCCACAGCCCAGGAATGAAGTAGCTGTAAAGTATCATTACATTAAAAAACTGAGTGGTAAAAATTATCATCCCGAAAATGTAAAGCGTATTCTCAAGGCCCTCGGTTTTGAAATAGCGAAAGAAGATATTGATGAACTAACCGTGCTTGTACCCTATAGTAAACCAGATATCAGTATACCTGCAGATATTGTTGAAGAAATTATCAGGATTGATGGTTTGGATAATATTGAAATACCTACTTCCATTACCATCAGCCCTGCAGTGGAACAACTGGGAATGAAAGAGGCGCTGAAAGATAAGATTGCCGGTTACCTGGTTGGATTGGGTTTTGTTGAAATACTTACCAACTCCATCACCAACAGCAAATATTTTTCTGAAGAAGTATTGGGTGGAACAGTAAAAATGATCAATAACCTGAGTGCCGAACTGGATGTGTTAAGACCTTCCATGCTCGAAACAGGACTTGAAACCATTGCCTATAACCTGAACAGGAAAAATCAAAATCTGCAGTTATTTGAGTTTGGTAAAACCTATGCCACAACAGGCGCTGGCGAGTACACCGAAGCAGAACACTTATGTATTTATCTGACCGGTCAGGCACATGAAGCAGGTTGGAGAGAGAAACCGGATGCTTTTGATATTTATTACGGGAAAGGAATTGCTAAGGCGGTGGTACAGTTGGCAGGTATATCATCTGTTCAATTACACCCGTTAGAGAATAATGCAAATGTGCTGGCGCTTTTTGCAGGTAAACAACAGGTAGGAACCGTAACGGAGGTTGACAGGAAAACAGCTGCTGTATTTGATATCAAACAAACTGTTGTGTTTATTGATATTGATTATGCAGCATTAGCGAAAGCTGTGCGCAAACAAAAAATTGTTTACCAGGAAGTAAATAAATTTCCGGTTATGCAGCGCGATCTTGCTATGGTAGTAAGCAATACTACTACTTATGCAGCTATTGAAACAGTGGTGCAGCAATTAAAACTATCTCGCTTACAGGATATGCGTTTATTTGATGTGTTTGAAAGTGATAAGCTGGGTGCAGGAAAAAAATCGATGGCTATCAGTTTCACTTTTGTGGATGAAGAAAAAACCCTCACCGATAAAGAAGCCGATTCCATGATGGGTAAACTGGTACAGGCGCTGGAGAAGGAGTTGGGGGCGGAGATCAGGAAGTAGTTGATAGTTAATACAATGCCCCATGGACTTTCGACTATAAACCATAGACTTACCCCGTGCATAACTCGTGTACTAAAAATGCAATAACGCTTAAAAATGAAGTTAACTTAGAGAGATGGTAGATCTTGATCTGCATATAAAAGCTGTACAGGATAAGCTTCAGTTATTGCTGAAGAGCCGCCAGGCATTGGTTCGGGAGAACCAGCGATTACAGAAGGAGCTGGAGAAAAGCCAGCAGCAGTTGTCTATGCGCGACGAGCATGTACATGTACTTCAGCAACAGATTGATGCACTCAAACTGGGAACTTCGGCACAGTCGCCGGAAGAAAAGGCATTGCTTGAAAAACGTATCAACGGTTACCTGAAAGAGATTGATAAATGTCTGGCACTTTTAAATACCTGATTTCATGGCAGAACTGATACCTGTAAATATTGTAATTGCCGACCGTAGCTACAGACTTCGGATAGAACCAGCCGATGAGGAAGTGGTACGTAAAACGGCTAACCTCATCAATGATAAAATTGCCGAGTTCCGTAATAACCTGGCTGGTAAGGATATGCAGGATTATGTTGCCATGGTATTACTATGGTTTGCTACTGAGCAGAACCAAAGTGGTATTGAACTTGTAAAATGGCAGGAAGCGGCCGATAAACTCAGTAACCTGAGTCGCCAGCTTGATAGGACTCTGGAGGAGGGAGGAGTAAATATTAATTCGTTATGAGTTACTTAGTATTATGTCTAGCCCCAAAGTATAATCCTAACACTAGCGAAACAATTGAATTCAAGAATACTTTTGAATATTCCCATACCTCTTTTATTCCTTCGGCATTACATTTATCGGTATAAAAAATTCTAATTAAAGCCAACAGTAGATAAAATCCTCCGGCAACAATTAATATATATTGCGCAAGGCGAAAAATGTCATAAGGTGTTACATCTTCCTTTAAATAACTAAATGCTTTATGTTTTTGTGGTATTGAGGACGCTTCCTCTGTCCCCCTAATCAATTGGATTTCCTGCCATCGTTTAAATTTAAATGCCAACAATTTTCAAAAGCTCCTTTTTACCATCTTTACGCTCAATGTAAATTTTAGCACCTTCATTAACATTTTTAATTAACTCTTCTGTTAATTGAATCGAAGACGATACAAGCTGTGTTCTATTGGAAATGCCTGTCATGTCGCTAAGGTGATTAATCCTTTCAACAGTTTTCGGTTGAAATCTCATTTGCACTAATTGACTGGTTTTTTCTTCGGAAGAATTGTCCAGTGAACCTGTTTGATTAGTGTCATTGGTAATGTTCTTATTTTCTGTTGCCATACTTTGTAATTTTGTACTGTAAATGTAATGATAATATCAATACACTCATGCTGAATAAATTCGATTTTGCCATTTATTTTATCAATCAAACTACTATAAAGACGATTTATTCTTGCTAAAGACTATTTCACTTTTCTTCTATGTACATATTTAATTATCTTCGCTTTTATCCGTTTACCCATAATGGTAAATTGTTATGTGTAATTGTGAGCCAATGATTCAGAACTATTTTAAAATTGACCAACAACATGGAGACGATTGTCTTGATAATAACAGGGGCCGCAGCATTGATCGTGGGGTTGATAGCAGGTAAATTCATTTTTGCCAAGAATACCCAGAAACAGATCGACGAGGCCAATTTACAGGCACAAAATATTCTTAAAGAAGCCGAACTCAGGTCGGAAAACATTAAAAAGGAAAAGCAACTTGAGGCCAAAGAGCGCTTTGTTCAACTAAAAGCCGAGCATGAACGTGAGGTAAATGAACGCAACCGCAAAATCAGTGAGTCGGAGAACCGCGCCAAGCAGAAAGAAATTTCTATTAACCAGAAAGAAGCAGCTTTAGACAAGCAGATTAAAGAAAATGAGGCGATCAAAGAAAACCTGAACCGCCAGATTGAAGTGGTTAACCAGAAGCGTACCGAACTGGAAAAACACCAGGAAGAACATATTCGCCGCCTCGAGAAAATTGCCGGTCTGAGTGCAGAAGAAGCCAGGGCGCAACTGGTAGAAAGCTTACGCCAGGAGGCACAAACAAGGGCACTCTCACTACAGCAGGAAATTATTGAAGACGCTAAACAGAAGGCCAATAAAGAGGCGCGTAAGATTGTAATTCAATCAATTCAGCGTACTGCTGCGGAGCAAACCATTGAAAATACAGTTACTGTATTCAACCTTGAAACCGATGAGATTAAGGGACAGATTATTGGTCGCGAGGGTCGTAATATCCGCGCTATTGAAGCTGCAACAGGGGTTGACCTGATTGTAGATGATACACCGGAAGCCATTATTCTTTCATCATTTGATCCATTAAGAAGAGAAATAGCGCGTTTGAGTCTGCAGCGACTGGTTGCCGACGGACGTATCCACCCGGCCCGTATTGAGGAAGTAGTAGAAAAAACACGTCGTCAGTTAGAAGAGCAGGTAATGGAAATAGGGGAGCGTACTGTTATAGAAATGGGTATTCATGGTCTGCATAAAGAACTGATTCGTATTGTTGGTAAAATGCGTTTCCGTTCTTCTTACGGTCAAAACCTGTTGATGCATAGCCGCGAAACCGCTAATCTATGCGGAATCATGGCGGCTGAGCTGGGTATGAACCCAAAACTGGCCAAGCGTGCCGGTTTGTTACACGATATTGGTAAAGTACCCGACGAAGAAACTGAACTGAGCCATGCTTTATTAGGTGCTAAACTTGCCGAGAAATATGGTGAGAACCCCGCGGTAGTAAATGCCATTGGTGCCCACCACGATGAAATGGAAATGCAATATGTTATCTCTCCGATTGTTCAGGCATGCGATGCCATCAGTGGTGCACGTCCGGGAGCACGCCGTGAGATCATGCAGCAATATTTACAGCGTATCAAGGATCTCGAAAACCTTGCACTGGCTTACCAGGGGGTGGAGAAAGCCTATGCCATCCAGGCAGGCAGAGAGTTGCGTGTAATTGTTGAGGCCGAAAAAGTAAGTGATGGCGAGAGTGATAAACTCAGCTTCGAAATAGCCCAGAAAATTCAAACCGAAATGACCTATCCCGGACAGATCAAGGTTACAGTAATTAGAGAGAAGAGGGCGGTGAACGTGGCCAGGTAGATAAGAGCTGCGAGCTATGGGCTTTTAGCTATGAGTAGGAAGGTTTAAATATTGAAAACCATCTCAAATTTTGAGATGGTTTTTGTTTATTCGCTGTGCCCTGAGGGAAGCGGATGTACCGGATGATTATATACTATTTTGGTAGGTTAAAATAGCATATAAATGAAAAACTTTAAAGAGCTGATTGTCTGGCAGGTTGGTTTTGAAATAACACAACTTTGTTACGGTTTAGTGAAGTTATTCCCGCAGGAGGAAAAATATGGATTAGTAAGTCAGATCACCAGGGCAGCATATTCTATCCCCAGTAATATTGCCGAAGGTAGTAGCAGAAAAAGTGCGCGAGAATATGCCCATTTTCTTGAAATTGCATTAGGGTCTGCTTTTGAATTAGAAACACAGTTATTACTGGCGCAGAACCTTGGTTTCTGCAATTTAAATGACACAAAATCAATACTTTGTAAAGTAGATCAGGAGCAAAAAATGCTGATTGCTTTTATCAAAAAGCTATCTTTATAAAGGCTCATAGCTCATAGCCCACAGCTCAGCGCCAAAAACTTTTGGAGAATCTCTCCCCCCTCCTTACCTTTGCCGTCCGCAAAAATTAAATGTTATGAACGCAGCAGTTCAGTTTGTACACGAGCAGTTAACTGTAAAGAAGGAGCATCCTAAGTTTAAAGCAGGTGATAATGTCACTGTGAAATATAAGATCATTGAAGGTGGTAAAGAGCGTATCCAGGACTTTCGTGGTGATGTGATTAAAATGCAGGGCAATGGCGCCACTGCTTCTTTTACTGTACGTAAAATTTCTGATGGTGTAGGTGTTGAACGTTTGTTCCCTATTCTATCGCCAAATATCGACTCTATCGTGTTGAATAAAACCGGTAAAGTACGTCGTGCTAAGTTATACTATCTGCGTGAGCGTAGTGGTAAGAGCGCACGTATTAAAGAAAAACGTTTCTAAGCAAATTTGCTTAACTATAGTAAAAGCGGAAGTGGGTATAAACCTGCTCCCGCTTTTTTGTTTTCATTACCAATAGTTTTTTAGTTTGGTAGCAAATTTGTTTTACTTTTGAAGTCTACAAAAATTACAAACAATGTCGTTGTCAACATTACTTTTTGGTATGCCCGGAGGAAGCGAGTGGATTGTTATTGTATTGGCAGTATTGATCCTCTTTGGCGGCAGAAAAATTCCTGAATTTATGCGTGGTCTGGGTAAAGGTATCCGTGAGTTTAATGATGCCAAGAATAACGTGAAGAAAGAGATTGAAGACGGTATCAAAGAAAAAGACCAGGCTGCACAATAAGTTTTTCATTTAAAAAGCCTCTTAGCCTTTGTTTCGCTTCAGCACAATCAAAGACTATCATATCGCATTACAGAACGGCCAAACCACCTGTGTGGAGGCCGTTCGTTTTTATGTAGATGCTATCCGGCATGATACCCAACTCAACGCCTGGCTCAGCGTATATGAAGATGAAGCCTTGATACTTGCTGCGCAGCTCGATGCATCTCGCTCAGCAAATAAACCACTTGCAGCTTTACATGGTGTGGTAGTAGGTTTAAAAGATGTAATCTCCTACAAAGATCATCCCCTATCTGCCGCATCAAACATGCTGAAAGATTTTACAGCCATTTACGATGCAACCGCAACGGCACGATTAAAAGAAGCCGGGGCTATTATTATTGGTCGTCAGAACTGCGATGAATTTGCTATGGGCAGTACCAATGAACATTCCGCATATGCCGTGGTAAAAAACGCACTGGATACTACACGGGTTCCCGGTGGCTCTTCAGGAGGTTCTGCCGTGGCTGTTCAGGCTGGTCACTGCATGATCAGCCTGGGAAGCGATACGGGTGGTTCTGTAAGGCAGCCGGCAGATTTCTGTGGTATTATTGGTCTTAAACCCAGCTATGGTCGGATATCGCGTTATGGGCTGATTGCTTATGCTTCTTCCTTTGACCAGATCGGTATTTTTGGAACACATGTAGATGATGTGGCCCTTACTTTAGAGGTGATTGCCGGAGCTGATGATTTCGACAGCACCGTTTCCAATGCCCCGGTACCAGATTATTACAAAGCATTACAGGAACAGACATCTGTACCCAAAAGGATCGCCTATTTCAAAGAAGCATTGGAACATGCGGGTCTGGACCCGGCTATCAGAGCCGCTACAGAAGCCTTTATCAAAAAATTAACAGGACAGGGGTATATCGTGGAACCCGTTGATTTTGAATTGCTTGAATATGTAGTTCCAACTTATTACATTTTGACTACTGCTGAGGCTTCCAGTAATCTTTCAAGATTTGATGGGGTACGTTTCGGACACCGGTCGAACCTGAGTTTTGAGGATCTGAACACCCTCTATAAAACTTCGCGATCGGAAGGTTTCGGGAAAGAAGTGAAACGTAGAATCATGCTGGGCAGTTTTGTGTTGAGTGCGGGTTATTTCGATGCCTATTTTACTAAGGCTCAGCAGGTTAGAACAATGCTGCATACTAAAACACAGGCTATTTTTCAATCCTATGATGCCATCATTTTGCCTACGGTTCCGGCACCGGCATTTAAGATAGGTGAGATGCAAAACGACCAGGTGGCTATGTTCCTGGCCGATATCTATACAGTATTTGCCAACCTGGTAGGAATACCCGCTATTTCGGTACCCTTATTCAAACACCCCAATGGAATGCCCTTTGGTCTTCAGATTATGACTTCTCAATTTGATGAGGTATCTTTGCTGCGTCTTTCGAAGCAGTTTATGAAACTGGCTTAGCCGTTCAGGTTGCTTCCGACAACCCTAACCCAACTGCACCCGATTATTCAACAAATTGATTATCAAAGGATGAAGTGGTTCGGTATTAGTATACAAAGTCATATAAGTGTGAGCAAGGCATTGCTGATGGGTTTTGCATTTGTGGCAGGCAGCCTGGGAATCATGTCTTTTACGGCTGATCCCGGAAATGGCTCAACATCTCTTTCAGACTCCCTTAATGATAAAACTGCTTTCAAAAGTCTTTTTACCAATAATCGCTTTGATCCGTCAAAACCTTATGCGGGTCAGTTGAATCCACGTGCCGTGGCTTTTGTGCAGGAATATGTGCGTAAACAAGGTGTATATCTAGAAAAAATGAAAAGCTGGGGTAAACCTTATTTCGATCTTTACGACAATATTTTAACCGTTTATGGTTTACCCCGTGAAATGAAATACCTGAGTGTTATTGAAAGTTCACTTGGTGCCAACCTGGTATCATGGGCAGGTGCTGCGGGTCCATGGCAGTTA
Organism: Bacteroidota bacterium; assembly: GCA_049324295.1. Classification (GTDB taxonomy): domain Bacteria; phylum Bacteroidota; class Bacteroidia; order Chitinophagales; family Chitinophagaceae; genus Sediminibacterium. The sequence continues at coordinate 88,888 of JBMOKQ010000057.1, forward strand.
ATGCCCTATGAAGCCCGCAGGTTTGGTTTGAGGGTAGGTAGTGTAGATGACCGTACCGATTATTATAAAAGCACACATGCAGCCGCCAAATTGATGCGTGAGCTGTATACTGAATTCAACGACTGGTTATTGGTAGTAGCGGCCTACAATGCGGGTGCAGGTAGGGTAAAACAGGCCATCAGAAAATCGGGTAGCAAAGATTTCTGGGATATGCAATACCATCTGCCGGAAGAAACCCGCAACCATGTTAAAAAGTTCATTGGTGCCCACTATGTTTTTGAAGGGAGTGGTGGATGGACCACGATGACAGCAGCAGAAACAGAAATTAAAAAAGCGGATATGCAAACCAGTGCCGAAGTGGTGCTGAGTTCAGAAGAAATAAATAATTCTATGGTGATGGAAATCAGCGGCAGGTATAATTCATTGGTAGTTACCAACGCCTTGCTGATGGATCTGAACCAGTTTAACCGCTGGAACCCCGGTTTTGATAAAACGCTCGCCGAAGGGAAAAAATATTCGATGCGTATCCTGAAAGACAAGGAAGCGCTTTTCCAGGCTAAGAAGCAACAATTGCTGATGGAGTCGGTAAGGGTTTTGCTGGAAGGTAGTAGTGCTGTTTCAAAATAATCATTCTGTCTATAACACTTTCCTTATCACTTATTTTACTGATTAAATTAATTGTTAATCAAAGTCTTATCAGAAAATTTGCAAATTCTGTACTATAGATTTTCCTATAAAAACATTAAAATGTTTTTATATAATAGATTGTTTTATTAATTTTAAGTTCCCCCCTTTTTAGAAATGCGGTGAATATTATAGCATTTCTGATTAATATTTTTTCTAACTTCTTATTATTTGTTATGAAAAAACAGATTTTCTTTTGTGCCAGCATGTTATCATTTCTAGTTATCCTGTTAGGGGCGTGTAAAAAGTACAACAATTATGAGCCAAATTCTAATCTGGCGCAACAAGTAAATGATCAGGCCATAAAACGATTTTTAACATTACCCCATGATGCAGGGCCTGCATTACAAAGAATTGTCGCTGATCTAGAAAAGGCAGAAAAAAAACATGCGTTTCTTACAAAACATCTTATGCGAATCAGGGGTTGAAATTGGAATAAAATAGACGTGAAAGAAATTCGTTAGATATTCATGCTAACAAATAATCTGATTCGAATTTACGATCACGTCTGTAACAAATATAAAGAGCAAATTCA
>JBMOKQ010000058.1:0-87955 GCA_049324295.1 Bacteroidota bacterium
TCTTCACAAAACATCTTACTGCCTTTTTTCTTTTTATAACCTACATGTGTATTTCTTTTTCTACACCCTCATTCTTATTCACAATTTCCCTTTTTGAGACAATAAAAAAACTACCGGACTATTGATAGTAACAGAAAGAATGCAATTTCTTTTTTTCGCCGCAGGTAGTGCAATTACGCCGGTATATGCGCAGGTTAAAACATTGCTTGTATTATATCCCACCGTTAAGATTGTATTAGTATATAGCAATCGTTCGGAAAATGATACACTGTTTTATCAGCCACTACAATTGCTGACTGAAAAATATCCGGATCAATTCGTCATTCGTTTTTTGTTTAGTGATGCGAAACATTATAGTAATGCAAGACTGAGTGCATTGATGGTAGAAGATATTGTACAAAAATATTTTCCGGATTCAGTTAAAGAACTTATAGTTTATTTATGTGGACCCTTTCAATACATGTTGATGATTACACTGGTGTTAAAGGGAATGGGTATAAGAGAAGGTCAAATTAAAAAAGAACAGTTTACAATTTACAAACCCGAAATAATTCAAAAACCTGCTGATACAAATCTCCATATGATTCATGCTACAATTGGGCAGTCTGTTTATTCATGGAAAGTACAATATCCTGATACCATTTTACAGGCAGCAAAAAAGCAGCATATAGCATTACCATATAATTGTGAAAGTGGTCAATGCGGGGCCTGTGCGGCTATTTGTACAAAAGGAAAAGTATGGATGTATAAAAATGATGTACTGATGGAAGATGAAATCAATGCGGGCTGGATACTTACCTGCACTGCATACCCGATAGGGGGTAATGTGGAAATCCGTTATTGAACTGTTTCGCTGATCCGCAGGTCAATCATTTTTAATTGAATATTTTTTTCGCCGTTCCATTCATTCTCATCAAGGGTAAATACAAGATCAACAGGTTGTTGTTGCTGTAACAGGTGAAATTTAGCGGCCATATTAAAACCAATACCTGTGAAACTGATATTTTGTTGTTTTACTACAAAACGTATGTGTTGTTCTTTTACAATTTTTGAAAACCCCGTATCATATACTTTTTTTGCAATAAACACCGGACGCATATTATCTGGTCCGAATGGCTCCATCTGGCAAAGTATATTGAACATGGCGGGAGTAATCTCTGAAAATTGTATTACCGCATCAATATTAATTTCAGGAATTAATTGCTCAGGTGTAATCTGCTCTTGAACAGCTTTTTCAAAAGCATGGGCAAAATCCGTCACTTTTTCTGGTAATAAAGTCATACCGGCTGCTGCGAAATGACCGCCATACCCCAGCAGATGTTCCCTGCAGGCATGAATGGCTTCGTATAAATTAAAACCGGCAACACTTCTTGCACTACCTGCCACATAATCACCACTACGAGTTAAAACAATAGTGGGTCGATAATGTTTTTCAATTAATCTGCTTGCAACAATTCCAACTACACCTTTATGCCAGTGTTCCTGGTAAACAAGGGTTGACTTTTTTGTGGTATGTTCCGGGTTGGCTTCAATCATAGCCAAGGCTTCTTCTGTGATGGAACTATCGGCTTCACGTCTGTCGGCATTATCGCTGTGAAGCATTTCCGCAAAGGATAAAGCTTTGTTAGCATCTTTCTCAATAAATAGTTGTACGGCTTTTCGGGCATCATCCATTCGTCCGGCAGCATTTACACGGGGGGCAATAATAAAAACCAGGTTGGTAATATGCATGGTTTTCTGTACAGCGGCGAGCTGCATCAATGCTTTGATACCGGGACAAGGATTCTGGTTTACTTTTTCCAGGCCATAATAAGCGAGTATCCTGTTTTCGCCGGTAATGGGTACAATATCTGCGGCAATGGCGGTAACTACCAGATCGAGATAAGTATAATGTGTTTCTGCGGGGAGTGATAATTTATCACTCAATGCGGTCATCAGTTTAAAACCAACACCACAACCGCATAACTCTTTATAGGGATAATTACAGTCCTGTTGTTTTGGATTTAGAATGGCTACAGCAGGAGGAAGGCTTTGATCGGGTAAATGATGATCACAAACAATAAAATCAATTCCCAATGTTTGGGCATAACCAATCAGCTCAACTGATTTGATACCACAGTCGAGTGATACAATAAGTGTAAAACCATTTTCTTTTGCATGGTCAATACCCATTTTTGAAATACCATACCCTTCACGATAACGATGTGGAATATAGAAATCAACACTGTCGTAAATGCTGCTGAGGTATTGATACATGGCAGCAACAGCTGTTGTTCCATCTACATCATAATCACCAAAAACCAATATCTTTTCATGTTGCTGAAAAGCTTGTAATAAACGTTCCACCGCTTTGTTCATGTCTTTCATCAGCCACGGACTGTGTAATTGTAACAGTTTGGGTCTGAAAAAATCTTTTGCTTTATCATAAGAATCAATTCCTCTCTGAGCAAGAATGGTGCAAATGGTTTTATTAATCTTTAGTACCTCATGGAGACTTTCAGTACGGGCAGTATCTGCTGGTAATATGTTCCATCTTTTTTCCATCAATAGGTTCTGTCGGTTGTATAGCGTACCAATTCTTCCAAGGCATCTCTCACCGGCGTTTGTGGAAATTCATGTAGAATGGAGAGTGCTTCATCTCTGAATGCAAACATTTTTTCTGTTGCATAATGAATGCCGCCTGCTTGTGTAACGGCATCAATTACAAATTTTACTTTCTCTTTTTCGGTGTTTTCGTTTTTAACGATATAGATAATTTTTCTTTTCAGGTCAGGGGAACAATTATTCAGTGTATAAATAAGCGGAAGTGTTAATTTTTTTTCTTTGATATCGTTTCCGGTTGGTTTGCCAATATCCATGGAACCATAATCAAAGAGATCGTCTTTGATCTGGAAGGCCATTCCCACTTTTTCACCGAACTGTCTCATTTTTTCTACTTTATCCTGATCGGTAAAGGTAGTGGAAGCCCCTGCGGCACAGGCGGAGGCTAAAAGAGAGGCGGTTTTGCCATTAATTATTTCGTAATAAATGGATTCTTTGAGGTTAAGGTTACGGGCTTTTTCAATTTGTAATAGTTCTCCTTCACTCATCAGTCTAACTGCTTCCGACAAGATCCGTAACACTTCATGATCTTTATTATTAAGCGATAATAATAAACCTTTCGACAGGAGATAATCGCCAACCAGTACGGCAATTTTATTTTTCCAAAGGGCATTGATGGAAAAAAAACCCCTTCTTTCAAGTGAGTCATCCACCACATCATCGTGTACAAGTGTGGCAGTATGTAATAATTCTACGAGGGAGGCGGCGCGGTAAGTACTATCGTTAACCGTGTCACCCAGCCTTGCACTAAGAAGCACAAACATGGGTCGGAGCTGTTTGCCCTTGCGTTTAACAATGTATTGCATGATCCTGTCAAGCAAAGCAACCCGGCTTTTAACCGCTTCACGAAAATGGGCCTCAAATTGAATTAATTCCTCTGATATTATCTTTTTTGCTAATTCCATCGGTCAGAATATGCTGCAATATAGTCTGAGGACCGCATAATAACACGCACATATGCAGCGTTTTAGGCTTAAATTGAGTCTGGTATGAAGATTGTATAAGAAAAGGTTAAACAATATACCCTCAGAAAATTGGGTATTTGTATTGTAAGACTTAAATTTGCAATGTTTTCTTAATATCAATAAGTTCTCATTAAATATCAATCAATTATTATGGCAAGCAAAAAGAACATCTTAGCACTAGCACTGATCGTACTGGTACAGACGATCGGTATGGCTCAAACAGATTGGGGTTGGGATTGGAAAGACACGTCCAAAATTTCTGTAAAGAAATTACCCCAGCATAATGAGTTCATCAACAACCAGTATCCTTACCCTGCGCAACCACGCAGCCAATGGGAATTAGGATTTGGTCTTGGTGCGTCATCTATTACTGGTGACATTAAATCTAAGTTAGGTTTTGGCGGTACAGTTTCTCTGCGCAAAGCATTGAACCACACGTTCTCTATCAGAACAGGGTTAACTGGTTTGTGGAATTCAGGTACAGCGAATGCTTATCAGACAGCAGTTGGTCGTCCTGACTACAAAAACAGAACTTACCAGTTAGGTTTTGATGTTATTGCATCATTGAATGCTGCAAGTCATTACCGTGGCAATCCGAAAACAAATGTGTATGTATTGCTCGGTTATGCATTAAATGCTTCGAACGTACTATACAAAAGACCAGGTGGCGCTCAGCCAGGTGGTTATAGCTTTTTCTATGGCTACAACCAGAATGAAGTATTCCCTAACAGCCAAAATGGTACCATTACAACATTTGGTGGAGCTACTATCAATGGCAGACAGGCATATACTCTTTACCATGGTATGAACCTGGGTGCTGGTATTGCTTTTAAAGTAAGCAATAAAGTAAATATTGGTCTGGAACATAAATACACTTTCACTGTTCCTGGTTACGATTTCCTGGATGGTGTTAGAGCAGGTAACAGCAATGATTATATTGGTTTTACCAGTGCACGTGTAAATGTTAACATTGGTAACACCGCCAAAAAAGTTCAACCATTGTACTGGCTCAACCCCAACAACTTTGTGTATAGCGAGCTTAACTCTCCTTCACACATGAAAATGCCTAAGGTTGTTCTGCCTGATGCTGATAAAGATGGCGTTACAGATCAGTTCGATCTCGAACCCAATACACCAGCCGGTGCTCCTGTTGATTCTCATGGTCGTGCAAAAGATACGGATGGTGATGGTGTTCCTGATTACAAAGACAAAGAACTACTTACTGCTCAGAAATGTTTCCCTGTAAACAACGATGGTATCGGAACTTGTCCTGAACCAGCTTGTTGCAAAGAGATCAAAGACATGATCGCTAACATGAAGCCTGTTGAAGCAGCTCCTCAGTGTAATATCGGAAGCTTACCAAGTATCCAATTTAAAAGAAAAGCTACACTGTCAAAAGATGCTCAGAACATCCTGAATGGTGTTGCTGCAAGAATCAATGCTAATCCGGCTTGTAATATTAAAGTAATCGGATATGGCGCTTCAAGCAAAGCTTCTCAGCAATTAAGCTGGGATCGTGTAAACGCTGTTATCAAATACCTGGTTGAAAAACAAGGTGTTTCTGAAGGCCGTTTCATCTTTAGTTATGGTCAGGATGGTGATGCTAACACAGTAGACCTCCAGGGCACACTGGATGCGGGTCCAAACACTGTACCTGCTCCACACCCAAATCTGAAAAGCAGAAACTAATCACTGATTAGTCTCCAAATCATAAAGCCCCGATCAATATTTGATCGGGGCTTTATATTTTCAGTCTATGGTCTATCGACTATCAGCTATTAGCCATTCACCAAATTAAAATGCAATTCTCCAAAATTCTGTAAGGAAGAAAGTTTAAGATCAGCGGCGCCCCATTTTTCATCTTTTAACTGTGATACATGAGGTACAATAACGCATTTCATACGGGCTGCTTTGGCGGCAATCATGCCATTGAAAGAATCTTCGAAACAGATACAGGAAGTGGGTTTACTTCCAAGAGCAGTGGCACAGTCAAGATACACCTGCGGATGCGGTTTCCCATATGCCAGCGCTTCAGCAGAAGCAGTTGCCTGCAGGTATTTTTCAATTCCACATATTTTCACTACCAGATCAATTAATGCCGGTGGCGATGATGTTGCCAGTCCTATTTTAAAAGATTTCCGGTGAAAGAAATCAAATATATAGTGCACGCCAGGCATAATCTTGCCTTTTTGCTCAATCTTGGCCAGTACCAGTTCTACAATTTTTTGTTCCGCTCTTTTTAATTCACTGTCGCCAATATTAAAATACTGGAACCACCATTGCATAAACTCTTTGGTACGCAAGCCTGTAGTGGTTTTGTACTGTTCCTCTGTCATACTTACACCATATTGCAGCAATATTTCTGTTGCTGCTTCATTCCACAACGGTTCACTGTCGATCAGCAAACCGTCAATATCAAATATTACTGTATCTAATTGCATGATACTTTTTTACTGCGCAAATGTATTTCTCTGTTGTTGTTATTTTAAGCTCTAAGGGGTATTTTTTAAACAATCACTTAACAATTTGATTACATTCCTTATTTTGCACGTCTTGCCAATTTCAACCCCTATGCAAATAACTGAACGTTTAAGGCATATTAAAGTGGTTCGTTCGATCGTTTATGCTGTTGTTGGCCTGTTTTCTTATCCGGGTCTTACATGGGTTAATAAAATAAAAATCGAAGGAACGGAGCATCTCACAAATCTGCCTAAAAAGAATGTACTTTTTGTGAGCAATCACCAGACTTATTTTGCAGACGTAATTACATTCATTCATATTTTCTGTGCGGTAAAATGGAGGCGTCAAAACAGGCTTGGTTTTCCTTTCTATTTACTGAATCCATTTACCAATGTATATTTTGTTGCCGCTGAAGAAACCATGAATGGGAACTGGCTGAGCCGTTTATTTAAACTGGCAGGTGCCCTCACCATAAAACGTACCTGGCGGGCAGAGGGGCAGGACATTAACAGGAGCCGCGATGAAGCCGACACACAGAAAATAGACCAGGCTTTAACCAAAAGCTGGGTGATTACTTTTCCGCAGGGAACAACCAAACCTTTTGCACCCGGACGAAAAGGAACGGCGCATATCATTAAAAATAATCACCCCGTTGTAGTACCTGTTGTTATTAATGGTTTTTGGCGCGCGTTTAATAAAAAAGGCCTCAGCTTTAAGAAAAAAGGGTCAACGTTATCAATCAGGTTTAAAGAGCCAATGGTAATTGATTATACCCAGCCCGTGGAGGTAATTCTCAACCAGGTGATGGACGCTATTGAACAAAGCAAGAATTATATGATGCGTGGAAGACATCACTTGCTTACAAAACTCGATAAATAACCTGTTTATTCTTTCACAAATAATGCCTTCAGCTCATTGGCATCATCCGGTTTCATTTTGCCGGCCAGAATAAGCCTGATCTGTCTTCTTCTCAGGGCACCATCAAACAATTTTTTCTCATCTTCGGTTTCAGGAGTCAGTTCAGGTACTTTCCTAGGTTTACCGTTAGGGTCAAGTGCTACAAAAGTGAAGAATGCTTCATTGCTTTCATATTTGTATTGGTGTAAGAGATCCTCTCCCCAAACTTTAATATGAATTTCCATCGAAGTATTAAAGGCACGACAAACCTTAGCTTCAATATGTACCACATTGCCCAGTTTAATGGGGTTTTTAAAGCTTAGGTTATCAACCGATGCAGTCATGCTGGGAGTGTTACAATGACGACCAGCTGCAATACCGGCCGCAATATCCATCCAGTACATTAAACGACCACCCATAAGGTTGCCAAATGTATTGGTATCATTCGGTAGTACCAGTTCATTCATGATAGTAAAACTCTCACTCACTTTTTTTCCTTCCATCGGGCTATTTTTTGCAAAGATAAGTAGACCGTTGTTATTTATGCTGTTAACTTAACTATATAATACAGGTGGTGCTGTTGTGTTTGGCAAAGAATACCGGATCAACATCGGCACCAATGCCTGGACCGTCATTCAATATCAGTTCCATGCCATTGTATTGAACCCCTCCTATAACCGGGTCCTCCTTATGTCCGAGTAAACAGGTGTCAAGATCATAAAAACGGATATTATCATGCGCCATGGCAAAATGTACTTTTGCTGTAAGTGCCATCCTGCTTTCTAGCATACCACCCAACATACAGGGTATATTGTTTTGTTCGGCTACCTGGTTAATGCGTATGGCTTCACGGATGCCACCACTTTTGGCCAGTTTGATGTTGATATAATCGCAGGCTTTGTTCCTGATGAGTCTTTGCGCATCGTAATGAGTAAATACACTTTCGTCGGCCATTAAAGGAATACCCGATATTTCACAAAGAGAGGGCAGGAGTTCGTCGTTCCACTTTCTCATAGGTTGTTCACAAAACTGTATCTGGTAGGTTTCCATACCAGTTAATGCGGTAACAGCATCATCGTAGCTCCATCCCTGGTTTGCATCTATTCTCAGAATAATTTCAGGTCCAACTGCTTCACGTATCAGTTTTATTCTTTGTATATCAGCAAAAACTTCTTTACCCAGCTTCACTTTTATCATTTTAACCCCTTTCTCCTTGAACTCCAATGCCGTAGCAGCCATGGATGCGGGGTCACTAATACCAATGGTCAGATCACTTTCAATTTTCTTTTTTTGTCCACCAAGGTATTGATACAATGGGACACCGGCCTTGCGGGAAGCGATATCATACAATGCCATATCAAAAGCGCTTTTGGCAGTATAGTTACCTGCAGTAAACAGATCCAGCTCATTCAGGCGTTCTTCAATTTCAAGAGGGTCTTTGCCTTTCCAAAGCCTGGCGAAATCTTTGGCCATCTCAAAACAGGTGGCCTGTGTTTCTGCAGCAATCATGGGAAATGCAGAACATTCTCCCATGCCTGTTATACCATCACTGGTATGTATGCGGATAAAAATATTCTGTGCGTATTCCATGGTGCCTGTTGCAATGGTAAATGGTACCATGGGAATAGAGTACTTGTAGAGTTCGATCGATGAAATGGTCATGCGCGAATTTCAGGAATTATCGCAAATACTTTTCACATTTCTTCCAGTAACTGAAAAATGACGGATAATAACCTGCTACTTCAGGAAACATCCAACTTCTTTGTTCTTCAATTCCATGATAATGTTTTGTAAGCGGGTGTTCTTTATAATAGGTACTGAAAGAAGAGAATGACTGTGTAAGCTCATCAAATGAACCCATAAACAGTTGAATGTCCGGAATATTTCTTCTGGCAAGATCAATAATAAACCGGAGCACTTTTTCGCTTACCGGATATCTTTTAAAATGAGCAGGCTCCAGCAGAAGTACCCGTGTTCCTTCTTCACCTGCATGCCATTCAGGATCAAGTTGATAATTATTGTACACAAACAGTTTATTGCCCTTTTTTATCAGCTGATCTGAAACAGGTAAATCAGTGTATAGTGATAATGAAGACTGTGCTTTCAGTGCATCTGGTACCTGCATATTTTCAAAAGCATCATATCCGACAGATAAAAAAGTATCAGATTGGTTACTTCCCGTATACCTGTTAATATTTTCCTGGTTGGCCACATATTTTTTACTACTGAAACTGCCTGCTACCCATTGCCAGCTTAATGAATTGCTCGCCAGGTCCCCATCTAACAGGTGATAATACATCCATTTGGCAGGTGTTAACCAGTGAGTTCCTCCAATATTACAGCTTAACATAGCTGTGTACATTCGGAGATGATTGTGCATATAGCCAGTTGAATAAAGTGTTTGTATTCCTTTATCAATAGCCGTTATGCCGGTATTCGCATGTAATACGGCTTCAGGTATTTTATAATGATTAACTGAGTTTTGCTCCTGCTTCAGGTCTGTAAAAATCAAATCTCCTTTAACCTGCCAGACTCGTTGATAATACTCTCTCCAGGCTAGTTCCTGTAATAATTTTTCCGATTGATAAACGGAATATTTGCTCAATATTTCAGCTTTAACCATGGCCGTAGAAATAACAGCTCTTGATAAATAAGGAGAAAGTCTTGTTACAGAACCACTAAGAAAATTTCTTGTTTTGGCATAACTAACAGGATTTACAACTGCAATACGCTGTTTGATCATTGTTATATCAACAGGGAAGTCCATAGCAATCATATACGGATCAGTTTATGCTGTCTTAGTATATCCAGTGTTAAAGGATTACCATCATTCAGGTTTTTATATTGAGTTACATCACATAAAAATCCGGTATGATCGCCACCGGGGAAGCTGCTGATGGCTTTTAACTGCATTATTGCAAGGGCATCTTTTAATATTGGGAAGCCGTTCCATTCATTTAAGAGATTTCTTCTTTTAAGATGGGTAATTTTGTCAAATTCATATCCTGATTTTTTTCCTAACAGGTCAATTAGTCTGTATTGTTTTTCCGACAGTAATTGTAAAATAAATCCATTGTGACTGATGATCAGTTCCAGAGTTTTTGTTCCTTCATAAATACCACATACGTACCTTTTAGGGTTCATGCTGATTGGGGTAGCATAGGTAATCATATGCATATTATACACACCATTACCATCTGTACTGCAAATAGAGTACACCGGTAAATTCACCCTGTTCCATGGTCGCTTTGACATATATTTAATTGCGGATTTTTATTTTAGGATAGTGAAGCCAGGAATCTTTCTGCATGGTTGAGATGCAACTGCTTCTTTTCATCAGTCATTTTGTCAAATGTTTTTACCAGCATACCTAGTCTTCGATTACTCAGGAAGAAATCACGGTGCAGATGCATGAAGCGCCAGAACAATCCATCCCATATTTTTTGCCAGTTGCCTTTTTCATAATCGCTCATTTTTATAATATAATTACTTCCGCTGATATAAGGTTTGGTGGTCATCATTCCACCATCTGCAAACTGGGTCATACCGTATACATTTGGAACCATTACCCAGTCATACGAATCAACAAACATTTCCATAAACCAGCGATACACTTCATCGGGATCAAATTCACATAGTAACATAAAATTTCCTAATACCATCAACCTTTCAATATGGTGTGCGTACCCGCTTTTCAAGACACGTTTAATTACTGTATCAACTGGTACAATACCCGTAGTGCCTGTCCAGAAAGAGGCAGGTATTTTTCTTTTGAATCCCCAATAGTTCTTTGTTCTCTGTGTAACATTCTCACGTTGATAAACCGCTCTTATAAATTCACGCCATCCGAGGATTTGTCTGATAAAACCTTCAAGTGAATTAAGTGGAATATCTTGTCTGCCTGCAACGTCAACGGCTTTTTGAATTATAGTTTCCGGATCAAGTAAACCAATATTGAGCATGGGTGTAAGCACACTGTGGTGCAAAATAGATGCATTTTGCACCATGGCATCTTCATAAGGACCAAACAACGCAAACCTGTTCTTTAAAAATTGTTCCAGCCAAAGTTCTGCTTCCTCATGTGTTACCGGGTAGAAATGAGGATGTTCGCCAAATGGGTTTCCTGGGTTACCCGGATTACGTGAAAAATTTTGCTGAACATAGTTAATGGCTTCTGTTACGTATAAATTTTCTGATGGAAAAGGCTGTGCCGGTTCTGAGTTGTTTTTAGGATATTTCTTTCTGTTATCAGTATCAAAAGTCCATTTCCCGCCAAGTGGCTGATCTTTTTTCTCCAGTAAGATGTTTTGTTTTTTTCTCTGGCTGATATAAAAATCGGTCTGATAATAGTTTTTTTTGCCAACAAAATAATTATTGATGTCTTCCAGTGTATTAATAAAGTTAGTGTTCGTATAACAATGAAGACGGATATTGTTTTGTTCACATGCCCGTATTATTCTTGTCAATAGCCATTCATCGGTAGGGTCAGTAATATGTATTTCCTTCACTCCTTTTTTCGATAAAAAAGCAATGAGTTTTCTACTGTCGCAATTAGGGTTTATGGCTTCAATATATTCAACAATAAACCCTCTTTCCAACAAGAGGCTGGCATAGGATTTCATGCTGGCTCTGTGTAAAATAAGTTTTTGTTTATGAAAAGCATATTGATTGAAAAAAAGAGATTCTTCCACCATCCATATCATCCTGTTGGAGTAGAGTGCGGGATGTTTTTGGAATAGTTGATGTGGAAATATAATAGTTGCTTCTGTGTTCATGATGCTATTCTAAAACAAAACAGCCTGCTTATTGTTTACAAGTCTATAAAATGCTGTTATGGAATCACTCAAAGGGAAAAAGGTATTACTTATAGGGGCTACAGGAGGAATTGGTGCCCCATTGGTTAAATTACTCCAAGGGTCGGGAGCCAGTATTTACGTAACCGGCCGGAATATGGCCAAGCTGGCCGCTGTGAGCGAACAGGCGGGTGTTCATTCGGGCAGACAGTTTCAACTGGATATTACCAACGAGTTGGCGATTAATGAAACCATAGCTATAATTCAACAGGACGGTCCGATTGACATTTTAATTAATGCAGCAGGTATTGGAATGATAAAAACAATGGATACGCTTACCACTGAAGATTTTTTAAGAACCTTACAGGTAAATCTCATTGGTAGTTTTTGGGTAACTAAAGCCGTGTTACCGGCCATGAAAGAAACAAAAAAGGGGCTGATTATTCATATACCCGGCGTACTTGGAAAAGTACCCATGTTGGGAGCGGCAGCCTATAGCGCTAGTAAGTACGGGCTGGTTGGGATGATGCAAAGTATAAGGGAGGAACTCAAACGTACAGAGATACGTATCACCAACCTTTTTTTGGGAGGTGTAGACAGCCCTTTCTGGGACAATATTGACCTTCGGGTACAGCGAGACAAGATGGTGGTTGCCGAAGAAGCCGCCAAAGCTGTCTGGTTTCTCTGTCAGCAGCCGGCCAGTGCCATAGTGAGTGAAATGGTATTACAGCCATTCAATCACCAGGCAATATGAGGAGAAAATTTTCCCCGCTCCTGTAAAATCTTTTTTTTAAACGTTCCAGCACCGATATTCGCACTACGAACGAACGTTAGCAATGAATATCTCCTTCGACAATACGGAAAATGCTTTTGCATATAAATCAGACAAAGAACTGAAAAGTGCCAAATTTTTGTTCAGTACCATGGACTACCCATGGTTTGTGCAATTAGGTACCAGGCTGACTCCTTTTATTATGAAGACAGGTTTGCCGGTGCATGGGATCATCCGAAAAACTATTTTTAAACAGTTTGTAGGAGGTGAGACGCTGGAAGAAACAGCCGGTGTGGGCTCAACGTTAGGGAAGTATGGAGTACAGGTAATTCTTGATTATGGTGTAGAAGGAAAAGAAAGTGAAGAGAGTTTCGATCATGCCACAGAAGAGTTTATCCGTGTAATTAATTATGCGGCCACACAAAGTAATATTCCGTTTATCAGTATCAAGGTAACAGGGCTCGCACGTTTTGCCTTGCTCCAAACGCTGAATGATGCCCCCCGTTTGCGTAGTGGTATTCACGATCATGAAATGGAAGTAGATGAATGGGATCGTGTTCGCGAAAGAATGTACACTATTTGTGAAACAGCCGCTGAGAAAGGAGTTGGCGTTTTAATAGATGCAGAAGAAAGCTGGATACAGGACCCTATCGACAGGCTTACCATGGAAATGATGGAACTGTTTAATAAAGAAAAGGTGGTAGTGTACAATACTATTCAGCTGTATAGACACGACCGTTTACATTTTCTGAAATTATCGCACCAGATTGCACAGCAAAAAGGGTTTTTATTAGGGGTGAAACTGGTTCGTGGGGCATACATGGAAAAAGAAAGGGCTCGTGCCAAAGAAATGGGTTATCCATCGCCTATTCAACCTGATAAAGAAGCATCCGACAGAGATTATGATCAGGCAGTTCGTTATACTATTGATCATATTGACCAGGTATCGGTAATCGTGGCCTCTCATAATGAGTCAAGTAATTTGTTGGCCGCACAGTTATTAGATCAGAAAGGATTGGCGCATAATCACCAGCATATTCATTTCTCACAGTTATTTGGTATGAGCGACAATATTACTTTTAATCTGGCCAAAGAAGGATTTAGCGTAAGTAAATACCTGCCTTTTGGTCCTATCCGCGATGTTATTCCATACCTTATGCGCAGGGCACAGGAAAACAGCAGCGTAAGTGGACAAACGGGTCGAGAACTTGCCCTTATAAAGAAAGAACTGGAAAGAAGAAAATCAGCCTAAAAATTCACAGCTTCTCAACATTCTCTTTTTAAGGCGTCATCATCGCTTATAGTGGTGTATTTTGTGCCCATGCAGCAATATCATCAGCTTCTTCAGCATATTTTGGCTCATGGAACTCAGAAAACAGATCGTACCGGTACGGGTACTATCAGTTGTTTTGGTTACCAGATGCGTTTCGACCTGCAAAAAGGTTTTCCGCTTGTAACCACCAAAAAGCTGCATCTCAAGAGTATTGTGTATGAATTACTCTGGTTCCTGAAAGGCGAAACCAATATTCAATATCTTAAAGATCATGGTGTAAGCATCTGGAACGAATGGGCCGATGAGCAGGGCGAACTTGGTCCTGTTTATGGCAAACAATGGCGCAGTTGGGAAGGGGCAAATGGAGAAACCATTGATCAGATTACTGATCTGATTCAACAGATCAAAAAAAATCCAGATAGCCGCAGGCTGATTGTCAGCGCATGGAATGTAGCAGAACTGCCCAAAATGGCATTGATGCCCTGTCATAGTCTGTTCCAGTTTTATGTGGCAGATGGTAAACTCAGTTGTCAGTTATATCAGAGAAGTGCCGATGTATTCCTGGGGGTTCCTTTCAATATAGCTTCTTATGCTTTGTTAACCATGATGGTGGCGCAGGTTTGCGAACTTGCGTACGGAGATTTTGTGCATAGTTTTGGGGATGTGCATTTATACAATAATCATATTGAGCAGGCCAAACTGCAATTGAGTAGAATGCCATATGAGTTGCCAACCATGAAGATCAATCTTGCGGTAAAAGATATTTTCAATTTTGAGTTTGAAGACTTCACACTCGAAAATTACCAATGCCATCCGCATATCAAGGCACCGGTAGCCGTGTGATATCTTTGATTTTTTGAGTTGAATATACTCTTCTCACATAAATCAAAAAATCACAGATCAAAAGATCAAAGATCAAAAGGCACTATCTTTGACTATGCTCATTTCTCTCATTGTTGCAGCAGGAACAAACAATGCAATTGGTAAGGATAACCAGTTATTATGGCATTTGCCGAAGGATCTTCAGTTTTTTAAGAAGACTACCTGGGCCATGCCTGTGATTATGGGGAGAAAAACATTTGAGTCATTATCAGGTAAACCCCTGCAAGGTCGTTTGAATATCATTATTACCCGGCAAAAAAACTGGCAACCTGAAGGAGTAACTGTTGTTCATTCATTAAGAGATGCTTTGTTTGTGGCCGAATCGGCAGATTATAAGGAAGTATTTGTTGCAGGAGGTGGAGAGATATACAGGGAAACATTACCGCAGGCAGATAAAGTGTACCTCACCAGGGTACAAACGGCACCGGATGCAGATACATTTTTTCCTGAATTAGAACCAGATGAATGGCAACTGGCATCTGATGAAACATTTCCCAAGAACGAAAAACACGCTTACCCTTACAGCTTTCAATTATGGACGCGTAGGTAAACTTTCTTCTATGGCATTTATTGAACCAGTGTATGCTTTTACTGTTCCGTTTCTCTTATTGTTTTCATGGTTAGGATATAGCCCCTATAAACGCTATGCAAAAGCAATATTGGCCGCCTCTAATCTTATATTCATCCTGTATTCGGTTTTTTTAATCAACCAGTTAATTGATTTGGCAAGATTTGGGCAGGAGCTGATGCGTCAAACAGGTATAAAATCACAGGATATTCCACCCTTTGAACCCGATGCCTATTTTTACAGGCTTACGGCACTGGTATTATTGCCCTGGTTGTTTTTGATTAGACCGGTACGAAATACACCTTGGTTATCTATCATTATTTTTATGGTAATTGCAGCAGGAGGCACAGGCTCATGGAATTATTTTGATCTCGTCTTCAAGATATTGAATTATATCAGCCTGCTTTGCGCCGTTTATGCATTACTTTGGTTAGTAAAGGAATTGCCTTTTCAAAGAAGGAGCCGAAAACTTTTTAAATAATCAAATTTCATGTATTCACCAGTTCTGATGGTATTCAAATACCTGCGCTATTATATTACAGCTTCGAACGGGAAAGGGCATGGCATACATTCACCCTTTGTATTTGATTTTGTACAACATGTGCTTAATGACGATCGCCAGTTTTATGCGTACAGACAAATTGAAAATCTTCGTCAGTTGTTATTAAATGATCAGCGTATTCTTGAAGTAGAAGATTTTGGAGCGGGCTCAAAAATACATACTTCTCCCTATCGTAAAATAGCCACAATTGCTAATACATCACTTGAGCCTGCGAAATTCGGACAACTATTGTTTCGTATGGTTAACAGGTATTCACCATCAGATATACTGGAATTAGGTACCTCATTCGGTATTACCACATGTTACCTGGCAATGGCAGATAGTAATGCTTCGGTTACTACGATGGAAGGATCGAGTGCAATTGCAAATATTGCCAGGGGAAATTTTCAAAAATTAGGTATCAGAAATTGCCGGCTTATGGAAGGTAATTTCGATGATACATTACCCCAATGGCTAAAAGAAGGCAGGAAGATTGATATGGCATTTATTGATGGTAATCACCGATATGAGCCAACAGTGAAATATTTCAAACAATTACTGAATTATACAAATGAAAACAGTATACTTATTTTTGATGATATCCACTGGAGCAAAGAAATGGAGAAGGCCTGGAAGGAAATTCAGGAGGATGACGCTGTAACACTTTCCATCGATTTATTTTTTATTGGTATTATTTTTTTTAGAAAAGAGTTCAGTACAAAACAACATGTCAGTATACGTTTTTAACTCCCCTTTAACTAACCTCCCCCTCCTTTTTTTCCCTGCAGTGAAGGAATATAAATCGGTTAAAGAAAACGTCAACATCCCATCTTGGCTCAATTATACTGATTGCAGAAAGAAACCCTTGCCCCTTAAAAAAAAACACCTAAATTGAAACCATGATTCTTGGTATACTAAGTGAAACAAATAAAGACAAAAGAGTATCGCTCTTACCGGAACAGGCAGAAGCACTGGTAAAAAAGAATGTAACAGTGTGGATGGAAAAAGGTGCAGGTGAAAGTGCATTTGCAGCTGATACTGTTTATACAGCAAAACAGGTTGTTTTACAGGACCGGAATACGATCCTGACACAAAGTAATTTATTGCTTTGTATTCATCCTTTATCAGCATCTGACATCAGCTTGTTAAAACCCGGGCAGGTAATAGTGGGTGTTTTTCAGCCATTATTTAACATTGAGCTGATGCAGCAACTGGCTGCAAAAGAGATATCATTATTCAGTCTCGATATGATCCCCCGCACCACACGTGCACAAAGTATGGATGTATTGAGCAGCCAGGCCAATATTGCAGGATACAGGGCCATTTTACTGGCAGCTACTTTATTTCCACGTTATTTCCCCATGTTTATGACCGCTGCAGGGAGTATACCTCCTGCAAAAGTATTGATCATTGGAGCAGGTGTAGCGGGCTTACAGGCTATAGCAACGGCACGCAGATTAGGAGCAGTAGTGGAAGTATCTGATACAAGACCGGCCGTAAAAGAGGAAGTAATGAGCCTGGGCGCAAAATTTATTGAAGTGGAAGGCGCAGCCGATGCATCCAAAGCAGGTGGTTATGCTGTGGAACAATCAGAAGAGTTCAAACAAAGACAACAACAAAGACTGGCAGAATCTGTAGCCAAATCTGATATCATTATTACCACTGCACAGATACCGGGCAAAAAAGCTCCATTACTGATTAATGAATCAATGTTAAACAGTATGAAACCAGGTAGTGTAGTTATTGATCTTGCTGCTTCAACAGGAGGAAATGTTTTCGGCACAAAAAATAATGAAATCATTGTTCATAAGGGAATAACCATCATGGGTAACAGCAATCTTGCGGCAGATATGCCCTCGGATGCCAGCAAGCTATATGGGAAAAATGTTCTCAATTTCCTGCAACTCATCATCGATAAAGATTCAAACCTAAACCTGAATTTTGAAGATGATCTGGTAAAGGGATGTTGTATTACACATGGAGGTGAACTGGTGCATGAGCGGGTTAGAAGGTGAGCAGTGAGTAGTCAGCAGTGAGTATTGATTATTGATTATTGAACATTCATTACTCACTAAAATTAATTTATCAAAACAAGCATATAAATGGAAGCCATATTAAACTGGGTACAAACACATATTGACATCATATACATCGTACTCCTGTCTATTTTTTTGGGTATTGAAGTGATTGGACGTGTGCCAAGTGTATTGCATACGCCATTGATGAGTGGCGCCAATGCTATTCATGGTGTGGTAATTATCGGGGCCATTATTGTAATGGGTAAGGTGGAGCCGGGGAATGATATTGCACTGGTAATTGGCTTCCTGGCAGTGATACTTGGTACACTGAATGTGGTAGGTGGTTTTGTGGTAACCGACCGCATGCTTGAAATGTTTAAAAAGAAAAAATAGTATCTCCCTTTAACGGGATCGAAAAAAATAAATATGGAATTAAGCCTGCTCACTATTTGTTATCTCATTGGTTCGTTGACATTTATTATCGGACTCAAAATGCTGTCGCATCCCGACTCTGCCAGGAAAGGTAACCTGGTGGCCGCTGTTGGGATGGCAGTTGCTATTTTCGGTACCATCTTTTTATATGAAGAAGAAGGGAAAAAACTTGGTAACTATGAATGGATTTTTGGTGGACTTATTCTAGGTACCATTATTGGTGTATTAGCAGCCAAAAAAGTAAAGATGACGGCCATGCCCGAAATGGTGAGCCTATTCAATGGAATGGGTGGCGCCTGTGCGGCTTTGATTTCTTTTATTGAATTTGATCATCTAAAAAATACACTTTTAGGCCCTCAGGGATGGCGCGGTGCAAATTATTTTTTACCATCTGCCCATGATGGATTGAATGAGGGTACACTCATTACTATTTTTCTGGGCCTTATCATCGGTTCTGTTTCTTTTGCAGGTAGTGTAATTGCATGGGGTAAACTGAATGGTAAAATCAAAGACTTCGCTTTTACGGGTCAGCAACTATTCAACCTCATATTATTGGCTGCAACATTAATAACAGCAGGGTACCTCGTATTTAATTTAAACGCAGAAAATTACTGGCTTTTTTATGGTATTGCTGTTGCTTCATTGGTGTACGGAGTATTATTCGTGTTGCCTATTGGTGGTGCCGATATGCCGGTGGTCATCTCATTACTCAATTCATTTACCGGTGTGGCGGCAGCCTGTGGAGGTTTTCTCTACAACAACCAGGTAATGTTAACAGGAGGTATTCTTGTTGGTGCAGCAGGTACATTGCTTACCATACTTATGTGTAAAGCAATGAACAGGAGCCTTACCAATGTGTTGATTGGTTCTTTTGGCGGTAATGCATCTGCTGGTGGAGCATCAACACAAGGGCCACAGGGAAATTATAAAGAAATATCACTTTCAGATGCTGCAGTATGCATGTGTTATGCCAACAAAGTAATTATTGTACCGGGTTATGGATTGGCAGTGGCACAGGCGCAACATATTTGTCATGAACTGGAAAAACTGCTGGAAGAAAAGGGTGTAACGGTAAGTTATGCCATCCACCCGGTGGCGGGTCGTATGCCCGGACATATGAATGTACTATTGGCTGAAGCTGATGTGAGTTACGACAAACTACAGGAAATGGAACAGGCCAATGATGAGTTTAAAACGACTGATGTGGTACTCATACTTGGTGCAAATGATGTGGTAAATCCGGCTGCAAAAACAGATCCGTCATCGCCCATTTATGGGATGCCGATACTTGAAGTAGAACAGGCAAAAACAGTGATTGTAAATAAGCGTAGTATGAAACCCGGTTATGCAGGTATTGAAAATGAACTTTTCTTCCAGCCCAAAACATCGATGCTGTTTGGCGATGCAAAAGCGGCTTTACAAAAATTAGTCGCAGAAATTAAAGCATTGTAATCGTTTATTAGATTTTTTTATTCATATCACAACATAGCTCCAGGTTTAAACATGGAGCTATGTTGTGATATGAATGAATGGTATATTTTTGCCTCATGCCTATACCCAACGATCTTATTCAGTCTCTTCAGGATGTTCCCGGTTTTGATGAAACATCATTTAAAGAAGTACATGAATCTGGTGAACAGGTTACGGCAATTCGTTTTCATCCTGCAAAACAACAATGCATCACTGACAAATGGGCGGGTGAAAATATTCCCTGGTGTCCGGCGGGCTTATATCTTCAGGAAAGACCTTCTTTTACCTTGGATCCTTCTTTTCATGCAGGGGCTTATTATGTTCAGGATGCCAGTAGTATGTTTCTCTGGCATGTTTTACAACAACTGGTAACTGAAACGGCAGGAAAAAAAGTGTTAGACCTGTGTGCCGCACCGGGAGGTAAATCAACTTTATTGGCATCCTATTTTACAGAGGGCTTATTGGTAAGCAATGAAGTCATCAAATCGAGAGCCGCTATATTAGTAGAGAATATGACTAAATGGGGGAACGATAATGTGGTAGTGACCAATAATGATCCGGCTCATTTTCAATCGTTGGGAAATTATTTTGACGTAATAGTAGTGGATGCTCCCTGTAGCGGAAGTGGTTTATTCAGAAAAGATCCTGATGCTGCAAACGAATGGAGCCTCGATCATGTGGAGTTATGCAGCCAGCGTCAACAAAGAATTTTATCTGATATTCTACCCGTACTAAAAGAAGAAGGTATTTTAATTTATGCTACCTGTTCCTATTCAAAAGAGGAAGATGAAATGATTGCTGACTGGCTGGTGGAAGAAATGGGTATGGAATCATTGCCTGTGCAAACAGGCGAAAAATGGGGAATAATTCATTCTTATTCAGCAAAAAAACAAGCAGCAGGCTACCGATTTTATCCTGATAAATTAAAAGGTGAAGGCTTTTTTATTGCAGTTTTCAAAAAAACAACTTCTGCTGCAGCCGGCTCTTATGGAAAAAAAGTAACCATCGCCAAACCTGCTAAACAGGAGATGGAACAGATATTGTCTTTTATTCCGCTCACAAATGAATACCAGGTGTTCAAACAGGCCGATCAGTTCAGAATATTTAAAGGGAGATGGATGGAAGATATTAGTATGCTTGCAGGATCGCTTTACATTCGGAAAGCCGGTGTAGAACTGGGGGCCATTAAAGGAAAAAATATAGTGCCTTCACATGAGTTAGCGGTGAGCCTGTTGCCAAAAGATACTTTTGCACAGGTTGGTGTAAACAAAGAACAGGCACTTCAATACCTGCGGCGGCAGGATATTTCTTTGCAGGCAGATAAAGGATGGAATTTAATCACGTATCAAAACCTGCCGCTTGGCTGGATCAAGGCCCTGCCCAACCGTATCAATAACTATTATCCACAAGAATGGAGGATACTGAAGAAATAAGTAATAAGAAACATGGAATAAAAAATCAGGAATTGTAAGGAGAAATCCTGGGTCTTAATTCCTGATTTCATGTTTCTTATTCCTTATTTCTCTGTTTTACTCCCTAAATTTGCCATTTCCTATCTCCCATGATCTATGAAAAAATATTGCTTGTTTATACTTGTGTTTTTGTGTGGATTAGCTGGTTTTGCTCAACAGAAATTGTTGATTAAAGGCAAGGGTAGTTCTATGTATATTGAGCATAAAGTAGGTGAAAAAGAATCACTTTCATCGGTGGGCCGTTTGTACGGTATAACAGCGTCTCAACTGGCACGATTTAATGGAAAAAGCCCATCTTCCCTTTTGTCAAAAGGAAGTGTCATAAAAGTGCCACTCAAATTTCAGGATATTAAGTCTTCAAATACAGGAACAGCCGTTTACCATGTAGTAGGTAAAGGAGATAATCTTTTTAAAATTGCTCAAACTTATAACAAAGTTCCTGTGAGCCAGGTTCGTAAGTGGAACAAATTGAGCAATAATGCAGTTAAAAATGGGCAGCAGATTATAGTTGGGTATCTGAAAATAAATATAGAACAGGCAGTTACCTCTAAAATAACAGGTCAGGAAAATATTGTTTCGGAGAAAACAACTGATATTGCACCTGTTACTGAGAAACCGGTAACTAATGTTATTGAACCCACAAAAAAAGCAGAACCAAAAAAAGATGCCCCGGTATCTGTATCTGAAACAAAAAACGAAGTTACACCTGCCACATCATTGAATATTCCGGATGAAGGTTTTTTTGCGTCGCTGTACGTGAAAAATGATCTTACACTTGTTCAAAAATATTTTTCAGGTAATGCTTCTACTTTTAAAACCATCAGTGGCTGGACGGATCGTAAATATTATGTACTCATTAATGATATTGCACCCGGCACCATTGTTCGGATTACCGCATCGAATAATAAAAGTATTTGTGCCAGGGTTTTGGGTACACTACCTGAAACAAAAGGAGCAGAAGGATTGTTATTACGTTTGAGTAATTCTGCTGCTTCTGTTTTAGATATGAAAGATCAGCAATTTACTGTTACACTCACTTATTTTAAATAATTACCACCATGAGATTACTAGTTCCGTCTTTATTGCTACTGATGTTTGTACTGTCATCCTGTGAAACTAATGCACAACCAAAATTGTCTATAACAGTAGCTGAGTTTAATTCAAAACTGCAGTCAGGTTCTCATCAGGTACTCGATGTGAGAACAGCAGGTGAATATAAAACCGGTCACCTGGAAAATGCACTTCAGGCCGACTGGCTGAATAAACAACAGTTTGAGGAGAGAGTAAAATATTTAGATAAATCGAAACCGGTATTGGTGTATTGTGCGTCTGGTGTAAGGAGTGAGCAGGCTGCTAAATGGTTACTCAAACAAGGGTTTTCGGAAGTATTTAACCTGAAAGGTGGTATATCTGCATGGCAACTTGAGGGTAAACAACTTGAAGCAGAAACAGCATTAACACAAATGGCGGTAAATACGTTTCAGCAGAAAATTAATGTACAGGGCTTTGTACTGGTTGATGTAGGTGCAGAATGGTGCCCGCCTTGTAAGAAAATGGAACCCATTCTGTTACAATTACAACAGGATATGGGTAGTAAATACCAGTTGGTAAAAGTAGATGGCGGAACTGATATTGAAGTCATGAAAACAATTAAAGCTACTGTATTACCCACATTTATTCTATATAAAGCCGGTAAAGAAGTTTGGCGCAAAGAAGGTATAGTTGATCTGGAAACACTGAAGTCGAAGCTGCAATAAATTATCACTGCATTCTATACCCGCGAAGAAAATCTTCCACATTCATTCTCTTCTTTCCCTCGAGTTGCATGTTAAGAAGATAAATATATCCGTCGGTACAGGTAAAACGCAGATAAGTTTTACCATCAGTTTGTATCGTACCGGGGGCCTCTTTTACGATACTGTGTTCTTTTTTACTGCTGTATATTTTCAATACTTTTCCATCAAGTAAAGCTAGTGCACCAGGATAGGGCGATAAGCCCCTTATCAGGTTATGTATATGGTCAGCAGTTTCGTTCCAGTTTATATTACAGGTTTCGGTAAAAATTTTTGGAGCGTGCTTTATAGCTGATTCGCTGATCAATTCATCCTGTGTTTTTTCTTTCAAAATACCCTCTTGCAGTCCATGAACAGTTTTAACCAGCAGGCTCGCGCCTATCAGTTTCATACGGTCGTGTATTTCTCCGGCTGTTTCATCAGGCCCAATTGTAAAACGATTCTGTAACAGGATATTGCCCGTATCAATCTCATGTTTGAGTTTGAATGTGGTTACACCGGTTTCTCTCTCTCCGTTTATTACCGCCCAGTTAATGGGTGCGGCGCCCCTGTATTGGGGTAATAAAGAACCATGCAGGTTAATGGTTCCCATGGGTGGCATGTTCCACACAATTTCAGGTAGCATACGAAATGCCACCACTACATGCATATCTGCTTTTAGTTTCCGGAGGGCAGCAATAAATACGGGGTCTTTTAATTTTTCGGGCTGAAGAACGGCCAACTCTTTTTCAACTGCATATTTTTTAACAGCACTTTGTTGTAACTGCATTCCACGCCCGGCCAACTTATCAGGAGCCGTAACAACTGCCACAATATTAAAACCGGCATTCACCAATGCATCTAATGACGCAACAGCAAATTCGGGGGTGCCCATGAAGATGATACGCATAATGGTGAATGCTGAATGGTCAATAGTAGGCTTAAAAATTATTCACCCTTGACCATTCACGTTTTTTATTCAAAATCTAAATACAATAAATACTGTTTCCTAATTTTTTTGAAAGCTGCAATACCGGGGGCCCAGCTGTCGCGGATTTCTTTTTCTGTTTTTCCTGCTTTGATCTGGTTCATTAACTGATCAGTTCCAGCCAGTTTATTGAAAAAATAATCAGTTGGTTTTTCACTTTTTGGTTTGATAAAGAAATTGTCTTTATCCGGGAAAAGTTTATAGGCTTCTATCAGGTACTTTAACTGTATTTTATTATCCACTTTCTTTAATACGTCAACTTTTGTGCCATACAGGTTCCAGCCATAACTCTGTCTGTCTTTTAACTTGGGTTCTTTTGCACCATCTCTGCTGGTTGGTGTAAAGGCATACATGTTTTTGGGAAGGTAAGGATGCCCAAATATGGAGAATGGATGATCGGTTCCTCTTCCTTCACTTAAAACGGTGCCCTCAAAAAAACAGGTACTTGCATACCAGTAAATCGATGACATATCCGGCAGGTTAGGGGAAGGTTTTACCGGGAGCTCATAGGTACTTTTATGCGTATAGTTCTGATTTTTGATGATCTGAAAATGGAAAAGAGTATCGGGAGGAGAATTTTTTGCACGTCTGTAATATTCATAACGTTCATTGGCTTTTGGCGACAACCATTTTTCACCTGCCAGCATCAGTGCATATTCACCTATTGTCATACCATATACAACAGGAATGGGCTGCATACCTACAAAACTTTTGTAAGCGGTATCAAGTATGGGGCCGTCTATGTAGAAACCGTTTGGATTCGGACGATCAAGTATCATCAATGGCTTGCCATGTTCAAATGCAGCATCCATAAACTCCTGCAAAGAAGAAATATAAGTATAAAAACGTGTGCCCACATCCTGTATATCAAACAATAATATATCTACATCTGCAAGATCCTCGGCGTTGGGTTTTTTTTTCTTCCCATATAATGAAACAACAGGAATGCCTGTATAAGGGTCAATATAATTGTCTACTTTTTCTCCTGCATCTGCAGTTCCCCTGAAACCATGTTCGGGGCCGAATGCTTTGGTGATTTTTACACCGAGTGTATATAAGGTATCTACCAGGTGTCGTTCACCAATGGTAGCGGTATGATTGGCGAAAACACCTACACGTTTTCCTTTCAGTAAAGGCAGGTAAACCTGAGTTCTGTGTGCGGCAGGAATAATTTGCAGCTCTTTTTCTTCTTTTGCCGGAGCAGGTTTTGTTTTCTGGTCTTTTGTATCCTTTGGTTGTGCAGTGAGACTCAACACAATAGCCAGGGAGCATAAAAGGGTGAATATCTTCATATATGGGCTCTTTAAAATGCGAAAGGTAACAAAAAATACTTGGCCGCCCTTGCTTTGCAGGTTGTACTTTTGCCGTTCGGCGCGTTTTAATAACAACTTAACCTTTTACTCCTTTTTCCGGATGTCAACTGATAAGCTGCTGCGTTCCGTATTCTTTATCACATAACAAAATAGTATGCAACAAGTAAAAAAAGGTGATACTGTAAAAGTGCATTATCATGGTAAATTAACCAATGGAAACACATTTGATTCATCTGAAGGAAGAGAACCATTGGAGTTTGAAGTGGGTGGTGGAATGGTAATACCCGGCTTTGATGATGGCGTTACCGGTATGGCTATCGGAGAGAAGAAAACAATTCATATTCCTGCTGACCAGGCTTATGGACCTAAACAGGAAGAAATGATCATGGAATTTCCACGCGACCGTTTCCCGGCCGAAATGGTTCCGGAAGTAGGTATGCAACTGAATATGAGCAATGGTTCGGGACAAAATTTCCCTGTAACGATTGCTGAAGTTCGTGAAGCAGTTGTGGTATTGGACGCAAATCATCCACTTGCAGGTGAGGAACTGATCTTCGACCTGGAACTGGTTGATATTGAAGGCGGAAGTCCATTGATTATTATGCCTTAATAAATGAGTCAATACGTAAAAGCAAAGCCGCAGTAAACATTACTGTGGCTTTACTTTTATAAGCACCCATTTAAATTGCTCATTCCTGTTACTGTTTTGTATACATCAATCGTATTTAAAAAATGAAGCAATCTCTAACGCTAGCAGCTAATTGCTAGAAGCTGTTAGCCGGCAACTTAATTACACAGATGCTATCTAAACGAAAACTACGGCCTTCTTAACCACCATCCTAACCATAAACCGGTGAGTCCCCAACCAACAATGGCATCAATCAAGTGTCCCATCAGGTCGCGGGTCTGGAACCAGATATGATTGGTATATGGCCCATTGAAAAATCCAATTAATCCAATGGCAATAGTTGCAGAAAGAATGTTCATAAAAGTAAGTGTACCCATCTTTTTAAACAACCAGCAAACCAATAACAGAATAACAATATTAATTGCAAAACCTCTGATCATATTCATCCCCATATTTGTATTCATTGCTTTGTGATAATGAATCTGTGCCCAGGGTTTTCCATCCATGGTTTCATAGAGTTTTTTCTGTTCTTCTTTTGATGCACCGTCAGGTGTTGTTGGCAGGAAATAACTTCCATCTTCTGAAAATTGTGTACTGAGGTATTGAAGAATACTATCCTGCCTGGGCGTATATGCTTCAGCAGATCTGTGTAACTGGACAGTGGTCCATGAAAGAAATTGCCAGAGAAACAAAATGACGGCACCCACAAGCGAGCTAATCAGTGTTTTTTTCATATGGTTGTTTTTGGTTACATACAAAATAGAAAACAGAATCGGTAATTGCAAGTATTCAATCGTGCAGCGATCGATTTCTGTATTTTGCAGTATGTTTCATCTATATTCATTTACAGTAGCAGAACGCTTTATGCGTTATGTTCAGATCGATACGCAAAGTGATCCGCATAGCAACAGTTTTCCAAGTACGGAAAAACAAAAAATACTATCAACACTTCTTGCCAATGAATTGAAGGCAATGGGTATTGAGGCAGTTGAAACAGATGAATATGGTTATATATATGCAACTATACCAGCAACTACAAAAGAACTTTTACCGGTTATTTGTTTTTGCAGTCATGTTGATACTGCACCCGATTGCAGTGGATATAACGTAAAACCCATACTTCATAAAAACTATAACGGACAGGCAATCGTTTTACCCGATGATCCTACCCAGGTCATCAGTACAGAAGTATATCCTTATCTCAGGCAACAAATCGGAAAAGATATTATCACAGCAAGTGGTTTAACCTTATTGGGAGCAGATGATAAGAGCGGTGTAGCCATTATTATGGATATGGCTCATTACCTGATGCAATACCCTGAGCTGCCTCATGGTAAGATTAAAATATTATTTACACCCGATGAAGAAGTGGGCAGAGGCACAGAGAAACTGGACATGCAAAAACTGGGCGCCGATTTTGGTTATACACTCGATGGGGGAGAACTGGGTACTTATGAAGATGAAACCTTTAGTGCAGATGGTGTAACAATTACTTTTTATGGTATCAGTGCACATCCGGGGTATGCAAAAGGTAAAATGGTGAACGCGTTGAAACTGGTATCATCTTTGCTTGCGGCTTTACCAGTAACTGAATGGAATCCTGAATCAACTGAAAAAAGACAAGGCTTTGTTCACCCTGTTCATATGGAAGGGATTGCAGAAAAAGCAACTGTTGAATTTATTATACGTGATTTTGAAGCGCACAAGCTTGTAGCATATGAAGACAGGTTACGTGATATGTGTGAGCAAATCATTAAACGGCATCCCGGCACTTCTTACATGTTTGAAATAAAGGAACAGTACCGCAATATGAAACTGGTACTTGATCAATATCCGCAGGTAAATGAAAGAGCCGAAAAAGCATATCGTGCAGCCGGTCTTGAATTACAGAAAGAACCTATTCGCGGCGGTACCGATGGTAGCAGACTGAGTTTTATGGGACTTCCCTGTGCAAATATTTTTACCGGTATGCAGGCTATTCATAGTAAACATGAGTGGATAAGTGTGTACGATATGGAAAAGGCAGTAGAAGTGCTGGTTAAACTGGCTTGTAATATGGATTGAATGGCTTAACTTAAATGGCTTTCCGTATACTAAAAAAATAAGGTCATGTCAGATTCGCCAAACCTCAATATAAAGGCAACTACGCAAAACAGTTTCGATGCTATTGTAATTGGTTCCGGTATCAGCGGGGGCTGGGCCGCCAAAGAACTCACCGAAAAAGGATTAAAAGTATTGATGCTGGAAAGGGGCAGACCCTATGAACATATAAAAGATTATACAACAGCCAGTAAACATCCCTGGGAACTTACACATCGTGGAAGAACGACTGTTGATCAAAAAAATAATTATCCGGTGATACATCGTGGCTGGGCAGCAAGTGAAGTAGTAATGGATGACTGGGCCAATGAAAAAGATTGTCCATATACAGAGGTCAAACCTTTTACCTGGTGGAGAAGTTACCAGTTGGGTGGACGTTCTGTTTTATGGGGAAGACAAAGTTATCGCTTGAGTAACCTTGATTTTGAAGCCAATCTTAAGGAAGGAGTTGGAGCAGACTGGCCCATTCGTTATAAAGATATGGAGGCCTGGTACGATCATGTGGAACGTTTTGCAGGTATCAGTGGGTCAAAAGAAGGGCTGTCTCATTTACCCGATGGACAGTTTCTACCACCTATGGAGCTGAATTGTGTGGAGAAGGATGTAGCGGCAAGAATAAAGAAAGCGTTCAATGGTAACAGACATCTTATCATAGGTCGTGTGGCCAATCTTACTGCACCTATTGAAGGGAGAACACAATGCCAGTTCAGGAACCGCTGTTGGGAAGGTTGTCCCTTTGGCGGCTATTTCAGCACTCAATCATCTACACTTCCTGCTGCGATGAAAACAGGTAACCTTACTGTGAGGCCTTTCTCTATCGTAACAAAACTTATTTATGATAAAGACAGTAAAAAAGCAAAAGGGGTAGAAGTGCTGGATGCAGAAACCAATCAAACTTACGAATACTATGCAAAAATTGTTTTTCTGAATGCTTCTGCATTAAACTCTACTTGGATTTTATTCAATACCGCAACAGATATATGGCCTGGTGGGTTGGGTAGCAGTAGCGGTGAACTGGGACATAATGTAATGGATCATCACTATAATATAGGCGCATCTGGAAAAGTAGAAGGGTATGAAGACAAATATTATTTTGGAAGAAGAGCGAACGGTTTTTATATACCGCGATTTGTAAATATGGGTAACGATAGGCGTGATTACTTACGTGGATTTGGTTACCAGGGAAGTGCCAGCAGATCGGGCTGGTCGAGAGATGTGGCAGAATTATCCATCGGTGCTGATTTTAAAGATGCATTAACTGAACCAGGTGAATGGAGCATTGGCGCAACAGGTTTTGGAGAAATTTTGCCTTATCATGAAAATAAAATCATGCTTGATAAAGCAAAGAAAGATAAGTGGGGATTGCCTGTATTGGCTATGGATTGCGAAATGAAAGAGAATGAACTAAAAATGCGAAAAGATATCATTGCTGAATTGCAGGTTATGTTAGAAGCATCGGGTGTGAAAAATATCAGAACCTGGGATGGCGAACATGCATTGGGGCATGGTATACATGAAATGGGAACTGCGAGAATGGGACGTGATCCGAAAACATCCGTACTCAATGCATATAACCAGTTATGGGATGCGCAAAATGTTTTTGTAACAGATGGCGCATGTATGACTTCTTCGGCCTGTCAGAATCCCTCGCTTACTTATATGGCACTTACAGCAAGAGCCGCCAGCTATGCGGTGGAACAATTGAAAAAGGGGCAGCTGTAAAAGAATTTATTTGCTTGTAACAGGAAGTGCAAAGGCAATATAACTGTCTCCCGATTTTGTTCCCAGCTTCCCACCACCACAGGCAATCACCAGGAATTGTTTTCCATCGACCTCATAAATGGAAGGAGTTGCGAAGCCTGGTGCAGGTAGCAAATATTCCCACAATAACTTACCTGTTCTTTTGTGAAAGGCCCTGATCATTTTATCTTTTGTAGCTGCAATAAAAAGTAAACCACCGGCAGTTACTACTGAACCTCCATAGTTTTCAGTACCTGTTGCAGGTATGCCTTTTGCTTTTAGTTCCGGATGTTCACCTAAAGTATTTTGCCATACATGTTCCCCCGTGTTCAGGTTAATGGCCGTAATTGACCCCCATGGTGGTCGTATGGCCGGATAACCATCCTGCATAAATTTATAATAACCGGTAATGGTCCATGGAAGATTTCTGAAACTGTCTATTGGTTGTTTTGGGCCATTATAAATGCTGTTCTGCCTCTTCTGTATAGAGAGAACGTAAGCAGTGATGGCTTTTCGTTCTTCCTGATGTAATTGTGTAAAAGCCGGCATCATTCTTCTGCCTGTACGGATCAAAGAGTCTAATCCATCTTTGGAATATAGTTTGTTTGCATGTATGATAGATGGATTATTACCTGTTCCTTTACGATCGGCGCCATGACAGCTCACACAATTCTGTGTATATAACCTATGGCCCGCCTGTAAAACCGTTTCTTTTTGTTCAGGTCTTTTAGGAGTAGGCATAAGGGTCATGAGCCAGGGCATCTCATTGGCGTTTACATATAAAAATCCTGTTTCAGGATCAAAAGAAGGGCCGCCCCATTCAGCACCTCCATCTAACCCGGGAAACTGAACGGCTGTTTGTGTACCAGGTGGAATAAACATTTTTCCATATCGATAACCGGTAAGATTTTTTTTAACGATGGCCCTGGCATTATCCGTTAAATATGGATTAATATCTGCTTCAGTAAAACTTTGTCTTACAAAAGGTTTGGGAAGAGAGGGGATGGGCTGGGTGGGCCATACTTTTTCTCCGGGGATATTTGTTGCAGTGTCTACCGGTACTTCATTAATGGGAAAAACAGGTTCACCTGTTTCACGGTTAAAAACATAAATCATTCCATGTTTGGTGGTTTGTGCAACAGCATCTACTTCTCTGCCGTTACGTTGAAGGGTTACCAATACCGGAGGAGTTGGTATGTCCCAGTCCCACAGGTCATGATGAACAAATTGAAAATGCCATTTTCTTTTTCCTGTTGCAGCATCTAGTGCCAGCAGGCAATTGGCAAAAAGATTAGCACCCTTTCTCATACCGCCATAAAAATCAAAGGAAGCCGATCCTGTTGGAGCAAAGAGGATTCCTCTTTTTTCATCGAGACTAAAACCACTCCAGCTATTGGCACCTCCAATATTTTTCCATGCATTGGAGTCATCCCAGGTATCGTAACCATATTCACCTGGTTGGGGAATAGTATGGAATATCCAGCGGATCATACCGGTCCTCACATCAAAGGC
The DNA here is from genome assembly GCA_049324295.1 of Bacteroidota bacterium. GTDB lineage: Bacteria > Bacteroidota > Bacteroidia > Chitinophagales > Chitinophagaceae > Sediminibacterium. The sequence continues at coordinate 31,198 of JBMOKQ010000058.1, forward strand.
CCTGATATGTCCGGGTGCTGCTGCCGGACCTTCATCTACTCTTGACCCCAGTATATACAAATCTTTAAAAATAATACCGGGTGAAGTAGCGGCAACATATAGGTCCTTAACATCTCTTCCAAGCCCGTTATGTAAATCGATGCGGCCATGATCACCAAAAGATTCAACGATTTTGCCTGTTTCGGCATTGATGGCATATAAAGAAGATCCTGCGGTATACAATATCCTCTTGTCGGTATTCTCTTCCCAATAGGTAACACCACGATTATTATTCAGGATAAAATGAACAAACTCTTTATTGCGGTTGGCAGAATCCGGATGAAAGCTCCATTTTAATTTACCTGTTGCAGCATCAAGTGCAATCAATTGTAATTTAGGAGTGGTAGTATACAAAGTGCCATTAACGATAATGGGATTACATTGTATCTGAGAAAATTTTGTCGTATCTGCATCTTCGGTATGATATTCCCAGGCTACTTGTAATGAACCTACATTCACGCTGTCAATTTCTGTGAGCGAAGAATATTTGATGGCTTCATTACTGCCTCCATATACTTTCCAGCTATTATAAGTATGGTTTCTGCATGAGTGCATGCCCATCATTATCATCATTCCCAAAAAAATCGAACGCATATGAGTTGATTTAAGTTGAAAGAATCAAGCGTATGAAATGGCAGTGAAAGTACAGGTAAAACCGGCCTGTAAGACATAGTCGATGATCCATAGCACATGTTTTACCATGAGCCATCAACTATGGACTAACTACTAAATAATCTGTTCACTAATTTTACCCGTTTGTTTGTTTTTCAGTATTAATTTTTTGGTGCCGAAATGTGTCATCTCTTCTTTTATCAGGTAATGTTCATTATCGTATGAAATGAGATGACTTTCTTTGGATAAACCTGTTTGTCCTCTCCATATATCTAACTGAACAGGTTCCCATTGTTTGCTTTTTGCCGATTTGTAGGCGGCATCGAGAATAGCGTTTACTACATAGCCATCATAAAATGTTTCTTTCGGATCGGTTCCTTTTTCCATGGCGTTAAACATATCCATGAACATATGGTTGTAACCCAGTTCATTTAATTCGTCGCCTACCGGAAAGAGCCAGCCTGTATTGCTTTCTGCCTTTTCTGCTACATAATCTGCACCTTTACCTGTGGTGAACATATCGAAACCGGTACGAAGAAAACTGTTGATCCAGATGGTGCCTTCGCTACCCATTACTTCATCGCGCAGGTCAAGTCCGCCACGGAAGGTCCAGCTTACTTCAAACTGACCGATAGCGCCAGTCTCATATTTTACCAGACCAATGGCATGGTCTTCTGCATCAATAGGTTTAACCTGTGTGTCGGCCCAGCACATTACTTCAACGGGTTTAATATCTTTCCCGATATAACTCCTCGTAATTTCAACACAATGGCAGCCAAGGTCGAGGATACAACCTCCACCTGCCTGTTCAATATCCCAGAACCATTCGCTGTGAGGGCCGGGGTGTGTTTCTCTCGACTTGGCCCATAATATCCTGCCCAATGCGCCATTCTTTACACTCTCCATGGCCTTGATGAATTTTGGGGTATAAACGAGATCCTCGAGATAACCATTAAAAATACCTGCTTCTTCTACTGCAAGCAGCATGCGTTTTGCCTCTTCTGCATTACGACCCAGTGGTTTTGTGGTGATCACTGCTTTTTTGTGTTTACAGCATAACATTACTGCTGCTTCGTGGAGATTATTGGGTAAGGAAATACATACCACGTCTACATCAGGATGCGCAATGGATGCTTCCATATTGGTTGTCCAGTGATCACAATGATAATCTTCAGCAAATTTCTTTGCACTTTCTTCTCGGCGCGAATAAATACTGATGATTTTATCGCGGCTTCTATAACCTTGTAATGAGTCGGCATAAAAGCGGCCAATAAAACCGGAACCCAGCATGGCAATTTTTTTCATATAGCGTTGTTATGGTGAATGGTCAATCGTGAATGATCAATAGGTAATTCGAAAATATAAATAATTCTCTATTCACCATTGACCATTCATGATCCCATTTATTTCTTTTCTTTAAAAAATAATACAAAATAAACAAGCACACCCATAGCAATATAAGCAGGTACATACCAGATGTTGAGCCAGTTATGTGTTTCTCCTGTTTTGTAGAGATCTACAATGTATCCGCTGAACCAGGTACCTATAAACATACCTACGCCGTAAGTGGCAAAAGTGAAGAGACCCTGTGCCGCATTTTTAATTTTAACACCCGCTTTTTTCTCTGTATACATATAACCTGTTACAAAAAAGAAATCGTAACAGATGCCATGTAAAATAATACCGGCATATAACATCCAGTTATTGGCTCCAGCATCTCCGTATGCAAAGAATAGATAACGCAGTATCCATGCGCTCATGCCCAGCAATAGCATATTTTTCACACCAATCCTGTTAAACAGGAATGGAATGGCCAATATAAATACTGCTTCCGACACCTGGCCAAGCGTCATCTTTCCTGCTGCATTTTCAAAGTTCATCTCATTGAGAAATGGATTGGCGAATCCGTAGTAAAATGACAGTGGTATACATACAAGTATGGCGGCAATAAAGAAAATGAGGTAAGGCTTCTCTTTAAAAAGTACAAATGCTTCTGTACCCAGTGCTTTCGATGCTGAACCATCGGCACCATTGGGAGGGGTATTGGGTAAAATAAAACTAAGCAAACCCAGACCCACAGAAACTGCAGCGGCCATATAAAAAGTGGAAGCTGTTTTTTCAATACCCAATTGTCCGATCAGCACACCGGCTACAATCCAACCCAATGTTCCGAATACCCGGATCCAGGGAAATTGTTTACCCGGGTCGGTCATCTGAGAAAAAGCCACGCTGTTACTTAATGCAATGGTGGGCATGTATAACAAAGAATAACCTAAAATAACCCAGTAAAAAATGGTACTGTCTGTAATTTTTGTGGCAAGAAATAAGAGGACAGCTCCCAGCAGGTGTAATACACCCATAATTTTCTGAGCCGCAAAAAAGCGGTCGGCGATCATACCTACAAAAAATGGGGAGATCATGGTGGCAATGGCCAGGGCGCTGTAAGCGGCCCCGATTTCAACACCTGTTGCCTGTAAATGTGTACCCATATAAGTACCCATGGTTACATACCAGGCGCCCCATATAAAATATTCAAAAAACATCATGGAGGCCAACAAAGAACCTGTTTTGTTGTTCATATAGCAGTTGGTTTTGTTTTTTTGTAAGAAATTGACAGGTACAGAAAATGAAAGTAAGAAATATTCATGATCCTTCTGATTTCGTAACATCAGTTTTATCGGTAACTTGTAGCAAAGTTGTGTATGAACCGACAGATTTTACCATTCATCTGCAGCCTGTTGTTATTAATTATGATTATTACGATAGCTATGCAACCAATTGTCAAAGAAAAAAAGGTACTTGTTTTCTTTAAAACAAAAGGATATTACCATGAAGCTATTCCTACCGGCGTAGCGGCATTGCAGTTAATGGGTAAACAAAATGGTTTTGCTGTGGATACATCTCGTGTATCAGATATTTTTACAGACGAAAAGCTATCACGCTATGACGCTGTCATTTTTTTGAGTACAACCAAAGATGTATTGAATGAACAAGAACAGGCTGCTTTTAAAAAATTTATACAGAAAGGAAAAGGCTTTGTAGGTATTCATGCAGCTACCGATACAGAATATGAATGGCCCTGGTTTAACCAACTGGTAGGAGCTTATTTTAAAAGTCACCCCAAGCAACAGGAGGCAGTGTTACATATTAAAGATGCAAAACATCTTTCAACAAAACATTTACCAAAGACCTGGAAGCGCTGGGATGAATGGTATAATTTTAAAGACATTCAACCCGATCTAAAAGTGTTGATTGCGCTTGACGAAACGAGTTATACAGGAGGGGAAAATGGTGCCAATCACCCTATCAGCTGGTATCATTCATTTGACGGAGGAAGGGCTTTTTATACAGGATTGGGACATACACATGAGTCTTATTCAGATCCGTTATTTCTACAACATCTGCTTGGAGGAATTAATTATGCAATTGGTAAGAAATAGTTGAATCAGTTAAAAAAATCGATATCACTATTGTATTTTAATTTCGACACTGCAGACCATTCATAAATACTTGCTAATCTTTTCCATTCACCATCTACTTTCTCATAAATCCAGAAAGTGCCTTCTTTGGAAAAAATACTGCTTTTACCAAGGTAAAAGAAACAAAGGGTATTGTTACGCAGAAAAAAAGGAGCGGTAAAATGCTGTATCTCCATGCAGATTTTCTGCTGTGGTTTTGCTTTGCTGTTATCTGTTTTAGTGAGTAAAGTGTCAACTGCATTCAAAGGAATCATATAGGCAAAAGGAAACAGTTTTGCCGGCCAGCTTATTTTTTTAACGGCGTCGAGCTGATTTATTATGTACCGGCGCTCTTCCAGCGTAAACCTGGTTTTTCTTTTTACATAGGCGGCCTGGTCGGGATCCCACTCTTTGTATTCCTTGTCCGATAAAAAAGTCTGTTTAACCTTATTGATGATATTTGTATCAACCCTGTCTGAGTAAAAAAAAGTATCACAATCCTGGTAGGTAAACGGACGATCATTGAACCAGTTACTGTACATATCCCTGATCAGCGATGCGGATGAGGAGTTTTCCTGTGCTGTTACACGCATTGAAAAGGTAAAAACCACCAGTAAGAAGTATAATCTTTTATTGAAACGCATGGAAAGGGATTACTCAATTTTTAAAGATATTCAGGATTTGAATACGAAATACAGAATGACATTAGAAGCTTATTAAACCAATGCCTGTAATATATCTGCCAGTATATCATCCTTATGTTCGAGTCCAACAGAAATACGGATAAGCCCTGGTGTAATATTTACGGCCTGTCTTTCTTCTTCTGTAAGTTTTGCATGTGTGGTGCTTGCAGGATGTGAGGCAATACTCCTGGTATCGCCAAGGTTAGCGGTGAGAGAGAGCATTTTTAGTTTATTGAGAAAATTTCGGCCAGCTTCCAATCCGCCTTTCAATTCAAAACATACAATTCCGCCCCCATTCTGCATCTGCTTTTGAGCAATAGAAAACTGCGGATGACTTTTCAGGAAGGGATACTTCAGCCAACTGATGGCCGCATGACCCTCTAATGCCGAAGCAATATATAATGCATTGGCCGCATGCCTTTCCATTCTCACATCAAGTGTTTCCAGGCTTTTACTTAATACCCAGGCATTAAAAGGAGACAGGGCAGGCCCCGTACTTCTGCAAAACAGGTAGATGTCTTTAATCAGTTCTTTTTTACCTACTATTACGCCACCTAATACACGCCCCTGCCCATCGAGCCATTTGGTGGCAGAATGTACAACGAGGTCGGCACCATATTCAATCGGACGCTGATTAACAGGTGTGGCAAAACAGTTGTCAACATTCAGGATAATACCATGTTTGTGCGCCAGTTGGCCGATCATCTCAAGGTCCAATAAATCGAGTCCAGGGTTGGTAGGTGTTTCTAGGTAAATCATTCTGGTATTCGGGCGAATGGCCGCTTCCCAATCGGCAGCAGTAGCTGTTGCAGGAACATACGAGTACTCAATACCATATTTTGGAAGGTATTTGGAAATAACGGTATGCGTACTGCCGAATATAGAATTGCAGGACAATAAATGATCGCCCTGTTTCATTAATGCCATGAAGGAACCAAAAACGGCACTCATTCCAGAAGCAGTGGCATAACCGGCTTCGGCACCTTCCAACGCACAGACCCTGTCTGTAAATTCCTGCACATTGGGATTACTGAAACGACTGTAGATATTGTCATCTGTTTCGTCTGCAAAAGCCGCACGCATCGATTCAGCATCATCAAAGCAAAAACTACTGGTAAGAAAAAGGGGCGAGGAATGCTCCATTTCACTGGTTTTGGCTACCTGGGTGCGTATCGTCTGTGTAATTTTATTCGGCATGATACATATTTACTGATCACAGATCTCAGATATTAGATCTGTGATCTTGGATTTGGTCTTTTAAAAGATTTTTACAAATGTAATTCACTCCTGCCCTTATTTTGCTGTTGAAATGAGGAATAATCAGTTGAAATATTTTGAATACAAACAGGCGTTTGCATTAGAGTCGGGTTTATCATTACCTGAACTCACCATCGCTTATCATACTTATGGAGAATGGAAGGGGAGCGAATCGAAAGTAGTTTGGGTATGTCATGCTTTAACTGCCAGTGCCGATTGTGCAGACTGGTGGAAGGGGCTGATAGGAGAAGATTACCTGGTTAATCCTGATGATTATTTTATTGTTTGTGCCAATATACTGGGCTCCTGTTATGGAACCACGGGGCCGTTAAGTATCAATCCCACAACACAAAAGCCTTATTTCGCTGCGTTTCCAAACATTACCATTCGTGATATGGTAAATGCACATATTCTTCTCCGTGAGTACCTGAACATCAAAAAAATCAGTCTGTTGATGGGAGGAAGTATGGGAGGTTACCAGGCACTGGAATGGGTGTTGATGGAACCCGCTGTTATTGAACGCTTATTTTTAATCGCCACCTCTCCTTCAGAAAGTGCATGGGGTGTGGCAGTACATACGGCACAAAGGCTGGCCATTGAAGCAGATGCCACATGGAAGGATGCGAACGATAAAGCCGGTGCAGCAGGCTTAAAAGCGGCAAGAGCAATTGGTATGCTTACCTACCGCAACTATGGTATTTTTCAGCAGGCACAAACTGATCCTGATCCTGAAAAGATTGATGATTTCCGTGCCTCATCTTATATCAATTACCAGGGCCAAAAACTGGTAAACAGGTTTAATGCCTATTCGTACTGGCTGTTAACCAAATCGATGGATAGTCATCACCTGGCCCGTGGGAGAGGGGGCAACCTGATAAAAGCATTAAACAGTATTCAACAGCCCGTATTAATTATAGGAATAAACAGCGATATTCTTTGTCCGCTCGATGAACAGCGTTTTATGAGGGAACATATGCCCAATGCCAGATTGGTGGAAATTGGATCAACTTATGGACATGATGGATTTATTATAGAAACCCGTCAAATCACCGAACAACTCCGTCCATGGCTGGAGGAGAACCAAACCGGGAGATAACTGTTACTTTTGTATAAACATAATTTTATGGGCATCCTCAGACAACTGGCAGAATACCTCTATATAAAAAAGAAAGACCCCAATCAGCCACGAACACAATGGATGAAATACATGCATGGAATGAACCGTATTTCATTGATCATGTTTATTGTAGCAGTATTGATCATTATTTTCAAACTGGTCATACTTCCATTGTTCCGTTAAATTTTTCTTTAACAGGAAGTGTATTATTGAATGAGCTTCACAATATGTTGTGCCGCTAACTGAGAAGCATTTCCGCCTTCAGATAATTGTTGCCAGAGATGATAATAGTCGTTCATCATTTGCTGACGGTATTCATTGTTGGTGAGTATAGTTGATAGTTCTTTCACCAGGTTCTCGGTATTCAGTTCATCCTGTATCAATTCTTTTACCACCAGCTTATCCATGATGAGGTTAACGAGTGAAATATATTTTATACTAATGAGTCGTTTGGCAATCTGGTAACTGATATTACTTCCTTTGTAACAAACAATCTCAGGAACTTTTAATAAAGCAGTTTCTAAAGTAGCGGTACCACTTGTTACCAAAGCAGCCGTTGATTGCAGTAAAAGTTCATAGGTTTGGTTGCTCACGCTGCTTACATTAGGTGCAGTAACCAGAAAGGGCCGATAAAAAGTATCATTCAACCCCGGAGCCATGGCAACCACAAACTGGTAACCAGGAAAATGTGCGGCAACACTCAACATGATCGGCAGTTTTTTACCAATCTCCTGTTTACGACTACCAGGTAACAAAGCAATAATACCTTTCGACTCCTGGTTCCTGATTCCTTGTTCCTTGTCTCTTGTTTCCTTTATTTTCCGCTCTATTACTTCTAGCAATGGATGTCCCACATACTCCACATCCCAGTTCCATTTATTTTTATAATAATCTTTTTCAAAAGGAAGTATGCATAGCATTTTGTCGATGCATTGTTTCATTTTTTTCACCCTGTTTTCTTTCCATGCCCAAACCTGTGGTGAAATATAGTAGGCTATTTTGTATCCTTTCTGTTTGGCCCACTCGGCAATACGGAGGTTAAAACCAGGATAATCAATCAATACCAACACATCGGGTTGCCAGCTTTGTATATCGGCTTTACAGAATTTAATATTGCGAAAGATTGTCGGCAAGTTTTTCACTACTTCAGCAAAACCCATAAAAGCCAGATCGCGGTAATGCTTCACCAGTGTGGCTCCGGCAGCTTCCATTAAATCGCCACCCCAGCAGCGTATGTCAGCTGAAGAATCCTGTTGTTTTAATTCTTTAATAAGGTTGCTGCCATGCAGGTCACCGCTGGCTTCACCTGATATGAGATAGTATTTCATCGTGAATAGTGAATGGTCAATGGTGAATGTAGGAGTTCATATTCACGATTGACCATTCACGCAGCCGCAAATTACGCTCATCCAAACGCTTTCATACCATTAACAAATTTTTTTTCAGAATAACTAAAAAAATAGTTGTAAAACTAAAAAATTAGTTTTAAGTTTGTTCTGAGTTTAAAATCATACCCCCATGAAACCATTAACAAAGGCCGAGGAACAGATCATGCACAGTATCTGGAAACTGGAAGAAGCATTTTTGAAAGATATACTGGAGCAGCAGCCAGAGCCGAAACCGCATTCCAATACGGTGGCCACTATTTTGAAGATACTGGTAGAAAAAGGATTTGTTGGTATTACACCGGTAGGAAGAATGCACCGGTATTATCCGATGGTGTCGAAAGAAGAGTATTCATCCAGCACCATCCGCAACCTGGTGGAGGGTTATTTTGAAGGATCGTTCAGTGAGGCTGTTTCTTTTATGGTAAAACAGAAAGACATCAGTGTACGTGAACTGGAACTGTTGTTACAGGAAATTAAAAACGCCAAAAAGTAAAAGCATGTTAACTACTGCTTATTATTTTCTGCAGGTAATACTATGTAGTGCTATTGTGATGGGATACTACTGGATTGCTTTGCGAAACAAAAAATTTCACCAGTATAACCGTTTCTACCTGATGGTAGTGGCATTGTTTTCGTGGACGGTTCCGCTGATTAAAATTCAATGGGCAACAACCTACGCTAATCAGCAGCAGGTGATCCGTTTTTTATCAGTTGTGGCAGATAATAATTCTGAAATAGAAGCAGTAATAGGAAGTAAAGGTTTTCACTGGAGCATGGAAGGCATGGTGAGGTTGGCTTATCTACTGGTTGCAGCATTGTTGCTGGCATTATTACTCAGGGCCTTTTACAGGATATATGATTTACTAAAAACAAATTCCTGTAAAAAAGTAGGCGATGTCTTTCTGATCATCACCCAGGCAAAGGGGACGCCCTTTTCCTTTTTCCGATATATTTTCTGGAATGAAGAGATCGATATCCGAAGCGCATCGGGTAAACAGATCTTACAACATGAACTGACGCATGTACAACAGCAACATTCTGTTGATAAACTGCTGATACAGGTTATGTTGATTCCCGGATGGTTCAATCCATTTTTCTGGTTACTCAAAAAGGAAATGGAAATGATCCATGAATTCATTGCAGACAAAAAAGCGGTAAAGGATGGTGACACGGCTGCATTGGCGCAAATGCTGTTAACGGCAGTTTATCCGAAACATCATTTCGAGCTAACGCACCCGTTCTTTTTTTCACCCATAAAAAGGAGGTTGCAAATGTTAACCAATCATAAAAACCCAAGATTCAGTTATATCCGTCGCCTGGTGATATTACCCTTGCTGGCGGTAGTTATTGTGCTGTTTGCTTTTCGTAACAAAGAGTACAGGGCAGAACATCCCATATCTGTAAAGAATGTACTGGAAAGCGTTATCAACGATGTGAAAACATCGAAACAAACCGGTATTACTGTAACAGATGTTGATCTGGAAACGGAAGCCCCGATGAAACTCAGTAAAACTTACCGCATCGTCATCAATCCCGGTCATGGGGGAGAAGATGTAGGTGCAAGAGCTGCTGACGGAACTACAGAATCTGCATTAACCCTTCAGTTGGCAAAAATGCTGAAGGAGAAAAACAATAATCCACAGTTAGATATTATTCTTACCCGTAATTCAGATGAGTTTCATACAGTAGTACAGGTGGCTGATCAGACAAATACATTATCTCCATATCTGTTTGTATCGATTCATGTGAACAGTAGAACGCCTGTTCATAAAAATGGTAAAATTACCGGATATGCCCAGCAGAAAGGCGCTGAAATTTTCCTGGCAGAAAAAACCAAAACCTTTGATTACAACCGCAGTTATTTATTAGCAAACGCCATCGGGAATTCAATGAGACAGGCAGGCACTACCTTTAACGGTATCAAAAGCCGGAATAAAGGGATATATGTCTTACAAGCTATTAAATGTCCTTCCGTATTGGTAGAAGCTGGCTTTATTACAAATAAAGAAGAAGCGGTTTTATTAAAAAGTCAGGTATATCAGGAAAAAATAGCCATGGCTATTCTGCGTGGAATTGAATCTTATGTGCATCAACATGAACAGGTTTCTAATTCCTCAACTGGTGTTGAAGTAAAGAATCAAGACAATGCCGATTTTGATGGCCAATTTGATTTGACAAAACCCAGACATAATTTTATATGGCCTGCGCAATGGTTTAGCCAGGGAGGATATTCTAAACTTAATTATCTGACTTTACTAGATGGTCAAGAAGTTGATATTAATACAGTCAGAGAAATGCCTGTTAGTAAACTTGAGCGTATTAATATTTTAAAAAAAGCCAGCGGTGTTGAAAAATATGGTGAGAAAGCTCGAAATGGAGTGGTGGAAATATTTACAAAACAACCTGTTAGTTTTAAAGCTCAGAATGACGGGCAAATAAATAAAGAATCCGGGAAACCGTCATCTAACATCAATTTTGCAGCAAATACAGATGAATCGGGTAGTGGAATTATACAACAACAAGAACCTGCTTCATTTCCCGGAGGCGACACAGCATGGCGTAATTATCTTGTGAGAAACCTGAATAGAGATATTCCTGTTACAAATGGAGCACCTCCAGGTAAATATGCTGTAAAAGTTTCTTTTATTGTTGATAGAGCAGGTAAACTAAATGACATTAAAGCAGAAAATGATCCCGGTTATGGTACAGCAACTGAAGTAGTTCGGATGCTTTCAAAAGGACCAAACTGGACCCCTGCTAAAGTAAATGGGAAAGAAGTTGTATCAAGATTTGAAAAGACGGTTACATTTATGATTTCGGAGGATGATGATGAGTCTGGTCAAAAAAATAAAGTAAAAGACGTAAAGCTCGATGCGCTTTACATAAAAACAGATGAGCCTCCGTATTTTCCGGGTGGACAGGCAGCATGGACAGCATATTTGATAAGAAACCTTGACGCTGATTTAATAAAGAAAAAAGGTGGCCCGAAGGGAAAGTATACTGTTATTATAGAGTTTATTGTTGACGAAAATGGCAGAATCAGTAACGTAAAAGCTAATAACGACCCTGGCTATGGTACAAAAGAGGAAGCTATCAGAGTAATTGCAAAAGGCCCGAACTGGAAACCTGCGGTTAAAAAAGGAAAAACAGTTATGGCACAACATAAAATAACCATCACATTTATTCATGCATAATTTTAGCCACAGGTTCACAGATTGTTTTTTACATAATCTGTGAACCTGTGGCTAAAAAAATCATACAAACCATTTAAAAGACAAAGCCAGCAACGCATAAATACAGGTAGCAATAAAAACTCCTCTTGCTGTCTGGTCTTTTTGCCGGTTAATATAAATGGTAAATACCACTGCATTGGTAATCAGTGAAAGACTGATAATACCAGTGAGTAAAGAAGGATTGCCACGAATAAGCTGTAAAAATTCCTGGAAACTGAATAACCTGAACTTTACCAGATAATAGATAAAGAAGCCAAGTACAGGCGACAGGAATCCAAGAACCAGCCCGAAGCGGAGATTGTCTTTTTTAAGCATCAGAATTTCCATTTGGTTTCGAGTTGCTGTTTCAGTTTGTAATGAGTTAAATCAAACTGAACAGGCACCACACTTATATAATTGTTTTTAAGAGCCCATACATCGGTATCTTTTCCCTTATCGAAATTGACGAATTCGCCCGTGAGCCAGTAGTATTTTTTTCCATGCGGGTCCTTTCTTTCATCAAACTCTTCTTCATATTTGGCATAAGCCTGTCTGCATATTTTAATACCCTTAATCAGTTTTTCCTGAACCGCAGGAATATTTACATTCAGACATAAATGTTTGTCGAGACTCTTTCCACTCAGTAATTTCTGTACAATGATTCTTGCATATTTACAGGCGGCAGAAAAGTCTGCATCAATACTCAGGTCGAGTAAGCTAAAACCAATACTTGGGATGCTTTCAATAGAGGCTTCCAATGCTGCCGACATGGTACCGGAATAAATTACATTAATGGAATGATTGGCTCCATGGTTCACACCACTCACGCAGATATCTGGTTTGCGGCGTAATATTTTATCTACGGCAATCTTAACACAATCAACAGGTGTGCCACTGCAACTATAGGCTTCCACGCCTTCAAATACATTCGATTTCTGCAGACGGAGTAATTGTCCGATGGTAATGGCATGTCCCATGCCACTCTGTGGTTTATCAGGCGCCACTACCACTACTTTTCCTAAACCTTTTACTGCTTCTACCAATGCACGAATGCCTGGTGCATTAATACCGTCATCATTGGTAACAAGAATAACGGGTTCTTTCTTTTTGCTTGTTTTAGACATAGATGCAAGATACGAACCCTTCCCCAACCCCTCCCTATAGGGAGGGAAGACAAGCGAAGCGAAGTCGGGTAGGGTAAAATAAATTTGTCAGAACTAAAAAAATTAGTATTTTGCAGCTAAATCAGTTAGTTATGTCAAATGCCGGAAAGAATTTACGCTACCTGCGCAAGCTTCGTGGCTGGACGCAGGAAGAATTTGCCAACAAGCTCAAAATCAAAAGATCATTGGTTGGTGCCTATGAAGAAGAGCGTGCTGAGCCAAGGCTTGAGGTGGTAAAACAGATCTGCCAGATTTTTAAACTGAGCATGGAAGAGTTTTTACTCAAAGATCTTACTGCGGCCAAAACAGGGGGTTCGTACCTCGAAAAACGCCGGCAGTTGAAAATGGTGGCAGAAGTAGCCGAAGTACGTTTTGTACCTGTAAAAGCTGCAGCCGGTTATCTGGCAGGTTTTGCTGATCCTGAATTCGTAGATGAACTGAATACATTTACCCTTCCTATGTTATCACCCGGTCAATACCGTGCTTTTGAAATTGTTGGAGACAGTATGTTGCCTACTCCAAGTGGTAGTGTAATTGTAGGAGAGAGAGTGGAAGACCTGGAAGATGTGAAGAACAGTAATACTTATGTGGTGTTGTCGAGAAACGAAGGCGTAGTATATAAACGCATCATGAAGAACAATCGGCTGAAGAATAAAATAACCCTTATCAGCGATAATCCCCAGTATGAACCTTATAATGTAAGTTCCGAAGATGTACTGGAAGTATGGAAGGCAGTATACATCCTGCAAAAAGCCAATGCAGGTCCACGTTGGGATGTAAACCAACTGGCAGGTATGGTAAATAATCTCCAGGAACAGGTAAGTACACTGAAGAAAAAATTAAACTGATTAAAAGTGAAGGGGTCTGCTGAATTTATTCAGCAGACCCCTTCACTTTTAACACCGCTGGTACAATTTTACCAGTCTGAGCGTACTGTTCCACTATTTTTGCGCCACAATGAACTGCTTATATACACTGCTTGCTATTATTGGCTGTTTTACGATTACCCAAACCGAAGCGCAGGAAAGAACGCTTTCAGCCCTTAAAATTAACGATCCCATTAAAATTGATGGTCATCTCGAGGAAACCCCTTGGAAAGAAGCTGTGGCGGCAGACAGTTTTATTCTGAACAGTCCACAGTTTGGGGAACCCCCAAGTCAGCGTTCTGTTGTACGAGTGTTATATAACGATCAGGCTATTTATATAGGCGCCTATTTGTATGATGATCCAAAATTGATACGTAAACAACTTACATCAAGAGATGGAGAACAAAGAAATGATGTAGATTATTTCAGCGTATTTTTTGATACATATAATGATGATCAGAATGGGTTTCAGTTTCTTGTTACATCAAGAAACGTACAGTCAGACGGTCGCCTATTACCCAATCTGAACTCGCAATTTGGTCCACCATCAGATTATACATGGGATGCAGTCTGGGAAAGCAGGGTACAAATGCTTGAAGATGGCTGGTCGGTTGAAATGAAAATACCTTATTCGGCATTGCGTTTCTCAAAGAAAGAAGTACAGGAATGGGGTATCAATTTTCAACGATACAGCAGGCGGAACAATGAGAGTTCATTCTGGAATAAAATTGACCCCAACCAGAATGGTTTTGTAAACCAGTTTGGAAATGTACAGGGTATAAAAAATATACTGCCACCACTTCGTTTATCTTTTTTACCCTATGTTACAGCAGGCTCCAGAACGGTACCCTACGCCACTGGGGAGAAAAAAACAGATTTTCTGAGAAACGGTGGTATGGACCTTAAATACGGAATCAATGAAAGCTTTACACTAGATGCCACACTGATACCGGATTTTGGGCAGGTAATTTCTGATAATGTAGTATTGAATCTTTCACCCTTTGAAGTGCAGTTCCAGGAAAACAGACCTTTTTTTACAGAAGGGATTGAACTGTTTAATAAAGCAGGATTGTTTTATTCGAGAAGGGTTGGTAATACACCCGGTGGCTATAATTCGGTTCGGAATATGGTAAATAATAATCCGAACCTGACACTAATTTCAAATCCTGGTATTACACAACTCTATAACGCATCAAAGTTTTCAGGAAGAAATAAAAAGAAACTGGGTATCGGCATATTCAATGCATTGGCAGCACCCATGCATGCAGTGGTAGAAGATAAAACTACGGGAACACAAACGCGTATTGAAACAGAACCCTTAACCAATTATAATATCATTGTACTCGATCAGGCATTGGCCAACAGATCTTCACTGACGTTTACCAATACCAATGTATGGAGAAGTGGTGGCAGCAGGAATGCCAATGTAAGTTCAGCGGATGTGAGTTTATTTGATAAAAACAACCGCCACAATTTTAAATGGAGTGGAAGGTATAGCCATATTACGGGGAAAGATAATTACAATGGTTTTACCCATGTACTGTCTTATGCAAAAGTGAGCGGTAAAGTGCAGTACCTGTTTCAGAATGTTGTTGAATCGGATCGATATGATGCGAATGACCTTGGGTTCTTGCTGGCTCCCAATGAAGTAACAACAACGGCAAGGCTTAGTTATAACCAGTTTACACCCACTAAAAAATTGCTCAGTTATAATTATAGCCTAACGCTTACACCCACTTATCTCTACAAACCATTTGCCTATTCCAATTTTATGATACAGGCCCGTGCCTTCTGGTTCTTTAAAAATTTCTGGGACCTGAGTATCAATTTTAACTGGCAACCCGATTGGCAGAGAGATTATTTCGATCTGCGAACACCAGGTCGCATGATCCGTAAAACGCCTTATTGGTTTACCAGTGTCAGTGGTAGCAGCGACAGCAGGAAAAGGTATTTTATCAGGTTCAATTTGGGGTTTGCAGAATCACCTATTCCGAATGATCCGTTTATTATAACAGGTATCGGACAACGTTATCGTTTCAATGAACATTTCAGCTTCGATGTGGAACTCCGTCGTGATAATGATAACGGTCAATTTGGTTATGCTTATCGTGCATCGAATGGAGAGCCGGTAGCAGGGCGCAGAAAAATTACCAACTTCACTACACTCATTAATGGTATATACAATTTTACACCAAGAATGAACCTTACACTTCGGGGGCGTCATTACTGGAGCAAAGTAATTTATCAGAGCTTTTTTGATGTATCTCCCGAAGGATGGCTGATCGCAAGGCCTTATGTAAGCGGTTATGATCAGAATTTTAATGCTTTTAACCTGGATATGTTCTATACCTGGGACTTCAAGTATGGCAGCCGTTTTATTATTGGCTGGAAAAACTGGCTGGGAGCCGATTTCCCGATTTCAGGCACTTCACATAAGAATTATGTAGGTAATCTTCGTCAGGTATTTCAACAACCCCATGGAAATGAAATTACTTTTCGTCTGATTTATTTCATTGACTACCTGAGCCTGCAAAAAAGAAGAAAAGAAATCTAAAACAATTCTCTCTCTGCGAAAACTCCGTTATCTCTCCTTCTCTGTGGTGAATAATAATTACTGTTCACCGCAAAGAAGGAGAGAGCGCAAAGTTTTCGCAGAGAAATTAATACAAAGTAGTAGCCAATCTGAAAGTATTGCAATGGGCTTCTACAATAGTAAGCACATCTGGCGAGTAACCGCCACCCATAGCAACGGTAACAGGAATATTATTTGAGCCAAGCGTATGGAAGACGAATTCATCACGTTGCCTGCATTCATCAAGTGTTACTTTCAGTTTACCGAATTTGTCTGTTTCCAGAATATCAACACCCGAAAGATAGAAAGCAAAATCAGGTTGTACGGTGTTAACGAGATGAGGTAGTGTTTTTTTCAAAAGAGAAAGATATTCAGTGCCGGTAGTGCCATCTTTTAAAGGCAGATCCAGATCGGACTGTTCTTTATGAAAAGGATAATTATGGGCGCCATGCATGCTGAAGGTAAATACGGCATCATTATGTTCAGATAATTTTGCTGTTCCGTTACCCTGGTGAACATCAAGATCAATAATGAGTATTTTTTTAACTTTCTTTTGTTGCAGCAGGAAATTGGCCGCAACGGCCATATCATTCAATAAGCAAAATCCTTCACCTCTGTTTGCGAAGGCATGATGAGTGCCACCGGCTACATTTAGAGCCACACCATATTCAAACGCATAACTGCAACAATCAATAGTGCCCTGTGTAATCATCAGTTCTCTTTGTGTAAGCTCAGGTGATTGTGGAAAGCCAATTTTTCGTTGTTCTGATGCACTTAATGTTTGGTGAATGAGTTTGTCGAGATAAATTTTGTCATGGGTCAGGAGAATGGTTTCGTAATTACAGGATACAGGTGCAAATAGATTTTTTTCAGTAATGTAACCTTCATGTAATAACTGCCCCGGTATCAATTCATATTTAAGCATGGGGAAACGGTGTCCTTCTGGTAGAGGATGTGCATATATGGGATCATAAGCTATTCTGATCATTGAATTTTGATGATTGACTGGTTCACGATAGCAAATACATGGTCTGCTTTTTTTGGCTGTACAAGTGTAAGACCTGAAAAATGACTAAATGCCGGTAAAATGCCCTGTTGTTCAGTAAAGTAGAAACAGGGAAAACGAAGCGATTGTTTACCAACCCCCCTAATGATACAGCCAGGATGAAGATGACCGGAAAACGTAAAAACATCTCTTTGTTGTATAGTAGTGGAATCATCATGTATAAATAAAAATGAGTTTAATTTGAACTGATCAACCACATCTATACCTGCGTTGAAGTACCATTCTTTTTGCAGGATATCATGATTGCCCTGTACGAGTAAAAAAGGTAAGTAGGAGAGGTCGTTTCTCCATTTCAGAAAGAAATCCATCTCTTTGTTTTCACTACTGTGAAAAAAATCACCAACGATCAGAATTTTAGAAGGGTTAAAAAAACTTATCTGGTGAAATAATCGCAGAACATCCTGTTGATAAACAGATTGGGGAACTGCAATACCACTTTTTCTGAAATGCCCTGTCTTACCGAAATGAAGATCTGATAAAACCAATATTTTTTCTTCTTCCCAGAATATTAATTTCTCAGGTGAGAGCCAGAAATGATGATTCCTGATAGAATATAAAACAGGTGCTGTCATAAAGAATTCAAAGATACAGGTAGTAAGGTTAAAGAAGTTGTTGCTGCATTCTTCGTACACGATCCTCCAATTGTTCGGACGACATATTTTCACGCATACTGTCTACTTTAATCGGGAAACAAAATGGGGTAAGTTGTTTGGGAAACCGGATGGTAATCTGGCCATTTGTGATTCTTGTGAGCGCATTTCTTAGTCTAACCTCTTCCATTTGCTGATCAAACACTTCCTGGTAAGCCTGCCTCAGCAACAAGTTGTTAGGTTCATAATCGCTAAACACTTTAAAAAGGAGAGAAGCAGAAGACTGAAGATGTTTCGCTTTTTTATGCTCACCCGGATACCCCTGGAACACCAGGCCTCCTATCACTGAAATATCCCTGAATTTTCTTTTTGCCATTTCTATGGAGTTCACGCTTTGTGTAATATCATGCAGCAGATTTTCAGTACTGAACAATTCTACGGCATTACTATCATCTAGTGGAATGGGTTGGTCGCTTAATAACTCAAAACCATAGTCGTTCATTACAAAAGAAAAAGTGATAGGCATCAACCTGCTCATTCTCCATGCAAGTAATGCGGCCATTGCTTCATGAACAAGTCTGCCTTCAAAAGGATACACAAATAAATGAAAGCCGTCTTTGGTTTCTATATGTTCAATCAATAATTCATTTTCTTTGGGAATATGCGATAAAGATTCCTGTAGTTCAAACAAGGGCTTGAGTGCAAGCAATTCCGGTTCTTTTGCTTTTTTACTGAGCGCCTTGTCAAAAGTTTTTCGAAGCATCAGACCAAGATTGGCACTTAAAGGCATACGGCCACCCATCCAGCTTGGGACAATTGATTTTTTAGAGGAAGATGGTTTAACAGTAACCGTCATTTCTTTGATGCCAATCAACTCGAGGTTTCGCCCGGCAAGTGTAAAAACAGTACCAGGATCAAGTCTGCTTATAAACCATTCTTCAATAACACCAATAAATTTGCCATTCATAAGTTTTACTTTCAGCATGGCATCACTCACAATGGTACCAATATGCATTCGATGCCGCATGGCTGTTCTCCTGCTGGTAATTCTGTAAATACCATCGGTTATTTCTACTTTCCGGTATTCATCATATTGCTGTAATGCGGTTCCCCCTTGTGTAATATGTAATAATACATCCTGCCATTCCTGATCCTGAATATCTGCAAAACAATAAGTGCTTTTTATCTCTTTTAATATTTCATCTGCCCTGAAACCCTCACTGATGGCAAGCGTACATAAATATTGTAAAAGCACATCATAAGCCAGCGAAATAGGTTCGCGGCTTTCAATTATGCCTGTTGCGACAGCGGTTTTTAAAGCAGCGGCTTCTACCAGTTCGAGTGAATGCGTTGGCAGAAAATAAATGCGGCTTGTTTCACCAGGACGATGTCCGCTTCTGCCAGCTCTTTGTAAAAAACGGGCAACTCCTTTTGGCGATCCTACCTGGATAACATTATCCACCGGGCGGAAGTCTACACCAAGATCAAGACTGGCCGTGCATACAACGGCTTTTAGTTTTTGGGTATGTAATGCCTCTTCCACCCATTCTCTTAACTCACGTTCAATACTTCCATGATGTAATGCAATACAACCTGCGAGTTGAGGAGCAATAGTGAGTAAGGTCTGGTACCATGTTTCACTCATACCCCTCGTATTAATAAAAATCAGCGTGGTATTACCTGATTCAATGATGGGAACTAATTTTTCAGCCAGTTTAATACCCATGTGCCCGGCCCAGGGATACTTTTCAATTTCATCAGGTATGATTGATTGAATTTCGATCTGCTTATCAATTTGTGCACGAATAATTATGCCTTCCTGCCTCAGGGATGATAATAATACATCCTTAGCCTGTTCAAGGTTGCCGATAGTGGCACTGATGCCCCAAATAGACAGGTGGTTTTTATTGTATTTTGATAGGGCAACCAGTCGCGATAGTGCCAGTTCTACCAATACGGCTCTTTTGCCTCCTAATAATTCATGCCATTCATCAACAGCAATTATTTGTAAGGTTTTACAAACATCCGGATATCCTTTCTGTGCCAATAATAAATGAAGGCTTTCGGGTGTAATAATCAACACTTCAGGCATGTTCTTTTTCTGTTTCTGTCTTTCAGCTGTATCGGTATCGCCGTTCCGTATACCGATTCGCCACGACATGCCCATTTCTGTTATTACTTCTTCCATGGCACGACCAATATCTTTTGCCAAAGCCCTTAACGGGGTGATCCATAATAATTGCAATCCATTATTTTTTCTGGATCGAAAGTCATCAGGATGATCATTAATAAACCGGATAATACTGCCTAGAAAAACAGAAAATGTTTTACCGCAACCTGTAGGAGCATTGATCAGGCCGCTTTGTTTTTGTTGAATTTGCGCCCATGCTTCCGATTGAAAAGTAAAAGGACTGAAGCCTTTGCTCAAGAGCCACTGTTCAATAATGGTTTGTCCTACAGTTATCCTGCTTTTCATTTCTGGCAAATAGGGAGTAGAGTTGTAATTATATCTAAAATATTGATTTCAGATGGCTTTTGATATTACTCGCTAAGAAAAATCACGGGCAACCGGCTTTTTTGTTTTCCGACATTTTTCAGAGCAATATTTTACTTCGGCCCATACCTTTTCCCATTTCTTTCGCCAATTGAATGGACGCCGACAGCTGTCACAAATTTTTGTGGGTAAATATTGCTTATTGCCTTTGAATGATTTCATTACTAGAGCAACAAAAAAAGAAAGAGTTTGTTGAGTTATTGCTGACTTACGGAACGTATCTGCCCATTCATTTTCCGGATATAGTACAGTTTTTTATTCTCAAGGTAATCAACAGCCCCGGTATTGTTGCTATAAGGTCTTACAGGCTGGATGTCAAACTCATTAAAAAGTTTGAAACTCTTATCGTTGATATTAGCCAATAGTTTACCCTCATGTTTAATGAGTAGTTTGGTAAAGCGGTATATTGCCTCAAAACCTTTGAATACCATATCGCTGGGTCTGCCGGAGAATTTATCTCGGTAAGTGCTGGTAATATTGAATCCGAGTTTATCGGTCCTGATAAAATGATAGGGAGTGGTATAAATAATTTCTATGTTTCTGTTTACGCCTCTCAATGCATCCCAGGTAGGCATACCAATGGCAATGCTTCTATATCTTCTCGATTCGCTAAGCGCTTTTACGAGGTTACTGCCAAAAACTTCATTCAATGATCCGCAGAGAATGATATTTTGTTTGTTACTGTCGAGATAAGAGATAACCTGGCTGGTAGTAAAACTATCCGTAAGCTCAACAGTTTTTATTTTCAATGGTAAACCAGCAGTGCTACGGCCGATATCGCTGAAACCATTCTGTATCATGTCTTCCACAGCTCCTTTTCTTCTGAACATAGTAAGGTTACTGGTAGGATATACTCTTTGTAAATAACGATAAATACCCTCGAGATGAGTTTTTAAAGTAGGGTTGATAAGAATAAAATAAGGGTTCTCGGTTAGTCCCCCATCATTTGGATAGGTGTGTGAGATCAGCGGTATTTCATGCTCCAGTGCAAAATCGGCAAGTGGTTTTATTTCTGCACGATTACTGAATGCGGCTATAATCAGCGAAACATCACTCAAAGTGCTGTCTGTTAAAGCATAACTGATGCTGCCTTTAACAGATTTTGTATCATAAAAAACTACTTCAATTGGAGCCTGCTCTTTTCTGAGAGAATCTACAGCGAGCATGATACCATTATAAAAATCAAGACCAGGCAACATATACCTGGGTAATATTTGGCTGCCTAACCTGTAAGTACCATCCTCTGTGAATGCAGAGTCAACATATACAGGTGCAAAAACTGCAATCTTATATACCCTTTCATTTGTTTGCGAAAAAGTTGTTGTCAGTACGCAGCTGAGCAGCAAAAAGGATAATATGATTTTTATATGGCTTCGCATGCTTATAACTATTCCCATTCAATAGTAGCCGGTGGTTTACTACTGATATCGTAAACGACCCTGTTAATACCTCTTACATTATTAATAATCTCATTCGAAACATGTGCCAGAAATTCATAAGGCAGATGAGCCCAGTCTGCCGTCATACCATCAACAGAAGTAACGGCTCTTAATGCAACCGTAAATTCATAAGTACGTTCGTCACCCATTACCCCCACACTTTTTACCGGTAATAAAATGGCACCTGCCTGCCACACCTGGGTATAGAGGTTATGTGATTTCAATGCTTTGATATAAATATCATCTGCAGCTTGTAACAACGCCACTTTTTCTTCGGTTACTTCTCCCAAAATCCGGATGGCCAGACCTGGCCCAGGAAAGGGGTGACGATTAATCATATCAGCCGGAATACCCATTTCAAGTCCAACCCTCCTTACTTCATCCTTGAATAAATAACGAAGTGGTTCAACCAGATCGAGGTGCATAGTATCGGGTAATCCACCTACATTGTGATGCGACTTAATGGTTTGTGAAGGACCATGCACACTTACACTTTCAATAACATCGGGATAAATGGTTCCTTGCCCCAGAAATTTTACACCTGCAACTTTCCTGGCTTCTTCCTGGAATACATCAATAAAAAGACGGCCAATTACTTTTCGTTTTGCTTCGGGGTCTGTTTTATCCTTGAACTCGGTATAAAATAATTGTTTGGCATCTATACCTGTAACATTAAGACCGATGGTTTTATAAGTATCAAGTACCTGCTGGAATTCATCTTTTCTCAACACGCCATTATCCACAAATATGCCATGTAACCTGTTACCAATGGCTTTGCTGATTAATGTGGCGGCTACCGTACTGTCTACACCACCACTGAGTGCCATGATTACATGATGGTTACCAATTTGCTTTTTCAGCTCTTCTACTGTTTCATGAACAAAGGAAGCTGGTGTCCAATCCTGTTTACAACCACATATATTGATGAGAAAATTATTAATGATTTTTTTTCCTTCCGTTGAATGGTATACTTCCGGGTGAAACTGTATGCCATATAAAGGACAGGTATCGGTAGTTGTTTTTCTGAATGCGGCAACGGGAATACTTTCCGTAACGGCGGTAACTTCAAATGCTTCAGGTAAGGCAACAATTGAATCGCTATGACTCATCCATACCTGCGAGCCTTTTGATACACCTGTAAACAACTGGTTATCTTTTAATATTTCGAGCCTGGCCCTGCCGTATTCTCTTTTATTGGATTTATCTACACGTCCTCCAAAATTTTTAGCGGTAAGTTGTGCACCATAACAAACACCCAGAACCGGAACCTTACTGATCATTCCGGCAATATCTACATCTGGGGCATTTTCCTCATTCACACTAAAAGGCGACCCACTGAGAATAATGCCTTTTAATCCTTCTTCATAGGTAAAAGCCTTATGAAAAGGTATAATCTCACAGTAAACATTGGCTTCACGAACGGCGCGGGCGATCAATTGAGTGTACTGGCTGCCAAAATCGAGGATGAGGATATTTTCTGTCATGGCGCGAAGGTAAATGAATTTTTGGAGGCGCTCAAGAGGTATCAATGGTCATAAAATCAGTAAGAATGGTGCGGAATTGCATGCGCTTTTCAATATTTTCGAGGTCTTAAAATGATTATATGAAAATATTATTGGTGGCACTGGCTATAATGGTAACGTCCGGTTCCTGCATTTTTATTGATACCGAAACTGTAAAAGGAGATGGAAATGTTACGGTTGAAGAGCGAAAAGGCCTGACTGCACATCGCATCAGGCTGGCAGGTTTTATGGATGCAGAGTTGAGTCAGGGTAGCGGAACAACAGTAAAAGTGGAAGCCGACGATAATTTACAGGAATATATTATTACCCGAATGGAAGATGATGTACTGATTGTTAAAATGCGAAGCAATATCCGTTTTATCAATAGTGAGCGACTCAAAATATATATTACCACCGATCGTCTTGAACAATTGACATTATCGGGTTCAGGTAATATTACGGGGACTAATAAATTTACAGGATCAGAGCATTTGAAATTACGTGTATCTGGTGTAGGCGATCTGAAACTTGATTTTAATACACCCAAACTGGATGCAGAAATAAGTGGTAGCGGTTCACTGGTGCTGAGTGGAGAAACAAAAGATGCAAAAATTCAGATCAATGGTGTAGGCGATTGCAATGCTGAATCAATGAAAGCGGAAAATGCAACGGTGAAAATTGCAGGTAGTGGCGATGTTAAAATTTTTGCCGATAATAACCTTGATGTAACAATACGGGGTATTGGTTCTGTATATTATAAAGGTGCAGCTACTGTATCGCAAAAAATAAGTGGTAGCGGAGAAGTCAAACGCCTTGAAGAATAAAACGCAATCAGGTAACTCAAATGGGTTACCTTTTTTGTTGTATTTATTAACCTTACTCCCAGACTTTTTATTGTTCGGTTTAAAGATGACTTTATGAATTGGAAAGAAAGGATTTGATTGATTTTATTGGCCAGTGTGAACTTTACGCATATCCTCGATTTTATGGTAATGATGCCATTGGGAAATTTTCTGATGCCATACTTCAATATCACACCTGCACAGTTTAGTGTGATAGTAGCCTCTTATAGCATCAGTGCCGCCGCATCTGGATTTGCCGCTGCTTTTTTTGTAGATGAATATGACCGTAAAAAAATATTGTTATTCGGATATGTCGGTTTTGTTATCGGTACTATTTGTTGTGGTATCGCACCAAGCTATGAATTATTACTGGCAGCGAGAATTGCAGCAGGATTGTTTGGTGGGCTCATTGGCGCACAGGTACTCAGTATAGTGGCTGATAGTTTTCCTTATGAGAAGCGGAGGCAGGCCATGGGTATTTTGTTTTCTGCTTTTTCGCTGGCATCAATTGTAGGTGTACCCGCTGCATTGTACCTGGCCGGCTGGGCAGGATGGCACACTCCTTTTTTAGCGATTGGTGGATTGGGAGTGATTATCATCCTATTATTAAGCCGCTATTTACCTGCTATGTCGGGCCATATTCATGGTGAAAGAGTGAAGCCGCTGCTGATGCTGCAGAATGTGATCAGTAGCCGAAAACAATTGGTAGCACTCGGTTTGTCGGGTGCCTTAATGCTGGGTCATTTTCTCATCATTCCTTTTTTGAATCCCTATATGGAATTTAATGTAGGATTTACCGATACGCAGCGCAACATGATTTATATGGTGGGACTGGCAATTTTTTTCACATCGCCATTTATTGGAAAACTGGCTGATAAATATGGGAAGCACAATACTTTTATTGTGTTTGCACTGGTATCGCTTATCCCTATTTTTCTGATCACCAATATGCCGGCTATCAAATATTATTATGTGTTGATGGTAACAGGTATATGGTTTGTACTAAGTACCGGAAGAGGTATTCCTGCACAAGCCATCATCAGTAATGTAGTTCCTGCTGAACAAAGAGGAAGTTTTATGAGTTTTAATGGGTCTATTCAGCAACTTTTTTCCGGGATAGCTTCATTGATAGCCGATGCCATTGTTCTCAGTAAACCAGATCATACCATTGTTCATTATTCCTGGGTAGGTTACCTGAGTATGGCTATAGTATTAGGTTCTGTTTTTATTGCGAGAAAATTGTTAGTGTATGAAAAAGTTGATAATAAATTAGTTCATGGCGTATAACAAAATCTTAATTCTAGCTATAAATTATAAATGCGAATCAGGGGTTGAAAATGGTCAAAGGAGGTATAATGAAGTAAAAGCAAAGAGCGTTTTAGTAATGTGTTCGAAGCAAAACTAATAGCTCTCTACCATTTTCAACCTCTGTTACTCCTCGTTCCTATCTCTGTTCCTTCTCCGCGGAGGTTTATGCTGTAACCAGGGTCAAAGACCTGTTTTTTCGTTTTGTAAAAGTGTAAGACCCATTTACCTATACAAAAGCCCTCTAATACCTCACACCTAACCCCAGAGGCTCTCCCGGGGAGGAATTGAGGAGGCAAAGAGGAAGCAAAGAGGAGGCAATGAGGAGACAGCCCGTTATAACCCGCACCAGATAAGGATCGTTAGTTCAAATCCGAGGAAGCAATGAGGAGAAATAGACCATCGACTCAATAAAATTGGGGGTTCCACGGGGTGCTCTGAGGAAGCAATGAGGAGAAGAAAATGCTGAACCCTTGATTGTATTGCATTATAGGCGACAAAAAATTAAATTCCGAGAAGAAATTACCAGTTATCCCACCAAATCCCGAGAGCCGTCCCGGGTTTTGCCGAAGTGCGTCACATTTCCGATGTTCCACGGTTTTGGGGAATTAGTTTTGTATGATCAGTTGCGAAAAAAGTTTTTTAACTGTAAGCTACAAATGCGAATCACCTGTTGAAATGTTCTGGTTTGGCTTAAGGGGAGGTGGGTACCGGATGCTGGGTTTCAGGCCTTAGGTGTTGGTTTTTTCAAATTGGCTGCTTACCATAAACCTCCTCCTACTATCCAGTACCCAGCTACTAATTGCTCAATGCTTGATTCGCATTATGAACTATTCGCTATCAACTATCTCAATTTAAACACCGGGTACCGCATATGTGCAGGTTCGTAATAAGGGGAATGTTTATACACAAAATCTAATTGGGCACTGGCGTTGGCCGCAAATTTTTCATCTGATTTTTTCTTTGCATCAAGTGCTGCCCTGAGTGCTGAATGTTCTTTAAGGTAGGCAGCTGCTACATCTTCCCAGCGATAATTACTGTAACCTTCCTTCTGTTGCAGGATGGCATCAAAAAAATTCCAGGAAAAATAACTGTCATCAGCACCCGGCTCAAGTGTTTCAAAGAGGAAACGA
The DNA here is from genome assembly GCA_049324295.1 of Bacteroidota bacterium. GTDB lineage: Bacteria > Bacteroidota > Bacteroidia > Chitinophagales > Chitinophagaceae > Sediminibacterium. Next base: position 57,996 of record JBMOKQ010000058.1, read on the forward strand.
TCGGCAGCCTGACCTGTGTAGATCAGGTAATCTCCTTTCCGAAACTGAATTTTTTGCATATCGGTACTGAGTTTAACACCCGACTGGCGGTAATGTTTTTCAAATGATCTTGTGGCAGTTCTGTAATCACTTATTTTAGATACTTCCACCTCAATAAGGGTATCGTTTTTGAATCGTTGCATACTCACTTTATTGATATTTAATAATTCAATCACAGTATGCCAGCCTTGTGGAATGATATAGGCTTTAGGTTTTTGAACAAACTGTTCTCCTTTGAAGTAATTGAAATATTTAATGTCTTTGGTATAAGGTTTGGTGCGGTCGTAGTACATCCTGTTCATACCTGTAACCTCACTTGGTTTCTGCGCTGATGCATAACCAAGAAAACGGACCATATCAAAACGGGAAGTATCAACACGATAGGTAAGTGGAAATTCCTGTTGATGGCGAACACCCTCAGTAGCTTTTTGCCTGGCCGATTTGATGGCTCCTGCCTGTTTGGTAGCTTCTTCAAGGAAAGTCTGCATCAGTGAATAAGTACTTTTAACTCTTTGTTCAAAGGGTTTAAGCATATGCGTTTCAGGCATAAAAGCCATGGTTTGAAACAGGGTGGCATATCCACTGCTGTAACGTGGAGGGTCATAAAAAGCTACCCAGTTTCTTTCGGGGTTACCGCTTTCAAAACTTACATAAGGTACCAGTGGCCAGTTTTTTTGTTCCATGCCTTTATACAAAGAAGGTTCGAAAACATCGTGCAGATAATCGCCTAAAGCAGAGTTTAATTTGCTGTGTTGAGAAGTAAGCAGGGTCATGGTATGCTGATAGTCAGCGCCATCACTAACATGATTATCTACAAGTATATCAGGATTCAGGAACTGGAAAATACGCGCAAATTCTTTGGCCTCACGGCTGTCGCTTTTAATAAAATCCCTGTTAAGGTCAAGATTTTGTGCATTACCCCTGAAACCATAACTAACAGGACCTTCCTGGTTCACCCTTGAGTAACCGGTTCTGTTCAGGCTTCCACCAATATTGTAAATAGGTATTATGCCCAACACTACATTCTCCGGAGCTTTTATTTTACCTGTAACAAGATCACGCAGCAGCATCATACTGGCGTCAATGCCATCGGGTTCACCCGGATGAATGCCATTATTAACCATAATGACTACTTTATTTTCTTTGTGCCATTGAACGGGGTCATTTTTTCCGTTGGTACTGAACAAAACAAGATGAAGCGGGTATCCGGCATCTGTTGAACCAAATTCCTTCATGGTAATACTCGGAAACGCAGCATCTAACTCTTTGTAATACCGAATACATTGTTCATAAGTAACGGTTTCTTTACCTGCTGTTCTTTCAAAAACAGTTTGCCATTTTTGGGCAAATAATGTGCTTGTCAGGAATACTTGTAGGAGAAGCAGTATTTTTTTCATTACTTTAAAGTTGAAAATTTATTCAAAGTAATGGAAAACCCGCATAGTATATTACTGGTTGAGGATGAAGCCAAACTTGGGCAGATTATAAGAGATGAGTTAAAGCGGCAGGCATATCATGTAGATTTAGCTGTAGACGGTCGGGAGGCAGAAAACTTTTTTAAATCTAAAACATATTCCATCATTTTATTGGATGTGAACCTGCCCTATAAGAGCGGCCTGGAGCTTTGCAGGGAGTTCAGGGCAGCAAATAAAACCGTGCCCATTGTTATGCTAACGGCACTTGGCCAAATTCAGGATAAGGTAGAGGCATTTGAACTGGGAGCTCACGATTATCTCGTTAAACCTTTTCATTTTGAAGAGTTGTTTGCAAGGGTAAAAGCATTACTAAAGCGTAGTGATAAACCTGCGGAAGATGAAAAAATTGTGGTTGATGACCTCACGATCGATATGAGAAATAAATCAGTAACAAGGGGTGAGCTTCAAATCAACCTCACTGCAAAAGAGTTTACCCTGCTTACTTTACTGGCACGTAACCGCGACAGGGTGATCTCGAAACAGGAAATACTGGAAAAAGTATGGGACCTGAGTTTCGATACAGGCACCAATACCATTGAAGTGTATATCAGTTTCCTCCGTAATAAAATCGACAAACCATTTGAACAGAAACTGATTCATACAAAACCCGGATTTGGTTATTACATCAAATAAAGTAAACCTGGGATGAGTTTTAAACTCCGATTCGCGCTGCAGTTCGCTACCGCTGTGGCAGTAATTCTGATGATTTGTTTTATCAGTATCTATTTTTTTTATGCCAATCACCGGCAAAAGGACTTCTATAACCGGATGCGGTCGGAAGGATTGGAAGTGTACAGGCTTTTATCCAAACTGAAAGATGAAGATTATAGTAAGTCTCTGGAACTGATACGTGAAGTACACAGCAGTATTATCGCCGGAGAAGAAATTATTATCCTCGATTCAAACCGGCACCTTATTTTTTCAATCCCCAAAACAACCGATGCATCAAGATTCAGCCCTTTATTTCAAAAGATTAATATAAAAACAGATTATACCGAAGTAGCCGGAGACCGACAATATATTGGATTCTATTTACCACAGGATAAAATACAAATCGTCATTACAGGTATTGATGAGCCGGGATTGAACCAGTTAAATAACCTGAAACTAATTTTATTGATTGTGTTTGGTGTGGCACTGCTTATTACTAGTTCCATCTCTTTTTTGTTTAGTAACCAGGTATCTCAGCCATTACTTGATTTGAGTAAACAAATGGAAACCACTTCGGAGGTTGATCTCCGGAAGCGTATTCCGGAGAATGCAACATTTACGGAAGTAAACCTTGTTGCAAAGAATTTTAATGCCATGCTGGAGAGACTTGAAAAAACATTTGAGTTTCAAAGAAGTTTTGTACATCATGCTTCCCACGAATTGCGTACGCCATTGGCCACTATGTTATCGCACACTGAGTCGGCGCTGGCAAACAGGCTCTCGGAGGAAGAATATCGTATTATATTGGGTTCCCTGAAACAGGACCAGGAGCGGATGATTGAACTTACTAATTCATTATTACTGATTTCGCAGTTTGAACAACAGGGTTTTGATCGGTCATGGCCCATTTGCAGGGTAGATGAGATCCTGTATGATAAAATCAGTATCAACATGAAAATGTTTCCCGATATGGGAATATCACTGGTATTCCTCAATACACCCTCATCCGATGATGACCTCAATATCAGGGGTAATGAGGCTCTCCTGAAATCAATGTTCAGTAACCTCATACGTAACGGTTATTATTATTCTTCCAATAAGAAAGTGGAGATACTACTGGAAATAACAGACGAAAAAATACTGGTACATGTAGAAACCCGTGGAGAACACCTGAGTGAAACGGAAAGAGAAAAGATTATGATGCCCTTTTACAGGGGAGAATCTGCCCGGCAGAAAAAAACAACAGGTGCAGGGCTGGGACTAACCATTGTACAACGAATCCTGAATATGCATAAAGGATCACTTGTTTATTCGCCGATGCCTCTGCAAATCAACCGATTTACGGTTGTTTTACCCAAAGCGAAAACGGTGTAAGGATATCAATAAAAAACCAGCCCAACGGGCTGGTTAACTATTTTATTACTTCAATCCGGATGGATTAAGCAGCTGTATTTGCTTTCTTAGCCAGTTTGCTCTTCAGGTTAGCAGCTTTATTTTTGTGGATAATACCACGCTTGGCTAACTTGTCGATCATAGAAGCGACATTAGGCAATTGCTCTGCATAAGCCTTGGTATCTGTACCGGCTTTCAGTTCACGAATAGCGTTACGGGTAGTTTTACCATAATAACGGTTACGATCGCGACGCTTAGCAGCTTGTCTCACATCTTTCTTAGTAGCTGAATGATTTGCCATGTTCTGTTTTTTTCAGGACGGCAAAGGTAAGGACTGGAAGCCAAAAAGGGAAATTTTTTATTAAAAAAGTCCGAAAGTCTGGAAAGAACGGAAGTCCGGAAAGCTAAAGGTTGGTTTCCGTGAACCGATAACCAGTTTATTAGACTCCTTTTTTTCGGACTTCCGTTCTTTCCCGACTCCGGACTTCCTCCCTCAAATTGGTTAAAAATTAGGCATTTTTTCTGCCTTCAATGACCGATATTTGCCAACCTGTAATTAAAGTCAGCCGAATAATATCTACTCATGAAGGATTTTTCGTATATCACCAACTCGCATCCAGCTTATATTGAGAGTCTTTACCAGGAATTTGTTCAGAACCCTGCGGCCATCGATCCCGATATGAAGAAATTTTTTGAGGGTTTTGATTTTGCCGTAGCCAGTGGATCAGGTGTTGCAACAACTGCAAACGGACAAGCTGCTACTTCGGCCGATGGTATTGACTGGATGAAAGAGATCAGGGTATACAGGCTGATACTCGGTTACCGGAACAAGGGCCATTTGCTCGCAAAAACCAACCCCATTCGTGCCAGAAAAGACAGGGGTGCCAATCTTGATCTGTCTTTCTTTGGATTATCTGATGCCGACATGAATACCACTTACCAGGCAGGTAACCTGATTGGATTGGGAGCTACTACTTTAAAAAATATTCTTGCCCATCTCGAGCGTTGTTATGCTTCGAATGTAGGTATTGAATTTAAATACATCAGTGATCAGAAAAAAATAGACTGGCTTACCAATGAAATGGAAAGACAGTTTACGCAACCACTTCCACTGAATAAGAAAAAGCGCATTCTCGAAAAATTGAACCAGGGGGTGATGTTTGAAAAATTTCTTCATACAAAATACATCGGCCAGAAAAGATTTTCATTGGAAGGAGGAGAAACTACCATAGCTGCACTGGATACCATCATCAATACTGCCGCTAACAATGATGTACAGGAAGTGGTAATTGGAATGGCGCACAGAGGAAGACTGAATGTACTCGCCAATATCATGGGTAAAACTTACGAACAGATATTCAGCGAATTTGAAGGCACTGCTGTGATGGACCAGACAATGGGTAGTGGCGACGTAAAATATCATATGGGTTATGGCAGCGAGGTACAGACAGCAGATGATAAAACTATTCACCTGAAACTGATGCCCAACCCATCGCATCTTGAAGCGGTAGACCCGGTGGTAGTTGGTTTTGCAAGAGCAAAAGCAGATGTTTTATACAAAAGCGATTTCGATAAAATTTTACCAATACTTATTCATGGGGATGCTTCGGTTGCCGGACAGGGTATTGTGTACGAAGTGTTGCAAATGAGTAACCTGCTTGGTTATTATACCGGCGGTACCATTCATTTCGTCATCAATAACCAGATCGGATTTACAACCGATTTCGAAGATGCCCGTAGTGCAGATTACTGTACATCCATTGCGGCTATGGTACAGGCTCCGGTATTGCATATCAACGGAGATGATGCAGAAGCGGTAGTGAAATGTGCAGAGATTGCCACACGCTATCGCCAGGAGTTTAATTCAGATATTTTTATTGATATGGTTTGCTACCGCAAACATGGTCACAATGAAGGCGATGATCCAAAGTACACGCAGCCCCAGTTGTACGCAATGATCGACAAACACCAGAACCCACGCGAAATCTATACACAGTTCCTGATGCAGAACGGAGAATCCGATGCACAGCAACTGGCAAAAGAAATGGAGAAAAAATTCTGGACTGATCTGCAGGAACGCCTGGATGAAGTAAAACAAAACCCACTACCGTATAAATATCAGCAACCTGAACTGGTATGGAAAAGTTTGGGTAAAGCTACAGAAGAAGATTTTGAACATTCGCCCATAACAGCCATTCCCGAAACAGAAGTTAAACGTTTGTTTGATAAACTGATGAACTGGCCTGCTGATTTCAAACCATTGAAAAAAGTAGAAAAATTGTTACAGGATAAAATCAGGCTGTTGGAAACAGAGCAGAAGATTGACTGGGCCACAGCCGAATTACTTGCTTATAGTTCTATCCTCGTGGAAGGAAATATTGTTCGTATGAGCGGACAGGATGTGAAGCGTGGTACATTCAGCCATCGTCATGCCATTCTGCGTGATGAAAACACAAATGTGGAATATAACCGACTCAACCATTTCCAGGACAACCAGGAGAAATTCCGCATTTATAATTCCTTACTGAGTGAATATGGTGTATTGGGTTTTGAATATGGATATGCCATGGCCAATCCAAATGCACTTGTAATCTGGGAGGCGCAGTTTGGTGATTTCTGTAATGGTGCTCAAACTATGATAGACCAGTTCATTGCAGCTGGTGAACAGAAATGGCAAAGACAGAACGGTGTGGTAATGTTATTGCCGCATGGTTATGAAGGACAGGGGCCTGAACATAGCAGTGCCCGCCTGGAACGTTTCCTGCAGCTGTGTGCCGAACTGAATATGGTGGTAACCAATATTACTACATCTGCTAACCTATTCCATGCATTCCGTCGCCAGTTAACCTGGAACTTCCGCAAACCCATGATCAATTTCTCACCAAAAGCCAACCTGAGAAGTCCGGGTACATATAGTGTCGTTGGAGACTTTACAAACGGGGGCTTTAAAGAACTGATTGATGATCATTTTGTAAATGATGCATCTCAGGTAAAAAAAGTATTGCTCTGTAGCGGTAAAATTTATTTTGAACTGGCAGATCAGCAGCAAAAAGAAAACAGGCAGGATGTAGCTGTTGTTCGACTGGAACAACTGTATCCGTTACCACATAAACAATTAGAAGCGCTGCATAAAAAATACAATAAAGCAACCTGGTTCTGGGTACAGGAAGAACCATTGAATATGGGAGCGGCATCATTCCTGCAGATGAATCTGAAGAGCATCAATTTTGGTGTCATCAGCAGAAATGCAAGTGCAGCTACGGCAACCGGTTATGCCAAAGTACATGCGGCAGAACAGGCTGAAATTATCAGCACAGCTTTCGGTATTTAATGATAAATAACAGATTTGAATTTATAATCATAAACAGGTAATTCCGATGATCGAGATAAAAGTACCAACAGTAGGAGAATCCATTAATGAGGTAACATTATTAAAATGGACCAAAAAAGATGGAGAGTGGGTAGAGCGCGATGAAGTGATAGCTGAGCTAGAAAGTGAAAAAGCTACTTTCGAAGTAAATGCAGAGCAGGCTGGTATTTTAACTACTGTTGGTAAAGAGGGAGATACATTAAATATTGGCGATGTACTAGCTAAAATCGATGAAACTGCTGCTAAACCAGAAGGACAGCCAGCTGCAAAAGAAGCTCCGGCAGCAGCACCTGTTGTAAAAAATGAAGCACCTGTAACTGCGGTTTCAAATGATGTCAAAGCAACACCGGTGGCATCGGCCATCATTGCAGATAAAAAAGTAGATACAAGTTCCATCAAACCTACCGGAGCTGGTGGCAAAATTGTAAAACATGATGTACTGGAAGCTTTATCTAACCCCGGAAAAAAATCATTGGCCGCAGGGGGAGAATTGTTCAGCAGAAATGTGCGCCAGGAGAAGATGAGCAACCTGCGCAAAACCATCAGTAAACGCCTCGTAGAAGCAAAGAATACAACGGCCATGTTAACGACTTTCAATGAAGTTGACATGACCCGTATCATGGAAGTGCGTAAACAGTATAAAGACAAGTTCAAAGAAATACACGGTGTGAACTTGGGGTTCATGAGCTTTTTTGCCAAAGCCTGTGCCATTGCGTTGGGTGAATGGCCTTCTGTAAATGCGTATATAGATGGCGACCAGTTGGTGTACCATGGTTATGCAGATATAAGCATTGCGGTAAGTACTCCTCGTGGACTTACTGTTCCTGTGATGAGAAATGTAGAAAGCCTGAGCATGGCCGACGTAGAGAAAAAAGTTGTAGAGTTGGCAGGTAAGGCAAGAGACAGTAAATTAACAGCAGAAGAATTACAGGGTGGAACTTTTACGATTACCAATGGTGGTGTATTTGGTAGTCTGATGAGTACCCCTATTATCAATATTCCTCAAAGTGCCATTTTAGGCATGCATAAAATACAGGAAAGACCCATGGCTATTAATGGCCAGGTGGTTATTCGTCCGATGATGTACCTCGCTCTCAGCTATGATCATCGTATCATTGATGGAAGAGAAAGCGTAAGCTTCCTGGTACGCGTAAAAGAGTTATTGGAAAATCCGGAACTCCTGCTTTTTGGTAAAGACCCGGTGAAGACTTTACTCGAGGTCTAATGATTTGAGTATAAATAAATTACTGTAACTTGATAGGAATATGTTTTATCATGATAAAGCGTCATGATAAAACATGTTACCAATGTGCCGAACTGTAACCCATGATGAGATTCCAGTCATATTTTAATACCGCCATTGCCCTGATACAAGGGTATAACGGCACAACACCGCTGGTTCATTATCTCAAACAGTATTTTGCCACTGAAAAAAAACATGGGGCCAAAGACAGGAAGTATATTGCTCATCTTTGTTATAGCTATTATCGTCTGGGTCATGCGCTAAAAGAGCTGACGGTAAAAGAACGGCTGCGCATTGCATTATTCTTTGCCGAAAAAACACCGGGATATTGGAACGGATTATATAAACCAGACTGGATTAAAAACTGGAGCGGGCATTTAATAGAAAGGGTGGCTTATGTAGAACATTTATATCCCGTGTTCAGTATCCAGCATATTTATCCCTGGAAAGAAGAAATGAGCGCTGGTGTTGATCAAGCCGATTTGTGTTATGCCCAGTTTACACAACCCAATCTTTTTATACGTTTGCGTCCTGAAAAAGAAGAACAGGTAAAACAAAAATTAAGAGCTGCAGAGATATCCTTTACTGAAACTGAAGATAATAGTCTGGCACTGGTAAACGGCACAAAACTGGATACGGTACTGAATATTGATGAGGAAGCGGTGATTCAGGACTTGAATTCGCAAAGGGTGCGTCTTTTTTTTCCAACCGATATTTTATCATCTCCCATTGAAGTATGGGATTGTTGTGCAGCAAGTGGTGGTAAATCAATATTGGCAAAAGATGTACTGAAAAATATTGAACTCACAGTATCTGATGCGCGCAATTCAATATTGTATAATCTTCAGACCAGGTTTGAGAAAGCAAACCTTACCCGTTACAAATCATTCCAGGCCGATCTGTCAACCTCTACTTTCCGGCCACCCGAAACTTCTTTTGATCTTGTTATTTGTGATGCACCTTGTACCGGAAGTGGAACATGGTCGAGAACACCTGAGCAGCTTTATTTTTTTGGAACAGATAAGATTACACTATTCACGGCTTTGCAGAAAAAGATCAGCCAGAATATTGTAACGGCAATTAAACCCGGTGGATACTTATTGTATATTACCTGTTCTCTCTTCAGAAGAGAGAATGAAGATATAGTACAGCGTCTGTTATCGGAAAATAAATCACTCGAACTGCTGAAGCAGGAACTGCTAAAAGGTTATCATCAGAAATCAGACAGCATGTTTGTGGCGCTGTTAAAGAAGAAGCTGTAATGTTATAGAGCTAATAACTCGCCACGTTGAATAATACCTCCACCAATTACATCGTTTCCTTCATAAAATACGGCACTTTGTCCGGGCGCAATACTTTTTACATTTTCGTAGAAATGTGCACGAATACCGTTTTCACTGGTATATAAATTAGAGAGTGCGCCGCGGTCCTTATAACGAATACGGGTCATCGCTTCCATTCCATTAGTAATGCCATCGTATTTGATCCAGTTAATTTTTCCAACCAGCATATCATTTTGTTCGAGGTCGGTTTCTTCACCCAATACCACGGTATTTGTTTCGGGATCAATAGCGGTTACATATGCCGGTTTACCCAATGCAATATCGAGCCCTTTTCTTTGACCAATGGTATAAAAAGGATAGCCTTTGTGCTGACCAAGTCTTTGTCCATTTTTATCAATAAACCAGCCGCCGTTTACTTTTTCTTCGAGCCCGTCAACATTTCTTTTTAAGAAGCCGCGATAGTCATTGTCGGGTACAAAGCAGATTTCGTAGCTCTCACTTTTTTTAGCAAGTTCAGGATAGCCCATATCCATAGCCATCTGGCGGATGTCTTTCTTATGATACTTACCCAAAGGCATTATGGTGCGACTCAACAGTTCCTGGTCGAGACCCCATAATACATAGCTCTGGTCCTTTGTTTCATCGAGGCCTTTGCTGATTACATAACGGCCATTATCATGCTGTCTTACTTCGGCATAATGTCCGGTGGCAATAAAATCGCAATTCAGTGCATTGGCTCTTTTAAGCAGGGCACGCCATTTAATATGGGTATTGCACATAACGCAGGGGTTAGGTGTACGGCCTGCAAGGTATTCTTCAACAAAATTTTCAATTACAAAGTCACCAAACTCATCCCTGATGTCTAAAATAAAATGAGGAAAGCCATGGTGTACGGCTGCCTGGCGGGCGTCATTAAAAGAATCAATATTGCAACAACCTGTTTCTTTCGAACTGGTGCCACTGCTGGCATAATCCCATGTTTTCATGGTAATACCCACTACTTCGTATCCTTCATGGTGTAACATGAGTGCCGTAACGGTACTGTCAATACCGCCACTCATCGCCACCATCACTTTTCCTTTACGGCCCATGACTCAAAATATTAGTCTGCAAAAATACGGTAAGGACCCGAAATAAGTGATTCAAAGGCTTCTTGAGGCTTCTTTGTTGTTTTCGAAAAACGAAAAAGGGCCATATATTATAGGTAGATGAGCGCGATAAGGGCCAAAATCGACAGATAAGAGCTATATGCGTATAAAATTTGCGGGAAATACGGTAATCGGGTATATCATTTTCTCCGATATTTACCGAAACTGTTTGTTATGATAAAATTATTGGTGATTGGGAACTTAGGCAGAGATGCCGTTCTGAACAATGTGAATGGAAAAAACGTGATCAATTTTACAGTGGCACATACTGAACGTTATAAAGATGCCCAGGGAACACAGAAGGACCGTACGGTTTGGGTGGACTGTTCCTATTGGACAGACAAAACTGGTGTGGTGCCTTACCTGAAAAAAGGAACACAGGTATATGTTGAGGGAAATCCCGATGTAAGAACATATACCACACAGGATGGCCGCAACGGAGCCACTATTACTCTTCGTGTGTTAAGTATTCAGTTAATCGGCACAAGAGGAAATGAAGGTGGGGGCGCAACACAGCCGCAGGGTAATTATGGTAATACATCCGTTGCACCTGCACCTGCACCGGCATATAACAGCCAGCCAGCAGTTAGTTCACCCAATGAACTGACTGAACCGATGGATGATTTGCCGTTCTAATACAAGGATGTAACATATTAATTATTAATGTGTTACTCCAAAATTACGTAGAACTACGCAAGAAAATGCGTAGTTCTACGTGGTGTTTTTTTTTCCAATCGAGATATCATTGCTGTTGAAAGGAGAAGGGTAGTGAAAAGTTTTTTTTACGAAACTACTCCTTGAAAACAGGTCAGATAGTGCACTTGGAAAACAAAACGCTAACTGATATTAGAGCGGGTTGGTTCATGGGGGGATCAGCCCGTTTCTGTTTTAATCCTTACAACTGAATATATGAATCATTCTATTTCTTTAGAACAGGCCATTACGATGACCAGCCTGTACCGTTCAGCGATACCTGCGGGTATGCCTATTTCAGAAACTTTCCATTTAGCAAGTGTGAATACTTTATTGTCGCAGTCGGGGTGCACGGCATTGCGTATTTATTACGGCAAGAAAGAAGATGGTACAATTCATGCTATTTTAGTTGGGGTGAATGAAAAGGGGGAAGATATAACGGAAGGAATGCTTTTGGAAGAAGGAAATAGGTGCCCTCCGTATTGCCCACCTGCTTCAATTTTGAGTAAATAAACATTGACTATTTTGGCTGATATACTTTCATATGGTACACTTTTGCTAGCTATTATCTCATTAATTTTTTTATACCGATACAGAAAAAGTATTGATCAATTGTTTCTTCCATTTGCAGTATTTACTGGCCTTGCTTTTCTTGGAGACGTAGTAATAAAACTCGTTATAGCATCCGGACAACATTCTGCGGTTTATGCGAATTGCTATGTGTTGATTGAATTTCCTGTTTTTTTATGGATATACTATACCTGGAGTTCACGCAAAAATGCATTGCTGTTTGTTGCTTTATTTTTAGTGGGTTTATTTATCTGGGTCTATGATAATTTTATCTTCAGCAGTATAACCATCACTACTTCTGTTTACAGAATATATTACTCTTTGGTACTGATTCTTTGTTCTATAAATCAAACCAATAAGATTCTTTTTTCGGATCATGGGCATTTGTGGAAAAATACCATGTTTATGGTGAGTATCGTTAGTATTGTTTATTACAGTTTTCGTGTTTTTATTGAGAGTATGTTCTTTTTTCAGGCTGAAATGAGTAATCAGTTTATGAGAGATGTATATCTCATAATGATGTTTGTGAATTTTTTCTCACATTTAATTTATACATTGGCAATCTTATGCATTCCAGCGAGGAAAGAATTTACTTTACAGTACTGATTACGGCATCCATTATTGGGCTGATCCTTTTATTCTTCCTGGTAACCATTATCCGCCAGCACAGGAAAAGAGTAAAACTCTACAACGAACAGTTACGGATGGAAGTAGAGCTCCTCGAAACAGAACGTGCAAGAATAGCTGCCGATTTACACGATGATATTGGTCCCTTACTCTCCGCAGTCAAAATGAACCTGCACCTGCTGGATACAACCGACAAGAATGACCTGGTAATCATTGGGAAGACAACAGGGCATATTGATTATACGGCAAAACGATTGAGGGAAATATCAAACAATATCATGCCCTATGCACTGCAATCAAAAGGGTTAATAAAAGCTGTGGAGGAAATGATCGATTTACTTTCCGTAACTACGGCGCTTCAGTTTTCGTTTGATCGCCAGTTCCCAGAAATACCCGTTCGCAAAGAAACAGAAATACATATCTATCGTTTATTGCAGGAAGTATTGAATAATGCAGTAAAACATGCCAATGCAACAAAGATCAGTATCAGGATGTATGAAGAAAAAAAACAGTATTGTATAGATGTGCGTGACAATGGTGCAGGTTTCGATCAGCAAGAAGTCATTGGCCGAACAAAAGGACTTGGGTTACAAAATATACTCAGACGAACCGAAATCTTAAAAGGAAAGGTTTATCTTGAAACTGCACCCGGGAAAGGAACGAGTTATCATTTCAGTATCCCACAAGCATAATATGGAACAGACCACTCAAATAACTGTAATCATCGCTGATGATCATGATATTTATCGGGATGGTCTATCTATGTTATTAACAAAAGACCCATTGATAAAGGTCATCGGCGATGCAGCTAATGGAAAACAATTACTCCGTTTATACAGGGAATTTCAACCCGATATAATTATCACCGATCTCCGTATGCCGGAACTAGATGGTGTATCAGCCATTCGTGAAATTGTACAATTAAAACAAGGAGCAAAAATTATTGCATTATCAACCTTCGATAGTGATACCATGGTAACAGATGCACTCGAAGCAGGGGCTATGGGTTATATCGTAAAGAATGCAGCGCGTGGAGAAATCACCGAAGCCATCAGGATGGTATATGCGGGAATTCCTTATTACTGTAAAACCACATCTAGTCGCCTGGTCAGGTTAATTGCAAAGAGCGATTTCAACCCCTATAATCAGTCTGCCCAAAAACTTTTTTCCGAAAAGGAAAGAGAAATTATAAAACTGATTTGTCTGGAGAAAACCAGTAAAGAAATTGGTGATACATTATTCATAAGTCCTAGAACTGTGGAGGGACATAGGACAAAGATATTAGAGAAAATGAACGTTAAAACTACTGCAGGTATAGCCATATACGCCCTGAAAAACGGATTCTTTTATATGGAGGACTAATTTCAGTGTACTTCTGTGTCCTCAGTGGCAATACTCTCATATCGCTAATCCCATCTTCAAGACTTCAAAAACTTTTACAATACAACAGTTTTGTACCTTGCGCAGATGGATCAATTGTTTTCATACCAATCGCTTTACCAGTTTACCCATGATGTATTTAAAGCCATGGGATGCTCTGATACAGATGCAACTACGGCAACCACTGTGCTGCTATCTGCAGATCTGCGTGGTATTGATAGCCATGGAGTGGCCAGGTTAAGTGGTTATGTACGTTTGTGGGAAGTTCAACGTATTAATGCCACTCCCGATATTGAAATAGTACATGAAACACCCTCAACAGCTGTTGTAGATGGTGATGCAGGTTTGGGTCTTGTAGTGGCGCCGTTTGCTATGCAGGTGGCCATTGAAAAAGCAAAAATAGCCGGTACGGGGTGGGTGAGTGTACGAAACACAAATCATTTTGGTATTGCAGGCTATCATGCAATGATGGCTTTGCAACACGATATGATTGGTATGGCCATGACCAATGCCAGCGCATTGGTGGCGCCTACTTTTTCCATTGAAAGAATGTTGGGGACAAACCCAATTGCAGTGGCCATACCAGCCGGTGAGCAACCTGCTTTTGTAGCAGACATGGCAACCACCACTGCAGCCAATGGTAAACTGGAAATCTTGCAAAGAAAAAATGCAGAAACACCATTAGGTTGGGTACAGGACCAGGAGGGCAACGCGTCAACAGATGCAAATATTCTTAAGAAACAAGGCGCCCTGTTACCGCTGGGCAGCGATCGCGAACATGGAAGTCATAAAGGGTATGCACTGGGTTCAATAGTGGATATTTTTTCTGCAGTGTTAAGTGGCGGCAGTTATGGCCCATGGGCGCCACCATTCCCTGCTTATGTGCCTATGCCTGAAAATATGCCAGGCAAAGGACTCGGACATTTTTTTGGAGCCATGCGTATTGATGCATTCAGACCTGCAGAAGAATTTAAACAGCATATGGACAACTGGATCAACAGGTTCAGAAATGCCAAACCTGCACCCGGACACAAACAGGTCTTGATACCCGGAGACCCCGAACGGGAATATGAAACGCAAAGAAAGGAAAAGGGAATTCCTATTGTTTCATCTGTTGCAGAAGATATTAAGACTGTTGGCAACCGATTCGGAATCAGGCTCTGAAATATTATTGTTTTGATGACAGACCCAGTTTCTTTTTTTGTTTACTGCTTAATTCCTTAATGATAATTTCATAAGGATGTACGGAAGTATAATTCTTGCCGGGCATTAAAAGTTCAGTCTGGCTGACATCAATATAAAACCTCGGACGAATAATTTTATAATGACCTCCATTATCATCGGTAAACTACAGGTCGAGATAAGAAACACTGAAAAGTAAGGTATTACTGTTCTGACTACCAGAATACACAGCGATTGCCTGCCCGGGAACAACAAAATCACCCGGTTCAATCAATGTTTTAATGGGATGAATAAAATTATACTTCGCAAGTATACCTTCTTCATGTTCAATACCGATGTTCCCCCGGGCTTTTACATTGTACAATTCATGGTCGCCACGTTCTGTTTCCGCACCTGAAGCAACAGTAATGGTACAGGCTCTTGTTGCAAAAACAGTATCATCAACCAGAAAATTAAAACCGATGGCATAGTAGTTACTTGATTTTTTACCTGCAATTTCTCCGATATAATACGAGCCGGAAGTAATAACAGGATTACTTACTTTTACCGGCATCAGATAAGGAAAAAATGTATCAGCTTTCGACATATTTTCCCGGGATAAGACTTATAACTATACCTGTAACTAAAACTAAAGCCATTTGATTCCCTGGCTAGGCTTCCAAGATTGCTGACGGCTGAATTAATAGTTTGCACAAGCGGGTTGCCGCCTGATAACCGAAACCGTTCAGTTCTGTAAAACTCACTTCTACAGTTACTGTTCCCGGCTTTTTCTTTTCTGCCATTATTTTTACACCTCCTTTTCCATCAGATTCAGTATATACCCTGGGGTCTTGTGCCAGTACATTACCAACAATGAGAAAGCAGGTTTGCAGAGTTATTAATTCGCTCATGTGTATATAATATTTTATAATATAAAAAAAGACAATTGATTTTAAAATCAAATCATCATATTTCTGTGCATGCATAAAGAACCAAGCCTCTAACTCGCTGCCTCAAGCTAATGGTTCATGGCTAATCGCGATTAGCCATGAACCATTAGCTTGAGGCAGATTAACTATACTAACAAACGTTCTCTAAAATCCCGTCATACTTTACTGCTCATCTTTTACCTTTGCAGCTCATTTAACAAACATTTAAAACGGGGAGGGGGATTTATGAAAGTAATGAAGTTCGGAGGCACCAGTGTTGGAAAGCCGGAACGTATGCACCAGGTATCGCAATTAATTACAAAAGATACTGAGTCGAAGATTGTGGTATTGAGTGCGCTAAGTGGTACTACCAATGCACTTGTTGATATCAGCAACAGTTTATCAGAAGGAAACAGGGAAGCTGCCAAACAGAAGATTGATCAGCTGGAGGCACATTACCGCAGTTTTGTATTGGACCTGGTTAAAACAGACACTCTCCGTACAAAGGCCAATGCTGTTGTTTCAGAACATTTTGAGTTCCTGAATATTATCCTGCGTATTTCATTCAGCGAAGCATTGAATAAAGATATTCTTGCCCAGGGTGAGTTGATGAGTACCAAACTTTTTTGTTGTTACCTGGAAGAGCAGGGAATTGATCATATGTTGTTACCTGCATTGGAATTCATGACCATTGATGCCAATGAAGAACCTCAGCTTTCTGTTATCAAAACCAAGCTGAATCATATTCTGCAACAGTATACCGATAAAAAAATATTTATCACACAGGGTTATATCTGTCGTAATGCAAGAGGAGAGGTTGATAACCTAAAACGTGGAGGAAGTGATTATACGGCATCATTGGTGGCAGCAGCCATTAACGGGTCGGTTTGTGAAATATGGACCGATATTGATGGTATGCATAATAACGATCCACGCATCGTGAGCAAAACAGTAGCCATAGAACAATTGAGTTTTGATGAAGCAGCAGAACTGGCCTATTTCGGTGCAAAAATTTTGCACCCAACCTGTATCTGGCCGGCGCAACAGGAAAACGTTCCTGTAAAATTGCTGAATACCATGCAGCCTGATGCTGCAGGAACCGTTATCACCAAAGAAGCAGGAAGTGTAGGCGTAAAAGCCGTTGCCGCCAAAGACGGTATTATTGCCATCAAAATAAAAAGCAGCCGCATGTTACTCGCCTATGGCTTTTTGCGTAAAGTGTTTGAAGTTTTTGAAAAATACCGTACCTCTATTGATATGATTACTACATCGGAAGTAGCTGTATCTGTTACTATTGATACCGATGAGGCATTGGCAGGTATTGTAAAAGAATTGGAACCATTCGGAACAGTAGAAGTGGAAAAGAATCAAACCATTGTATCAATCGTGGGTAACGAGATCGCCCAAACAGAACTGGTATTGCAGAAACTGTTTAATGCCATCGAGGAAATACCGGTAACCATGGTGAGTTATGGAGGAAGTCCACACAATATATCACTGCTGGTACCCAGCGAATACAAAACCAAAACATTACAGCTGTTGAACAGCGGGCTCTTTGGTTTGTAGAAAATGTTAAATGAGGTTAATATTTAAGCCATCGTTTTTTCGGATGGCTTTTTTAATTCAATGGTTCGGTAATTTTTAAGCGGCAATACGGCCAATATAAAGGCATTGGTTGTACAACCGGTTTATTTTTCTGCAATTCAGGTCTAATCCTAAGTTTGTAAAAATAGTTTCTGTCAAATATTTATTATAGAAGTACAGTTTGATGTTGCGCATCGAGAACGGTACTTCTTTTTTGTTATCCAGATTCGCCCACAGCGTTAGTTTGGCCGAACTTACACTACCCAAGGCTATATTAAAATGATAATGCAACTTCTTTTCATCCCTTGCCTGGCAATCTTCCAATCCACCATGTTGCTTGGCATCCCGGATCAATCCCGAGTCCTCGGGACTATCTGGAACCGCAATCGGTAATACGCAATGATCTTCTCCCCGCTTAATTCCAGATCCGTTGATAACAATACCTCATACCCTCCAGTATCCGGTTTGTGGACATAAACCACTTTCACCCGCTGTTTCAGTGTTACACAGTATACGATCCGTTCATACCCGGTCATCTCCTCTGTCTGCCAGCATTTCTCCCATTTGCGCCTGTCAATCTGTTGCAGATCTATTTTTTCACCATACAGCTTAGGCCTTCCGCGGCCTTTTGATTTCAACCCATTATACACCTCTTTCAGATTGCCATCACACCTCATTTTGGTAATCACTTTAAAGCCTTCCTTTTACAGCGGCTCTATAAACGTTGATTTCATGAAGTATCCGTCTACACATAGATACCGGCTGATCTCTGTTAATTTGGCTGTCTTCTCCTTTATCATCGATACATACTGTTCCATACGGCTACTTGTTTTATCCGGTCTTGTTTGCCTCGCCAACAGGTGATAGGCTGTTGCCTCACTCACATCTATGGCACCCAAACAACCTATCTCTAAGCCTTTCTCTGCCCGCTGCGACTTGCCATTCCAATACCTTGCCAATCCATAGGTCTGCTTCCCGCTTTTAGGGATGAACGAAGGATCAAATACCAACAGCATCTCCTTTTTCTCCTTTCCTGATAACATCGATATAAACAAACTCAAAAAATCAAACTCTTTCAAAAACTGCAACCGGAACATCTGTTCACTCAGCGAGCTGAACCTCCCCAAGTTTAAAAAATGAATCCGGCCAGGTACTGTCCACATTACTTCAAATAAAGTGGATAAAAATTTAACTGAGGCTTTTTGATGCCATTTACTTGTCGCAACTTTACTTCAATGAAGCTTAGTGCTTTTGAAAAGGGGGGTTGTTTTTTTCACACATAACTAACCCCTTTTCTTTTACCTTTTATTGTGTCCCTTTTTTCCACATATTCACATCCTAATTTCTTACCGGACTATTCATAAAATATGAAACATACAATATACAACAGACCCTGATGACTACTGACCAAAAGGATCATCTTCTGCGGCCAACAAAGCTTTTAAATGATTAAAAGCTTTGGATTTTTTTTGAAAGTTATCAACATCAGCTTTCAGGTATGGAAAATTGGCAAAAGCAACACTATTGGTTTGCCCGTTATTATAATGAATACAAACATTTCCCTTTAAAGACAAGCGTATTTCATTTATAGGAGAACTCGTTCCATTTGTATATTCAGTTATAGAACTGATCAGTTTCGGATTGAAGTCATAATTTACCAAACGTTGATAGTCGATCTTGAATTCAATTCTTATTCCCTTTTCGGTCTGTGATACACTGGCAGAAGATATTTTACCTATTGTACCATTGTTGTTTGTCCAGCTATGCCCAATAGATTCTTTTATTTTCTTATCAAGGTAAGAAATGGTTTCTCCTTTAGTAAGGGTAGGAGTTTGCGCATTCAGCTGTGTTACAAAAAAAGCAAACAAAAGCACATAAAAAAACTTCTTCATAAGATTTGGATTTTTGTCCTGAAAATTAATTTGATGATCTCAAATAGTACACAGCACAAATAACTTATTCACTCGCAAAAATTAGTCAATCAACAGGTAGTTGGGATACTCATTATTGGTGATTTCTACGTGTATTTTGTTCAATAAACTAAAAAAACTTACGTAATATATCTGTAATACAGCTATAAGTACGCTCTAATTCTTCACTACTCACGCAATAGGGCGGCATCAGGTAAACAGTATTTCCCAGCGGGCGGATATAAACACCCTGTTCCATAGCTTTAGCAGTTATAACACTGCTTACCCGGTTCAGGTATTCTTTTTTTCCTTCAGTTAATTCAAAAGCAAGAATGGTACCCAAACAACGGATATCACTGATTGGCAGACTATGTGTTTTTAAAGTATCTGCCATTTGATGATTAGAGTTGCTGAGCCAGGATATTTGAGCCCGGCACTCCGCTTTTTCCAATAAATCAAGACTGGCCAGTGCAGCGGAACAGGCCAGGGGGTTAGCGGTAAAAGAATGACCATGGAAAAATGTTTTTAAAGCATCATCATCTACATAAGCCTGGTAAATACGATCTGTACAGGCTGTTACTCCGAGTGCCATGGTTCCGCCTGTTAAACCCTTACTCAAACAAATGATATCGGGTTTCTGATCCATGTATTCGCTCGCAAATAATTTCCCCGTCCGCCCAAACCCGGTCATTACTTCATCAGCAATACAAATGATATCATTGTGTTTTGCTGTGTTTAATAATTCATTGAGCAAAGGAGGCTCATACATATTCATTCCCCCTGCTCCCTGCACCAATGGTTCATAAATAAATGCAGCGGTACCGGCGGCCTCTTGTTGCAATATTTTTTTGAGGTCATTGATATTGTTTTCAGTGGGGGTATCGAGGAAAACCACATCAAATAATAACTCGTGAAAAGCTAGTGTAAAAACACTTCTGTCACTTACACTCATAGCGCCAAATGTGTCGCCATGATAACTGTTTTTGAATGCAATGATTTTATTCCGGTGTTTTTCTCCTTTGTTCCACCAGTATTGGACCGACATTTTCAATGCTACTTCTGTCGAAGTTGAGCCGTTATCGCTGTAAAATATTCTTGCAAATGATCCAGGCAATTTGGGTAATAACCGCTCTGCTAGCTCAACTGCCGGCCTATGTGTAAAGCCGGCAAAAATTACCTGTTCCAGTTCCAGTGCCTGACGGTAAATTTTTTCGGCAATATATGGGTGTCCATGTCCATGCAACGTTACCCACCAACTACTGATGGCATCTATATAGCTTTTCCCGTTTTCATCAAACAACAAACTGCCTTTGCCCTTTGTAATAGGCAGAGGGGGCGACATATCCTTCTGACGGGTAAAAGGGTGCCATATATACTGCTGATCTTTACTGCTAATACTCATACGGCAAATGTAATATGTAAACGGTGGCAGAGGAGCCCGGGGCTGGGGTAGTTTTGCCCAGTTTTTGAAACGATGCAACGTCCGGACAATAGAATGTGTCAAATCAACGAATTCACTGCATGCAAGACGAACAAAGATTGATAAAAGACTGCCTTAGACAACATCCGGCTGCCCAAAAACAGTTGTATGACTCCTTTGCGGAGCAGATGCTGGGTACCTGTTATCGATATACAAAAAGCATGCATGATGCTGAAGAAGTATTACAACAGGGATTTATTAAAGTGTTTCAGAATCTTCACCAATATCGTTCGGAGGGTGACCTGGGCGCCTGGATCAGGAGAATCATGGTAAATACGGCCATTAATTACCTGAAAAGGAAACCCCGATACCAGTTGGACCTGGGTTTTGAGGATGCACAATTGCACCCGGTAGATAATCACCAGCCCGATATTCAGCTGCACATGAAGGATTTGCTTAACCTGATCAGGCAATTGCCGGCCGGTTATCAAACCATATTTAACCTGCATGCAGTGGAAGGGTATACACATGTTGAAATTGCAAAGATTCTTGGAATTAGTGAAGGAACCAGCAGATCGCAATATGCCCGTGCAAAAGGATTGTTGGTCAGCTGGCTGGAAAAACATTCTGTAAACGGAAAAAAAGATCGTTATGTCCGATAAGTCTTTTGAACAACAGGTTCGGGAAGAGCTTTCTGACTTGCGCATAAAACCAAATGCCGCAGTATGGGAATCTGTGGCCACCAGTTTAAAGAAAGAACGCAAACGCCGCTGGGTTTTGTGGATGTTTTTTTTATTGGCGGGATTATCAGTTACTGCGTTATGGTGGATGATACAGGAACAACCAGCTGCATCACAATTAAGCCATGACACTCAAATAACAGGTACAAAAAAATCGACTGATCAAACCATATCCTTATCTGAAAAAAACGAAACACCGGTTTCTGTAGTTACCCAAAAAGAGGCAAGCATCAAACAAAAGATAGAAAAAGGAAATATTGAAAACTTACCATCATCAACTACTGGTTTTTCAACTGGCAAAATAAAATCGGCAACTGTATATCAGCAACCGATCAGGAATACAGTTAATGAATCAGATACAAAATCAAATCAGCTTAACCAGATTATCGGTCAGGATCTGAAAAAAGATGAAAAAATAAGTCAGTCATCTATAACTGTTGAAAACGTAAATATGGTTGATGGAAGAGCGAATAGACAATCAGTACAGAGCGAAAATCAGGAAAAAGCTGATATATCTTCTGTTGTGAAGACAGTGGATATAAAAAAAGATTCAGTTGAGATAGTAAAAGAAACAGAACTACTAAAACCAGCTTCAACTGATTCTTCTGTATCAAAAAACAGCAAAACAATAAAAGCGAATAAATGGCAATGGCGTATTGGATTCAATGCAGGAACAAGTGGTGTAAGAAATTCTATACGCTCTTTATTGGAAAATATAAACTCCCGTGCTTATGATAATGCTTTTTCTGGTAATTCAGCGCCGATAACAGGTTCTCCGGGACCAGGCGGAGGATCATCAGGAGCTATGCCTAACATGAAACCGGTGGTAAGAGACGCATTGTCTTTTGGTACTTTCCTGGAAGCCATAAGGAAATTTGGGAAAAAGGAAAAACATGCAATTGGACTAACTGCAGGGTATCATTTATTCAGCACCAGAACCGGTGTAGGCAGTTTGAATACTGGTACTGTTCAGTTTAGTAATGTAAACACTACCAATGATGCAAATAAATATTATGGAGTAAAAGACAGTGCTTCATATACTTCTTATTATCATTTCATTCAATTAGGTCTGCGTTATTACCAGTCGCTGAAATGGTTTAAAGAAGTTGATATGCAATGGTATGCAGGTATCGGTGTAAATGCTTTATTGGGTAGTAATGGACTTCATCTCGGCTCCATGAATACAAATACATATCTGTTTCAGAACAGATCATTATTGAGAACTATGCAGATGGATATAACGGGTGGCATTGATTTCGGATTGGGTAAATCGAAACAGGTTTATATCGGACCACAAATGCAATACATGCTTAGTAATTTATCGAAACAGCCTGGTGTAAATCAGCATCTTTTCAGGCCATCTGTACGCCTTTCTTTTGTACTCAACAAAAGGAAGTAGCCGGAATGCAACGTTATTAAGTGTGGTGGGGTCAAGCAAGTATTAAACCATTTGTATGAAAACACTACGCTACTGCTTACTTGCACTACCAATTTTATTTGTAGCTTGTATGAAAGACACGGTAAAGGAATCATACAGTTTTTACCGGCCTGTTTACCAGACAAAAGATGAAGTAAAAGCAGGTATAAAGAATTCACCATCAGCATCTATTGCCAGACCCGGCAAAATTGTGCTGATGGGAAACTATTTATTTCTCAATGATATTGATAAAGGGATACATGTAATTGATCTGTCTGATATATCCAATCCGCAAAAAATTGCATTTATATATATTCCGGGTTGTGTTGATATTGCCATCAATGGTAATAACCTGTATGCTGATTGTTATACCGATCTTGTAACAATTGATATCACCAACCCCAGGAATGTGAGTGTGAAACAGTTTTTGAATGGAGTATTTCCACATCGATATTATGGTGGTTTTGCAGCCGATACGGGTAAAGTCATACAGAAATGGGTAAAAGTAGATACGGTTATCAACAGAAGACTCAGAGCAGATCAGTCAGGAAATTTTGAATTCGATACAAGAGGATTGACAATATGGTCTTCATTTCGTTCCGCAGCGGCCAGCTTTTCAGGTACAGCTACTACCGGTATTACAGGTTCAACGGCACGTTTTGGGCTACAGCAAAACAGGTTATATACAGTGAGTCACGATGACCTGAAAGTATTTAATGTAACAAAAGCGGATGCGCCGGCCTATGTTAAAAAAGTAGATCTTACCCAGGGTGGAATCGAAACAATTTTCCCTTATAACAATAATCTCTTTATTGGTGGACAATCAGGCATGTTTATTTACAATACCAATAACCCGGATGATCCTCAAAAACTTGGACAGTTTGTGCATGTAAGAGCCTGTGATCCTGTAATTGCCGATGGTGATTATGCATACGTAACATTAAAAGGAGGTAATTTCTGCGGTGGATTCAGTAACCAGCTGGATGTAGTGAATATAAAAAGCCTTATATCTCCTCAACTGGTAAAGACATATCCTTTAAAATCGCCGAAAGGGTTATCAAAAGACGGGTCAACACTGTTTATCTGCGATGGTACAGATGGTTTGAAATTATTTAATGCCACAGATGTTTCAAATGTAACCTTACTTAAAACCATTGGTGGTTTTGAAGCCGATGATGTAATTGCTTACCAGGGATATGCTTTAGTAGTAGCAAAAGATGGCATCTATTTTATTGACTATCGCGACCTCGCCAATGCAAAACTAGTCAGCAAGATACAGGTAGCCCAAAATTGAACTATCACACGCAAATCAGTAACATGAAAAAATTATTTTTTATACTCTTCCTATTTGTCGCTGCACAGGCAAATACTCAATCCTCTCAAAGCAACAAATCTTACCTGATGCCACAATTGGGTATTATGGATGGAGACCAGTCAACTAACATGCAGTTTCAGGTAGTGGGAGGAATTGTAACAGGAAACTGGCGAATTGGAGCAGGTATGGGGCTCGATTATTATTCTGTAAGATCTGTTCCGGTATTTGTTGATATACGCAATTATTTTGGTAGCAAAAAGAAAGCATTTGTGTTTGCAAATGTTGGCTATAATGTGCCCTGGCCAAAAGAGGATCAATATAAAACCCTATTTATACAGGGAGCTGCAAAAAAGAGTGAGTTTATGATGGCTTTGTATACGGATATGGGTATCGGTTACGATATTGACTTAGGAAAGCAGAAGAATCTTTCTGTAAGTATCGGTTATACCATTAAAAAATTTAGCGAAAAATACGATGACCGTTTAGCGTGGATATGGCGTTGGCCCCCACCACTCCCGGGAAGCGGACAGTCAGAGCGAACTGATGAATATACCTATAGAAGGCTGTCATTGAAAGCAGGATTTCGGTTATGGTAGTTGGTTCGAAAGGGCTCAATTGTAGTTTTTGGTTGAATTGCTCCGGATGGCAAAAGTTCTCATAACAGTTGCTTAATCCGGGGCGATTTATGAATCATTTTGTATAAACCTCAGGTTACGTTGAATACCACTGAACTTGGTTCTCTTTAAAGGTGAATCACGAAACAATTGCCTGAAGCTCTCTTCCGACAACGCCTCCCACTCTTTTGTATTCAGGTTAAGAATAGCAGGAATGGCATAAAAATTATTTTCCTGATGAGGCTTACTAAAACGGTTCCATGGGCAAACATCCTGGCAGGTGTCGCAGCCAAACATCCAGTTCTCAAACTTTCCTTTCATTTCCGAAGGAATAAACGCATCTTTTAATTCAATAGTAAAATAGCTGATACATTTACTTCCATCAATCGTTTTATTGTCAAGAATAGCATCTGTTGGACAGGCATCAATACATTTCCTGCAGGTTCCGCAATAGTCCTTAGCAAATGGATCATCGTAAGGAAGCTCAATATCTACAATGAGTGTGGCGATAAAGAAGAAAGAACCGCTGTTTTTGGTAATCAGATTACCATTTTTACCGATCCAGCCCGCACCACTACGTGTGGCCCAGCTTCTTTCGAGAACAGGAGCAGAATCAACAAAACCCCTGCCTTGTATATCACCGTAAATCTTTTTTAACTCATCAAGAAAATCTTTTAATTGTGCACGTATTACTTCATGGTAATCTTTTCCCCAGGCATATTTTGAAATGCGTGGTGCTTCTTGTGACTGCTGTTCCGAAGGATAATAATTTTTCAGGACTGTAATTACAGACTTCGCTCCCGGTACAAGTTTGGAAGGATCAATTCTTAAATCGAAATGCTTCTCCATGTACTGCATACTGCCATGATGGTTTTGATGCAGCCATGTTTCGAGCCTACGCGCATCTTCCTCCAAAACAACAGCTTTAGCGATGCCGCAATAATCGAAACCGAGTTTTGCAGCAACATGCTTGATAAAGTGATCGTATTGTAAAGAGTTGCTCAACAAAAAAAGATTTCTTTATTTACAGGTTGAAGGAATTATATCATCAATCAATCCTTTCAATTGCAGAAATAATTCTCTTTTTTCTTCATTTAGCTTCCCTTCTGTAAAGAAGATGCAGGCATAGTTTCTGCAACGGTCAATCATTGGCCACGTACCAAATAAACCCGGAGAAGTAAAAGAACTGCCTTTGCCATTTTCATCTGTAGTTATAATCCATTGCCCAAAACCATATTGAAAACCCTGTGTTGCTTTGGGACTATACTGAATCATATCACTGGTGGTAACAACAGATTCCATTTGTTCGATGGCGCTTTCACTTAAAATTCTTTTTCGGTTATGCATACCCTTATTGAGAATCATGGCAAGAAAAGTCATATAGTCGGCAGCAGAAGATTGCGCACCACCTGATGGATTTACCGCATTAAAATTGCTAAAATTAGTGTTACGCATCTGCATGGGACGTGTAATTTTTTCAGCCATAATCTGTTCAAATCCACGCTTGGTAATAACTTCCAATACCCGCGCGGCTATATTCAATCCAATATTATCATATCGAAACTGTAAACCGGGGTTAGAAACGATTTCACGTGTAGAAATAATATCGGTAATCTCTTCTTCAAGGTTGGTATATTTTTTCCTGTTGAGTTGTTCCTTTAAACTACGGATAGGTTCAGATTCAATACCTGTTAAATGTGCAAGGCAATCACGAATTGTAATATATCCTTTAGAATATTTTGTAAGCAGGGGTATATATTTACTCACTTTATCATCAAGCGATAATTTACCCTGGTCCACAAAAGTCATAACCAGGGCTGCAGTGAGCCACTGGCTGGCACTTGCAATAGGAGCCTGTGTTTTTGCATTAAAATCGGTACCGATTGCCTTTTGATAAATCAACTTACCATCCTTATAAATTAAAGCCACAACATGACCACCGAGTTGTTTTTTTTCTGCTTCCAGCCGGCTATCAATAGCACTAAAATCATATTGGGCAAAAAGGGACTGAAAGAATAGCAGGAAAACAAGACCCAGGCTGACTTTCATACAGTTTATTTCGAACTTTACAGACATAATTTCAGGGTTTCCAGGTTTTATTTGTTGTTTGAAGTCTTAGAATAGTTTTTGTGTACAAATTATGACTTCGGGTGCAAATCTGAACAGAAGTTTTTATAAGCACTAGTTAAAACGAGGTATAACAAATATGAATCTGAATAATTATACCATTAAGGCACAGGAAACCATACAGGCAGCTCAACAGCTGGCCTATAATGGGAATAACCCTGCCATAGAAACGGAACACCTGCTAAAAGCGTTGCTTTCAGATAAGGAAAGTCCAATCATTTTCTTACTCAAAAAGAATAATGTGGCCATTCCTTTACTTGAAAATAAGCTGGAAGAAGCATTGGCCAAATTGCCTCGTAGCCAGGGTGGTGAACCTGCACAATCTGTTAGCCGCGATCTGAATACCGTTTTCCTTAAAGCAAATGCAGGTCTTAAAGCTTTTGGAGATGAGTTTATCAGCCCCGAACATTTTATGCTTGCATTATTGCAGGTAAATGATGCAACGGCAAAATTATTAAAAGAGGCAGGTTTAACAGAAAAAGGTTTAACTACAGCCATAAAAGATTTGAGAAAAGGTGATACAATTAAGTCGCAGACACAGGAAACACAATTCAATGTACTAAATAAATATGCGCGTAACCTGAACGAGGCGGCACGTCAGGGAAAGTTGGATCCTGTGATTGGTCGCGATGAAGAAATTCGCAGAACATTACACATTCTTTCAAGAAGAAGTAAAAACAATCCCATTCTTGTGGGAGAGCCGGGTGTTGGTAAAACAGCTATTGCAGAAGGACTGGCCATGCGAATCATCAACGGAGATGTTCCGGAGAACCTGAAATCAAAAACCATTTTTACACTTGATATGGGGCAACTCATAGCAGGTGCCAAGTACAAAGGTGAATTTGAAGAAAGATTAAAAGGAGTGGTAAAAGAAGTAGCAGCAAGTGATGGTGAAATCATTCTCTTTATCGACGAAATACACACACTGGTAGGCGCAGGTGGAGGAGAAGGAGCCATGGATGCGGCGAATATCCTGAAACCCGCATTGGCGAGAGGGGAGCTCAGAGCCATTGGTGCAACAACCTTAAATGAATACCAGAAATATTTTGAAAAAGATAAGGCACTTGAACGTCGTTTTCAGAAAGTGATGATTGAAGAGCCGGGTATTGAAGATGCTATCTCTATTTTGAGGGGCCTGAAAGACCGTTACGAAACACACCACCATGTACGTATAAAAGACGAAGCCATTATAGCGGCAGTAGAATTATCAAACCGGTACATTACCGATCGTTTTTTACCCGATAAGGCAATTGACCTGGTTGACGAAAGCGCCGCAAAACTGCGTCTTGAAATGAATTCAATGCCCGAGGAACTGGATACGCTCGAACGGCAGATCAGGCAACTGGAAATTGAAAGAGAGGCGATCAAGCGTGAAGATGACGGAGAAAAACTGAGGGAACTGAATATTGAAATCAGTAACCTGAGTGTACAGCGCGATACCCTAAAAGCCAAATGGAGAAATGAAAAAGAAATTGTAGAGAAAATACAACAGGCCAAAGCCGCTATCGAATCATTAAAACTGGAAGCAGAACAGGCTGAAAGAAACGGCGATTATGGAAAAGTAGCAGAAATAAGATATGGTAAGGTAAAAGAACAGGAAGCGCAGATAAGCAGTTATACCGAGCAGTTGAACCAGTTAGGTGAACAAAGCAGGAGACTGATGAAGGAGGAAGTGGATGCAGAAGACATTGCTGAAAATGTTGCCAAGGCAACAGGTATTCCTGTAAGTAAGATGATGCAGGGTGAGCGCGAAAAATTATTAAACCTGGAGAATGAATTACACCAGCGCGTGGTTGGACAGGAAGAAGCTATTACAGCAGTAGCCGATGCGGTACGTAGGAGCAGGGCAGGTTTACAGGATCCACGTAAACCAATCGGATCATTTATTTTCCTGGGTACCACGGGGGTAGGTAAAACAGAGCTGGCCAAAGCGCTGGCAGAATACCTGTTTGATGATGAACACCTGATGACCCGGATTGACATGAGTGAATACCAGGAAAAACATACCGTTTCAAGGCTGGTAGGCGCCCCTCCGGGTTATGTAGGATATGATGAAGGCGGACAGTTAACTGAAGCAGTCCGGCGAAAACCTTATAGTGTGGTGTTGCTTGATGAAATTGAAAAAGCGCATCCGGATGTGTGGAACATATTGTTGCAGGTACTTGATGATGGTCACCTCACAGATAACAAAGGAAGAACAGTGAACTTTAAGAACACAATCATCATCATGACCAGCAACATTGGAAGCCATCTTATACAGGATGCATTTGAAAATGTGAACGACCAGAATGTGTATGAGGCAACAGAAAAAGCAAAAACGGAAGTAATGGAACTGTTGCGCAGAACGATCAGACCGGAGTTCCTGAACAGGGTAGATGAAATTATTATGTTTAGCCCGCTGCTGAAAAAGCAGATCATGGGAATTGTAAAGATTCAACTGAACGGGTTAAAGAAAATGTTGGAAGAATCCGGAATACAATTGGAGTTCAGTGAATATTTACTGGAGTTCCTGAGCGAACAGGGATATGATCCGCAAATGGGTGCACGACCATTAAAACGATTGATCCAGAAACAGATGATCAATACACTCAGTAAGAAAATATTGGCCGGTGAAATTGATAAAACAAAAAAAGTATTGATTGATGCTTTTGACGGAGTAGTTGTTTTTCGTAATGAGGACTAATACCGGCCAGTATAAAAAAGGCCCCACTTGTGGGGTCTTTTTTATGTTTGAATGAATTCAAATAAGAGCCTGTTTAAAATTATAAAAAAACATGATAAAGGGCATCCATAAAAGAGAGAATTCATCGTTTTATAAGTGACTAAACTTAGAACAGATGTATTCGACCAATCTCACAGATGCCCAGTGGAA